>NZ_CP036269.1:6065045-6665045 GCF_007744675.1 Gimesia alba
CAGCCGTCCCGAAAAAGGACGCATGGTGCTCGACTGTGGTCGCAAGACAATGCACCCTGACTTCCAGCTTCCCCTGGTCAAAGCCTGGCCCGATGCGAAGGTGACAGCCCTTAGTGCAGAACACTGTGCCGTCGACCTGGGACCCGAATCACAGGACCTCAAGATCGGCGACAAAATCGAATTGATCCCCGGCTACGCCGACTTCACCACGATCCTGCACGAAAACTTCTACGGCTTCCGCAACGATCGCCTCGAAGTCGTCTGGCCAATCCAGGGGCGCGGGAAGATTCAGTAAGCCCACTCTGAACGGAAGTCAGATCAAATAGACATCAGAAATCTCGAAAGGTATTTGGACATTCTCTGAAAAACCGTTAATATAAACCGACACTTATATGACATGTTCGTTTGGTTCAAGGAGTATCCCAGATGGTGAGAGGTCACTTGAGCGATGGCTGCGCTGAATTTCGAAGTTCACTCCACCTGAACCGTCGCGGCTTTCTGAAAGCCGGCGGTTTGGGGATAGCTGGCTTGACGCTGGCTAATCTTCTGCAACACGAAGCGCACGCCGGTCCTGCTGCCCAAAAAGAGAATTCGGTTATCATCCTCTGGATGCGGGGCGGCCCGTCTCAGCACGAAACATGGGATCCGAAACCGTTGGCCCCTGCTGAATTTCGCGGGGATTTCGGTGCTATCAAAAGTTCTGTTCCCGGCATTGAAATCGTCGATCTGATGCCCCGTTGCGCGAAGATCATGGATAAGTGGTCGATTATTCGCAGCCTGCATCACACCAATGCGGGACACTCCGCCGGAGACCAGATTCTGTTCACCGGATACCCGCCTGGAACAGACCCCACTCTCAACGTGCATCCCAGTTGCGGTTCGATTGCCTCAGAACAACTGGGACACCTGACTCCTGAACTGCCCCCATACGTCATGATTCCCCGCCAGGTGCCGGGAACCGATTCGGCTTACCTGGGCGTGGCGCACAAGCCGTTTGAAACATTAGCCGACCCGGCCAATGACGCCCCGTTTACCTTACAAAACTTCTCGCTGGTCGAAGGCATCAGCGACAATCGTTTTACGCGTCGTAAAGACCTGCTCAAAGGCTTTGACCAGTTTCGCACTGACTTGGACCGCTCCGGGCAACTCAAAGCCATTAACGAATTCCAGCAACAGGCGTTCGGCATCTTAAGTTCCGACAAAGCCCGGAAAGCGTTCGACCTGGATGCAGAACGCAGCAGTACACGAGAACGCTACGGTTTTATTCCCCGCTATGATCCCATGGACCCGACCCGTTGCAGCGCGAGTGCCTTTTCACAGCGGATGCTCTTAGCTCGCCGTCTGGTCGAAGCAGGCGTGAGACTTGTGACAGTCGATTGCCGCTGGTGGGACACGCACGTTAAAGGATTCGACTCGATGCGAAATGGTTTTCTGCCCCGCTGGGATCAGGCCTACTCGGCTCTGATCGAAGACCTGGACCAACGCGGCCTGCTGGAAACCACGCTAGTCGTCGCCTGGGGAGAATTCGGTCGCACACCACGCGTGAATAAGAATTCTGGCCGCGATCATTACCCGAATGTATTCAGCGCCGCGATCGCCGGAGGGCCCGTCAAAGGGGGCCGTGTCGTCGGTTCGTCCGATGCCAAAGGCGCGTTCCCCAAAGATAATCCGAAAACGCCGCAGGATGTGCTCGCCACGGTCTACCAACACCTGGGAGTCGACACCGAGAAGCATTATCTGGATCATTCGGGCCGCCCGATCATTACGCTCCCCTACGGAGAACCATTACACGAGTTGATGTAGCATTGATGCAACAATACCAGTTCTACTCGTCATCCATCCGTTTTAACAGAGCGTTGTAATCATTCAGACAGCGTGTGATCAATTCGCGGAGTTCCTGGAACTCCGTCTGATTCGCGTGTGTGGATAACAATAATGGCTGCATCCAGCCCTGCATTAGATCAAACTGCGTTTCCAGAACGTTTAGAAGCGAGCGAGGGATTTTATTGACAACCGTGATTTTATCGTCAGGAGTGTGTGCTCGTTCCTCAGTTTGAGGAGCAGGAGTTGATGGTGCCGAACGTGATTGTAGTGACTGCTCAAACAGAGTGGTTACATTTTGGGTGCCCGAGGAAAGTGCTGCCTGAATCGCATTCAGACTCTCAGCCAGATGTTGAAATCGCTCCGAGAAATCTTTGGCATAGAGATCGAGATTGGTTTCTTTCTTTTCCGTCAAACGATTCATACCAGCGTCCATCGTCTCGCGGATGTCCTGAAGCCCCTCGCCGACATTACTGAGCTGCAGCACTGCCTGGGCCAGACGATCTTCGCCTCCCACACCTTTTAGCTGTAGATTTTTGCGGAATGATTTCTTGATGTCATTCCAGCGCTGAAGCTCGGCTTCGGTTAAAATTCCCATCAATTCCTTGAACTTCAACAGGTTGGCTTCCGTATCCGATGTCAGAGTCTGGGCGTCGTTTTCATAATTGGAAACGATCAGCGTTTCGAGTTCTTTCTCGTTCATGACCGCAAACACTTTTTCGGCGATGCGGTTCATATTTCGGTAGGAACCCTGTAACTTGAATGCCGGTTCGGTGCGATATTCATCAGACTGGGCTGCCGAGCGGATGTATTCCCGGTTGACACTCAAGATCACATCACGTACGCGGATCAGTTTCTTCATGGTGGAAACCATCTCGTTGAGTTCTTCCACCGAGTAATTGCCTTCCAGATCGCCGCGTTCTCCGGTTCCATCCTGTGCCATCTGAATGATGGTATAAACATCCTTCTGGCTCCGCGAAGAGAGTGGATTCAGCACTGGATTGGACGTAATACAGTTTTCCAGATAACTCATTTCAAAGGCATCCGCGTGTTCGCCGATCACTTCTCCCAGGTTATAAATGTCGGCCCGGTTGGAGAGCATGTCGGGAATCTGGAATTTCTCGCCGCTTTCCGTATAAGGATTACCCGCCATCACAACGGCGACTTTTCTGCCGCGTAAGTCATAGGTACGGGTCTCGCCTTGATAAACGCCTTCGATTTTGCGCTGGGCATCACAGAGCGAAATGAATTTCTGTAGGAACTCGGGATTACAGTGCTGAATGTCATCCAGATAGATCATAACATTGTCGCCCATCTCCAGAGACAGGTTGAGCTTCTTGACCTCTTCTCGAGCGCCGGCATTGGGGGCAGCCGCCGGATCGAGTGAAGTCACCTGATGCCCGAGAGCCGGTCCGTTGATTTTCATGAAGATGATTCCCAACCGATTGGCAATATATTCCATCAACGTCGTTTTCCCGTAACCGGGGGGCGAGACCAGCATCAGCAATCCCATGCGGTCAGTCCGTTTCTGTTCGCCTGCTTCCCCCATCTGCTTGGCCAGGTTATCACCAATGACTGGTAAATAGACTTCGTCGAGTAGCCTGTTTCGAACAAATGAAGTCAGTACGCGCGGTCGGAATTCATCGAGCCGCATGGAATTACGGGATCGATCTACGATCTCTTTTTTCAATGCCAGATACGATTCATACCGGGGAACGTTGACCGATTCAAATTCGGTTAACCGCTTCATATAGCGATTGAAGTGCAAATGATATTCTCCATTTTGAATGCGTGCATGTGAGCCTGACAGACCGGATATCTGTGCGGTCACGGTCGCATCAATCAGTCGGCTGCGATCGAGTTTGTCCTGAAGCAACAGTAGCGATACTTCATCCAGATAATCATAATCTTCGTCTGAATCCAGATGATCCAGATACGCCTGAACCCAGTCGCGCGCCAGGAGAAACCAGTTCGCCGGATTTTCATTCGTAGCAGCCAGACTTTCCTGCAGTCGTTCCAACGCGTTATTGTGTTTTAAATATTTTTCAAACTCCAGATAGAGATCAGCGGCCCGCTTACTGACCACAAACGCCTCTCCACGTACCAACTCCAGAAACAGGTATTCGGCAGCTTCCGGAATCAATGCCTGATCACAACAGGAAATTCGCTGTACGAATTGCGAAAGCTGCTGTTGTAGTTCGTTGATGTAATACTGTTGTTGGCCGGTCTGAGGAAAGACCTGCATGATCCGACCAAATCCGGCTAACTTGGTGGCAAAGAGATCTTTTGTTTCCGGGTCGCAAAAATACTCCCAATAGAGTGACGCTAAAGCGCGTGCTCCCGACTGATATCGCAAAAGCCCGAGTGCCGGTTTCACTTTCAGCAGTGACCGTAACAGCAACAAGGTATCCTGATCGTGGACCCCTTTGATATAACCTTCACTGTAACGCGGACCCATGAATTTCTGAATGAATGCCAGTAGCTCTTCATCCGATAGTTTGGCAAGCGATTCAACGGAGTGTTCCGGATCCGTCTCCAAAGATTTTAACAGGCAGTACGTTAAATATTCCACCCGATACACATCACGGTTTTCCGAAACGACTTCCTGATCCCAGACTTCTCTGGTTGCTAACAGACGTTCGTCTTCGATCACTTCAAAGAAGTTGGTTCCCGTCAAATGCAACTGCAGGGCATCATCACGATAGACGGTTGTTAAATCGAGCGGCTGACGATTGACCGTGAATTGGCGATTGCCGAGCTTGATGATATTTTCGCCATCAACAAACAATTCCTGCTTGTCTTTTAGCTGCCGGACGGCATCTTCGCGAATACTTTTCAGACGGCTCTGAATGTCATCGACTTTGACCGTATCTTCCAGCTCGCCCAGTTGTCGAACGATGTCCCGGACCTTGTCGATCATCAGGTCAGCAGCAAAATAACCATTGATCTCGTTTATCGTTTCTAACTGCTCTGCACGACTGCGGATCCCAGTCAGAATCCGGTCTGCCGACTTCGCCAGCGAATTTGCCCGCTTATTGCGACTTTCGACAATCGCCAGTTTGCGCGTCTCAAAGGCGGCGTAGATCTCTTCCCGCTTTTCGGTCAACTGCTCAACGAATTCATCAAATTCCGAAAATCGGCCTTCGAGTTCCTCAACCTGAATCATCAGTTTGGTGAGAAAATCATCACACTTTTCAGGTGAATCGGAAACATCCAGATAATTGACCACCCCTTGATTCAGCAGCTTGATCTGGGCATTGAATTCCGCCACTCCTTCCACGGACATCAACTCTTTGATGCGTCGTTTTAGAGCGGCTCGGGATTGATTGATACGGGAAAAGTTCGTCGAAATATTATCAATGATCGCGGTGCGCTGTGTTGTATCTTCAACTTTCAGATTACTGACAATATCGATCAACATTTCGAGTTCGTTCGAGCTGGCTTCGATCTCCTGTTCGACCTTCCGTGCGTCGGCAACCTTCTCCACAGTTTGAATCTGTTCGGTCGCAGCAGTGATTCGATCTGCGTACGGCTTGAGTGCATCCTCTCTCAGCAGGAATGAAACACAGCGGGTTGCCAGTTTTTCGGTTCGCTTGCCGACACTTTGTTCCAGCCGATCGACCAGTCCCTGATCGACATACCGCAGATCGCGTAACGAAATCACATCGCCGCGCAAACCTCGTAAACTTGCCAGACTCTGGACAAAGTCATCAATCTTATCAAACCGTCGATGATCAATGTCAGTGAAAGTGTTCTTTGTCTTTGTCTCAATCTCGGCTGTTGTTTTTTTCGTATTCTGCCTGAGCTGCAGAACTTTTTCATACTCAGAGACGGCCGCTTCCGCAGCCTTTTTGATCTCAAGTACGACCTCGCCTAAGACAAACGTTTCCTGGTGATTGATCCAGAAATAGGAATCGAGCACGACACTGGTCTGTTTCACCAGATCAACATACAGATTTTCGTAAGCATCTTTTCGGTAGATCAACCCGAGAAGCTCATGGCATTCGGCCATGCCGCGTACGATGTCTTTATTACCAATTTTATCGAGATAAGAATCAGTTTTGTGTGGAACCTGAAATGATTCACTGATGTAAGGGGTCTTCCAAAGCTGAATCATGTGATGTTTTTGCGGCTCATCCTGGCCGGAAAAACAGATCAACTCTCCCCCTTCGAAGCGGGTGAAACCGTGGCAGATTAAAGGAGTATCGAGCTTTTGTTCGATCACATTGTACTGGAGTAGAACGTAGGCTCCCTGATCCGGCTGATAGAACACATACAGAAAGTCTTCACCGTTTGGAGACGCAATGCGTTCCTGATAGAGCATGTCCTGCAGTTCGGTGTCGAAGGTTTTTGATTCTCCGTTTTGCAGATAATAGCCGTTTGAAAACACCAGGCCATGATCATCGGGAAGCAAAATGCAGGCATCCTGGATTGAATCCAGCCGCTGAGCTTTCTGCAATTTTTCGTTATAAATGAAATACCGAAATTTCGTTTCTTTATACGGACGAATTTTCAACAATATCAGTGAGCCGATGAGTGCATAGAAAATCTCGGCATCGTCCAGGACCTGATCGGGATCGTCAACGGGTTCGGAGTAGATCCCCTCACCCGTTTCGGTATTGTTTTCAATCTTGATCGTCAGGTCGCCGCCGATGGTTTCGACAAACAGCCGATCATCGATCGAAATATGAGGATGTGCTCCTGTGTAATGCAGATCGCGATGAGTACGCGTCCATTCAAATTCCTGCTGAGACGGATACTGGACCTCGTGGTCACTCCGGTTATCTACATAAACGAGTTCGCTACCCTGAATCGCCCACTTGAACGACTTGAAATCCTTGGGGCCATCCCCGACCTTAAACAACATATACAAAAAAGGACCTTTGACAAAAAACTTGGCAAAGGTGGCATTTTTGTAATAGCGGTAGATGTCCTTGAAGTCTTTTTCGAACTCGACATTCTGAATCAGATCGAGTGGCAACGCATGATACGTGCCCTCTTTGAATTCGTAGACCGAGAACACGTCACTCAGATGTGTTTCTGATTTCAGGCCAAAGTGCACGTTGTAACCAAACAGAAACCGGTTCCCCACCGCCAGCATATCACGGGGGATGCAATTATGCTCGGTTGTGATGCGGTCACTGCCCAGCAGCTGGGTTTCAATGGAACCGAAGACCTCTTTACGCAACTCATTGAGTTTTCCGAGACGCGCCTTCAGCTCTTTTCCATGGCTCTGTAAGCGATTTTGAATAATTTCATATGTACTGCTTTCGAGGGCAATCGCATCTGCATTGCCGCCGGCAGTCTCTTCTGAATTATTTTCCAAATCGGCCATTGATCTTATTTCCCGTGGCACCTGATATCGTTAATTCTTACAAGCCATTGCCCTGAATTCAATCGGCTCTCTCCACTGAAGTTCACACTTCAGATGGAGAGCAAGCCGACAGAACAACTATAAAAAGTCGAAAGTTGAGGTTTACACTTTTCTACTTTTTGACTTTTGCATTGATAAATGAAGAAACTTTTTTGTCTGAAATTCCGAGGTTTTTCACAGTCTCCAACAGACGATTTAAGACGGACTTGTCTTCATCGCTGTCTGCCTGGACGAGCAGTTGAGAAATCAAAGCTGCCACGGAAAGATTCTTCACATCTTCAAAGGACATACCAAACCGGGAAATAAAAGTCTGGAGTTGATCTTCGAAGTAATCAGGGTTTCCATTAAAGAACGTATTTTTAATATCGGTCAGTGTTTCGCTGTTATGCACAAAGCGGTCGATGGATTTACCACTCTTGATCGAATCGACAATCTTGTCGAAGAAGGTGGTTTCGCCGCCGACAATATCGATGCGGGCCGACTTGAGTGCTTCCCCAACAATACCTGCCTGCGCTTCTGCAATTTCCTGTTGAGCAGCGATGGCCGCCAGTTCGATATCCTTATCTTTATTAATCTTAATCTTGAACTCTTCGTGCTCTCGACCAACACCATCGAACAGCTTCATCGCCTTGGCTTTTTCTACAATACCAGTCGCTTCAGAACTGAACTTGAGTTTCATGACAGTCGCCTCCGCGGTTCCGGCCTTCTCGGTTCCGTCGGCTTTGGCAATCATGACGTTGGCCTCGGCTTCGCCAGTTTTCTGTACGCCTTCCGCTTTGGCGATCATGACATTGGCTTCTGCCTGACCAGCCTTTTCGGTCGCGGTGGCCTTGGCAATCATGACCTGGGCATCTGCCAGTCCGATCGCAGCACCGTCTGCTGTCTTGGCTTCCGCCATGACTTTGATCGCGTCCGATTTCTTTTCGGTGGCCGTTTTCTCAGCCTCGGCTTCGATGACCACTTTTTCAGCCAGCAGTTCGGCTGAGGTTTTCTGAGCTTCTGCGGCTTTGACTTCCTTGACCAGATTCTCTTCTGCTTCCATTTCCGCCTTGGTCACGGTGACCTGCTTGAGTCGATCTGCGCCGGCGAACTCTTCGGTATCCTTGATTCGTTCCTGCTCTTCCACAACCGCGCGTTCTACAATCACACGCTCGCGGATTACTTCCTGAATATTGCGTTTTTCAACTTCAATCGCTTTATCTTTCTCGATGTCGGCGACACCCACGACACGTTCGCGTTCCTTGACTTCCAGCAACCGATCTTTTTCAACACGTTCCGTTTCGACTGCGTCAGTCCGCTGTTTACTCTTTTCAGCAACGATCACTTGTCGCAGTTTATTTTCCTCAGCAATCGCCAGTTCTTCATCTGTGCGAATGCGGGCTGATTCTGCCTTCAGGCGTTCTTCATGCTCGACACGGCGGGCTTCCGCCTGCTCACGAGCCGTTAATGCGGCAATTTCCCGCGTTTGTTTCTCAACCGCTTCCACACGCTGGCGTTCCAGTTCCAGAATCGTTTCCTGGGCTTCGACGTCCTGCTTCTTAATGGTCTTTTCTTTTTCACGCGTAATATTATTCGACAAGACATGCTCACGAGCCGTGAGGTCGGTGATCTTTTTGATCCCCTCCGCATCGAGAATATTCGTCGGGCTTAGTTTTTCCAGAGGAGTCTGTTCCAGATAGTCAATCGCACAGTCATCCAAAACATAACCATTCAGGTCTGTTCCGATAATCTTCAGAATCTCTTCCTTGAACTTATCCCGTTCATTATAGAGTTCTACAAAATCGAAGTGCTTCCCGACGGTCTTCAATGCCTCCGAAAACTTGGCATCAAACAATTCCACCAAAGCTTCGCGACTGGAGGCTCTATCACAACCCAACGACTGTGCTACATTGCGAATGTCACCAACGGTATTATTTACTCGTACGAAGAAAGCCACCTCAATATCTGCCCGGATATTATCCCGGCAAATCAGACCAACTTCCCCTTTTCGGGCAATTTCGATTCGCTTAACCGAAAGGTCCATCTGATCAGCTCGATGCAGAACAGGAATTACAATAATTCCTTCACCTGTGGCAACGCGAAGACCACCTGCTCCCGTTAACACCAATGCTTCCTCTGGTCCAACTTTTCGATAAAAGCGAGATATCGCTACAGCTAACCCGAATAGGATAGCCCCACCAATAATCACCATGGTGATAAAGGATGAACCGAACAGCTCCAATCCCAGCAGGTAGGAACTAGAAAAATAAATGGCTGAGATGGACATGGCTTAAGACTCCTGATTAATTTTCACTACGTAAAATACTTGTTTTTCCGAGTTATAGTCTGATAAACGAACCCAATCCCCCTTCTGGATCGAACTGTCTTCAGAACGAATATGTAGTTTCAAGGGGGCTCCTTCTGCTTCCATTTCTGCCTGCCCATATCGTTCGGATACTGAACTACTCGTGACTTGGCAGGACTTCCCCAGTAATGTTTCGATTTCATTTGGGGGAGTAAACTGAAAATACCCTTTAAATGGTTGAGTAATCAGTTTCGTCACCACCAAACTGATTCCCATATTTCGCAATGCTAACGGCAAATAATCCATTACCGTATTAATCTCGATCTTGGAATCAAAGTTGATTGAAAGCATCCACATGCTGAGTGAAAAGATGCTTAGCCATAACATCACCGGCACTTCGCCTAAATTCAGAAACCGTAAACCGATAAAACCAAAATCAAGTATTGATGGACTGTCTGTACCGATTTCGAAATCGAGATCAAAATCCAGCAAATCAAAATCCAAGACCCCCAATATGACGCTCACCCAATACAACAGACATAGCCCGACCAACACCGTTGCCGGCAATGTGGGCCAGTTAATTGCAGCGTGTATCAATTCGCTCACGATTTTCACCGGATAGTAAGGGGATGTGAAAAAATCCTACGAGCTCGTTCTGGATAGAATCCAACGAGTATGGTTACTCCAGTATGAACCCTAAAAACGGGTCTATCGCATTGAGAACGTAATTTTCTTTGATTGGATCACGAAAACCTGCGAAACCGGCAGATTTTTTCTTGATGTCGGAATCGTTAGCAAAAAGCGAGTTGTTCAGAGAACATTCAATGTAAGACAAGCGAATGAGCAAAATGGAAAATTTGTTCCAGTGAGGCAAGATTTGCTCAAGATTTTATTTGAGTCTGTCACGAAGTCAGGGAGGTCAAGGCGTGAAAAAAGCCACCTGTTGTAACGGTTATGTTCAACTGGTGGCTTGAAAGCATTATCAGTATTGCAGGTGCGGCTAAGCTTCAGCCTGCTGTTGCTGTAATTCGATCGGCGGGGCCCCCATAATATGGTAGCCTGAATCGACGTGATGATTTTCGCCGGAGACACCACTCGACAGATCACTTAACAGGTACATGCCAGCCTTGCCTACATCTTCCGGAGTAATATTTTTGCGAAGCGGCGACATGGTCTGATACAACTTCATCATCATATCAAACTCACCCACGGCAGAGGAACTGAGAGTCTTCAAAGGTCCTGCACTCAGACTGTTAATACGAATGCCTTCCGGGCCGAGTTCATTCGCCAGATACATCACGGAATTCTCAAGGGCGGATTTGCAGATTCCCATCACATTGTAACCGGGAATCACTTTTTCGCCGCCCAGGTAACTCAGAGTCAAAATACTTCCGCCTGGTTTCAGAATGTCTTTGGACCGATTGGCAATCGCCAGCAGACTGTAGACACTGATTTCCATCGACAGCTTGAAACCATCGCGACTCACGTTGTAAACAGGCCCCTTCAGGTCGTCCATCGGAGCATAAGCAATGGAGTGCAACACAAAGTCAATTTCGCCGTACTCTTGCTTGACCGTTTCAAAGACGCGATCCAAGTCTTCATCTTTGGTCACATCACAGGGAAGCATAATTTTTGCGCCCTTGGGCTCAACCAGCTTTCTCAAACGACGTTCCATGCGTGGTCGTTCGGGATCTTTATCGGGAAGGTGCGTGAATGCGATCTCGGCCCCTTCGTCATAAAGTTTTTCCGTAATGGCCCAGGCGATTGAATGATCGTTCGCGATGCCAAAAACCAGACCTTTTTTGCCTTCAAAAAGCCCCATGCTGTGCTACTCCGTAAATATTATGAGATCTAAGATGATTGAAGTTCTCGGAACGTTCAATCAGTTGTTGATGTCAGTTTTCGCTGATTGCGTATAAACTATTCGAATTGTGCGAAATAGAAAAGGCAAAGGCGGCTTGTTGTTCGTGAAAACAGCAAACCGCCTTGATTCGAGAATTGATTAAATAGCTTGTTCGAGACTATTCAAGTGCTCCCACCATGGTAGAAGACTCCTGCTCAGACTGAACTTCCTCTTCAGTTCCATTTTCCTCATCTTCCTTATTCGGGAAGATGGCGTCGACGAAGCCTCTGAGGTGAGCACTACGAGTCTGATGCTGTAATTTACGCAGGGCTTTCGACTCAATCTGGCGAATACGCTCGCGCGTCACCTTGAAAATCCGGCCTGTTTCTTCCAGCGTATAGCTGTAGCCATCGCCTAAACCGTAACGTAGACGAATGATTTCCCGCTCACGGTAAGTCAGGCTCTTGAGAACATGCTCGATTTTGTCTTTCAGCATTTCACGCATGGCGGCGTCAGCGGGAGACGACTCGTGGCCATCTTCCAGAAAATCGCCAAAGCTACTGTCTTCACTTTCTCCGACGGGAGTATCCAGGCTGATCGGATGCTTCCAGGTCTTCATAATCCGCTCAGTCTCTTCGACTCCGAGACCAACTGAATCAGCGAGTTCTTCCATCGTTGGTTCGCGACCCGTCTCCTGACGGATCTGCTCACTGCGTGCCTTGAGAGTGGAAATGCTCTGGAACATGTGCACGGGAATTCGAATGGTCCGGGCATGGTCAGCAACAGCGCGGGTGATCGCCTGACGAATCCACCAGGTGGCGTATGTGGAGAACTTATAACCGCGACGATATTCATATTTTTCAACGCCACGCATCAAACCGGCGTTTCCTTCCTGAATCAGATCCAGGAAGCTCAAACCACGATTTCGGTATTTTTTGGCAATTGAGACAACCAGTCGCAGGTTACCGCCGGAAAGTTGCTGTTTGGCTTCTGTCCAGTCATCAAAGCGTCGTTTGATTTCACGAGAACGTGTCTGGAAATCCTCTGAAGACTCGGCAACCATACTGGTCAATTCAGACAGTTCACGTTCCAGCAGACGGGTGTCGGTCGACTTATGTCGCAGTGATTTAAAATCATTAAGCTGTTCTTCGACTTCCCGAATACGTCCGGCGATCTGATGAATTCGCTTCAGCACCGGTTGGAGACGCTGGGTCCGCAGGCAAAGTTCTTCACAGAGTGTGGCCATTTTTTGACGGCGAACTTTGATCCGCTTCTGTACTTCGCGTTGCTGAGGCTTGGTTAGTTCGCCAGAAGAAAGCAGTTGAAAATCATTTGTGCTTTTCTCAAGCAAGGCTTTCAAAGTCGCGATATTAAAAGGCATGCGCCCCATAATCTGATCTTTGGTCGCATCCTCCGTATCCGAAGTTCTCAAAGTTCGTTCGAAGGGAAGTTCGCCTGCATAAACTTTTTCAAGTGTATCAATGGCAATCTTTAGAGCAAAGTCGGACTCCAACACGGTCCGTCGGAATCGTTTGCGTGTGATTTCAATTTTCTTGGCGAGAAAAATTTCACGCGAACGACTTAACAGAGGGATGTTTCCCATCTGGCTCAGATACATGCGAATTGGATCACGAGAAGAAAGAGAGGTTTCCGGCTCAACAATCGATGCCGAAGCTTCATCTGAATCTTCGTCTGATTCCTGGGCCGCACCAGCTTCGGCACCAGCCGCTCCGCCAACGGCTGCTACTTCCTCTTCATCAATATCAGCATTGGGGTCATCAATCAGATCGAGATCGCGTTCTTCCAGCCCCACCACGATATACTCGATCAGGGCAGGATCGCCTCCTTCGTCAGGGAGAAATGTATGAACCTGTTGAAATGTTAAAAAACCTTGTTTTTCCGCTTCCTGAAATAGTGAATTCAGATTTGCATCGAAACGGTGCACGGGTCACTCCCTTAATATGTATTGTCAAAAAAATTACGGCCACACGTCCGTGTGTAACCACGGCGGTTCAGTTTATGAGAATAAAAGGATCGTATTTACAGAAGACATCAAGTTTGCTCCTCTCACTATCCTTTTCCAAATTTTTGTTACTGATTTCACTCGTTATCTATTAAGTGTCACTCTACTCTGCACCTATCAATTCCTATAGCGATAGAGCAGTGAAATAATTGCAAAAACCCCAAAACCTGTCAGTTGATTTCAAACCGACTTCAGATTCCTTCTCCCCTAACCGAAAATGGAAGAAGAGCGATCTAAAATACAACCTGATCGTTAGCGGTAAAATGGGCGTCGCGTAGAGCATCTGAAAAACTAAGTTGCTCAAATACGCTTTCACGCTCTTAGTCGGAGCATCCGGTTCGCCAACATAATTAATCAAGAGGGTTCTCTCCCAAGGCATCCTTACTTCTCCCGAGAACCTGAAAAAGCCAATAAGCCTCCAGCTCATATAGCCCCATCCTACCACAACTTTTCGTAACGTCTACGGAAATCCACAACGACGATTTAAAAAATTCTAAAAAACCTCTGCAACGTTACCAGCTAACAACTTACGAAAGCTGATGGTTTTCCCTTCATTCTTAAAAGCAGTATTGATTGCGAACCCAATTAATCTGGTTAAACCACAAGGCGACAGTAGCTTAAGAAGCAAATCTGCCCCCACTTAAAACCAGCATACTTCTGCCTCATACCTCTATTTTCACACCCTCAGGCAAATAGTCAATCCCCTGATTCTAAACCTCGTGAAGCATATATGAACATTTATCAAACAGGCCGTTTATCCAGTCTCTCTGGATTATAGCAGAAACCCGCCATGCTCTCTTGAGGAAACAATTTCGCTAGATTGAACTTATGACAGGGCTTGATATACTGGGAGACTGCGAATTTTCAATAGTTTGTTTAATAAAAGTCGGTCGAGGATTACTGTCTAAACCAGAGCCCTGGTTCGTGATCGCAAACCTTACTGTAAATTTATTGGCTGTAGTTGAGAAAGTGGAATCAGTTCAAATGAGCGCAGACGACGTAGAGAAAACATCAAGCGAAGCTGTCAAAGGGCTTAAAGGAATCATTGCGGCTGACAGTTCCATCTGTCTAGTCAACGGAACCGAGGGGAAACTGCTGTATCGTGGTTACAACATCGACGATCTGGCAGAACATGCAACATTTGAAGAAGTCTCTTATCTGTTATTGAACGGAGAGCTTCCCAATGCAGGGCAACTGGCAGAGTATCAGGAAAGCCTGAAGCAATATCGCAGCATCCCAAGTGAACTGATCGACGCCCTCAAAACGCTTCCCACATCAGCACCACCAATGGCATTGTTGCGAACTCTCACATCAATGGCAGGGGTTTACGATCCTGATGCAGAATCGGAATCGAGTGACAAACGACTGCAGATCTCTATCAAGTTAATTTCACAAATCCCCACAATTGTAGCCGCCATCCATCGAGTGCGAAAAGGATTGGATCCAGTCGATCCAGACCCGAGCCTGTGCCATGCCGGGAACTTCATGTACATGCTCAATGGAGAAAAACCGAGTGAAGACGCCACACGTGCGATGGACCTGATCCTGACACTGCATGCAGAGCACGGACTCAATGCAAGCACATTCACCAGTCGCGTGATCATTGCAACGCTACCTGATATTTATTCCGCAATCACGGGCGCCATCGGTGCTCTCAAAGGGAAGCTGCATGGCGGAGCAAATACCGAAGTCCTCAAGACACTATTTGAAATCGGTTCCGTGGACAACATCGCACCGTATGTGAAAAAAGTGCGAGAAGCCAAAGGGAAATTCATGGGCTTTGGTCATGCGGTCTATCAGGTAGAAGATCCTCGTGCCAAGCACTTAAAAGAACTCTCACGACGCCTGGGGGAAGAAACCGGCGAACCGAAATGGTACGAAATGTCGATCGAGATGGAAAAGCTCGTTTACGCAGAAATCAAACGCAACTGCAATGTCGACTTCTATTCTGCTAGCCTGCAGCACTACATGGGAATCCCAGGCGATTTGTTTACATGTATCTTTGCTGCCAGCCGCATCGCAGGTTGGTGTGCCCATATCCTGGAACAACTCGACGGAAACAAAATTATCCGTCCCAAGGCCAATTACATCGGCTATGAAGAACGACCTTACGTTTCCGTTAGTGAGCGTTAAGCGAAAGATCGTCATTGAAAACTCGAACCCCGGCTCAATACCGGGGTTTTTTCTACGATTGAATTCACAGGATCAAACACTGATTGATTCACGACGCATGTATTTAAATGAGACAGGGAGCCAACAATGCGAAACGCGGTCCGTTTTGTGAAATTCAAGTCCGGGTTACTCTGCCTGATGCTCCTGCTCTGTGGCTTCAAGTCTGTTGATGCCCGTGTTATCTACGTGGACAACCGCGCTGGGAACAACGCCTTAAACGGATTCTCACCCAAAATTGTCGACGGCAAAAACGGCCCTGTCAAAACGATTCAACGAGCACTGGACTATGCTCGAAGAGGCGACAAAATCATTCTCATCAACAACAAGATACCGTATTACGAATCGATCAGCCTCTCCGGAAAACGGTTCAGTGGTATCGGAAAGGAAAATTTCACGATCCTCGGAAACGGTGCGACTCTCAATGGAAGCATTAAGATCCCCATGAACGGCTGGAAACAACTGGCCAACGACCTTTGGAAGGTGACTCCCTATCGAAAAGGTTATTTCAATCTATATCTGGATGGAAAAATTCTTCCCGAATACAAACCAGAGAAAAAGCAACCTGTCAAACTGGATGACATCCCCACTGGTAAATGGGCCGTCTACCAGGGAGCCATCTATTATCGTGGCTCAAAAAATCAACTACCACCCACCGAAGCCTTTTCTCTCGCAGGAAAGTCAGTCGGCGTCTCACTGATTGATGTAGAGGGAGTCTCTATTTCAGACTTAAACATCGAAAATTTCCGAATCGATGGCATCAACATCCACGACCGCTGTAAAAATATTGTGTTGGAAAATGTAACCTGCTCAGGGAACGGACGCAGCGGACTTTCGGTCAATGGGACTTCGCAAGTGGAAGTGATTGACTCCAAACTCGTCAACAATCGCTTAGAAGACCTGCTGGTGACAGAACAGGGAGTCGCCGATCTCAAGCAGACAGAGCTCAGCAAAAAAGGCACAGTTACTCCCTGATGTTTCAGCCATTGGTTTCTGGTAGTGTTGCTTCTGTGCCATCGATTCCTTCCAGTTCCTCAAGCTCATTCTCCGCTTCCCGTTCTGCCTGACTGAGTTTCAGGCCTTCACGATTGGAAAAATATAATCCAATCAGAGTCACTGGAATATACTGAGAAAGCTGATAGTAAATGGAAGCCGCGAAAACATCCGACTTGGAAACACCAAACCCTTGTAGGCTGACCCAGAAGCAAAGCTGAATGATACCAAAGAATCCCGGCGTGGAAGGTACCGTCACTCCAATCGCGGTCACTCCCAGCACCACAAGCGCTGCTAATGGCGTGACTTGAATATCAAAACTCCAGAGCGCAACGAAAATACTCAGCCCATTGATGGCCCATTGTGCAAAGGAGGTCCAGATGATCCCAAAACTGAGCCGTTTGCTTTTCATCGATGCCATTCCGACAGCCCCCGATTGCATCATTTCCAAAACAAGATGCGTCAATTTTTCAGGCAAAAATCGCAGGTAACTGAAGATTTTACGGAACAGGCCGATCACAGCTTCGGTCCAGATTAGATAGGCAGCTACTACCAGGATAGCCACACAAATGACAACTGCCGTAACCAGGCTATAAGAGCGATAGTCTTCAGGAATATTCGGGGTAAAGTAAATGCCGACACCCAGGAAACACAGTATCGCTACAATATCAAACAACCGCTCCAGAACAACGGTCGAAAGGACGGTTGTCTTGGGAATCTGAAACTGGCGGCTCAGTACATAGACACGCAAAAACTCACCCAGATGCGCAGGCAGAATATTGTTTCCCATAAATCCAATCATCATCGCCGGGGTAACTTGCGATACTGAAAGGTTTTTGACCGGTTCCAGCAGCATCCTCCACCGCAATGCTTTGAGCCAGAAGAAAACATAGAGCAATGCGAACATTCCTGGTAAAGTCCAGTAATTCGCACGTTGAAAACTTTCCTTGATCTGCTCAAGATCAATTCCCCAGACAGCTGCCAGCAGGCAGGCGACTGTGATGATGATTCCAATCACCAGCTTGATCATTTTCGATTTATTGATTTGAATCTCTCCTGAAATAATGCAGCAAGATTAATGAAATCTCAGAGCGGTATCGTATGTTTTTTGTTGCTTCCACTGCGGCTATCATACAGCAACTCAGTGAGTCCAGCTACAGAAACTAAAACCGCCAGACCTCTGAAACCTCCCATTTTCTCAAATTCAATGCACTTCTAACATGAATTTTTTACAATGTTTACAGCTTTGCAGTAAAACCTCTTGCCAACTTAATACGAGAATTTTATCCTTCTTCCCTCTTCGTATGTTTTGTCGAACTTTTTTTCTTCGATGAGCATCAGGGACTCTACCCCACTAAAGATTCCCGTTTGGATTTACAGGAATATTTTATCAAGGGATTGAACGCAAGGAGCTCATGGATGAGCATTTTAAAGATTTATTACCCCGAAGATACACACAGCGAGCCAGTCACCTCGCAGGAAGAATCTGCTTCAATGATTCTTCCGTTTCAGAGAAGATACCCTAAGAAACCTCATTTTCTTAAACAGGAGGACTGGGTATTAAAGCGAGCACGCATTCTGTTTCAGAACCAACAGTGCCCCGCTTGCAACAGCTCTTCCATCGACAAACTGGAATTACGAGATGGTTTACTCAATCGGAAGAATCGCCTGATTCCCGGTACTTCAACGGTTGTTGGCTTCCGGTGTGAATCTTGTGATACAGAATGGCCCGCCTGACTTCGCGGGAATCGAGCAAATCACATTACTGAGAAGTAATTTTCGACAGCAAAGTCAAATGCGTCTGGTGAAAGTTTCTTAGGCATTTCTTTGTAAACGCAGAAATTTTTCACCTGCAGTAACAGGTCACGTGGCTGACAGGCACGGAACGGCCGATTGACGGCTTTGTAATGCGTGTCGACCAGATACTGGTACGACTTTTCGTCGAATTGGAAACCCATCAACGGTGCCATCAATTCAAACAACGCCCGAAATTCCTCTTCCGAGGGATCAAGGGCTTCGATCTTGTATGGAATCCGCCGCAAAAACGCAGCATCAACCAGATCTTTCGGCTCCAGGTTCGTGGAAAAGATAATCAGCTGGTCAAACGGGACCTGTATTTTCTTTCCACTGGGAAGATTCAGAAAGTCGTATCGTTTTTCCAGAGGCACAATCCAGCGATTCAGCAATTCGTCAACGGGCATTCTCTGTCGACCAAAGTCGTCAATCACGAAGGTGCCACAATTGCTTTTCAACTGCAGCGGTGCTTCACAAATTTTGGTTTGCGGGTTCTGGGTGATCTCCAGTTCTTTCATGGTCAATTCGCCCCCCGCAATCACGGTCGGACGCACGATCTGAACCCAGCGTGGGTCGACGCCTGATAAATCAAACAGCCCCTCTGAATTATTTTCCTGAATCACCTCTTCATGCAGACCGGGATCAAAGATCCGGATAATATCGCCATCAATTCCCATACAACGGGGAATCCAGATCGTTGAGCCAAAGGCTTTGGTAATCCGCTCGGCAATACTGGTTTTCCCATTACCGGCTTCACCAAACAGAAACATACCCCGTCCTGAATTGACGGCAGGGCCCAGACGATCCAGCATCTTCGGATTAATAATCAAATCGGAAAATGCTTCTTTCAAATCTGCTTCTGTCGCTTCCTGCTTGGCAATACTCTGGGCTTCCATTGCCTTCAGATAATCTTTGAAACAAACGGGGGCCGCACCGAAATAGGTACACTCTTGTGTATAGCGACGGGCACGCTCACGTCCCAGCTCGGTAATTGTAAATTCATAGTCGCCCATTTCGGCCGTGCCACCATAGGCGACCAGCTGGTCCTGCTTAGCACGTTTCAAGATGGGGTCGATAATGCCGAATGGAAGTTTGACCTGCTGACTGATCTGACGACCGGTCTGCGTTCCCTTGGCGAGCAGGTATTTTAAGATCAGGCGTTCAATTTCGTCCTGGGTTAAGCCGGTGTCTTCTAATGTTTCAGGGCATTGAGGAATAAAGCTTCCGTGTTGTTGCTCATCAGCATCCCCCTTCAACAGAGACTGCACACGATTAAATAACTGGCTCAGGTGTTGATCTTTACCGATCACACGCATAGGCTCAGAGACATCCGTTTCGCCGGAAAGCTGTTCCGCGGTTTTGACCGCCAGCTCTTCTAGTGCAGCTTCACTACTCGAATCGTCCGAATCACCATCACCGGTCAGATTCAGCATGCTGAGCGAAGCAAGCAATTCTTCCGTGTTAACAGCATTCGAAGCAGTTTTGCCCTGTTTCTCAGGATCACTGTTTTTGTCTAACAAACTTGAAAGATCGGATTCAGAGTCGTTCGCTGCCATGGTCGGTTCACAATCAATCAATTTGCACTGAAATAAACAGTTTACATCACCTGAATGATATCGCACTGACAATCAGAGCCTGTCAGGAATGATCCAGATAAAATGCAGTGACATTTCATTTTCTTAGATGCAAGGAAACCTTAGGTCATATAACTCACAAGTCAAATCGATTCTGACCGACACCAGAAAGAACCTGCCTCTCCAATCTTTGAATGCAGTCCTCTCAGATGATCCTGTGAATACCGAATTGCCGCCCGTGTATCGATCAGTGCGATTATTCCATTCATCCCGATTAAGCATCGCAAAGAAGATACGACCGTTTATTTTTATGAACGACTGTGCGATCAAAGACTTACGATTTGACTTGATATCGCGGCGACCTAGATTCCTTCTGTAAGAGGTCCCATTCTCGAATGGGCAAGGTCTGTCTTCACCTACGTATCGGATTTATTATGTGCGGAATTGCGGGAATCATTCAGTCTGTCCGGCAACCAGTCCAACAGGCAGAATTGCAGAGCATGATTGAGACGCTCAATCATCGTGGCCCGGATGCTTCAGGCGTCTCAGCAATGGGTTCCGTGGGATTTGCACACAGCCGACTAAGTATTGTCGACCTCGCCGGTGGTTTACAGCCAATGCAATCCGCTGACGGCATGCTGACCGTTACCTTCAACGGTGAAATTTATAATCATATTGAACTCCGTGCCCTGCTCTCGAGCAAAGGCTATCAGTTCCGCACGCACTCCGATACGGAAGTCATTCTGCATATGTATGCCGAATATGGGCCCGAATGCGTTCAACAATTCAATGGCCAATGGGCCTTTGCCATTTATGATCAGAAACAACAACAGGTGTTTCTCTCCCGTGATCGCATGGGAATCCGTCCGCTTGTTTATACACAGACACCAGGTCGTTTCCTGTTCGCTTCCGAAGTCAAAGCGCTGTTTGCGCTGTCCGATGTCGAACGCAAGGTCGACCTGACCGCGATGAACCAGCTGTTTACATTCTGGTCGCCTCTGCCGCCACGTACATTTTTTGAGGGAGTCTCCGAACTCCCTCCCGCACACTCCATGATTGTCAAAAACGGTCAAATCAAGATCTGGCAATACTGGAATCTGGATTACAGCCCGAACGAAGAACACAGAACTCTGGACGATTGGGCCGAAGAACTGCGAGCGTTGCTGATCAATGCCACCCAGCTTCGTCTACGGGCAGATGTCTCTGTTGGTGCCTACTTGAGCGGTGGGCTCGACTCATCAGTTACAGCCGCCATCATTCGCAATTTCACCAATGCGCCGCTGAATACGTTCTCCGTGAACTTCAACGATAAAGACTACGATGAAAGTCAGTTCCAGCAGGAAATGATCCAGGAACTGGGAACCGATCACCAGACTGTCTGTTGTTCATACGAAGACATTGGTCGCATCTTTCCCACAGTAATACAGCACACCGAGAAACCGGTTTTACGAACGGCTCCCGCGCCGATGTACCTTCTATCGCGACTGGTCAGAGAAAATCAGTTCAAGGTTGTGATGACCGGCGAAGGAGCAGACGAAGTGCTTGGCGGTTACGACATCTTCAAAGAAACTAAGATTCGACGTTTCTGGAGTCGTCAGCCCGATTCAAAAATTCGACCGCTGTTGTTGAAGCGACTCTACCCCTACATGAAAAATCTGCAGGCACAGTCACCCGCTTATCTCAAAGCGTTTTTCAAAATCCGTGAGGATGAAATCAACAGCCCGTTCTTTTCACACCTGCCTCGCTGGGATTTAACAGCCAAGCTAAAAACGTTTTTCAGTGACGACATCAAACAGGAATTATTGAATCAAGATCCGCTGGCTGATTTTTCCGATCAACTGCCTGAACGATTTTCAAAATGGCCTTCCTTCTGCCAGGCACAATATCTGGAATCCATCAACCTCATGCCCGGCTACATTCTGTCTTCTCAGGGTGACCGCATGGCGATGGGGAACTCGATTGAAGGCCGCTTTCCGTTTCTGGATTACCGCGTCGTCGAATTCGCCGCCCGGATTCCCGTGCGATATAAAATGAACGGACTCAACGAGAAATTTCTGCTCAAATACGCGATGCGCGACTTGATTCCCGATAGCATTCGAAAACGCCCCAAACAACCCTATCGCGCACCAGACGCACACAGCTTTGTCAATACCGACAAACAGAAAGCCCGCTTCGAATATGTCGAACGGCTATTGTCGCCCGAAAAGCTGAAAGAGAATGGCCTGTTCCAGCCAACAGCCGTCCAGCGACTGGTCAAGAAAATTGAACAGGGACGCGCCATCGGCACCCGCGACAATATGGCGCTGGTGGGCATCCTTTCCACCCAACTGCTGGTCGAACAAATGATTCAGACGCAACCAGCGACTCACGAAAACAAACGCACTGAAAGTGCGGCGTTACAAACCTAGTTATTTACTGACACTAATAATCCTTAACTAATAACTACTATTCTAGAGGTAAGAAAATGAGCTCTGTCCAATCGATTCAATCTGACGTACGAAATTTTGTCGCTGAGAATTTCCTGTTCGGCGAAGATCCGGAATCACTCAACAACGATGATTCATTCCTAGAAACAGGAATTATCGACTCAACGGGTGTTCTCGAACTGGTAGCCTTCATCGAAGACAAGTATTCCGTTGAAGTCGATGACGATGAACTGGTTCCTGAAAACCTGGATTCGATTGATCGCCTGATTAACTTCATTGAATCAAAACTCAAAGAATTAGCTTAATTTCCTAAGGAGCAGGCCGTTGTTGCTGCAATCATTTTTAGAACAGAGTGAGCAGAATGATCCCCAGAAGGTTGCGCTGGTTGTCGACCAGCAGCGCTATACCTATCTGGAACTCGAACAGCAAAGCAATCGCCTGGCACAGGCATTATTGCAGCGTGGACTCGGACGCGGAGACCGGGTCGCTATCCATCTTGAAAATTCTCTGGAAGCTGCCGTCGCGATTTTCGCCGTGCTGAAAGCGGGCGGCGTGTTTGTGATGGTCAACCCCACCACCAAGATCGATAAATTATCGTACGTTCTGAATAACTGCCGTGCCCGCGTTCTGATCATTCCGGAGAAGAAACGCAAAACGGTTTTCGAAAACTCCGATCTGTTACCACATTTGAAAAACGCAATTACGGTCGGAACAACTGCTGAATCACCAGAAGACAATGAACTGCAAATGCCCCGGTTTGATGCCTGGGACCAACTGCAGTCAGAATTCGCCGATCACATTTCACCGCCGGCAATCCCCACGATCAGCATCGATCTGGCAGCCCTCGTTTACACATCCGGTTCCACCGGAAATCCCAAAGGGGTCATGCTGACTCACTTAAATATGACCTCGGCGGCACGTTCCATTACGACCTACTTAATGAACGAGCCTTCGGACATCATTCTGAATGTGCTCCCGCTCTCCTTCGATTATGGCTTGTACCAACTACTGATGGCGTTTCGCGTGGGAGCCACATTGGTCCTCGAAAAATCATTCACGTATCCCCATGCGGTCCTGCAGAAAATCATCAGCGAACGTGTCACCGGCTTCCCGCTGGTTCCCACAATGTCTGCCATTCTGTTGAAAATGGACCTCTCAAAATACGACTTTACGAACCTGCGTTTTATCACAAACACGGGAGCCGCCTTACCGACAGAACACATTTTGACCTTCCGCAAAAGACTGCCCCACGTGCAGATCTTTTCGATGTACGGTTTGACCGAATGCAAACGGGTCTCGTACCTCCCTCTGGATCAGGTTGATACCAGAACAGGTTCGGTAGGCATCGCCATGCCCGATACCGAAGTCTTTATTGTGGATGATGCAGGACACCACCTGCCGCCGGAACATGTTGGCGAACTGGTCGTCCGTGGCGCGAATGTCATGAAGGGTTACTGGGAAGCTCCCGAACAAACCGCTGAGCGTTTAAAACCAGCCGATTTACCAAACGAGATGCTACTCTACACCGGCGATTTATTCCGCATGGACCGAGAAGGATTTCTCTACTTTGTTGGCAGACGAGATGACATCATCAAAAGCCGTGGTGAAAAAGTCAGCCCCAAGGAAGTCGAAAATGTCCTGTTTACCCACGAGAAAATTTCAGAAGCAGCCGTCGTGGGAGATCCCGATCCCGTCTTGGGACAATCTATCCGTGCCATCGTCACCTTGATGCCAGGAGAGGAATTGGCCGAAAAAGAAGTCCTCGCATACTGCCGAAAACATCTGGAAGATTTCATGGTGCCACAAAAAATCGAATTTCGGGATGAACTCCCCAAATCTCCGAACGGCAAGATCGACAAAAAACAACTCACACTTCCCTGAAGTGATAGAACAACAACAAACAACGTTACTACCAACAATAAAACGATTTGCTGAACGACTCTGTCAGCGAATAAGGAGAATAGAGAAACATGATCACTCAGACGAAAGCATTCAGCCCTGAATTATTGAACCTCGATTGTGCAGCAGAAACCGACCGCATCGTCAAATGGATGCAGGAAACGGTTCGCAAAACGATGCGTAAAAAAGGAGCTGTTCTGGGTTTGTCCGGCGGAATCGACAGTAGCGTGGTCACAGCGTTGTGTGTCCGTGCCTTCGGAGCCGATCGTGTTCTGGGAATCATGATGCCCGAACACGATACGAAAGATGAAAGTCTGACCTACGGTCAACTGCTGGCGGATCATTTTAACGTTGAAGCCATCGTAGAAAACATCTCACCCATGCTGCAGGGAGCAGGCTGCTATGAGCGCCGTGATGCCGCCATCAAACAGGTCATCCCGGAATATCAGCCGAACTGGAAATCAAAAATCGTTCTGCCCAACCTGCTTAAGGAAGGCGGCTACCGCGTCTTCTCTGTCGTTGTGCAAACTCCCTCGGGAGAATTCATCAAAAAACGACTCCCATTATCCGCTTATCAAACGATTGTCGCCGCGACCAACTTCAAACAGCGTTGCCGCAAAATGATGGAATACTACCATGCAGACCGTTTGAACTACGCCGTCCCGGGAACACCGAATCGGCTTGAATACGATCAAGGGTTCTTTGTGAAAAACGGCGATGGTGCAGCCGATTTAAAACCAATTGCGCACCTCTATAAATCACAGGTATATCAGCTCGCTGCCTACCTGGACGTACCCGAAGTCATTCGCATGCGGCCTCCCACAACCGACACCTACTCTCTGGAACAATCTCAAGAAGAATTCTTCTTCGCTGTCTCTTATGACAAACTGGACTGCTGTCTTTACGGTTTAAATAACGGCTTTCCAGCCGCAGATGTCGCAGCAGGCATTGGGCTGCCCTCAGAACAGGTTGAATTGGTTTACGGCGATATCGAATCCAAACGCAAAGCGGCTCGTTATTTACACATGCCGCCACAGCTGATTGATTCCGTATCCAAACATGCCGAAGCTTAGTGTACTTCATGTGTAGTGTTTTTTTATTAGATTTGAATGTGATTCCCAGGTCCGCAACCTGACCCAGGTCGGTTTTAACCGCGGCTAACGCCGTGCGGCTGATCTTGTTTATGGGTACTTTGCCAGCCGGAATGACTTATTAGCCGAAGGGCGTTAGCCCCGGTTCATCCTCATTTGTAAGGACTATTCGAATTAAGAAACGCTATCTGGCCGTCAAGAAATCAAACAGGAAACAGAACCGTGAGTAAAAGAGAACTCCTGGCAAAAGCGCTGGACTGGTCTGGTTTCAATAAACTGGCTCGTTCGACTCATCTCTGGAATGGACTGATTGTCCTGAATTACCACCGGGTCGGTGAAGCCAATCAGTCACTCTTTGACCATGATCTCTGGAGTGCTTCTGTCGAAGACTTCGAACAACAGGTGCGTTTTCTCAGCCTGAACTTTGACCTGATCCGCATTCGTGATCTGGACGACCTTTGGAATCGGAAGAAAGGGCGCCACGTTCTGATTACATTCGACGACGGCTATCTCGATAACTATGAATGTGCCTTTCCCATTCTGAAATCTTATAATTCGCCCGCCACATTCTTTCTGACAACAGGCTTCCTGGATGACAGAAAAGTAGCCTGGTGGGATGAAATCTCCTGGATGGTCCGCTGCGCCACGCAATCAGAATTACCTGAAAATTCCTGGACGGGTGATGCTGTCTCATTGAAATCAGATGACTGCGATCAATCAATCAAAAGGCTGCTCAGTGTCTTCAAAAAATTATCGGGGGATGAAACGGAAACGTATCTGAACTTCCTGGCAGAGCAAACCGGCGCCGGACGCTGCCCGCAGGAAATCGCAGACCAGGTCTGGATGACCTGGGATATGGTTCGAGAAATGCATGCAGCCGGCATGGATTTCGGCGGGCATACTGTTAACCATCCCATTCTGGCAAACCATCCTGAAGAAACACAACGATTTGAAATCGAACACTGCAAACAGAGAATTGAAACGGAAATCAAAGATTCGATTTCCGCCTTCAGCTATCCCGTCGGCGGAAAAGACTGCTTCAATCAACAAACCAGAGACTGCCTGCAGCAGGCCGGTTATCGCTGGGGCTTCAGTTATTACGGCGGTTATTCCCAGTTCGGTCCATGTGACAATTGGGATGTCCCACGAATTGCTGTGGAATCCGAAGAACCAGCGACACTCTTTCGTGCTGCCGTTTCACTTCCACAAGTCTTTTGCTGAAACAGAGTGTACATTAATCACGTCCCGCTTCCTCTTCTCCAGCCAGAAATCTTTCGTTCCTGCCTCTCCTTTCCCGATATTTTCCGAGAATTTGTGATCCTGTAGTCCAGTTGGTTGACGATTCTGATTGAATTTGCGATAACAGCGGACCGCTTTAAAGGTTGTGGTACGCGCAGCAATGTGACGGATATCATAATCCTGACTGCTATATCTAGTCTGATCCTCTTGGCATAATGACTGTAAACTATTATGTAAGAATAGTTTACTATGATCAGGCTCTAATAATAATTCTTTGCCGTTCATCAAGTACACAGTACGGCAGCTTGTGATTAATGTGGGAGAAAGTCTGAATGGGTCGTTACACAGGACCAAAAGGACGGGTGAACCGTCGCTTAGGAGCTTTGGTTTTCGAAGACGCAGGTGCAACACGCGCATTGGACCAGCGAAACCTTCCGCCAGGAATGTCACAGCGTCGTCGCAAGGCCTCTAACTATGGTCTCGCCTTGATCGAAAAGCAGAAGATCAAATTCTATTATGGTCTGCGTGAGCGTCAGTTACGTCGCTACTTCGACAAAGCCCGCCGCATCAAAGGTAACACCGGGGAAGCATTGCTGATTCTCTGCGAGCAACGTCTCGATAACGTTGTCTGCCGTGCCGGATTTGCTCAAACGCGTCCACAAGCCCGACAGGGAATCGTACACTCACACTTCCAGTTGAACGGCGTGACTGTCAACAAGCCTTCCATCTGGGTTAAACCCGGTGATGTCATTACTGTTCGGAATCGTCCGAACCTCAAAAAACTCTATGGTGAGTTGGTTGAGTCTGGCCGTCCCGGATGTGCCTGGATTACACTGGACAAAAAAGCGTTGGCTGCCAACGTGGTCACTGCACCAACCTTTGAAGACGTCAGCCTGCCGGTAGACGTGGGTCAGGTTGTGGCTCTGATCTCCCGCTAAGGGAATCTCAAAAAACAACTCAACACTCCGAAAAGCACATTTGTTTTTCGGAGTGTTTTTTATTTACCTTCATTAATATCTCCCCCTCTGGGGTGAGAATTCATTTGTGAAACGTTATTGTAATAAACTGATCTCAGGTCAGAACGGCCTGAATTCGAACGCAGTAACCGCCGTGGTTTCTGGAATCAATATCGGCCTTGAAACATAGAGGCATAGTTATGGCGACGGAACGTCGAAAAGCCGTCCTGCTGTTTGGTGCTCCCGGAGTTGGTAAAGGAACTCAGGGTAGAATCCTCGGTCAAATTCCCGGTTTTTTCCACCTCTCCAGTGGCGACGTCTTTCGTTCGATCGACATTGAATCTCCCGAAGGTCAGGAAATCTATAAATACAGTTCGCGGGGAGAACTCGTTCCCGATGATCTCAGTATCCGGATCTGGAAACAGGGACTCGATGCCCGCGCCACGCTCTCGATGTATAAGCCAAGAAAAGACATTCTGATTCTCGACGGAATTCCCCGAAACGTCGAACAGTCAAAAATTCTGGAACAACATATTGAAGTCCTCAAAGTTCTGCACTTAACTTGTAGCGACGAAGAGGAAATGATTCACCGCATCCGTCATCGTGCGATTCGGGAAAACCGGGCCGACGATGCGAATGAAAGCGTCATCCGACGCCGCTTCGAGATCTATCGCGAAGAATCTTCCCTGGTTCTCAGTTGCTATCCCGAAGAGATCATCGCCCATATTGATGCCATTGGCTCACCGGCGGGTGTCCTGCTTGCCTGTCTGGAACAGTTGGTTCCCGTTCAGGATGCCCACTTCCGAGGCGAATAGAACACAAACGACCAGAACGGAATACTACAGCGAACAACACAATCAATTGACCAGAAAGGCGCGCTCATGGCCGGTTTTAATCTTGGATGCCCCTCGTATCTGAATCGAACACGGATCTCTTGTCTCAGTCTTCTCGTCCTCTTGATCATAGTCGCTTCGATTCAAACCGCGACCGCAGCCACCCGACCGGCAAAACAACACCCCAACTTTGTGGTCATCTTCACCGACGATCAAGGCTACCAGGATGTCGGCGTCTTCGGCTCTCCCAATATCAAAACTCCCAATCTCGACCAGATGGCAAAAGATGGCGTTCGCTTTACCGACTTTTACGCCGCCCAGGCTGTCTGCTCTGCGTCCCGGTCGGCTTTGTTAACCGGCTGTTATCCGAATCGGATCGGAATCCAGGGCGCACTCGGCCCACAATCAAAAATCGGCATCAACGCTGAAGAAACCACCATCGCCGAAGTCGTCAAGCCATTGGGTTACGCCACCGCCATCTATGGAAAATGGCACCTCGGTCATCTACCTGAATTCCTCCCCACCCGGCACGGCTTCGATGAATATTTCGGGCTCCCCTACTCCAACGACATGTGGCCCTTTCATCCCACCGCCGGCAAACGTTTTCCCGATCTCCCGCTGATCGAAAATGAAACCGTCATCAACCCCAAAGTCACCGGCAAAGAACAGGCCCAGCTCACCACCTGGTATACCGAACACGCCGTCTCCTTCATCAACAAAAATCATGACCGACCGTTTTTCCTCTACGTCCCCCACTCCATGCCTCACGTTCCCCTGTTCGTCAGCGATAAATTCAAAGGCAAATCGGAACAGGGGCTCTACGGCGATGTGATCATGGAAATCGACTGGTCTGTCGGCCAGATCCGGCAAGCCCTCAAAGAAAACGGCATCGAAGACAATACCCTGGTCATCTTCACCTCTGACAATGGCCCCTGGCTCTCCTACGGTGATCACGCCGGCTCGGCTCTACCGCTCCGCGAAGGGAAGGGAACAGCCTGGGACGGCGGACAGCGTGAGCCCTGCATCATGGCCTGGCCTGGACAGATCCCTGCAGGCACCGTCTGCAACCAGATGGCCATGACCATTGATATCCTGCCGACCATCGCGTATCTCTCCGGCGGAAAAGTCCCCCAGGACCGCATCATCGACGGCAAAAATATCTGGCCTCTGATGAGCGGCGAAAAAGGAGCCAAGTCGCCACACGAAGCCCTACTCTTTTACTGGGGCGGTCATTTGAATGCTGTCCGTAGCGGCAAATGGAAACTGCATTTCCCTCATCCGTATCGCAGCCTGAAAGACAAACCCGGTTCCGGCGGTACCCCCGGCCCCTACATTCAAAAGAAAACCGGCCTCGCTCTGTATGATCTCAAAAACGATATCAGCGAAAGCAAAAACGTGGCCGACCAGCATCCTGATGTCGTCAAACGCCTGACCGCGCTCGCAGAACAGGCCCGCGACGATCTCGGCGACACCGGCACCAAACGAAAAGGCAAAAATAAACGCCAACCAGGCCGCGTGGACTGAAGCCAGCGTTTCATTTTCACGCGTTTATTCAATCATCTCCTCGGCAAAGCTGCGATATGCTGCGCCGAGATTCTCAGCCATGGAACCGGCAAACTGATGAAACTGCCCTGATTTTATTGCCGCCACAACCGCTGACGCAACCAGTTCCGGCGGATCAGCCACTTCGAAGCCGGCATCGTCTCCCATATCCGTCGCAGTAGGTCCCGGATGGATGCTGATCACGGCGGTCCCCTGCTCCTCTAGAATTTGTTTCAATGCCTGCGTCACAGAATAAGCGGCTGCCTTCGAAGCACAATACGTTGTGAACTCCGGCACATTTTTCAAAGAGGCAATCGAATTCACCTGCACCAGTACTCCGCCACCATTGCGTTTGAGTACCGGGGCAAAGGCCTGCGCAACACGAATCAATCCATACACGTTCGTGTTGATCTCGTACTCCAATGCCTCAATCGCATCCGCCGACAAAGCAGACGTGCTGGTGAGCACTCCCGCGTTATTCACAACCAGTGAAACATCACTGGCGACTTCAGCCGCTTTGTTGATGATCTCTGGCTTCGTCAAATCCAGTTCCAAAGGAACCACGCGATCCCCATACGCTTCAGTGAGCGCAGTCACCGATTCAGGCTTTCGCACAGCCGCATAAACCTTCGCGGCTCCTGCTTCCATGAACGCTTCCAGAATCGCCTTACCAATCCCACGATTTGCTCCCGTCACCAAAGCGACCTGATTTCGTATTTCATAAGTCATCAAATCATTCTTTCCCTGAATAAATTTTCGCGATTGAACCGCGCGATCCATTACATCCTTTAATCTAACTCCCGCACCGCATCACACTCATGATTGGCAATCAATACAGCCAGATCGCGAAACGTCTGCAGCTCTGGCGGTAGTGGGTTTATTATATGCCTCACAATGAACGCTGCAATCGTCCCCAGAAAGATCATAAAAAACAGCCCCATTATGAAAGTTTCCCCAATATTGTATGAACTCATCACCGGCATCAACGCTCCCCAGAGGAAGCACCATCCGATAAAGGTCATCACATCCATCCATAACCAGTAGATAGGAAGCTTCGCCACTCTCTGTCCTGTCATCCAGCGTAGTTGTGACCAGAAATTGATCAGCGAATACCCCTTCAAAACATCCCCAATTCGCGTACTCGGCCCGAAGGTCGGAGACCGTTTTTTCAACGTTCTCACAAGCTGTTGAATACCATAAAAAGCCCCCGCGGGTCCGCACTCTGTACCGAGCACCTCTACCGGCTGAAAAGAAATCGCAGTCGCCCGTACTGCGATAAACTGCGCCAATCTGCGAAAAGTAAAATCCGCGGCATAAAGACGCTCCCACTCTTCTTGATCATCTTCCAAAAGCTCCAGTCCAAAATACTCGGTCCATTCCTTTTCAGAACATTGAAAATGAAAGTAATACTCCATCATCTGGAACCATGAGAATACATCATCGAGTTCAATCTCTTCCTGTGCCCAACGAGGTATGGGGGTCTGCAAGAAATAATCGATGCGAGCATCTGCATCAAAAGCCGGATAGCGACTTAACCAGTCTGGCGTATCAGAAAAAATCACTTCCTCTACTCCACGCAGAATCTGCTTTTCCGTATATCGTAACGGACTCATTGAGAATTCCTCTTAAGAATGATTTGAGGCAACATTCGCCGGGATCCACTCTGCATCACCGCCGTGGTCTGCAATCCACACCGCCAGATCGCGAAATGTCTGTAGCTCTGGTGGCAGTGGATCTGAACGATGAGTGTAGAGGGAATTAACAAACCAGGTTGAAATTACATACAGAACTGCGCCAAGCAAGATGTAGAAGTTCCCTGTTAAGAACACCATGGGGAAGGTGATCAACAGACCCCAGAAGGCAATCATGCAGCCCCAATTCGTGAGAAATCCCCAGTGTCTCGAAAGCTGAGGCAGACGTACTCCTGATCTCCAGCTGAGTTGACTCCAGAAGGAATTCAGCTGATAACCACGAAACGCGTCAATGATGTTTGTACTCGGCGTCACCTGACATTTCGCTGAAACCAGCTGATTTGAAATCTGCTCGATGCCATAAAACACACCCGCAGATCGACACTCTTTGTTGATCACCATCACGGGCTCAAAGGAAACCGTATTCACGGCCCGCTTCTGAATGAATCGCGCCAGTACACCAAACGTTAACTGCGGCGCGATCTCGTTTTTCAATACTTTAAGATTAGGCGTTTCTGGAAACCCCAACTCTTCATACAGCTCTTTAAGCGAAATCTTGATGTCGAACAACTTTTCCAGACGGAAAATGATATCAAACGGATCAACCGGAGCCCTTAAATGTTCCTCTTTCATGTACAGATCAATGCGAGTCTCAGCATCGAACGGACGCTCGGTTCCCATCGCATCACACCAGCATTCATAGATACCGGCCAGAATCTGCTTTTCAGAATATTGTGTCTCTGTCATCGAAGTCCCCTTTCGACAAGCGACAGTAAAATGATTCGCAAGAGCTTCATCTCATTAATTCAAATCATAAAAGATATCACCCGCCGTTGATAGAAAATCTTCCTCCATCCCCCAAAATCGGGATTTTTTGATTTCACTCTTCGTTCTCCTGATGCACAATATGAAGATTTGATGCAGGTTTGATGAACCTGCTCTGAGGCGCTTGAGTGAATCGTGAACCATACTCACAATGATCCAACCATTTAGATGCCTTGTATATATGAAGATTCAGACCATTTAACTCCATCCAAAGGATGCACCGATTATGTACGCGAACCGGGCCTCGCTGATTCGGATGCTCATACTGCTGTTGATCTGGAAATGCTCCCCACTCGAACTCCTCGCTTGCACCACCGCCGTCATCAGTGGAAACGCGACGGCTGACGGGCGTCCTCTGCTCTGGAAAAACCGTGATACTTCTGCCAGTCATAACGAAGTCATCCTGCTCACTGCAGGACCGCTCCGTGCTGTCGCAGTTGTGAATGCGGGCGCTCGCAAGTCGGCCTGGATGGGCATGAACGAAGCCGGCTTCTGCATCGAAAATTCGTTGAGCAAAGACCTCAGTATCAAAGGCAAGAAATCAGGACCAGCCAATGGCCGCTTCATGAAACAGGCACTGCAAACCTGTAAGACGGTAGCCGACTTCAAAAAGCTGCTTGATGAAACCAACAAAACCGGCCGCCGCACCCTTTCCAATTTCGGCGTGATTGATGCACAGGGCGGCGCTGCCCTGTTTGAGACCGGCCCCAACAGCTATACCATGTTCGATGCCAACGATCCCGCGACCGCACCCCACGGTTATATTGTCCGTTCCAACTTCGCCACCACCGCCCGCGATTTTCCCGCCAATCCGACGCCCGAACAGCTGGGAAAAATTTACTCCGCCGAACGGTATTCCCAGGCCTGTTCCCGCCTCGACCTGCAAAAAGCAAAAGGCATCACCGTCGACTATCTCATTCGCAATCTGACGCGCGATCTTTCCAGTAAAACAGGTACCCCCTGGCCCGGCACCGTGAATGGCTCGAAACAAAAGCTGCCCGCCATTATCAAGACCAACAACACTATCAGCCGCACGACCACTGTTTCCGCAGCCGTCTTTCAAGGCGTCAAACCAGGAGAAGATCCAAGCCTCGCCACGATGTGGACCATCCTCGGCGATCCCAGTTTCTCCATCGCCGTCCCCTGTTGGGTTGCAGTGCAGGACATCGCCGATCCGCTTGCCGACGACAATGGAGCCGCGCTCGGCGAGATCGCCATTACCCTGCGTGCCTGGAGCAAGACCGACGACGGCAAAGGCATCAAAACGGAATATCTGCCCGGCATCTGGTCCGATCTCTGGCCCGTCGAAGACCAAATTCTGAAACTCACACAATCGTTCCAGCAAGGACGCCGTGAGCATGGTTATTCTGCGGATGCCATCACTCGCTTTCATCAGAAAATGGCGTTGCTCGCTATGACGGCGATGCAAAAAGAACTCCGCGATATGAAACAGGCGGCACTCGCTCTGCCAACTCCGCCCCCGCCTCGATTTGCTCCGGTCAAAAAGACCATCGTGATCCCCTGACCTCGAATTCTCATACAAGGATTTGGTACTGATGCACCATTTCACGTTTCGACCATCCCAGTTTTTCGTCCTCAGTTTCCTGATTCTTCCCTGTTCGGCTGATGCCGAGGAAGCCAAACCTGCGACGAAACTGGTTCGCGTGGCTGTGTTTGATTATACCGGAGAAGAATCCAACGGACCACGAAATCTGAAACGCATCCTGACACCCGAGCATGGCTTCTCTTTTCAAGTCATCACTGCTGAGGAAATACGGAACGGCTCCCTCAAGGATTTTGACGTCCTCATCATGCCCGGCGGCAGTGGCGGAAAACAGGCTAAGACCCTGAAACCAGAGGGCCGCGAAGCGGTCCGCACTTTTGTCAAAAACGGAGGCGGCTACGTCGGCATCTGTGCCGGCGCGTATCTCGCCTCTTCGCATTACGACTGGTCGCTCGATCTGATCAACGCCCGCGTCTGGGATCGTGCGCACTGGAAACGGGGGCAGAAAAAGGTTGCCATCCAACTCACTCCGGCAGGTCAGGAAGTCCTCAGCAAAACCCAAGCGAAATTCAACATCTATTATGCGAACGGCCCCTTGCTCGTTCCCGACAATCAACCCGATCTTCCCGGCTACGAAGTCCTCGCCCGCTTTGAAACGGAAGTCGCCAGAAACGGCGCTCCCACTGAAGCGATGATCGGCACACACGCCATCATCCGCTCCCAATTCGGCTCCGGTCGCGTCATCTGTTTCAGTCCTCACGCCGAAGTCAAAAACGGCCCCCACTCCCTGATCGCCTCCGGCATCTACTGGGCCGCGAATCCTGAATAACGACGGTCAGTTTCATGCTCATCGTTTCACTCTTTGTCTAAGATTTGCCCAATCCCCTTCCCGATCTTCAGCTTGACACGTTCCCGAATCGAACGAAACTATGCGGAGATAACGTCGCGCGTGCGAGGCACGAATTTCTCGTTTGCTCGCATTCCCTGTTTTTAACTGGACTTAGCAAAATCAGCATTCAGGCGCCTCATTTGAAGCAACAACTGGTTTCTAACGCATAGGAAAATCGTTTCACCCAACAAATACAGAGTATAACCGATATCAACGCCTCGCCCCAGTTCACTCTGAGTAGTACGCTAAAATGGCGTTATCAGAGCGTTTCAAAGAACTTCATGAGTGGATGTCAAGGCATCCCAAGACTTCATGGCCCCTTCATAAGCGTTCGATTTGGTACTCATTCTGAAGTCAGCATACTAACAGTTGCCCCTTTGTCGCAGATGGGGAGAATCAAACGCGTGCAACAACTCACGACTCAGAAATCCCAGATCGAAAGCCACACGCGGTTGCGTTCTGGAACCAAAAATAATCCGTTCGCCGCGTGTGGGTTTGATGTCATTCCTGATTTCAATGAATCTCCTGCGCTCACTTATTCTGTCTCGCTTTTGCCTCTTCGTTTGACGTTCACATATCGCACGACATCTCTGATCGTCTGAATTTTATCATAGTCGTTATCTGGAATCACGATATCATACTCATCCTCTAATTTCATCACGAGTTCAACCAGGTCCAGGGAATCTAGAGAATCGGCATTCAACTCTGCAAATCGAGAATCTACTGTGATCGAAGATGGCGTAGTGCCGAGCACATCTTGTGAATATTTTGTGAGTGATTTGACAAGTTCCGTAGAGAACCAGAGCAGACAACCACATTGAGGACAAGGCGCATCGTTTGCCGGGTCTGAAAACTCAATGCTGACACTGGCCCCACATACGGGACAATGACTGGGAAATCCTTCAGGTGTGCGGGAAGAAACTGTCATAGGCGTTTCCAATCCATTTATAACCGGCTTCCATACCAACTGCTGTTTACAACAGAAATCATAATTGACAATTAGAATCATTCAGATTCACTGGAACTCGTTGCGGGCTTGGATTCGCTTTGATCTGGGCTGCTCGAAAGTTCTGGATGCAACAGCTTCTTGAAATCAACAAACACAATCTTTGTATCACCCAGCGTGATATGCCCCGCCTTCAGTCCCTGGGAAGCCCCCGAGAAATACTGTTCTAATTTGGACAGTGGCACGATGGGAACGCCCTGGTGCGTTTCAATCAGTAGAATACTCCCTCTGGCCTGCGGCAGGTGTTTATCGTAATCCGTGTTGAAGGAAAGTTTCACAGTCCACCCCTCGCGTTGCGCCATCGTCTGCAGCATTTGATAATAAGGGGCATTCCCAATGATGTAACATTTGTGTTCCAGTTTGACGGCAGCGACCTCGTCGGTGGGAAGCAGACTCGCATCGAGTTTCGTAAAATACTCTCTGGTTTGCTGTTTCCAATCTTCCCACTGCAGCGACATGATCATTGCTTTGGGATCATTGCCTTTATGATAAGCAAAACGATTTCCAGGTAAGATTCGAGACTGGGGAGAGTAGCCCGGATACAGCTTGCGTGCCCCCGGATCGAGTAAGACCCACTGTTTGTCGAGATAAACTTCGAGAAAGACATGTCCCGACCAGGTTTGAAATGGCCGTCCTTGTTTCAAATCCCAGATCCAGAGCACATCCATCGTCTTCACCCAGACAGTCGGAATGCCGGCACGCTTCAAAAGCACGCCACACACAATCGCATAATCGGCACACCCGCCATAACAACCTTCTTTGACGACGGTATCATAGTTTCTCCAGTGGTACGCTTCATCGGCCTTATACTTGAGTGTCCCCGTCATCCAATCTAACACATTCAGGACAGTCTTGCGGTCACTTTTCCCTTTCAGCTTTAACGCCTGAGCGGCAATCTCTGCCTGATTTCCCAGGGAATCGGGAACTACGAGATACTTTGAAGGTGTTGCGTAGTCAATTGCATCAAAGACCGGCTCGGTCGCGAACGCAGTCGAGCTCAACAGAATCAGACAGACCAGTGATCGCCACATCGGAATACTCCTTTGATCAAGAAAAGAATCAGACTCGCTTATTGTCCTGATGCCACTGTCTAATTAGCCCCCTGCATCGCCTCCAGGTACATTCGATAACCTTCAAGCTCTTCATCAGTCACGGGTACCTGTTTGATGAACACAGGGTTGTCTTGTAAAAAACCTTCCTTTGCGATTGGAAAATGTCCAATCCCGATACCAGCCGGATCATTGAGACCTCCAAGCGTAAGCACCGCAGGATCAACGTCTGCTGGTTTCGCTGTGAATTTATTGGCGTAGCTACGAATATGCACGCTCATGTCATCTACTGCAAGCACCTTCATAACAGAAAAAGTACCTTCATTGTTCTGCGAATAGTACAGTCCGCCAACGACAATTTCCGGTGATGAATCATTTTTTTCGTTTTCGGAATGAGACGAGGAGCACCCGTATAACAAACACAGAATCGCGAGAATGATTATCGGTTGAAGCTGCTTCATCTTATTTCTTCCTGATTCCCTATCCAAGAAAATGTCCGGATAACGTTAATTACCCGGACATTTTTTCAATATCTCAATTTCCACTGGTCATTGCCAGAAGATCCAAATCTTACTTCACGCGCACCAGCTTCATCAACCGGCCGGAAACATTCCAGTCCTGCACATACAGGTTGCCCTCTTTGTCCCAGTACGAACCGTGTGTGCCACTGAAGATGCCTTCGCGCCATTTGTCCTGAGGCACGTTGAAGTTGACGCGGGTCTTGGGGTCTTCGTTATTACCAAGCACTGCGACAATCGTGTTGCTCTTGTCCAGAATCACCAGACGACCATGCAGGTCCGGCACGGAAACATAGTCTCCCTGAATGGAAACCGAGGTCGGCATGCCCAGTCCGGTGATGACTTCTTCGATGAAGTTGCCATTCAGATCGTAATGCAGCAGGCGGCCTTTGGGCTGATGGTTCCGGTCGCAGATCAACAGCCGCGGCGGGTCGTAGCGCGTATCCAGCGTCATTCCGTGGGCGGTGTTGAATTCCTTCATCCCGTTCCCTTTTTTGCCGAAGTGCGACAGATATTTCCCGTTCTTGTCGAACTTGAAAATATAGTTGCTCGCGTAACCGTCCGACAGAATAATATCCCCGTTCGGAGCAACCGTGATTGCCGTTGGAGCGAACTTCTTCAGATCGAGCCCCGATTCTTTCGGGAACGGCAGCTTGAGAATCATCTCCCCGGTCAGTGCGTTGAACTTGATGCCTTCGGCATTGGCATTTCGAGCCCCGTAAATGAATTCGCCGTCCGCTTCTTCGCGAATTTCCATATCATGAATATTGGAATATTCAGGCCCCAGAAAACGACGCACGACTTTTCCGTCAGGCGAAAACACCACCACGCCAATCCGGGCGCTCGTGTAAATGTTGCCCGCTTTGTCGATCACCACGCCGCCATGCGTCGGCCCTAATACAGAGCGGCCCTGCTCATCAAAGCCCCAGCCGGGAACCGTATCAAAGGTCATGATCCCGCTGCCCATTCGCACCGGAGCCACTTTCTCCGCCGCAAACCCTGGCACCGCCAGACAAAACACAACAGCCGCCGCAATCGAACACAAGCACTTCTTCATAATCCGGGTTCCTGTTTATTATTCATCGAGATTGAAAAGTCATCCATTCAGCATCGCCCCATTCAATATAAGGCGAATCACTCTAGTATCCAGCACCCCGACACACTTTGCAACCTGCGGGAAGAAAAAGCCGGCCAGGTAGTGCTTCTTAATTCGACTCTTCCATTCAAAGGGTGGAGGAACCGGGGCTAACGCCCTTCGGCTAATAAGTCATTCCGGCTGGGAAGTTAACTAAAAACAAAATCAGCCGCACGGCGTTAGCCGCGGTTAAAACCGACCTGGGTAAGTTTGCGGTCCTGAGAATCACACTCAAAACCATTCGGTCAATACGATTCAGCCCCGTCTCTCACGCCCGTTTCCGCTGTTTCTCCCCTTGAAAACCGCTGAAATCACAGACTTTACGATTTTTTCTCAATTTCCCTGTAACAGATTTCCGCGGTTCTCGCTGAGTGAGGTAGGCAGGCATGTGACCTGCAACACAATTGGGAACGGCCAGATCAAACCGTATGTCGTTCACCTCATTCTGGTACGAGAGAAAAGGATATAGAACAATGAAACGCTTCACACTCTGCATGGTAATCATGACAATGGTGTTCGGCACGGTTTCTCTGGACGCTTACGCCAGAGGAAAGGGCCGCTCGTCAGGTCGCTCTGGACGCTCAAGTATGTCTCGCTCAAGTCATTCCAGCGGTGCACGTCGGAGTTTCTCCAGCCGTTCCACACAACGCTATCAAGGCCGGTCAACAAGCTCGCGGTCGCCGCAACGGTTTCAAAGCCGGTCAACAAGCTCGCGATCACCACAACGATTTCAGAGTCGTTCGACAAGTTCGCGATCACCACAACGTACAACAAGTAAGTTCCCGACCACTCGCGATCACCGCGGCGGTAAATTAACCACTGTCCGCGATCATCGCGGCACAAGCACGCGAAAGCGGGTTGTCAATTCGGCTCCGAAACCCAGACCAACCATGAAACCGATTGGCAATACGCGGCCCCAGACGAAACCATTCACAGGGATGCGTCCTCGTCCGGGCAATGGTGCACCCAAACCACGGCCCGGTATCAAACCCATCGATCCAGGCATCGGTAACGGCAGACCAGGATTCGGCGGCATTCGTCCTCGTCCAGGCAATGGTGCACCCAAACCACGGCCCGGTATCAAACCCATCGATCCAGGTATCGGTAACGGCAGACCAGGATTAGGCGGCATTCGTCCTCGTCCGGGGAACGGTGCTCCCAAACCACGACCCGGTATCAAACCCATCGATCCAGGTATCGGTAACGGAAGACCAGGATTGGGCGGCATTCGTCCTCGTCCCGGGAATGGTGCTCCCAAACCACGGCCCAAACCACAGCCTCCCGTTGGCAACGGACCTCCGAAGCCACGGCCACCAAAGCCAAATCATCCGAAACCGAACAACCCCAAACCGGGAAAACCAGGACACGGTCATCATGGCGGTGGTCATCACGGCGGACACCACGGTCACGGTCATCATGGACACCACGGCAAACCCTGGTTCCACGCTCGACCCAACTACTGCTGGTGGTGGTTTAACTACTGCACGCCGCTGCAGAACTGCCGACCGGTTGACATCCAGTACTGTAACTACATCTACCCGACGTGTGACTATGTAACTCCGGCTGGTGTGGTTGTGGAAGATGCCCGCTGGTACCTGGGAATGAAAGGGATGATGCTGCCCGGTAAGGGAGTCGGCGTGGAATCCGTCGAACCAGACTCTCCTGCCGCAGTAGCCGGACTGGCTCCCGGAATGGTGATCACCAAGTGCAACGGAGTCGCGATTACCGACAACGATGTCTTAGCCCAGGTCATCGCCGAATCCGGCGGCGTACTGGAAATGGAACTCTACGAAAAACTGGACGGCCCGTTGATGGGAACCACGGTCGAAATGATCCGGCTCCCCGCCGCCAGCTTCTAAGGAGAAATCAGCGAATGAATCGCAAGGCAACCCCGATTAAACGTCCGGCAAGGTCTGAACCTTGTCGGGCGTTTTTTTGTCTGGTACTGTTGCTTGATACGACTCTTTCAACACATCTTCATTCGGAAATTTCCAGCCATGATTCGGGAACTCACTCCAGACGATCAGCCTGCGATCCTCGATTTCGCCTACCAGCGCGAGCAGGAAAATCTGTTTGTCATCGGCAGCTTTGATTTCCTGCCCCATCCCTTTGAGACCAACGTCTACCTGGGCTACTTTAAAGAGAATGAACTGCTGGGCCTGGGCACCTACTTTGGGCTCTGGAGTGATATCCAGATCAGCACGCAGAATCCCGAAGTCCACAACGCCCTCGTCGATGAATTCATGCAGCGAAACAAACCCGTGGAATACGTCGTCGGATTCAAACGGTATACGTTACAGACAATAGAACGCCTGCGATCGCACGGCATCGAGCCGAAAGCCACATATGAAGAGACCGTCTATCTCCTGACGCGCGCAACATTCCACAACCTGTCAACGGGAGCAGCAACGCAAGCGACACCCGCCGACGTAGATGAAATCGTGCGGCTCGAATATCAAGTGGAAGGCAAAAGCGCAGAGACGGAAGTGACACCCAAAGAACGGGATCGCATTCTGCCGGACAACGAATGGGTGCTCAGAAAAGAGGGGCAGATCATCTCCAAAGCCAATATCCACGGCGTTTCCAGACACTTTGCCCAAATCGGCGGCGTCTTAACACACCCCCAACATCAAAACCAAGGCTATGCGAAACAGACCGTCAGCACAGTCTGCCAACACTGGCTAGACCAGGGCAAACAGCCCCTCCTCTTCGTCAAAAACGACAACACACCGGCCATCAAAGTCTACGAAACCCTCGGCTTCCAACCCATCGACGAGTTTCTACTGGCTGAGTATGTTTGATGTTGGTGCGGGGATGAACCTCATATTCTTGAAAAAGTCGCCCGCCACTACACTACACTACACAGCACAGGATTCGCCGGAAACCGCTCCGGCGTTCGCATCACCAGTTTCAGATTCTGCGAAAACGGCAGCGAAACCTCATCAAAGGCAAACAGCGTCGTCGCCTGCATCTCATCAAAATACCCGCCGTGTGCATCACCACCGTGTTCTTCAGCCGAGATCACACCAGCCAACCCGGCCCAGACAATCCCCGCCACCAGCAACAGCCCCCAGCGCATCACACTGCCCCCCGGAAGAAAGAAAGATTAATGAGATGCGTTTCAGTGTAGAAGATTGAACCGGGGAAGCAATGAAATTCGTGTGAGAATACCATACTCATATAAAATGGAATTACCCTATCGAGGGTAGATAGTGTCTCATTTGGCAAGTACTGATAATGCAAAATAATAAAGAAATTTACTACTAGTATAAGCTGCATAATTTTGATAATCATCAGATTTTTCTGAGTCACCAAAATCACAAATTGACTTGAAGGCCATTGCAGTAGGACGTGGACCAGGACAAATTAGTGATGCCAAAAACAGTCCATAAATCTCCATTTCCACCCCCACTAACTTTCTGTCATGGGCTTTGATAGCATCTATAATATTTCGATTTTCAATCACTGCAGCACCAGAAGCAATCGGCCCAATTAACGCGCTTAAAGGCGTAGCAGCCCTTACACCATCCCAGTCGAGTTCAATCTGCTTTAAGATATGATCGTTTGTTAAAAATGCTTGCATTTCCTCTAATATTTTGGGCGAAAGCCTAATTGCGGTTGGTGCTGGTTCAAAAATTGAAGATTCGTTTTTTGAATTATCTATTCCGAGTTTAATCTTCCCGCTACCATAATCCCAAGACTGATCTGCGATTAGGATATCGCCAAAATTACCTCTTACACCGGCTGCAATTCCTGTCATAGCAATATACTTTGGTTTAAAGTGCTGACATATTTTCATTGCAAGTCCAGTAGTAGCAGTCATCCCAGCTTGAATAGCAGAAGCAGCAATTACAGAGATAGTTTTGCCACAACTCTTAAATTCTCCCCGATAATATAAAGTATCATCACCTGAAATAGATGTCTGCTGCCAATTGCCTTCAAGCATAAGTACTTGGTCGAGTTCTGGTGATTGCAATGCAGTAACAATAGCCAGATCCGTATGATAATCTTTCTGTTTTTCAATATTATTTACATTTGCGACATGGATTAAACCGTTAGTCAGTTGTTTTACCCATAGATCAGAACTTGTATCATAATACATTAAGATCCAAGTGAAATCTTCAAATTGTTTTTTGTATTCATTCAATTTTTCTTCATGAGCAGTCAGGCCGATTACATGAAATGGTATCTTAAATTCTTTTCTAGTTTTCAAATGTTGTAACAATTTTATTCCTGCATCTTCACGCACAGAGTCTCCAGGACGCATTGGAAGTTTCACATCCAAAACCATTAAATCATATTGATTTGATTTTAACTTTTGCCCTGCATCATAAACTGTTTCAACAATCGTTAAATCAACATCAACAGTTTCTTTACACACATCCGCTACTTGCGTTGCTTTTACGTTATCGTCTTCTACTATGATTACTTTTAACAAAGAGAATCTCCTAGGTGATCAATTTTTCAATCACTTTAGTTAGAGCAGTTTTCCAATCAGATTGTGCCGGATGATAATAGACAGCATCTCGATATACACTTGGAAAGTCATGTTTAAGTTCGGCTTTGAGCTGTTCTAAAGTTTTTTTATCATCAGAATCACCAAATGTCTCATATTGAGTTACAATGATTACTGGAATTACTAGAGGTTGTCTCATAACGTCAAAAAAAGTGAACGGTTTGGCGCGTCTTTTGCATGAAGTGTTCTCCTGAAAGGAGAATTTCTTATGTATATGACGCTGGTCTGGTGGCCCAAACGAAAACGGGTTTCCACAAAAACAGCGTCCAGGACGGAACGCCCGGTCGTTTTGACCGATAAACAATGGTCTTTAGTCGCAAAACTGTTTCCCTGGACTCCCCCTTCCAAAAAGGGAGGACGTCCAAAAGCCCATCCACGAGATTGCCTGGAAGGCATTCTCTGGATTTTGGTGACAGGAGCACGATGGAAAGATTTACCAAGAGAGTATCCCTCAAAAGCGACGTGCCATCGACGTTTCCAGCAATGGACGATCGAAGGGCGGCTCTTATCTGCCTGGCAAATCATCTTGGAACGAATGGATGATGCTGGCCAGATTGATTTCTCGGAAACCTTTGCTGATGGCACTTTTGCCTCGGCAAAAAAAGGGGTAGAAGAGTTGGCCCGACTCGTCGTGGCAAAGGCACAAAGGTCATGATTTTTGTCGATCGTCACGGGACACCTGTGGCGATCGACACAGAATCGGCCCGTCGTAGCGAAGTCAAGCTGATCGAACCGCTGCTTGAAAAAATCACATTGCAAAATCGACAACCCGAGCGACTTGTTTATGACAAAGCCGCCGATTCGGACTCGTTGCGCAAACGGCTGATGGAAAAGAATATCGATCTGATCTGCCCGCATCGAAAATCGAGAGTCAAACCGCCGACGCAAGATGGTCGAAAGCTTCCACGCTTCAAACGACGTTGGATTGTGGAACGCAGTATTGCCTGGCTCCACAACTATCGTCGCATTGTCACGCGCTGGGAATATCACGATTACCTCTACGAAAGCTTTGTAATTCTTGGGTGTTTATTTACACTATTAAAAAGGTTTTGAGATGCCCTCTAGTAATCGACGATCAATTTCTTCTAAAATATCTCTGCCAGCATATGCTCTAGTTCGCCCACCTTTATCTTTCGGTGTCACATCAAATGTTGGCATGCTCATATCAAGAAGAACAAGGTCGGGAGTAGACCCTAGTATTTCTTTTAGTCCACTCTGATAAGATCTACGCTCTGTGATCTCTGAGCTAGGTAATAACTCTTTAACAAAATTGACTAATTGTTTTCGTTTATTTTCATCATCCTCAATTATTACAGTTAGCATGGTATTACTTCTTCTGCTGTAAATACGAACGTAACACTAAATTGCCGCGGCTCAGGTTTCACTATAAGCTCAATTTCGATATCTAACATATTCAAATTAATTTGAATTAGTTTACCTAGTTTGTAATATCCACTATCCCCTTCACTTCGCACTTCTTGTCCTGATACACTGGACTTTACTCTTTCAGAAAGCTGGTTTGACAGGTCACGCAATTCTTCTAAGTCAATGTTTTGAGGCAAAGAATTTTCAATACTGATTGCTGCTCTCTCATCTTTTTCAAATATTTTTATTGATACATTCTCAGCACCATCTAAAGAGTATTTTACTGCATTTTCTAAAGGGATATAAATCATATCCACGAAATAAGTAAATGTTTCACCTGGAAGACGCCATTCCTTTAATTTTTCAACTACCAGTTGCTGAGTTTTATCAGGTGAAGTTCTTCGAAGCATTTCAATACTTGTTTTAACCACATGGTGAACTTCGTAATCTGGCATTGTGGCATCTCCGACAGTCTCAAACCATCCGGCAATTAAATCTAACTCCACTTGAATGTCAGTACGACATTTTCCTACACAGGCACTAAACTCAGATTGATTTAGCCTTGGTAACAAATAAATTATGTCTTGTTCTAACTCATTTAATGCATTGATTAATTTTGAACATAGTTCGTTACGAATTACATTTCGAACTTCTTTGAGAACAACTTTCGACCGAAGATTCAATTCCTCGATACACATATCTATAAAGTCACCTACAAATTCGATACTTCCATATTTTAAATATAAAGAGGCTAGTTGATAATCATCATACTCAAAGTCAAAAAGCCCATCCGGAGTTTCTTCGTTTCTAATCTGGATCCAACTCCTTTTTACATTATCAATGATCTCATCAATTGATTTCGAAAACGAACCTAGTCTTTCATCAATTTTTTCATATCCAATGATCTTTTGAAATCTTGAAGCCCAGTATTGATTGGAATGATATTTACCAGTTGAAGATTCAAGAGTGGTAATAATTTGCCTTTCTTCGAAAACTCGACGCATCTGACCAGCCAAAGTCCCATGCCTTATTCGTAAGCTTAAATATGAATCTAGTCCATACTCATTACTGGATATATATCGATATCTGATTTCATGAAATAGGATATTAAAGAGTTCAACTGCGGCGTCCAATTGAATTATATCTCTTTTGTTAATCACTCTTTTTGTATTAATATCAAATTCAAAAACAGAGTATCTAATACTTTCATCTAATCCATACCATTGCCGATACCTATCAAACCCTTCATAAAACGCACGATCTAATGATTTTTTTATACCAACCGTATCGACATATACCTTACTAGAATCTATTTGATGAACTGCATCTCTTACCGCTCTTGCTTGTGTTAAACGATGAATTTCATTCGAATACTCTTCGGCATTAGAAGAATCAATCCTCAGAAGATGTTGGCATAGCTTAATCCTTTCTTCTTCTAGATCATCAGATGATTCGTATGCTATTGAAGAATCTAGAATTTCTGTTACACATACGTATCGAAGAAAATAAACAAACCATGATTGCGAATATTCTTCACATTGAGATAAAAGCTCACTTGGTCTCGATGCCCCTTTATCTGAAAGAAATTTGTCCAACAGAATAAACAGTTTTTTATTGTTATTTGGTAATGAATTTTCTTTATAATAAATCGAGTTTAATACTGCCCAACCAAAATGTGTCATTTTTTCGTAACCACCGAGGATGTCATGCTGAACTATCAAATCCCATACGGGAACTGACAATAGAAATTCTCGGCGAGTAAAATAAACACTAAGTACTAGCTTCAGACATTTATTGAGTTGCTCTGTAGCAAGGAAAGCTTTAAACAATCCTTCAATTGCATGACATTCGAATATTTGATTTCCTGAAGACTTTTCCTTCAAATCCTCAAATACCAAAACTGCATCAGAATACTCTCCATTTCTAATTCTGCCTACCCCTTGATAAGCTAGTTGGCGCTCACTTGGTACATCTAAATCAGTACATTGAGAATCACTATTCAACAAGTAATTGAATAATTTCAAAGTTACTGTTTCACCAAATATTCCTCTAAATGATTCGTAATAACATTTAGATTCGCTAGAGTTTTTAAATACATCGAGAAATCGAGGAGTTGGAACAGATGTATTAATCTCTCTCAAAAGAGGAAGGTTAAGATTATCATGAATTGTTTGGTGACGTCTTACAAAGGCATATAACTGTGGACCAAGTGTTGTATTCCAAAAAATATAAGCGGCTTTTTCAAGACGGAGCAAACTATCATCGGCACTGGGTGTTCTCGCGAATACATGATAAATATTTTCTATTATTTCACTCAAATAAGTTTCTTTATCTCCTTCTCTTTTAGGTTGTGCACCTAAATGAATCAGAGATTTGCAATACAGTTCGTAGAACTCAAGTTGTATTGGGTTCTCTGCTAAAAGTATGTATGAATCTTCCAGTGCTTTTTTGTAATCCCCACGAGTATAAGTATCTATTACTCCATTAACTTTACTTGAATATTCAATATTCTCAGATTGAATTAACCCAGAACAAGCCGTGGATATCATGTTAATACGAGACTCATCAAATCCCGTACCAAGACACTTGAGAGCTTGATCTACAAGTTTTCTATTTTTCTCTAAATTGAATACTGTTAAATACTCTAATACTTTGACAAATAATAGAAATCGATCTACAACAGCGTAGCAACTTTCAATATTTAGAATTTGAATCAGATTATGTTCTGTGAACTTCCGAAAGGAAAAATAACAAGATTTGAACCAAAGATAAGCCACGTTTGCAAACAAGTCGCCTTCGTGGATGTAGTCACTAAAAAATTCATGCATTGAATCAATATAAGCAGCAATTGAAAACTCATGCTCTGCTCTTCTACTAGAAAATTCTAACAACATCTTCGCAAAATAATCATCAGTGGAATTTAATGCTGACTGAAGTTCTACCCTATTACTTTTTATTCCACTATGTAATTCTGCTAATAGAATGGCCGATTCAGAAGCCCAAAGAGATGCCTTAAAGTTTTGTTTGATATTTTAGTAAATTCTCAGCTAAGTTCAGGTCACCTGAAACTATTGCTACCTCAAATTGTTTTTTCTCTTGAAGAAAAGAGTTAATTTCATTCTGCCACACTTTTAGTCCTATTGCAGTCCAAGTTAACTCATTCGACAAGCTTAGTGCATCATTTGTTGGTAGAACTGGAAGGAATTCATTTAAGTTAGAGGGAAAAGGAATACCATATAATTTTTTACTAACATGTGGCAGTCGAGGGGCTCGTTTCAAAACATATGAAATGACCTGAGGAGATTCGCTTTTCAGATCTTCTGTATCAATATCCTTATTAGAAAAACCTTTAAGTAGCCCATCAATATATTGATGAGATTTGTTTTTCAGAGAATTAGTCTTGTTTTTATTTTTCGATTTCGTTCTTAACTTTCGAGTTTTATTTTGTTTTCTCTTGCCCATAAGATCTTTTAACTCGTAATAATAAGCGTTTTATTGTAATTACAGACTTTAAAGAGATGCAGAAATTAGTTTCTCTATATTAGGTATAGATAAAATACCTAATATGAACAAAAGAATCCATCATTTAAATATTAAAGTACAAGCCCGCATATTACATTGAGTACTACTATTTTCATTTATTCACAATTTTCAATTTAGATTACAAACGTTGCCTCAAGCCGTCTTATGAAAATTAGATTGAATATAGTCAGAATTTGCATCTAACATTAACTATGAAAAAAAAGGCAGCCCCGAAGGACTGCCTTTCTGAGTGTTCATATTTGATGATCGGTGTATTACAGTTTCCACCCGTCTGCCAGCACAGTCCCTTTCGGTACGACGATAATTCCGTCGCGGATCAGGACATCGCTGTGGTCGAAGTCCTGTTCGGTGTGGCCGTTGAGTTCGATGCGGACGTTTTTGCCGACCCGGCAGTTTTTATCGACAATGGCCCCGTCGATATAAGCACCCTCATCGATGCCAAAGGGAGGCAGACCGTCATCCGCGGTTTCTTTACACTGGTCCTGATAAAAGTCGGCTCCCATCACGATTGAATTTTTAATCGTCACGTTCTTGCCGATACGGCAGCGCAGGCCGATCACGCTGTTTTCAATCACGGCTCCTTCATCAATTTCACAACCATCGGCGATCAGACTGCGTTTGATGTTGGTGCCTTCGCAGCGCGTCGGTGGCAGGAAGCGGGGACGCGAATAGATGGGCGCCTTCTCGACGACAAAATCGAAGGGCGGATCGGGATGCGTCAGCGCCAGGTTCGCATCAAAGAACGAACGGATCGTCCCGATGTCTTCCCAGTAGCCATCGAACAGATGCGCGTGGACCTTGTGCGTGCGAATCGACATCGGAAAGATTTCTTTACCGAAGTCTTCGTAATCGGTTTTCTTCAACAGATCCACCAGCAGATCGCGATTAAACAGGTAGATGCCCATACTGGCCAGACAGTCGCGGCCCCGGCTTTCGATACCCTGCTGATCGATCCATTCCGACGGTGTGCGAACCATAGCCAGCTCTTCTTCTGTCTGTGGTTTTTCCAGGAAGCTTTCCACGCGTCCTGCATCGTTCACTTTCATAATGCCGAATGCGGAAGCCTGCTCGCTGGAGAGAGGCACCGTGGCGATCGTCACATCGGCCTTCGAGTCGATGTGTGTCTGCAGCATTTCCAGATAATCCATGCGATAGAGCTGATCGCCGGATAGGATCAGAACGTAATCAATGTCCGACTGTTCGATGCAGCGGATATTTTTGCGGACCGCGTCAGCCGTCCCCTGATACCAGTCAGTCCCTTCCATCGTCTGCTGTGCGGCCAGAATTTCCACAAAGCCGCCACCAAAGGAATCGAACTTGTAGGTCTGGCGAATATGACGGTGCAGACTGACCGAGTTGAACTGCGTGATCAAGTAAATACGACTCAGTTCGCTATTAATACAGTTCGAAATCGGAATATCAATCAACCGATATTTTCCCGCCAGAGGAACCGCGGGTTTAGAACGAAACTGTGTAAGCGGAAACAGACGTGTGCCCTTTCCTCCCCCCAGGATGAGGCTGACGACATTTTTCATAAAGTAACCTGATTCTAGTGCAACGCACTGATAACGTGAGTTCGTACATTTTTCTAAGCAAACTTAATGAACAGCCTGCCCGTTGGTAATTCTCTTCTGTATTTGTTTCATGTTACTTAATTTTCAACATGCAAACCAGTTTATAAAGACCTGTACTCCACTGGCTCATGAAAAATTCTCAGTCGAAATCAAATCTGTATTGATCAGGCAAATTAGGAGAATTCCAGGCTGTGAACTGCTTATCGCCAGCGTTAAGATATGATAAATTCTCCATCTATACTCATTTTGATGCATCATTTGTCTCGCCGAGGAGTGCTACCTTGTTTCCTGTCCACTGTCTGAAATTGTCGTCGTTGATACGCGTCCCTGTCGCTACGGTTTGTCTGCTCTCGCTTTTCGGTATGCAATCCAGTTTTGCAGAAACGCCTTACACACCTGCGATCGCCGAAGCATCCAAAGAAGGTGAGCAAGCGATTCAGGGTTTTCGTGTGCCGAAGGGGATGACGGTCAGCCTGTTTGCAGCAGAACCCTTGCTGGCAAATCCGGTGGCATTCTGTATCGACGAGCAGGGCCGGTTTTATGTTGCAGAAACATTCCGACAGGGAAAAGGCGTGGAAGACAATCGCGGCCACATGAACTGGCTGCACGACGATCTGGCTGCCGAAACGCTTGAAGATCGCCTGGCTTTCTTCAAGAAACATCTCAAAGAGGGAGTCAAAGAATACGCACGCGAACACGATCGCATCCGCCTGGTGGAAGACCGGGACCATGACGGCAAAGCCGACCATGCGAGTGTCTTCGCCGACGGATTCAACGGCATTCTGGAAGGTACCGGCGCCGGGATTCTGGCCCGCGGCGGATACGTCTACTACACGTGCATTCCGCATGTCTGGAAACTCAGCGACACCGCCCACGAAGGCAAAGCGACGCTGCGGGAAAAGTTGAGTAGCGGTTACGGTATCCGTGTTGCCTTTCGCGGTCATGACCTGCACGGCTTGAAGCTCGGCCCTGACGGACGCCTCTATTTCAGCATCGGCGACCGCGGATACAACATCAAAACCAAAGAAGGCAAGCACCTGTTCCGACCCGATACGGGAGCCGTCTTCCGTTGTAATCTCGATGGCACCGAGCTGGAAGAATTCGCTTACGGCTTGCGAAACCCGCAGGAATTGACGTTTGACGATTATGGCAATCTCTTCACCGGCGATAACAATTCGGATAGCGGCGACAAAGCCCGCTGGGTGTATGTGGTCGAAGGAGGCGACACCGGCTGGCGGATGTATTATCAATACCTCAGCGATCGTGGTCCCTTCAACCGGGAAAAAATCTGGCACCCTGCCCACAAAGGACAACCCGCTTACATGGTTCCCCCCGTGATCAATCTTGCCGACGGTCCTTCCGGGCTTGTGCATTATCCGGGCGTCGGTTTGTCGGATCGCTACAAAGATCACTTCTTCCTGGCCGACTTCCGCGGCACACCTTCCCGCAGTGGAATTCGATCCTTTGCTGTGAAACCGAAAGGGGCGTCCTTCGAACTGACCGATTCGCATGAATTCATCTGGCAGATTCTGGCTACCGATGTCGACTTCGGCTACGACGGCAGTCTGTATGTGAGCGACTGGGTGAATGGCTGGAACGGACTGGGCAAAGGCCGGATCTACGAGTTCACCGATACCGAACATGCGAAAGCTGCCAAAGCCGCACATTCCGCCGAACTGATGAAAGAGGGCTTCTCCCAACGTTCCATCAAAGAATTAACGAAGCTGCTGTCACACCCCGATCAACGCATTCGCATGGAAGCGCAGTTTGCTCTCGTCGATGAAGGCGCCTTAGAAGCATTACAGAGTGTGGCCCTCGATTCGAAAGATCAGCTTGCCCGCCTGCATGCCATCTGGGGCATCGGTCAACTGGGTCGCAAAACCTCATCCGACGTTTCCGGCATTCAAAGCCTGCTGAAAGACGCCGACGGCGAAGTCCGCGGGCAGACCGCAAAAGTGATCGGCGAAGCAGATTTCAAAGCCGCCGTGCCGGCTCTCATCGAACTGGTTTCCGATCCCAACGCCCGCGTGCAATATTTCGCTACGGTGGCACTGGGAAATCTCGAAGCCGCCGATGCGATTCCCGCGTTATTTGATCTGCTCAAGAAAAATAACAATGACGACCCGATGCTGCGACACGCGGCGATTCTAGCGTTGGCACGAATCGGAGACGCCGAACAGTTGATTGCCGCCGCGAATAATGAATCAGCGGCCATACGACTGGGAGCCGTCGTGGCGCTCCGTCGTCTGAAACGCAAAGAGGTGGGTCTGTTCCTGCAGGATTCTGACCCGCTTGTTGTGTTGGAAGCAGCTCGTGCGATTAACGACGCCCCCATTCCCGGCGCGGTTTCTGATTTGGCTGCCGTTTCGATTCGCCCCGATCAGTCCGAAGCGTTATTACGCCGCGTGATGAATGCGAACTTCCGTCTGGGTGGTGCCGAGAATGCGGCCGCGGTCGCAAAAATCGCCGCCGACAGTAAAGTTCCGGAAGCACTCCGTCTGGAAGCGATTGAAGAACTGAGCCAATGGAACGAGCCTTCCCCACTCGATCGAGTACTGGGACGCTGGCAGCCGATTGAAAACCGAAAACCCATCGAACTGACCGGCATTGTCGGCCCCATTGTACCAGATCTGTTTCAGAGTTCCGAGAAGGTCAAAACCGCGGGCACGGGACTGGCTGAGAAATACGGCATCAAAGCAGCGGCTCCGATGCTGGCAAAAATGGTCGCCGATACCAAACGCCCGGTGGATGTGCGTGTCGCCTCTTTGAAAGCCTTGGATAAACTGGGATATTCCAGTATTACCGACGTCGCCAAAACCGCGATCAAAGACAAAAAAGCAGCCCTGCGAGTGACCGGCAGAAACGTACTGGCTCGACATCAGCCGGAAGCGGCCCTCCCAGAGCTGGAACAGGCCATTGAAAAAGGCCAGACATCCGAAAAACAGGGCGCCATCGCGACCTTGACCGAAATGAAACTCCCCGCAGTGACAGAGATTTTAGTGCGCTGGATGCAGCGACTTGCCAAAGGCGAGGTGCCAGCCGAGATACAACTCGATTTACTCAAAGCAGCCAGGCAGAAACAGACTCCCGAGCTGGATCAACTGCTCGTAGCCTTTGATCAGAGCCGGCCCAAAGATGATGCGATCAGCGGTTATATTGAAACGCTGTCCGGCGGCAATGCAGCCCGCGGTCGCGAGATCTTTTATGGACGGAGCGACACATCATGCCGCCGTTGTCATATGATCAAAAATAACGGTGGTGAAGTTGGCCCCGATTTGTCCGGGATCGGCATCGATAAAGACCGGCGGTATCTGCTGGAAGCAATCGTAGCGCCGAATAAAGCCATCGCCAAGGGATTCGAAACAGCAGTGCTGGCCACTCTGGACGGCAAAGTTCTGGTAGGCATCGTGCGAAAAGAGGATGATAAAGTAATCGTGTTAATGGATGCGAAAGGGACGATCAGTCGCGTGTTGAAGGAAGACATCGACGAACGGGCATCAGGAAAATCAGCCATGCCCGAAGAGATCGTCAAACAGCTCAGCAAAGACGATTTGCGCGATCTGGTGGAATTTCTGAGTCGTCAGAAACAAAAAAAGAAAGCGACTTCCAACAAACATGAAGGTTGATCGTTGGTTGTTTCTGCAGAAATATATTTATAAAATCGCCTCCTTGTTTTGCGTGGGACTGCTGGCTAAAATGAAGATATAACGAAACAGAGAAATAAGCCTCTGCCTTGTTGATTCAAAATCGTGAGTTGACCCTACAAATATTAAACTGGGGACCCCCGAAATTCGGCTGCGTGTATATCCGGTATATCCGGCTCACACAACCCGGGTTATCAGGTCCCCACTTTGCAATCACGGGTTCTAATATACCCGCGTCTGAATCACTTGGTGGAGGTTTTTTTCATGGGCTTATTCGACCAGCAGGAAGCCAGTAATCTGGAAAAAGCCAAACCGCTGGCAGCCCGTATGCGTCCCGCTTCGCTGGAAGAATTTGCCGGGCAGCAGCATTTTCTGGGTGAGGGCAAGTTACTTCGCCGCATCCTGGCCGCAGATCGGATTGGCTCGCTGATTTTCTACGGTTCTCCTGGCACCGGAAAGACGTCTCTCGCCGAACTCATCGCTCGCCAGTCCCACCGCCGTTTTGAAGCGTTGAACGCGGCATCTGCCGGGATCAAAGAGGTCCGAGCCGCCCTCGACCGGGCACGCAACGAATTGGCCACCGGCGGCAAACAGACGATTTTGTTCATCGACGAGCTGCATCATTTCAGCAAGGTCCAGCAGGATGTCCTCTTGCCCGATGTGGAATCGGGAGTGGTTTCTTTAATTGGTGCGACGACATCAAACCCGTTTTTCTCACTCGTTTCGGCGCTCATCAGCCGCAGCCAGATCTTTGAATTTCAGCCGCTGACTGCCGACGAAATTCTGACACTGATGCAACGGGCACTCCGCGATGAAAAGCGAGGGCTCGGCCGCTACAAAGTGACCGTGGAGCCGGAAGCCCTTGATTTTCTGATCGAAGTCTGTGACGGCGATGCGCGGCGTTCGTTAAACGCGTTGGAAATCGGCGTGCTTTCGATTCACGGCAGTGATCGCGTTTTCGATCTCGAAGTCGCGCAGGAATCGATCCAGAAAAAAGCGATTCAATACGATCAGGACGGCGATTCGCACTACGATTCCGCCAGTGCGCTGATCAAAAGCATGCGCGGCAGTGATCCTGATGCTGCCTTATACTGGTTGGCACGCATGATCGAAGCAGGCGAAGATCCCCGTTTTCTCGCCCGCCGCATTGTGATCGCGGCTTCGGAAGACGTTGGCAACGCTGATCCGACGGCTCTGATGCTGGCCATGTCCGCCTTTGACGCGGTCGAAAAAATCGGTATGCCGGAAGGCCGCATTTTACTGGCACAAGCGGTCACCTATATCGCCACCGCACCAAAATCGAATGCTTCGTACGTCGCCATTGATGAGGCGCTCAGTGATGTGCGAAATAAATCGTTGCTGCCCGTCCCCATTCATTTGAAAGACAGTCACTATCCCGGTGCTGCGAAATTAGGGCACGGTGAAGGTTACCAGTACGCTCATGCATCCGAAGAGGGCTGGGTCGATCAGGATTATCTGGGGGTCGAGAAAGAATACTATCGCCCGGTTGAACGGGGCTTTGAAGCCACGATTCGCAAGCGGCTGGAAGTCTTTAAGCAGCGGCGCAAAAAAACAGGAACGGATGATAACAACCGTTCCTGATCCCCCCTCTGTTGCATCGTCGTCAGTTTACTTTACTAGCACAGCGGCTGCTGTTTCAAACCGACGATTGTGATCGCCTTGGCGACTTCCCGTTCCTGCAATAAGCCTTCCAGGTTCGGCATGAAATCAACCGACATGAACCATTGCATCAAAACATCGAACATGGGCTCAATTGCTTCTTCTTGAATCCCAAATTCTTCTTTCATCGGCAGCGCTTCTTCTGGAGCCATATCCTGAAATTGACTAATCAGTAAAAAGTCGCCTTCATTAGACAGGTTCAAATGCAGATTGCGAATTTCCGATGAAAGGAAATGATCAACGGCGATGTGCACGTCCAACGGCCCCCCCTGCAGGTAACGACGTGCTTCATCCGGTTGTTCGTCGATAATGCGGGCCGCTGTTTCACAGACAGCATAAACCACACTCTCATCAACAAGGTCGCCTTCGACGTGCTCACTGGCCAGATGCTTGGCCCAGGTCACTGACAGCAGATCCAGTTGAACGTGCGGAGGCACGCTGCGTAAAAAAGGAACTTCGGTCAGAAAACCAAATGAATCAAATGGGTCGTCGCCTACCTGCTTCGCCAGAGCGATCCGCTCCAGAGTATCCATGAAAGCAATCCGGAATGCGATATAACTGAGAAACGTTTGAGGCAGAATGTCTTTGGAAATTGTAAGCATGTTAATAATCGCTTGGCAAAAGTTGTAGATCTCAGATGCTTCATGCAGTACTTAAAAAATGCCTTCAGGCACCGTCATGAAATCAGTTACACTTGGTAAGTGACAGGTATTACTTTGCCAGAGAGGTATCCCAAACACAATAAAAAAGTTTTGAAAATACTTCGAAAATTAGTGGATTGATTAAAGTGCATGACTCTCTGTCAGCACTGTAAAACAGGGCCTAAATTACTCACCGAAACATAGTTCGTGCAGATCACGTAATCGTCAGTCTGACTCTGATTGATACAACCGTTACATTTCGTCAAAATTCAGACCTGTTGTAAGCGTTATCGCAATTTTGAAACCATCAGTACGGATTCTGCGAGGTAGAGGCCGCTCATATTTAGGGTGGCGACACGTTCAGATATCACGAAATGTCCGAGCGACGACGGCAGTTTTCCACTCCCTGATCCAACTGCATAACATGAGTGGACCAATGGAATTGAGCCGTGATTTGCTCTAATTGATCACGCAAGACTGGATCGAGTGAGTCGGCCTGTAACGATTTTGAAAACTGGATGATTTTTGACACCAGCGAATCAGTGGAGCCGTCATAAAAACAATCCGTCACTTTTGAAAATATTTCTGGATACGCGAGGCGCGAAGGCAGAATGGGAATGCAGCCAGCGTCGACCGCTTCCAGAATGGAGATGCCGAAGAACTCATGCCAGGCTGTTGAAATCACCAGATCCGCCTGTTGCAGCGCCCGCAGGTAGTCGGAGCGTCGCTCCCGAAATCCCCAATGATCGATACGGTCTGGAAACGCGGCACGTAGCGCTTCAAAACAGTCAGGGATTTCAGGAGATGTCTGGCCGAGCACACTCAACCGAAAGGGAATCTCCTTCCGAGCCAACTCACCAATCGCTTCACAGAACTGGCGAGGGTTCTTGTCATACTCCCAGCGAGCCACCCACAGAATTTGAATTGGCCGTTCGCCCCGGCGTTCGACTTCAAACTCGGTCTGCTGAATCCCCGGCGGTACGACAGACGACTTCTGCTCGCAAGAAGAAAGCAGATCCAGCAGAGAATAATCGGGCATGCGTTTCAGGAAGTCGACAGAGGCCTGAAAGAATTCCCGCCGATGAAAGTCGGAATTAAACCAGATTTCATCGGCGGAAATCGCTGTTTTCAGATTAATAAAACCGTACGTCAGATCGCGGGTTTCATTTTCCGGAACCGGATACGTCCACTGATTTTCGTGGAAATAAACAATCCGGGGCAGTGCCGCGATTTCTGCTCGCACGAACCCCAGAAAGGTTGCCAGATCAAACATATCGGTAACAAACAAAACGTCCCAGCGCTGGCCCGCTTCAAAACGAGCCTCGACATCAGACGCCAGAGTCACAGCTGCATGCTGCATTCTCCATTTCCAATGTCGCGCCGGTAGAGAAAAAACACTGAATTCGTGACAACTATGCGAAATCCATTGCTCCAGGAATTCACGATGACTTCCGCCGTGATACGCATTGATTGCCAGAATTCGCATTAAACTTGACTCAGTTTGTCCTCTTCAATGTTGGTTTTGCCTGAAGCCAGATCGGACTCGAGCTCCTGTATTTTCAGGATGGCATCGTTAAATGTCTCCAGACAATGTTCCCTTCCCACTTTTTCGATCACACGCAAACGGGTCAAAGTCCGATCCACCTGAGGTCGTAACCCAGTGAAGAAGACCGTGGCCCCCTGTTTATGCGCTTTTTCGATAATATCATCGAGTAAATACGTTCCCGACATATCAGCCATCGGCACACGGGCCATGCGGATAATCAGATATTTATAATCGACCAATGCCGATGAAGCACGATAGATTGTATCAGAGACCCCAAAGAACAGAGGCCCTTCCAGACGTAATTTAAGAACTTTTTCTTTCAGTTCTTCCGGCATCGAAACGTCGGATGGTAACTTTCGATCCATCTCATTCAGACTCACGACATTCTGTTCGTAGGCCTGTCCCAGTTCCTGCACGATCCGAACGAAGGCAATCGTAATCCCCACGCCCATCGCCACCAGCAAGTCGACAGAAATGGTCAAAACCAACACGGCCCAGAAACAGATCGAATCCATAAAAGGCATGCGGTGCAAAACGGGCAAGACGCGGTAATCGATGATATCGATACCTACTTTAAGCAGAATCCCGGCCAGACAGGCCATCGGAATATAGCTCGCGTACGGCGCCAGTCCCAGCATCAATGCCAGCAGAACCAGACCATGCGTAATCGAAGCCAGACCGGTTTTACCACCACACTTGATATTCGCCACGGTTCGCATGGTGGCGGTCGCGGTTGTTACGCCACCCACAATTCCGCAACCCAGGTTGGCAATACCCTGCCCGAAGATTTCGCGGTCACTGTTATGTCGCTCGTTGGTCATATTATCTGCGACCAGACAGGTCAGCAGTGAATCGAAAATACAAAGCCCGGCCAAAGCGAAGGCACCCCCGACCATTTCACCAAAGCGAGTGAAATCAGGCCAGTACAGGTGAGGCATGCCAACAGGCATCGATCCGATATATTCAATATCTTTAAAACTGAAGAGATGCGCAATACTGGTACCAACAATCAGACCTAAAAGCGGTGCAGGCAACCATTGTTTCTTGGTCACACGGGGCCAGAGCAAAATCGTGAAGAATGTCGCCAGAGACACTATTAACGCATGGGGTTTCTCATGCATCACGTCATAGGGAATTTGCTTGATCGCGCCGACCACCGAGTTGGGCGTCGCGAATCCGAGCATTGGCGGAATTTCGAGCAGAATGATAATCACGCCGATCCCGCACATGAATCCTGACACCACTGAATAGGGCGTGTAATAAATAAACCGCCCGATTTTCATCAGCGCCAACACAATACAGACCAGACCACTCAAGAAGACCATCGACATGGCAAACACAATATCCGGTTCACCGCTTGCCAGCTTGGTAGCAGCGATAATCGCCGCTAACTGAACGACTTTCGGTCCGGTCGGACCACTCACCCCGGTATTGGAGCCTCCAAAGATCCCCACCAGAATACCACCACAGATGGCCGCCCACATCCCTGCTTCTGCCCCCAGCCCGGAAGCGACACCAAATGCCAGAGCCAGCGGCATGGCGATGACCGCAACCGTGATACCTGCGAGGATATCGTTCGGCACATTGGTATGCATAATTTTGATGTTATGCCAGGGGTTAAAATCGTTAAGATAACTCTTAAGGTTAAACTTGGGTTGATTCGAATCAATTTGAGACATGAACGAGATCCATTATATAATGTGCCTGAATAATAACTCTCAGGATGAATGAACGAGAAACAGCATTCTCGGGAGAGCTACGCGAATCACACACGGTGAACCAGTCGTTTCACCAATACCAATACACAGCATTGATCAATAACGGTGATTTGCGAGCGCAGCAAAAGATGAATACAAAAAGCAGGAGAATGCCGGAAAAAGACCGAGCATTAATTAGCAGGCGCGAGGCGGGCCGCGTGAAGCATGAATCTCATAGTGATCCGATTCTTTGACACTGAATTCAACGAAATGAATCAGCGAATTCGAGATCGAAACCCCACTCAGGAACGAAGCATCCTGAATTAAAGGCTCCTCTTCACCGCTCTCTTCAGTTTCTTCCAGCTCAAATTCAGAATAGAGCCAGTCAGGATTGGATTCCGCAGAATCCACTAGAACCGGTCCGGCCAATAGAAATACGATGTCCAGCAGAAACACTGTACAGAAAATGAACATCAGAGATTGGCGGGAGTACTGAAGCATATATAGATCGTATTTTATGTTTCTTACTTTGTCAATGACCCGTTTGTGAACTAACCTAGAATAAGGAAATGTCCAGAGAAATACCTGAGTGGTGAAAGGCCTAAGTACTTTCCAAGTCATTACTAAATCGTATTTTCCTTGTTCTCTGGTATTCACATTCAGTGATGTTCATGTGAGAATATAAACAACTTCTACAAAATGTGTCTTATATTAAAGCATGGTCTGATAGGAAAGAATTACCGCTTATAGCATTCTCGCTGTCGAACTTTGCTCGGCATTGATTCCTGCCTCACTGACTAACAAACTGATCACATTAAAAGATTAAACCAGGGCTCTACGTCCTGATTCCCGAAAGCTTGAGGGTCTGATGAATATTTTAAATCGTCAAAGTCGAACACGTTGTTCTTTGATTGTAGCAGTGATTCTCTGCAGCATGTTCCAATCGACGGATCGAGTTGCTGCCCAATCACTCAAAGAGGAATTATGTGATTGCTCGCCCGAATTGACACTCTTACTGAGAGTGAACGATGTCCGACGGACTGCCAAGCTGGTGACGAAAGCGGGCGGAAAGATTGTCTACGATCCCAACCTGGGTATTGGCAACGACATTCCTTTCCTGGTTGTAAATCTTCCTCCAAGCAAGCTGAACGATAAAAAATTCATTGATTCACTGAAACTTCCTTCCGGCGTGATGGAAGAAATTAAACCCGGTAAAATCACCCCTCAAGCAGCGCCCGAACCTGCCGCAGACGGAGCCAACGTAGTCGAACCTCAAGCAGCCCCTGAACCTGACTTTGATTCACTGTACGTTCCTCTGGATGACATCAAGGTTCCCGCACTCCGAAAACGAGTGGCCGGCAAAGGTCTCGGCGAAGGTACCATTGTCGCCATTATCGATACCGGCATCGATACCAGCCACCCCGTCTTTCAAGATCGTGTGATTTTCTGGAACGATGCCACACGCGAAGGACGAACACCATTAACCAAAGTCAGACAACGGGACGGGAAATTCGAACTGGAACATGGTAAGTTTATCACGCTTCCCGAAACGATTAAAGAAAACGAATATGTCTTCGCTGGTTATATCGACGAGAAAAAACTCGGCTTTCAACAAGGCGATATCTGGACCACACTCGGAAAAGAGGGTGTTGATATCAACCGCAATGGAACCAAGGACGACAAGCTGCTCGTCGTCGTCGGCTTAATTCCGAACCCGGTACTGAAAAAAGAAGAAGACAAGAAAAAAGCGGCCGCCGAGAAAAAAGCAAAAGATCCTGAAGCACCGCTGGAAGCCCAGAAGCCGAATCTGGAAATCCATGACTTACCCAAAGAATATACACTGGCTTTCGTCGATGTGGACATGGATGGAAAATTCAGCAAAGAAGAAGCGGACACACCAATCATCGACTTCAATACCGCTCGCAAGATGCAGAAAGACGGGCTGAAGGTTTCCTATCAAAACATGCTGGAATTTCCGTCACGCACCAAACGCATCGCGTACCCCTTGCTCTTCCGTCCGGATGCGAAAAAGCAGGTAAAGGAAATTACGGTCGCCTTCGATCAACAATCGCACGGAACCCACGTCGCGGGGATTGTTGCGGGAAGCGGACTGCAAATTGAAGGGGCAGCCCCGAAAGCCGAATTGATGGCCATTAAAGTCTGTTCGGGACGCAGCTGTACCGATCAGGCGATTCTGCGCGGCATTATCGCCGCGTTCTTCAACCCCGAAGGATACGTCCCAGACGTCGTAAATATTTCACTGGGCAGCCATGAAGGTTACCTCAAGCGTCCTTTAAGCATTCTGATTCAGGACCTGTCGGCGAAGTTTGGAACCACATTCTTTGTCTCTGCTTCGAACGACGGGCCCGGCTATCGCACCATTAACGGTCTGGCAGGATCAAGCCCGGCTGTCTTTGTCGGTGCACATGTCTCAGCTAATACTTTAAGAGAGCATTACCGTCTCGCCGAAGGAGTTCACGCTCCCGAGCACGGCCTGTTGTACTTTTCCTCACTCGGTCCTTCCTACACCGGAGAAATGCGTCCCAATGTGGTCGCCCCCGGTTCGGCACTCTCTTCGACACCATTAAATTCCGACGGGTCAAGCATGTTCAACGGAACCAGTATGTCGTCGCCGATTGCCGCTGGTGCCGCCGCCGCCATGTTATCACTGGTGAAAGCGGACAAAGACTATGCCGAAGTACTGGAACGGCAACAGAAGAAAATCGAAGCGATTCGCAAGAAATCGTCGGACAGCCGCTATTCACTGACTTCACTGGCACTCAGCATGCGGCTCGCGCTGGAAAATTCCGCGATGCGGATGACAGGCTTTACTTATGCCCAGCAGGGAGCCGGCCTGATCGACATCGACAAAGCCTACCCTGAGTTCATGCGACTGGCGAAATTAACGCTGGATCCGAAAAAACAGTCCGCTGAATTCAGCATCAACAACTATTCCAAATATAACCGTCTGTATGACCGTTCGAATAATATTGCCGCTCATAAAAAAGTAGACCTGGACCTGAATATCGATGGCGAAGTTTCTGACCGCGGCAGCCTGCTGCTGAAAAATACGCCTGCCATTATCAAACTGGAAAAAGTCGAAATTCAGGACAGTGATGGATCAGTCACGATTCTCGATGTGAACGGCAATAAAGAAAAAATTCCGTTTTCCATTGCGTTACCCGGTAAAGAAGAAGCACAGGGAAATGAAATTTCACTGGTGCTGTCCAACAGCAGTAAATCGTTCTTCTACAGCACGCGCAAACGCGATTTAATGGAAACCGGTAAAACGTATCTGGCTTATTACACCGTAACGCAGCATGGCGAACGGGAATTCAGCTTTCTGGACGTTGTTCACAAACCGATCGAATTATCGGACCTGGAAACAGAAGTCAGCCTGCCCGGTCTGGCATTACAGGACTCAGAACGCATCGCCGCGTTTGTCGTACCACAAAAAACGATCTCTGCCGGTGCCTACCACCGTTACCCGATTGCCGTCACCAGACGTGACAGCAGCCTGACGGTCATGCTTGGCTTTGTCGCCAATAGCTCCGGTCGTCTGCTGGTGAGTGTGTTTAATCCAGATGGTGAGGAAATTGGTTATCGTGTCATTCAACAGACATCACAGCTGGGAGGTGACCGTTCCAACGCCAGCCTGACCGTTTCTACAAAAGAAGAAGGTATCCACGAAGTCGTCGTCAGTACTTTTAGCGGAAACTGGCTCAATGAATCCAAATACGACCTGCTGATCGAAGCACAGCGTTTCCGTGCCTCGACGGATAAACTGGCACTCTCAACCGTTGATACCGGAAAAGAAGCTGAAAAGCTGATTACATTTTCCAATTCTTCTGGGCAGGTCAGAAGTATGTCGGCCAGTCTGGGTGGTCTCACGCGTGTTGTGCCACAGGATAATTTTCCGATCCTGGCCAACTACCGCACATTTCGAAAGCTGGATATTCCCGAATGGAGGCCGGAAAGTGGCGAAAGCCAGAAAACCAGTATTCGACTGACGTTTCCCCCCGATGATAAAAAATACGAAGGCTTCCGAGGCCGTATCGATCATCGCCTGTATAAAAAGGGTCCGGATGGGAAACTGGTGGAAGCATATAAAGGTTCGTTCTATGGACGCGGAAAATCATTCAACAATATCCCCCGCCCTGAACCTGGTAAACCTTATGAAACGCTGTACGCCGCCGTCGATACCTACTTTACCGTCCCCTATGATGAAGGCTTAAAACACAGTAAGGGGACGATCACATTAGACGCCTATTTCCCGGGAATCCCCGTGAAGATGGAAGGTTCCGTCGGACTCAGTATTCTGTCTGTCGGCAGACCCGATGTTTACATTCTGAAAATCAAAGGGCCTCAGAAACTGATCGATGCCTCTGCTGCGAAAACCAACAACACCAGTTCGTCGCAGGCAACTCTGGAAATCCCCACAAAAATCGGCGGTGTCTCTAAGATCAAAGTCACATTACCTGTGACGGTAACGCCTGATGTGAAATCCACGTTGTCCAAACAGTTAATTCGCTCGACACTCAGTATTTCGACGAGTGACTCCCGAGTTTCCAAATCGATCCCGATTGAAATTTCACAATAGTTCTGTGGACAACCGTGACACCGGCTAGGTAGTGTTTATTTATTAGTTTTGAAGAAGATTCCCAGGACCGCAACCTAACCCAGGTCGATTTTAACCGCGGCTAACGCCGTGCGGCTGATCTTGTTTTGGGTACTTTGCCAACTGGAATGACTTATTAGCCGAAGGGCGTTAGTCCCGGTTTCTCCCCATTTACAAAAACCAATTCGAATTAAGAAACGCTACCTGGAATAGAGATTGCCCAACATGGATCAGGCACCACGCATCGGATCTTCGAATACGATTTCATTCGAAGTGGAGAAAAGCCACTCGATTACGTTTTCACAGGAAGCAGAAATTTCTGTGCTTTCGACGCCGTCACTGATTTGGTTTCTGGAACAGGCTGCGTTACAATTCCTGGAACCGTGGCTTGATGACAAGTCCCTGAGTGTTGGCACGCATGTGGATGTGGAGCACTTGGCTCCCACTCGCGTCGGTGCTACCGTGAATTGTACCGCACGACTCATCTATCAGGATGGGCCCGTGTATCGATTCAGTGTTGAAGCATATACCGGGGATGAGAAAATCGCGAAAGGCCTACACTCCCGCCGCATCATTCAAGCCCGCCAGTTAATCAAACGGCTCCAGGCCGGATCGTAATCCATCTAACCAGAGCGACTCTCATTCGATGCGACTCGGGCTGGAGGGCTTCGGAGACGTTTTAGTAAACCTGGAGACAGGCCCAATCATCGAAACCTGAGTAGAAAGAAGAAACATGATTTTTGTCATCGCAGATATTGAGTTAGCCGAAGGAAAACAGGCCGCTTTTCTGGAAGCCTTTCACCAGCTGGTGCCTCAAGTTCTCGCCGAAGAAGGCTGTATTGAATACGGGCCTGCCATCGATGAAGATACCGACATCGCCGCACAAGTCAAAAATGGCAGCCAGATCGTGACCGTCATGGAAAAATGGGAAAGTGTCGATGCACTGAAAACACACCTCGTTGCACCACACATGACAACCTACCGGGAACAGGTCGCGGATCTGGTCAAAGGCACAACCATCAAGGTGCTGAAACCAGCTTAACCAGCTCGATTCCCATGCCAACTTATGGCTTGGGAGCTACCAGCGGGGCTTCGGTTTGCTCCGGTTCCGTCTGTCCGGTCGGTGCTTCTGCCTGAAGTGGAATCACCTCGCCCGTTAATTGATAGAGATAAAAGCGGATGAGCGGCCGGTAAGGTGTTTCCGGTTGTTCATCCATAATCTCTCGTAAAACGGCAATCGCCTGATCGGGTTGACCGGCTTCGATTTCACAGCGGGCCAGGTTCATTTTGAGCGGGGTTTGCTGCTGCGACAATCCATACAGATAGTTGGCGACGGAGGCCGTATGTTGCGCGGGCCAGAAACTGTTCGATGGTGGCTGAATCAATGGCAGTGACTGCAATACGCCGGCAATGCGTGCTTCTTCATACGATCTGAGTTCCTGACGCCACAGATCGAAGCTGCCTCGATAATTGCCATTTCCCAGATTCGTAAACGCAGCCTGCGAACGCCAGGGAATCCGCGGATCATTTTGTGCCAGCGCTTCCAATTGCGCCATCTGAGAGTCTGCTTCTTCCGAAAGTCCCACTTCCATCAGAACGGTGGCTTTCAAATTTTGCGCCAACGGATTTTTTGCAATGTAAACTGGATCATCCAGATAACGTTGTGCCAGTAGGACGTATCCATTCTGGTAAGCCTGACTTGCCAGCTGCATCAGGTCGGCACCATCGGACTGCTGCTTATCCAGCTCCTGTGTGATCTGATCGATTTGCGTTTTGAGTTTTCCCAGATGATCCGTATAAGCCCGCAATCGTGCCAGAGCATCGTCTTCCAGTTGCTCCTGATCTTCAACCATAGCCAGATAGGTTTGCAATTCACGATGAGCCAGATCCACCTTCCCCATATTGGAATAAAGATCAAACAGAAACAGATGCGTCGGCGCGTATTCCGGTTCGATAATTAAAGCCTGATGATAGGCATGCAGAATTTGAAAGTATCGCATCCGGTCAATTTGTAACGTCTGCCTCTGTTGATTTCGCGCCGTCGGCGGGATCATTAGCTGTGCTTCCAGAGCCGCCAGATAACCATAGGCACTCCCCAGAATGCGATAGGCTTCGGCACTGTTCGGATTCTCGACCAGACCACGATTGGCCAGTTGAATTGATAGAATCGCAAAGCAGGAGCCCAGTTCGTGATTATTTCCAGACTGGGACATCAGCCCCAGATAATGCCGCGCGGTCTGCACGTCGTTTTCCAGCGTTTCGGTTTGAGGCAGAAAATAGAGGCTGTAGAATGATTTGGGCCGCGCCCAGTCCGTCCGGATTTCCGGAAAGTCTTTTTGTTCTTGAAAGGCGCGTTTTCTGAAATCCAGTTGATGAGACGTCAGATAGGACTTTGTCTCTGCGTCATCCGTATCCGTTCGATAGAAGACAGCGGTCGCCGCATTCAAATCGGTCATTTGCCAGTCCGGCGTCATCAGTAAATCATAAAACGTCCGATAGTCCGGATTCATTCCCGACAAGCGTGGGATCACATGCGTGACCTGGTACTCATTAAACGTTTCTTTCCAGACATCGGGAATTCCGCTTCCCAGTTGATCTTCACGTTGCATCCGCAGAGCCCGTCGCGTTTTATCATGCAAATCGATCAGGCTCTCTTCTTCATTGCCGGCAAACAGTGAAAGCCGATGATCAACGAATGACTTCTGATCGAGCCAAATCAACAGATCCCCCTGGTCCAGAACAAAATGAAACGGGCGATCATCCAAAGAATCAGCCAGGGCACTCTGGTAACCTTCAATCGTACGAGTTAATGCGGGACTGAATCCCATACCCACTGCGTGCCGCGTTGCCCCTTGTCCCTGGAAGCGGCCACAGACAACAAGATAAGCCAGTGCAAAAAAGGTTAAAACCGTCAACGCCCGGCCGCCACGAGAGAACAAAAGCTCAGACGTCTCCACGCTGTAAGTCTGTCGAAAATTATCGCGATACCAGAGCTGAAAGTTCATATTGGCAAAAATCGCACAGATAACGCTGGTCAATACCAGTTCATGGCTGGCCATGATGGAGAGACCGCAAAATCCGAGAAAGACAAACAACTGCCCCCAGCTCATCTTCGCCTGATTAAGCACAAAACTGACAAAGGTCAGTAAAATCAAAATGAACGCAGCCACGGCATAATGATTCAATGAGTCCCAGAACACAGGCGATGTCATCGAGAAATAACCCAGTTCTTCCGGGCCTACTTTCCCGACAAACATGGACTGCATGACAGGATATTCAACCAGGTAATAATTCAAACCGGCGGTCAGTGAATGCCAGCCGGTCGGGTTCAGCAAGGTCGCAACCAGACTGCCTCCCAGCACCAGCCACAGTTCTTTATAGTCGGTGTCGTCATTCAATACAGACCGATCCATGAATGCAGCCACTGTCTCACCTAACGCATATAACAGCAGCAACACGATTCCCAGCGAAACCCGCGGATCAAAATTCGCCCAGACTAAGAACAGCGGCACCAGCATCCACAAGGCGCGGGTGGAATTATTTTCCTGCCAGGATTGCAGGCAACGCAGGGTGAGTACAAGTCCCAAAATGGTGATGATTTCCGGTGTCACCGTCAGTTGTGGAAAACAGGCGATCAAAGCCAGTACCGCCAGAATCGCCCCCCACCAGGTCGAAATCTCTCGCTGACAAAGATGGACGATCACATAAAACGTAATGCCCAGTAACAGAATTTTGAATAACGTCAGTCCCATCGCACCGAGCACGCCGTATACAGCTGCCAGCGATAAATCGAACAACCACGCATTATTCTGCCAGGGGCGATCGGCGGCGGTATAGGAAAACACATCCGTCGCAGGCGGCCAGAAACCATGGCTGCTCAGATACTGGCCCGTTTTGACATGCACCAGTGTTTGTGTTTCTGAAATGAATGTCGCAGCAAACAGACAGGCCAGTAGAATCGCAGCCCAGCGTAACATGAAGTCACCGCGAATCGCTTCATCTTCGACCAGTTCCGGCGTGAGTGGCTCCCACTCGGGAAGTCCCTCTTCGCTCGCCTGATTCTCCTGTTCGGCATCGGTTGAACCGGGAGTGGAATCCGGCTTTTTGTGCGACTCATCAGGAGTCAGATTTTGATCCGCTTGGGAATCATTTTGATCGGGAGCGTTCTCGTCAGGCAAATCGTTGTCTGGATGATCATTCACGGAAATTCTCAAAATCTGAAACAGGGTTGAAAAACAAAAGTGAACAGCACACCGAGACTTGTTAGGGCGGGTCAACACTCAGAGAGTTCTGTAAGCGCGGATTCCGCAAGTTCGTAGCGGCCAACAGTCGATTATACTACGTCCAGATCGCTCTGGAAACGCAACAATCAGCCCGAACACGGGCGAAAACCAGCAATCTTCAGCATCTCCCTAAGATCTCTTCTCCTCTGGGAATGGTTGTGTTTCACAAACTTTCCCTTCCCCTTTTACGAGATCTGATCAGACACCGTTTGTTCCAAATCGGCTTTTTTACCCAATCTTGTCTTTTCCAATCCAGGGGCGGAGAACTTCGGGAACCAGAATTGTGCCGTCTGCCTGCTGGTAATTCTCCAGAACCGCAATAATGGCCCGTGCAATCGAAACAGCCGTTCCATTCAGAGTATGCACGAATTCGGTTCCTTTCTGGCCGCTGGTCTTACAACGAGTCCCCAAGCGTCGAGACTGGTAATCCGTGCAGTTCGAAGCAGACGTGACTTCGCCATACGCGCCCCCTTCACCACGGCCGGGCATCCAGGCTTCCAGATCGTATTTCCGATAAGCGGGCGCCCCCAGATCGCCCGTGCAGGTATCAACCACACGGTAATGCAGGCCCAACCCCTGGAAGATCTCTTCTTCGATCCGCACGATTTCTTCGTGCATCGCATCGGAGGCGGCGTTAGTTGGTTCCGTGAAGGCAAACATTTCGACTTTGGTAAACTGATGCACGCGATAGATGCCACGCGTCGCTTTGCCGTGCGCGCCCGCTTCGGTGCGGAAACAGTGTGACAGACCGGCAATCTTGAGCGGCAGCGTTTCGCGGTCCATGATCTGATCTTTCATCGATCCGCCCAGCGTAATCTCGGCCGTCGCCACCAGACTCAAATCCGTATTCTCTACAGAATAAATCTGCGTCTCGTCTCCGCGGGGATTAAACCCGATTCCTTCCAGAATTTCTTTCTTGGCCAGGTCGGGAGTGCTGTGCAGAATGAAGCCTTCCTGCACCAGCTTCTGCATCGCATATTGACAGAGGGCCATCTCCAGCAGAACAGCTTCGTTCTTCAGATAATAAAACCCATGCCCGGCAACGCGGGTCCCTGCTTCAAAATCGATCAGGTCGTGCTTTTCAGCCAGCGCCACATGATCGAGGGGTTCGAAATCAAACGTCGGTTTTTCACCCGACATCCGCACGACGGTATTGGCTTTGTCTTCTTTCCCGACAGGCACATCCGGATGCGCCAGATTCGGCACACGGGCCTGTTCCTGTTTCAATTCGGCTTCGACTTCACGCAGCTCAATATCGAGGGCAGAAACCTGCTCGCGTAGTTCTTTTCCCTGTGCGATCAACGCCTGTTTCGCATCGTTGTCTGCAGCTTTGGGAATTTGAGAGGAAACCGACTTCTGTTCCTGCCGTACTTTGTCGCCTTGAACGATCAGTTCGCGACGACGCTGATCCAGTTTTGACAGTCGTGCCAGGTCTACTTCAATCCCACGATTGCGACAATTTTCAAGGATGGCGTCCTGATTCTCGCAAATGAACTGCAAATCCAACATAAGAAATCAACTACTCCGTGCAGTGTCTAGAGCGCGTCACATTTTACGATAGCGTGCCTCAATCTAATCGACTCGATCCAAATGGCCTGGGAGACGCTACAATAAAACTGGACACAGTCCAGAAATGGTTTAGAAACAATAATTCGGCTTCAATCCGAGCCCGCATCATATCCAATGACAATTTTAATGTCCAAGGGTAACGCTTTTTCGGATGAAAAAATGGATATTCCAGCCGGAATAGTGCAAATTTGCCTGTTACAGCGATTAAGGATCACTCGACTTTGCTGCCTCGTAGACGATTTGTCCATCCAACACCGTCAGCAAAGGCTTGATCTGCAGAATCTCATTCTCGGGACACGTCAGATAGTCCCGGTCCAGTACCACCAGATCGGCCAGTTTGCCCGGCTCCAGCGTCCCCTTCACCTTTTCTTCAAAGCTGATATACGCGGCATCAATCGTCATGCAACGCAGTGCCTGCTCGCGGGACAATTTCTGATGCGGGCCATAAACCTTCCCCTCAATATCACGCCGACTGACGGCAATATACAGCGCCAGAAACGGATTGAAGGCATTCATCGAATGATCGGGATCAAAGCCGTTCATATGGTCGCTGTTGATCGCCACCGGCACGCCGCCGTCCACAAAGGTCTTGAGTCCCATGAACCGGTTCACCCAGGAGGGGCCGTAAATCTGATTGATGGCATCGGCATCGCGATAGAACAGATAGGTCTGCGTATCATAACAGACACCGAGCGCCTTCGAACGTTTCACCGATTCCTCGGTCGGGAAGTACGCGTGCGTGATGCAGAATCGGCGTCCATCGACGGGCAGCCGTTGATTCACATCTTCCAGCGCGCTCAGAATTTCATTCACACTCCCATCGCCGGTCGCGTGACAACACATCTGCCAGCCCAGCTTCTGACCTGCTTCAAAGATTTCGGCCATCAACTCGCGCGAGTACGCCAGATCGCCCCGATAGTCGGCATCCTGCTGCAATACATAAAACTGACGACGCTTTTCGCCATACGGTTCGGAAAGCCGCGTGTTCCCCCAATGAATGCCGCCATCAACGGAAATTTTCAATGGGCCAACTCGTACCCAGTCGTCCCCGTCGCCGGTCACCAGTCCCAGCTTTTCCGTGAACTCTTTGACGGCGGTCGCACTGCGTAACTGCTGGCGAATTGTCATCGTCATCCGCACCGTCAATTCGTTCTGCGCTTTTAGCAACTCGTATTCACGGTATTCTTCGACTCCCGAACCTCGTTCGAGAATACTGGTTATCCCTACCGAATTATAAATGGCATGCAGTTTCTTCAACGCTTCACGGGTTGCTTCCGCCGGGACGGTTTCCCGCGGAATCAGTTTGCGAATCGCGCCGCTCCCCCCTTCCATCATCAGCGGCTTGCCACTGTCATCAAAGATGATCCGGGCGCCCGCCAGCTTATCCTTGTCACTCTTGATTCCCAATAATTCAAAGCCCCGTGTATTCAAAACATTCTTGCGAGCGATATTCATATAAACGGGATGTGTCGTGCAAGCCGCATCCAGCTCAGCGGGCGTCGGGCGGCGGCGTTCTTTCAAACGCGTAATATCCGTGCGCGGCACCGTGATCCAACGACCGGCGGGCACATCTTTCACCTTCTCACGAATCCAGGCCTGAATCTCGGCCACCGAATTCAATTCCTGATGCGGCTGAATCAATTCGCCACGCGCGGCCCGCAAGGCGTGCACATGAGATTCGATCAATCCCGGAATCACCGTTTTCCCATCCAGAGAAATCACCTTGGTCTGAGCCCCCTGATACGGCTTCATCTCCGCATTGCTGCCCACCGCCAGGATCTTGCCCTCGCGAATCGCAATCGCTTCCACAATCCGCGATTGATCGTCCAGCGTAATCACTTTCCCGTTTTGAAAAATCGTCGTTGCCGTCTCTGCGGAAAGCAGACTGACCATTGAGCAAAAAACGAGCAACGCAATCACAGATCGAAATAGATTATTGAGCGGGACAAACATGCTGACTCCAGTGGGATGATTCAGGTGGGCTAAAAGTGGAAAACGAAATCAGAACCGGCTTCTCCATGGACAAAGCGCACGTCCATCAACGTTCGCTGATCCATTCAGTCTACACAGTTCACCGGGCCGTCGGCAACAATCGCTGATAGATTTTCAGCGCTTTCCGGTACTCATTCACGCTCGCATCGTTCAAGATGCCCTGATTGCGTGCGATTTCTTCTTCCATGCGTAGAATCAGATACTGCACCGCCGCCCGCTTCGGTCTCACAGGTTGCCCCGGCACATCAAAATAGACCGGCGCCGTATGCGCAAACCGGGTGCGTCCGGTCTCCGCTTGAGTAAAACAACGGACGGCGACCCATGCGGAACCACTCAATTTCAATTTATGATCGATGGGAAAAATAAACGTGGTCCCCTCCCTCTGTTTTTCCAGCGGAATCGTCTCCACCACATCGCCGTTCACAATCACTTCAATTCGGGAAATCGGCTTCCAGTAGCGCGCGGTCCCTTGCAGATGGCATTCGTATTCTGCATCGCCGGATTTCTGATAGGTTTTGCCTACATCAGCCCCATTCACCTTGAGCGTCAACATCGGCCCCGTCGTGACGAAACTCCGTCCTGCATTGAGGCCCGCCATCCATTTTTCATAACTGAATCCGTCCGGCAGATGCACATACACGCGACCAAACCCGAGCGGCACCGGATGCACGCCCGACGCCGTTCCCGCGGTCGGCCGCATGCGATATCCGCAGTTCAACATCGTGTAATACATCTCAAAGCCAAACTGCATCCAGCCATTCTCGGTCAGCCCCTTTTCATCCCTCTCAAGATTGAGATACTCAGGGCGTGCTTTCCCAAAGAAATTCTTGAAGAAGAATTCCGTTCGCCAGAGATGATTGTTGCTTAATTCAAACAGATCCACGTCCATCACAGGCACCAGCATCATCGACCACGGCCACGAATGTTTATCCAGATCTAACAGTGCCCCCTGTTTGTGCGCCGCCTCAGCAATCGGCGCGACAGGCGGTGCTCCCAGCTCCAGCACCTGTTTCTGATTCAACACAAAGAAGGCCCCCAGTCCATGCCGTCGTTGGCCCACCTTCGTAATTTCATACTCGGTATTCAACGGATAATAAACGTGCGTCGGATCGACATACACGGGCGCCGCTTTGACCGCCGCCTGATCGGTATTCAAATCCCCGCGTGACGGCGGCTGATCGGCAATCGAAACCCAATTGGTCAGTGGTAATGCCACGTTCAAGTCTTCCGCCTGCATCACGTTCGGTAGTTCCTTCACCAGTCGATGCACGTGCGTGTCGCCCGAGTACCAGCCTTCCTCCGCCATATTCGACCAGCGTTTCAGCTTGAGGCGTACTTCGCGCGGCTGATCTCCCACGTCAACCGTCTGCATCCGCGGAATATATTCTTTCCCCCGAAACGCAGTCAGGCGATACTCTCCTGGCTGCAGCTCGACTTCAAACGGATGCGCCGACAGCGTCACATGCCGTTCGATGCTGATGGGGCTGCGCTGCTTATCATACGGAATCGCCGAGCCAGCTGCGTCGGCGCTTTTCGCATAGTAGGCAGTGCCGTCGGCTGCTTGAATCGACAGGCGCGCGGGAATGATCTTCCCGGTCAAAGAATCAACGATGGTCCCTTTCAAAACGGCAGCAGACACCGACTGAAAAGGGACAACAAACAGAGAAAGCAGCAGTGCGAGGCGGTACATGAAACGATTCTCCTGCGTTTGTAGAAAGGTCAGTCTTGAAACTCACCCTTTAGCCTACACACAGGAGAACGATTTCCATAGTCAAACAGCGTTTTTTGAGCGTGCTGTCTGGAGTCGCTTATTCAGGTTCAGGCAGAGGCAGCATTTCACCACGGAAGGGTTGCATGCTCTTGACCTGATAGCGGTCGTACTCATAACGTCGATAGCGGGGCGCTCGCATGCGTGGATCGCAGTGTTTGCCGCGATACATGTGGTACGAATACCGGGGCCAGGGATACGTGCTGCCATTAATCTGGCGTCCCTCGTACTCTTCTTCACACAACTCGCATTTGGAAAGAAAAAATCGGCCATTCGCGGCGTCTGCCCGCTGGACAGCCAGGCCGGATTGGAACATTCCCAATAAGATGGTCAGTGCAAACAGTTTGATCTGAAATCCCTTCATCGTACTCTCCATTCCCTTGTTCTGTGTGATGAGGTAAGAGAACCACACTTACCATTGTTCATCGGATCAGAACCGCTGCGGAAATGAGAGCCCAATGCCCCTGACCGGAATCCGCTGCAAATCGAATTCAGATTGTACGGGTTATGCCAGCTCTATCAGTTGTAAGCATCTCTCAGGCCAGCCCGCGGGCCTGTTTCTTAAAGGCAATGATGTCATCCAGGATCTCATCCAGCTTCACATGCGGCTTACGTCCCAATGTCGCCGTCAGACGCCCTAAATCGGGAACCCGTCGCTGAACATCCTCGAAGTCTTCATTGTATGCTTTGTTATAAGGCAGATACTCAATTTTCACGCCGGGATTCACCTTCTCGATAATCTTTTCCGCCAGCCCCCGGATTGAAACCGGCTCATCACTGCCGATGTTATAAACCTGACCTTGCGCTGCATCCAGATTCGTCAGATCGATCACGCAGTCCACGATCTCATTCACGTGCCCGAAACAGCGCACCTGAGAGCCGTCGTCAAACACCACAACCGGACCGCCGTCCAGTGCCTGATCAATAAAGCGGGGAATCACCATTCCATACTGCCCCACCTGACGCGGCCCGACCACATTAAAAAAGCGGCCGATGCGGACATCCAGACCATATTTCTGGTGATACGCGAGCGCCAGGAATTCATCAATGGCTTTCGACGCGCCATAGGCCCAACGAGGCCGGGTCGTGGGACCAAAGTGCAAGTCGTCCTCTTCGGTCCAGCGTTCTTTGGGGTTTTTCCCATAGACTTCACTGGTCGAGGCCAGGAAAAACTTATGCTCCCCCTGCACGGCGTGTCGCAGTAAGACTTCGGTCGGATAGATATTGGTTTCAATGGTTCGTACCGGGTTATCCGCAACCAGCTTCACGCCGACCGCCGCCGCCATATGATAAATCGTATCGACGCCCTGCACCATTTCCGCCATCAACACGGGATCGGTAATCGACCCGGTCCGAAAGGTGAAATGGGGATGATCCATAATCCCCGCCAGATTTTCAATAAACCCGGTCGAGAGGTCATCGACGGCAGTAACCTGTTGTCCCTGTTGAATTAATTGCTCGCAAAGATGGCTGCCAATAAAACCGGCACCACCGGTGACCAGGCAATGAGACATAAATCAAATCTTTCTCAAGAAAGGAAAAAACCGCAAAAATGCGAAATTCGGCCCAAAGTCAGCGAAGGCTTAAAACAGTTTACACGCAAGAGTTGCATTTCGCTACGAACCTGCCATAATACGTGCGTGTCATTCAAGATGATGCAAGAAAAATATCGGAATTACCGATGTTAATCAAAATTCCGGGCGATTAGCTCAGTTGGCTAGAGCATCTCGTTTACACCGAGAGGGTCGGGGGTTCGAGTCCCTCATCGCCCACTTACACGGTTTCCGTTCACCCCTGAAAAATAGTGTTTCACTAATTTTCAGGGGTTTTTCTTTGCGCTGTGTTCACTGCCTTACGGCGCGTTATAACTGAATACAACCCCGCTTTTTGCACTGCCCCTTTCGAAGTAATCATCTTTATTCAGAAGATTTTTTTGCGTCGTGACGAGGCTTGCTCTCCTAGCCATTTATTAATCAGATGTGAAGAATTCGTGGTGGTCAAAGTCTGTAGCAAGTCCTCTCAGGTTTTTGAAAAGTGTAGAAGATTTTATCGCGGTCTGTGTGTAGTTGTGATCGGAGTAGAATGAAATAAGCTGAGAGCCAAGTAACCAGGATACTTTCTTGACTAGTTTTCTAGGTTGGGCTTTTTTGCTTCAATGGAACCTCTTAACACATAGATCTGCTGATTAAGCGAATCAGTTGTTTTTTCAATCATCCAGGAATTGAAATCGAATCCTTCTACTGGTGGTTGTAGTTCACTGAGGGATTCTATCCAGTTTTCACCTTGCTGTGTCAAATCTGAACGTGTGTAATATCTTATTGGAATTTCCAGTTTGGGCTTTTCAACTAAATCAAGCGTACCTTTATAAAATTTCCCTTCCTCATTGAGAACCTTACTTACTATTACTCCATTCAAATTTGCATCGTACATATTTGCTCCCGACAGATCGGCTCCTTCCAAGTCAGCGAGATGATATGTTGAACTTCCCAAAACAGCATACCTAAGAGTAGCACCTATAAGTGATGCCTTAGTAAAATTAGCATAGTTTAAATATGCACCTGATAGATCGGCTTCGGTTAAGTCGGCATTGACCAGAATGGCACCATCCAATCTAGCTTTATACATGATTGCCTTTCTCAGATTCGTATTCTCTAATTGAGTTCCAACAAACTTTGCATCAACCAAATGCGCACCTGATAAATTTGCGTTACATAAACTCAATTCTAAGCCAGCTTTTTGCAATCTGCTTCTACTTAAGTCAAGTCCTTGGAGCAGAGCATAGCTTAAATCTAATTCTCGTTTAGCCTCTAGCTCTAATCGAATAAACTCAATGACGGCTTCTTGCCGAGATCGTAAATTTGCCTTTGGAATACCTGACCTCCCAATTGTTTTATAGCCAGAGTCCGTCAGCAATTTATTCTGAAGCGGTGGTTCAGCAAACTTTGTTTCATAGTTTGTTACATCATACTCTTCATAAAGAATTGCTATCAGTCGATTTCTATTAGCTCTCTTATCTTCATCCGATTGATCATCTAGTTGTTTTTGTATCTTATCATTTTGGTCGCGAAAATATTGATTCTGATCACTAATTAAGCGATTTTGATTATTCATTAAGAATGTCTGAAAAATCTGAAATGAAATTGGGATCAGAGCTATAAGTAAAGAGACAAAACCAACTCGTACAAAGCGTATGAATGCAGCTATAGCAAGTTCTATCCCCTCTGAAGCAGGAAATTGCTCACGTCGATTAGATTGCCACGATTCAACATTATTTTTAAATGCAGATCCAGCTTTGACTAAGTCTGAACCAAGTAGTTTCGTAACAGACCAGTTCAAAAAACCAAAGAAAATCCTTACTCTTTTTTTTGACCGTTCATTTCGAACTAAATGAGAATCAACTTTGTTCTTTAATTCTCGTACAACACCATCATTTCCGTACAAGAAATCAACTGAAACATCAGTGTCTGAAAGTGTGACTCCAGTTAGGTCCGCATTGGCCAAAAAGGCTTCATGATATTCAGATAACTTCAAATCGGCACCACCCAAATCCAACTGCACATCCGGATTCTCAGACCGCCATTTCTCTATGGCCCCTGCCCCTTGCTTAACGATTTTAACATGCTCAGGATTCGCCACAGCCCACCTCCACGTCAGAATACAATAAGACAAACTTCTCAGATATATTCTGACAGTATATACAGTATTGCACAAATCACCCCACCCACTGAAACTTCAACAATTTCCCCCGTCGCGCAGCAATCTTGCAATACTCTCGGACGCCTCAAAACCGATAGCCCCCTGACAAAACCAGACTGCACACAAATAAGCAGCGCTTTCCTGAAATTGTCGCTTTTCTAGTTGTTTTTCAAAAATTCTGAATTCTTTTCAGATTCTGTGTCCAATTTGCTGGTCTCGAGGGAAGTATACTATGAGCCATGAATGAACTGCCCCCACAGCCAGCCTCGGAACCTGCGGATCAGCAGGAATTCTTGCGGGTTTTTCTTGCCAACGAGCGGGAGATCCAGAGGTATGTGGCTGCGCTCATTCCGGCGCGGGCCGATGCGCAGGAGATTGTGCAGCAGACGGCGATTTTACTTTGGGAAAAGTTCGACAAGTACGATCGGTCTCGACCGTTTGCACCGTGGGCCTGTCGGTTTGCTTTGAATGTGTCCCGGCAGTGGCCTGCGCGGCGTGCCATGCGAAGCTCGACCCGCCGGGCTTCGCACTGGAGTCATTCGATGTGATCGGCGGCCAACGCTCGCGATACCGCTCTATTGGTGCAGGCGATCGGGCGCCGCGAGGCAGCACGACCCCGAGTGAGGTGTCGGCATGGATCGATCCCACCAAAACCAGTCTCGAAGCACTGATAGAGGCCCTGACCCAGAAAAATGTACCTCTCCCTTAATATAAAAGAGAAAGATCCCGTTTCTATTCTGAAAACAGTTGTTTCTTTTCTGATCACATCTTCTCCTGCCCCGATTTCGTTTTTTTTCACTCGCCCTTTGCATCTAAACATTCCCATAGTGTATACTAATTTACTCACAGTCTGATGCCATTACTCCAGGCAAACCCAATCAAATCAGCCTATCTAGTCCCCGGGAGGATCCGATGCTCGGTACGTGCAATCAGTGGTTCTGGTCTTTGAAACAATATCGCACAGCTCTGATTCTGTTTCTTGTGCTCGGCGTTATTCCAGCGAACTCGGTATTTTCCCAGACGACTGCCGCGGAAGCGAATCAACTCGCTCTCGCGCCGGACGAAGCAAAGCCAAAGACAGCAAACCTGGACGAAGGAAAGTCTCAACCAGACCGCCCGCCCGAAGTCAAAATCCTGAGTACTATCGAAGACGGCGGCGGTTATGGACAAGAGTTGCACCGTGTGACGATTACCGGCATCGCCCGCAACGCGGCCGGCGATCCGATCAAAGACGCCGACATTTACATTTCCAATTATGCCATGATCACGCCGGGCGATTTCGAACGGCTGCGCGGCCATACGAAGAGCGACGAATTTGGTTTTTTTGAATTCAAGGACATTCAACTCATCGTCGCACGCCAAAGGCCCAACCCCATCCCTAAGCCAGCGGAAGGAAAATTTATTGTTTTCGGAACCCAAAAGGGCTACGGATTCACCTGGCATGAAAGCCGCGTGTATCGTCCCGACACACGACCACAAGGCACTGAGAACGGCGACAGAAATGAACAAGTCACTGCGCGGGCTTTCTATCTGAATGAACCGATCGTCGTCGATCTGATCTTCGAACGCCCAGCCAAACTCAAAGGTCGTATCACCGACAAACAGGGACAGCCCCTGGCTAATGCGAAAGTGCAACTTGGTCTGGTTGACAATCTGCGCAATCGGAACCGGTGGGGATCCTGGTCCTGTCGTTTTCTGGGAAATGAGAACCATCCCGTTGACGAGCCCATTCCTTTTGATGGAATTCTCACACTGCCCGCGGAATTCCGTGAAACACGGACCGACAAAAATGGCGAATACGAATTCACGCAACTCCGTCGTGATACCAGCTATCTGTCCAATATCGATCCCGGCCCCACGTTTGATCCCTGGCAATTCAGACTGGCCACAACCACAAAAAACAAAGCCCGGAGAGACATGATCGCCGTCGGCTATGAGGGAGAACTCAATCACGAGTTTGAATCGCCCCGCAGAGTGTCAGTGCATGTACTCCAGGAAAAATCAAACCAGCCCGTCGCGAATGTGCAACTCACCGCCCACCCGGTAGGACAGATTCGCCGCGCCGGCATACAGGCGCGTTCGGACAGTCAGGGAAATGCGAATTTGCAACTACTGCCCGGCGAATATAGGTTAATTGCCGAGCCGGCCCCCGATCAGCCGTTTTACTTTCAGAGTGAGCAATTCATTATCTCAGATCAATCGGAGGCAGTTCAACATACGGTCAAACTGAGACCAGCGGCGATTGTCATTTTGAAAGCGGTGAATGCAGAAACAGGCGAACCGATTCCCGGCGTGCGTTTCAACTATGAAACGCATGACTCCAGCGAGCAACTGCCGGTCTCGACTCAGTCGGTGTTTGTGGATTACCCGGCCACCAACGCAGCAGGAGAGATCCAGGCATTCATGGTGCCTGGCATGCGCCGGTTTGTGGTGACGGAACCGCTCGCACTGGCGCAGGCAGACGGCAGTCGAGGCGAACGCGTCAAACTCACCGCAGGCGAATTGACGGAAGTCGTATTTGAACTGGCGCAGCCCCAGTTTCTCCCTTCGCATCTTGCCGACCAGGATCCTAAACCAAATCCGAATTCGATCTATCCTACAGATCTGCAACTCAAATGGCACAAGCAGTCAGAGCTACTCCGCCACTCTCACCTGCGCGTGAACATGGATATGATTCTAGTTTCGCGGCAGCCGGTTGATACAGATGCGCTGCTAAAAGACTTAAGATCCCTCGATCCTTATCAACTGCCGGATGTTGATCAACTACTCAAAAAATATCAGGTAGAGAACCCTTTTCGAAGCAGGACAATTCTGACCTCTTCCGGTAAGCTGCGCAGTGAAATGCGTTATAGTCAAGCGGAGAAGCGTCAATTTGATTGGGAAGATAATTCGCGACTCCCCGACTCAGCCACATTCACTGACCAGTGGGATACGCTTAACTACAGTACCGCCAACAACCAGGCCTCCGTGTATCGGAGAGGTGGAAACGGAGGGTTTCTGCATATTGCTTCACCGGACGAATTCAGTGACTGGCCTTCCCTGCCCACCCGGCGTCCCTCTTCTTCCAAAAGCAAGAAGCCAGAAGTCAATATTCGCCAGGCAGGACAACGAACCATCTATGAGGGACAGACTGAAAAGTATTCCCATCGACGTGTGATTGACCGGGAAACCGGTTTTATCTTTGAAAATTTTGCCGAATATTCTAAATATGGAGTCCAACGAGTCTCTCTGTTTTTCGCCCCGCAAACACACGCAAACGGCCTGATCCTGCCTAGGCTCTATATCAGTTGGAATCTCAGAAAAGACAAATTAAGTCTGCTGAAAATATACGAGATCAAACAAGTCGAAGTCTTCAAGCAACTACCCGCGGATGCGTTTGCCATTCCGTTGCCATCGGGTGCCATGATTGTCGACTCCCGCCACATTCCAGCGCGTGCTTCCCGAACGGGCCCCGTCCGTCCCTTCCAAACTACAATGCGTGGCCCGATCAGCGATTTTGCCGCGTATCTGCAACGTCATCCCCGCCACAGCCATCAAGTAGAGCAAAAAATTCACTACGGCAGACGGGCTCCCGAGATCAAACCCGCCAAATGGGTCACGAGCAAAGGGGAATCGGAACATCCGGATTTGAAGGGCAAAGTCGTGCTCATCGAATTCTGGGGCACTCGGTGCGGTCCCTGCATCGGACAACTCCCCGAAGTCAGGACCGCAGCCCGCTATTATGCCGACCAACCGTTTGTATTGATCGGCATGCACGACAGTCATATCAGCGTCTCAAATTTGCAGAAATTTGCGAAGAAGGAGAACCTGGAATATCAACTCGCGATCGACCGGCCTGCGACCAAGAAAGGCTGGTTTGGTCAGACCATGCAGAACTTCGGCATCCGCGGCATTCCCCAGGCAGCCGTCATCGATCAACAGGGAAAAGTCGCCTTTGTCGGTGACTTCAAAGAAGCATTACGCACCGTCGATCGCTTGCTGAAACCAGCGCCTGAAAAATAGCTTTGAAATCCGGATTAAATCGCTCAGTTCCGATGCGGCTCCTGTCTTGAGACGATGGGCTCCCGCCTCAACACAGGCATTGCGCCCACTGTTCAATTCCTCAAGTCGCAAAATATTTCTGAATCACCATTTAAAATATCGAGTTGCTGCCTAAAACAAAGTGAAGGTTGCCTGCCGCGCTCAGCAATTTTAAATCTTGAAAAGAATTCGGGCTTAGAGATTTGTTGCTTCAAAGGCAATCATCTAAACTGCCTGCTGAACCGATGATGCTCCTCAAAGAACAAAATGCATCATCCACCGGCTTGGCAAGCCTGTGTACAATGACCACACCGGAATCGGATAATCGGGCCAAGGATTGGAGAAGAGCAAATGAACGAACCAGCTGAGACCACGGAAAACCTCGAGGTAGAACAACCCGACTCCTGGGAACAGCTGGAACAGATCGTCGCTGCAAAAGACAGTGAAGCAGCCCGAAGCTATCTGAAAGAACTCCCACCGGGCGAAGATGCGCGCATCATGGCGCAATTGACGGAAACCGAACAGCAGGAATTCATCGCATTACTCAATGATGAAGACGCGGCCCACTTGATGGAATCGCTGCCGGAACTGCAGGCCGGTCAATTGCTCTCCGCGCTGCCGCCAGAAAAAGCCGCACTCATCTTCGATGAAATGCACAGCGACGAACAGGTCGACCTGCTCGACCAGCTTACAGAAGCACAGTCCGAAGCGATCATCGAACAGATGGACCCGGAGGAGGCCGAGAATGTTCGTTTCCTCGCACAGTATGACAGCCAGTCGGCCGGCGGATTGATGATTACGGAACTGCTCTCGTTTGAAGAATCACAGACCGTGGACGACGTGGTCACCGAATTGCGTCAGAACGCGGAAGAATACGCGACCTACAACGTCCAATACATCTACGTCATCAACGCGGAAGAACAACTGGTGGGCGTGCTCCGTCTGCGCGACCTGTTGATGGCACCGCCCGGGCGGCGACTGAATAAGATGATGATCGCCAACCCCACCAGCGTGCCCGATTCCACCTCCCTGCAGGACTTACAGCACTTCTTCGATTCCCATCACCTGTTTGGCCTGCCTGTCATCGACGCAGACCAGAAACTGGTGGGCGTCGTCCGGCGAGAAGACGTCGAACAAGCGGGCGAAGAACAGGCGGGACGAACGTTTCTGCGTTTCGCCGGGATTATGGGCGGGGAAGAGCTCCGCAGCCTGCCACTTAAAATCCGCAGTGCGAGAAGACTGTCATGGCTCAGTATTAATATTGTATTGAATATCGTCGCCGCCAGTATCATCGCCATGTATGAGGAAACTCTGGAAACGGTGATCGCACTGGCCGTCTTTCTCCCCATCGTCTCCGATATGAGCGGCTGTAGTGGTAATCAGTCGATCGCCGTCAGTACCCGCGAACTCGTGCTCGGCGTGATTCGTCCCCGCGACTGGTTTCACGTCTTCCGTAAAGAACTCGGACTCGGTCTCGTCAATGGAATCACCCTTGGGATTCTCCTGGGTGGCGTCGCCTATCTCTGGAAAGGGAACCCTTACCTCGGTCTGGTCATCGGCGGTGCACTCGGCCTGAATACGCTGATGGCTGTCTGCCTGGGTGCGTTGATCCCCCTGATTCTGAAAGGCTTCAAGCTTGATCCCGCACTCGCTTCCGGCCCGATCCTGACGACACTCACCGACATGTGCGGCTTCTTCCTGGTCCTCTCCTTCGCCCAGGCACTCTTGCCCTGGTTAACATGACCGAGATCAGAACCAGGGACAAGAAAAATCAGACCAACCCGGTCAACGTCGACGTGGAATCCTGGAAACGGTCCGTTTCGACGCCCATCGCCTGAATCATCGACAGCAACAGATTACTCAGCGGCGGATGCTTCTCGACATCAAAGGCCAGATGCTGCCCCTGTTTGAGTCCCAACTGCTGACCGCCGGCAATCAATGTTGGCAAATTCTTGGGAGAGTGCTCGCCCCCTTTGCCTGAATTCATCCCGGAACCATACAGGACTATCGTCTGGTCCAGCATACTGCCGCCCGCTTCGCGCGTCGATTTGAGCAGCGTCATGAATCGCGCCAGCTTCGACAGATGAAAACGATCAATCACCGCCAGTTTGCTTAACATCCCTGCATCGCCACCGTGGTGTGACAGCTCATGATGATTCTCCCCGCCCCCACCATAGCCGCCCGCTTCCCGCGACCATTCAAATGTGATCACGCGTGTGGTATCGGTCGCAAAAGCGAGATAGGAAATTTCGAGCATCACATCGATCCACATGGGCCGGTCATGCGCATTGCCCGATTGACTGTTGAGCTGCAATCCGACAGGATCGACCTTGGGCTTGGGTACATCGATCCAGGATTCTAGACGCGTCACCCGCTGCTCAGTTTCTCTGACCGAGTTGAAATACTCATCCAGTTTCTGCTGGTCTTTCTTTCCTAGTTTTTGATTGAGCGCATTCGCATCCGAGAGCACACTGTCCAGAATCGATTTCCGCTCGGCGTACCGTTTGAGCGTCGCCTGTTTGCCCGCTTTGGTATCTGGTACAAATAGTCGTTCAAACAGACGCTGCGCTGAGTTCTCGGCCGGCATCGGCGTGCCACTGCGATCAAATGACAGCGTATGGCTGTGCCCCGCGCTGCCCGTGCCCGATGCATCGGAAATTTGTAGCGAAGGAAACCGCGTCTGTTTCCCATGATGTTCGGCGACAATCTGATCGGCCGAAACCGTATTTGCATAATCGCTGCCGGGCACCGCCGATAGATCGGCGCCAGTCAGCCACGTATCCGCGCCCGAGTGTCCCCCTTTTGACGCGAGATGACCGACTCCGGAAACCACGCTGAAATCACGTTGATGTTCCTTGAGTGCGGACAAAGTCGGCGAAAGTGAATACGACTTGCCCGAGGTCTCAGGCACCCACTCCAGAATATTCACGCCGTTCGGCACATAACAGCAGATCATCCGCGGATGTTTTCCCGCCGACTGCGTCCAGGCCTTGAATGTGGAAGGCCGGGCATACGCAGAGGGAATCATCGCATCTAACAGCGGCAGGCTTAAGCAGACCCCCAGCCCTTTCAGCATATGCCGCCGCGACATGGGCTCTTGTGGAAATGCAGTCATCAACGTATCTCCCTGCGCCGGCAAGCGGCGTCTTGATTATTTTGATCGAAACGGCTCTGAGAGCACCACAAATTTGATCAGCGACCGCAGAGTACGATCGTTTTGTTTCATCGCGTTTACCGCCTGATCCACCGTCGGATTGTCGGCAACTCCTAACTCGCGTCCCAAAGCATACGTCAACAGTTTTCCGCTCAAACATTTCAGAAACAGCGTTTCCTGCTTCGTCAACGCGTCACGCAAACCATCGACGCCCACAAACGTGGTTCCGTCAGGCATCCTCGCCGAAGCATCAATGCGAGGATCATTCGGACCAATCCGGCCTTTATATCCGAAGCCTTCCTGTTCGCGCCATCCGCCGGCGGCATTGAAATTCTCCAGTGCAAAACCGAGTGGATCAATTTTATTATGACAGCGGGCACACTGCGGCAGCTCACGGTGAATCTCCAGTCGTTTGCGAACCGTGGCTTTATCAATCCCGGGAACTTTGGGAGCGATGTCCCCCACATTGGCCACCGGTAACCCCGGGTCCAACCCCAGCAGATTTTTCATGACCCACGTCCCCCGTTTGACGGGCGAAGTTCGCGTGCCGTTTGACGTAATCGTCAATACGGACGCCTGCGTCACAATCCCGCCCCGATGTACGCCTGCGGGTACATTCACGCGGCGAAAGTGATCTCCCTTCACACCCGGAATCCCATAAAATCGGGCCATGCGTTGATTGATCACCACAAAGTCGGAGCTCACCAGATTCATCACGTTCAAATCATGCTGCAGGATCTCCGAGAAAAACGCCTCTGACTCGGCGACCATCGATGTTTCCAGATGACGATCATAACGGGGATACAAATCGGCGGCCGGCAGATTCGCTCCGACCTCACGTAGTCCCAGCCACTGGCCGGCAAAGTTTTTCGTGAACGCACTCGCTTTGGGATCAGCCAGCATCCGATCCACCTGTCGGGTTAACTCAGCCGGCTGCGTTAATCTGCTATTCGCAGCCGCACTCAACAACTCCTCATCCGGCATCGTTGACCAGAGAAAATACGACAGCCGCGACGCCAGTTCGTAGTCATCTAATTTTCGTAATCCCGATTGACTGCCGCCTGTTGCCCGCGGTGCCTCGGCCAGATACAAAAAATGCGGCGAGATCAAAACCGCCGTCAAAGGCGTTTTCAGAGCGGCAATGAACGAGGGAGATTCTTTACGAACCGATTCAAACAACTTCAATTTCGCGTCAATTTCCTCTTCGGTCACAGGCCGACGATACGCGTGCCGCATCATGCGACCGATGATCTCTTTCGCCGCCGCCCGCTCATCGCGGGGCTTGTTAGCATGACGTCCCATAATCTGCCGATGGCTGGCGGGCGGCCACGTTTCATAGTGCGGCCCTTCAATTTCGATCCAGTCCACATACAATTCCGGGCGGGCGAATTGATCGCCGGTCTGCATCCAGAAATTTTCCAGAGCACGAGGAATGTCGTAGGCATACTCGATCGTCACCCCCGCCTTTTCGGTCGAGAAATAGCCGGAGAATTCATACACCTGCGGCTGCGACAATGGTGCATCGATATCGAGCTCGGCCAGAACTTTCGGCTGCCCGCCCAGATGCTGCGTGAATTTCAGACGGGGATAACCGTAGTCATACATCGAATCAGTTTCAAAATGTTTCAGGTCCCGCTCAAATTGCTGCTTCGTCCATGGGGCGCCCTTGGGATTCTTGCGGTTCTGCTGCTCCATCCGGTGTTGTAACGCCGCTTTCGCAGACGCGACGACCGCCGCCCGGTCGGGCACTTTCCCGGCAGCGCGAATGCGAATCAGATAAGTCCCCGCGTACGGCAACTTGAAATCACGCGCGTTGAGTTTTTTATCCCAGCGATTGTGATGCAGCACTTTGAAGCCGTTCTCCACCGGGTTCTTGCCGCCGTTCACAATGATGCGTTGCCCGTCGTAGTTCACTCGGTTCCGATCCGAATCGCCCGAGTCGGGTTGAATCCGCCATTTCAAAACGGGTGGCTGACTCGTTTCGACCAGCGCCAGATCCAGAATCTTCCGTGCGGCTTCCAGATAAAGTTCCAGATGCAAGGGAGAAAGAGTGAGCGCCCCGCCATTATTATCAAAGCCGCCAGCAGGCGAGTCCTGTGGGAAACCGGCCGGATCAAAGTCCACGCCAACGAGGTCGCGAATCGTATTCCGATACTCGGACCGATTCAGCCGCCGCAGCACAATTGAAGAATCCCGTTTGGATAGCTCGGCTTTGACAATCTGCCCCGTGATCCAGTCGACGACCTGCGCGACCTCAGCGGCCCGAGGCGCCCGCTCCCCTTCGGGCGGCATCTCGTGGCCGTTGAGTACATTGACGATCTCTTCCCACTTCGCTTTGCTCGCCGGATCAGAAAAATCGTTCGCGAGGCTCGCATCCACGCGAAACTCATTGTCCTTGCTCCCCGATTTGTGACACTTCAAACAATAAGTCCGCAAAAACGGCGCCACCGTTTTCCGAAACCCACTGTGGTCCGCGACCACTGTCGACGACTGCCCCCAGGCGAAATCGGATCTTCCGTCACAGCCTGCCAGCAGCCAACCAGCCAGTATCAAGCATTGTAAATACCAGGACATGAAATACGTTCCAGAATCATCAAACCAAGATCAGAAATGAGGTAACACCAGGTAGCAGACCATAGAACAAAGTCGCTCTCCAGGGATTCGTCATTCTAAATAGATCTGCGACAAATTCATCATAATTCTTTGAAAAATAGACAATCCACGTGACTGAACACGTCAAACTCTTGAGCGATCAAAAAAGAGAATCTGCTTGAAGCCACCTGAACAACAATGTATATTTGTAACGTTAGTGAAAATACAACTTAACATCAAATGCGGAGATGGATTTCGAATGCTGTTTCAAAATGGAAGCGGGAACGAAGAAGGCTGTATCTGAATCACTCACATTCATCTTTGACACGTACAATTCCCCGATAGACCTTTCAAATAGATCAGAAACAAAACGTTGGTACAGAGCGACCTAAATTCAATCTTAAAATCCGAAGGGAACTGGTGCCGCTGGGGACTGGCAGCAATCATCCTGTTCTTTTTGCTCTGGCGCATTCCCATTGTCTTGCGCGAGGCGGGCGGACAGGATGAGGAATGGTTTGCGATTCCCGGTTGGACCATCTGGCAGGAAGGCATTCCCCGCGTCCCCTATGCGCCGCAACGCCAAACAGGAAGCGCGTTTTACAAAGCCGACGAAGCACTGTTTGCTCTGCCTCCCCTATTCTATTATGTGAGCGCACCACTTTACGCCGTGCTGCCGCCCACCTACAGCACAACACGCCTCGTCTCCGTCGCGGCTGGCGCGGTGTTGTTAATCTTCATCTATCTGCTGGCACGTCGCGTATTTCAAGATCCGCTGGCCGGGCTGATCGGCGCGGGACTATTCAGCCTCTCGCGCCCCTTCTATTTTCCAGCGACCATCTCTCGCCCCGATATGCTGTGTGGTATGTGGGGACTGGCGGCACTGTGGATGATGTGGCGCTGGTACGATCAACAGAAACGACCGCGCGACCTGGCACTCACCGGCGTCTTCCTCGGACTCGGTATGCTGACGCATCCATTTGCCCTCGTCTTTTGCATTCAAATCGGGCTCTGGTCGGTCCTGGCTCAAGGAACGTTACGCGAACGCCTGACGCGCGGTGCTCTGTTGACTGGCTGTGCTCTGGCCGTGTTTGCACTCTGGCTGCCCTTGATTCTGGCCTACCCCGAGGCATTCCGGCTTCAGTTTTTTACGAATGTATTAAACCGCTCGGGGCCGGGGCTGATTTCACGGTTGTTCTTCCCCTGGCCTTACTTTACCACACAATTTCAATTGCTCCAGGAACACGCCGGGAACATTCAACTCGTCTTAATGGCTGCCGGTTTATTCTGGGGCACCTGGCTCGCCGCACGATCTGACGACCGACGCACCTGTATCTTCATGGCACTCGTCTGGTCGTCCCTCTATCTGCTCATCGCTTGCCAGGGGACGCATCCGACCAAAGGCTACTGGTGTTATCCCGGTGCTCTCCTTTTCTTATGTCTGGGCTGGGGACTAAGCCACCTCGTTAGAAATCTTTGGGCATACAACGTTGCCGGGCGAATGGTCAGCGTCGCTGGTTTGGCACTCTTCGTACTCGCCATGCTGCCCGGCTCGGGAATCCGGACAGGACTGGCTCATCTGAAAAACTGGTCGAATCCAAATTACAATGCCCCCCGTTTTGTCAGTCAGATTCTAAATGATCTCCCACCCGACGCGCGCTATACCGTGGATCGGGCTTACGTTTTCAATTTTGCCGCAGCGGGCCGTCCCACTCTGCTGAGTGATGTGCGTGAGTTTGCGTTCGATGCCCGCCCGTTTCCGTACGATTACTTAATCGTCAGCCACGATTCAAAGGACAGAGAGATCAGCAAAGTGCTCAACGCCCGACGAATTCAAACTTATGGCGACCCGAATGACCCGTTCAGTTGTTATATAGAAGTCTATGTTCCCCAAGATCGTCCAGTTCAGGAACAAAACCGATCAGACAACACGCCCCACAATCAGAATGACAACAGGAGCCAGCCTTGATCGAACCAATCCCCAATCCCAAGTCTGAGAAACCCCAGGTTCAATGCCCTTTCAACGTGGCCGTCATTGGTGGTGCCGGCCACGTTGGCCTGCCATTCGGACTCGTCCTCTGTGACTTCGGTCACCGGGTAACGCTCGTGGATACCAACGCGGCCCAACTGGAACGCATTTGTCAGGGCAACATGCCGTTTGAAGAACGGGGGGCCGACAGCCTGCTCCCCTGCTGTCTGGAATCCGGCCGCTTACACTGTGCGACCGGTATGAATGTGTTATCCGATCAGGAGATCGTCATCGTCACGATTGGCACTCCCGTCGATGAATACCTCGATCCCAGTCTCCGCGCCTTCGATCAAGTATTGGAGCAGATATTCAATCATTGTCGGCCGGGTCAATTACTGATCGTTCGCAGCACCGTCTTTCCCGGCGTGACCGAGCGGCTCGGTCGGATTGTGAAAGAGCGCGGTCTGGACATCGACGTTTCCTATTGCCCCGAACGCATCGCACAAGGGCTGGCGCTGGAAGAATTGACGCATCTGCCGCAACTGGTCAGCGGTTGTACCACACAGGCTTTGGAGAGAGCCACCGAGTTCTTCGCCGATCTCGGCCTGGAAACGATCCCCCTTTCGACAGTTGAAGCCGAGCTCGGCAAGCTGTATACCAACTCGTATCGTTATATTAACTTCGCGATTTCGAATCAATTCTACATGCTGGCCCAGCGCTACGATGCCGACTTTGATCGCATCTACCGCGCCATCACGCACAACTACAAACGCATGAACGGCTTCGCGAAGGCCGGGTTTGCCGGCGGCCCCTGTTTATTGAAAGACACGATGCAGCTCGCCTCGTTCAATCATAATCTGCTCACGCTGGGACAAACGGCGATGGAAGTCAATGAAGGCCTGCCCGGTTTTCTCGTCGAACGCTTGAAGCAACATCACGACTTGACGACCGCCACCGTCGGCATCCTCGGTATGGCCTTCAAAGGGAACTGCGACGACCCGCGCAGTTCGTTATCATACAAACTCAGAAAAGTGCTCACGCTCGATTGCCGCCGCGTAATATGCACGGACCCCTTCGTTCATAATCCCGATTTTGTTTCGGTTGAAACGATGCTTACCGAAGCCGACATCCTCATTCTGGGCGCCTGCCATGATGAATATCGCGAACTGCAAACCGACAAACCATTGATTGATGTATTTGGATTCTTGCCAGGAAAACAACCATGAAAGTTCTGATTACCGGCGCCAGCGGCTTCATCGGCAGCTATGTCGTCGGCGAATTACTGGAAGCCGGCTACGATGTCGTCGGCCTCGATAATTTTTCGAAATACGGCCCGCTGCAACCCGCCCACCAGGGGCACCCCCGTTATGAATTTCAACAGGGAGACGCCAAAGACATCGCACTCTTGAAACAATTACTAAAGGACTGCGATCACTTCATCGCCGGTGCCGCGATGATCGGTGGGATTTCGTATTTCCATAAATTCGCCTACGACCTGCTGGCGGAAAACGAACGCATCACCGCCGCCGCCTTCGACGCGGCGATCGAGGCACATCAGAAATCGCGTTTGCAGAAAATCACGGTCATCTCTTCTTCCATGGTCTTCGAGAGTGCCACGCGTTTTCCCAGCGAGGAGGGAGACCAGCACCAGTGCCCGCCCCCGGAATCGACCTACGGCTTTCAAAAACTGGCCGTCGAATATTATGCCCTCGGTGCCCACCAGCAGTACGGCTTACCCTATACCATCGCGCGGCCCTTTAACTGTGTCGGCATCGGCGAACGCCGCGCCGTGTCTGACGTAGAAGTCCTCTCGGGAGACATTCAGCTCGCGCTGAGTCACGTCGTTCCCGATCTGGTCCAGAAGGTGCTCAAAGGACAGGACCCACTACAGATTCTTGGCGACGGTTCGCAGGTCCGCCACTATACCTACGGCGGCGACCTCGCCCGCGGCATTCGTTTGTGCGTGGAACATCCCCAGGCGCTGAACGAAGACTTCAATCTCTCTACAGCCGAAGAAACTACGGTTCTCGAACTGGCCGAAGCGATCTGGCACAAAATTCACGGCCCCGACAAACCATTCCGTTATCAAAGCGAAGATCCGTTTCCGCATGACGTGCAGTTCCGATCCCCTTCGGTCGAGAAAGCCCGCCGGCTGCTCGGTTTTTCAGCCGACACCACGCTCGACGCGATGCTCGACGAAGTCATTCCCTGGATTCAAGAACAAGTAACACGTGGAACGATTTAATGGAAACGGAAAATGTGCCACTATCGGTGATTGTGCCCGTGTATAACGAGGCCGAGAATTTCCCGTGTCTGATTGAAGAGATCGACGCGCGGCTGTCGCCCCCCTTTCGCGTGCTCGTGGTCTACGACTTCGATGAAGACACCACCCTGCCCGTCGCCCGTCAACTGGCAGAGACGCGGCCTTACCTGACGCTTGTCAAAAACAATCTGGGCCGCGGCCCCGCGAATGCATTGCGGGCCGGCTTCCAGGAAGCAGAGACTGGCCCCGCGCTGGTAATCATGGCCGATCTCTCCGACGACCTGCGCGATGTCGCCCCCATGTTAGCCCTGTATCACTCCGGGCATCGCGTCGTCTGTGCCTCCCGCTATATGAAAGGCGGCCAGCAACTGGGCGGCCCCCTGTTAAAGCGAACGCTGAGCCGCCTGGCGGGCCTCTCCCTCTATTATCTCGTCGGCTTCCCCACGCACGACGCCACGAATAATTTCCGTCTGTACGACGCCGCCCTGGTCAACGACCTGCAAATCGAAAGCGAACACGGCTTCGAGATCGCTCTGGAACTGACGGCCAAAGCCTTCATCCGCGGCGAACCAATCGCCGAGATTCCCACCACCTGGAAAGACCGCAGCGCGGGAGAATCCCGCTTCCAACTCTTCCGCTGGTTACCGAAGTATTTAAGGTGGTATCGCTATGCGCTGTTTAACCGGCGAAGAAAGCCGGGGGCTTGATCTAAGAATCATCAATCAATAGAGTCGCTTCAACTGAAAACCAAACAGGCACTAAATCACTAACGATGCCCGACATCTGGTTTTCGTAGGTCCAGATGTACGTGGTGACTCCAGAGGTCTTTTCGCTGGTAACAATTATGAAACTTTCATTTTATCATGATAAACAGAAGTAATAGTAATACCGTATACATTACTTAGGGGCCAAAAGTGGGGGAATACCATTTACCCATGGAGGATCTATATGTTCTATTTCTTCTGGTGATTCACGTTTTTTTTCATATACAGCACTTCATCTAATGTGAACCAAATATTATGAGGATCTATGCCAAACTGTTGGCCATCACTAGTTTTAACATCTGGCGATACTTGAAGGCTCGATCCGAATTCTCCAAGAATAGCTCCCTTATATGGATTAGACTGCAATACAGTATTTTCGTGCGATGGTTCATCGGCAAGACGAATATGAATGATTCTCCGCCCCAAAGAGTATTGTACTAAATCTAATATATAGATTAATTCAGGATCAAGGTTACCAAAATGGTGCATCATAATACTCCTAAATAATAACTCGCTTAAGGTAACATACTCAAAATTCAACATCCAAGCGAATTATTAGGGAGCAGGAATCTTTGAATCGCGTCCAGACCACCTTTAATATCTCTAAAACACAAATAATGGAGAAAGAGATGATTGAGACAAACGAAGTTGAGTATTGGGCAGCACTTGGCTATTTAGACAAAGTGCAGGAATCAATCGCAACTGGATGCAATGTCAATGCTCGCGGAGAAAGCGGTTATACTGCATTACATGCCGCCGTTGTGAACGAGCACGCTGCAATTGTTAGGTTACTGCTTGAATTTGGTGCTGCCCCTTCTGCTCAACTAGAATCGGGAGAAACTCCAGCAGACTTGGCAAGGCTTACGGACAACAAAGAAATCATTGAGATGCTATCTTAACCAGTTTTGGTCGTCAACGAATTCTTTATCACCCGAGGTATAAAGGGGGCAGGATTTTTGAATTGAGACCAGTCCCTTTATTGTTTTCTAATAAATCCATCAAACTACACATCGAATCGACGCCTTTATGCTTTCAGTAATCCAATGGGTTCATCTCTTCATTATTTTTTTGATTGCTTTTGCGGGGGGGTATTTTCCATTTGTCAAACCGGGACAGGTCCGCACGAATGGGGGATTTCCGCGAGGTGAAGCGTTTTCTTCCGGCGTTTTTCTTGCGCTTTCATTGACCATGTTACTCCCGGCCTCCTTTCACATTTTTCAACAGCAGCTTCCCGAAGTTAATTATCCCGTCGGTTCCGTCATTGCCATCATTGCCTTTTTAGGACTACTTGCGATGGAGCACATGACGATGCATTCCATCGAGAGAGAGCGAATCAAGATACAAAATGGACGGCTGCCTGCACGCATCCCGCTGGTCATGACAACGATGATCGCACTTCCCTCATTCTTTTTAGGAACCGCCTTAGGAATGAGCGACAATACCGACGCGACGTTAATCTTTATCGCAATCATACTCCATAAAGGAACAGCCGCCTTTGCCTTGATGCTCACGATGGTTCGCAGCACGCTCTCTCGTTCGCAAACCATCATCCTGTTTACTGCTTTTGCATTAATTACTCCGCTGGGAATACTTTTTGGTGGATTCGTTCACAATGAACTTTCCCCTTCCACCGCAATAATCAAAGCCATCGTACTCTCACTGGGAGCCGGTACGTTCCTCTATATGGGTACGCTACACGAAATGAAACACGCCTCGTTAATCGAACACTGTGGCAAAAGAAGTTGCTTTCTGACAATGGTTGCCGGCTTGGTAATCACGGCATTGGTTCGCCTCGTCATGGGCGAAGCACATCATTTTTAAACGTTTGACTAAACGGGGTCAGCAGACTTTGAGAAGAGAAATTAATGAACAGCCGTAGTTCACGAAAGGCTTTTTAAACATGTTCTCGAAATTCAACATACAAGCGCCAAAGATTACGTTCATTCTTGTCTTCTGTTATGGATGGATGGCTTATAATTTCGTTTTACTTGGGGCGAGCCGAATACAAAAAATAAGTCAAGTAAAACTTCCTCATAGTGATGGTGATTATTCACGTCTTTGTTTTTCTGTAAATTCAAAAAAACTATATGCCTTGGATCCATCTCAAGGCGCCATTCATACTTGGGATCTTATGAGTACCAAACACCAGAATCAAATTAGCATCAATCAACCTGTTCAATGGAATCAGCTAATTGCAATAGATGAAAATATAATCTTGATGGCAGATTCGAAAGGAGATGTCTGGAATTTCAATCTCAAAAAGAAAACGTTAACTCAATTATACAAGCAACCCATGGATGACCGTGATGGGATGTTTATGATTTTTGATCAGAAAAGTTCTCAGTTGATTCTGATTCGATCCGATGGTTCGATCAAATATTTAGGATATCGTGGAGAGCAAATAACAAATATTTCAAGAATTGATTTAAAGAATGGGATTGAACGTGTGGCTTTTTCAAAGGATTATGCAAATTTTGCGACAGTTGACTGGAGTAACAATGTAAACTTCAGGCTAGCTAACGAATCGAAACCTATTTGGACAAAAAACTATAAAAACGGAAAAATTTGTAGTCTCTGTTTTGGCCTTACAAAGGATTTGTTAGTTTTATCTGAAATTGACGGATCATGTTGGGGTATTAACACAAAACTTGCACAGGTGAACTGGAAAATTTCCTGCAGACCACGCTTATTTAATACTAATGTTTCTCAAGACGGAAATTATATTTATGTTTTAGTAGGAAGTATAAGAAAAATACGATCCAAGACGGGCACTGCTGCTTTTCATATTCACCGAATCCCAGATGGGCAATTGGTTTTTCAGCAGAAATTAAAAGGAGACATGCCTAAAGCTCTAGAAGTCTCTCCAGATGGTAAGTTCGTTGCAGCGCTATCTGAGGGTAAAATATTTCTTTGGGAAGTTGAGTCAAACCTGTCAGAAAAATAAATCCATCTGTTCTGATTCAAAATAAATCTGCCAATCGCCCGCCACTACGATTTACGATTCAGCGAGTCAGGTGGTCGTAACCTACCTTAAAAACCGGTACCAAGTCTTATGAAGGTTGGTTCAGGACAGAATAAGGGGCAGGAGTTTTTAAATTGAGTTAGCCGAAAGAACCGACGATGAACGCGTGCCGAATTCTGATTGTGTTTGCGACAGGGCTTTTGTTTTCATGCTCTAAAGAGGACGGAGATGTCCCGCGCGAACCCGAGAAAGCGGCGGAAACTGCTGCTCAACCAACGGAAACCAAAACTGCTGAAGGAATTCTGGAGTACTACCCTCAGGATGTGAAGAGCGTGCAGGCGTGGCTGGGGCATGAATTCATGGTTGGCGAAACACCGATCCGACCAACCGAGGCCGTCCCAGCGGAAACATTAAGAAAGATGATAGGACGAACGGTGAAAATTGAAGGTGTCTGGAACCCCGGGCAGAAGTGGAAGCAACCGCAGCCAACCGACGACGAGGCATATTTGCAGAATCCAGCGTTTTCTGAAGGTGAGATTGTGATCCGGGGGGCGGGTATCGAAGCGGCATCGGTATTGGATGTCGATCAATGAAATAGGAGAACTGAACCCAAACGGGCTATCAGACAGATAAAGGTTCCCGGAGCTTTGATTTCCATTACTACCGAAATTTCGTTCCCCTCTCCTGGATGTTCATCTGAAGTATTGCCGGTGATATCTGATAGGATTTGTTTGCCGTTGGATTGCTTACTCTGATTGGAAACGGCGGCTAGGTAGCGTTTCTTAATTCGAATTGGTCCTTACCAATGACTTACAACCGGGGCTAACGCCCTGCGGCTAATGGGCCTTTTCTGCGGTCATAGTCCAGTAAACAGGGGTAACAACACACTATCGGCTACGGTGAATTCTTACATAGCTTACTCAGTAGACCTCAAAATCAGGATCAGAACGATTAAACAAACGCTACCTAGCGCCGACCCGCTCAGGGTTGGCGGCATTCAGAATATTCTGGCGTGCCTTTCTGGTAGGTAGTTCGAGAGCTGCGGGCGGCCACATAGGGCCGCTCCCTACGCCTGGATGATGAATTCATGATTTGGTTTTGTTTGTTGATCTGTCAATTTCCTGCTCGCTGCGCTCGGCCTGGATGTGCATCCGAGATTATCTATGGAGGGAATGAAAATATCATATTTGCGATGCAGATCATCTTCAGGGGCGTGGAGACGTCAAGGGGGAGTCGCTGCTTTTTCCCGCAAACGACTCGCGATCAACTGAAACGTCTTTATGATGCCACAGGTAAGCGGCGTGATGTCGTTTGATAATTGAGGTGCGGGTGAGCAGGGGATTAGAAAATCGGTCTGAAACGAGCGGGTTTTATGGTGCTGATTTTCGTAGTCGTTCAGGAATCTCAACTGAATCCGTAGTGCTCACTCGCGCGCCCGACGTTATCTCCGCATGATCATGCCGATGCGCGGGTTGCCGTCAAGACAAATTTCTTCAGCAGGATATTGTGAAGGTTCAGATGTAAAGCTGATGAGTTGATTCCGTCAACAGCAGAAGCAAGCGTGATGGGCGGCTGTCTGATCCAGGCATCGAACTTGGCCTCTACGGAATCAGAGTCCGTTGTTCTGCCCCAGAGCGACAAGGGCGGAAAGAAACAGGGCAATGAAAAAGAGCCGCCAAGGAGAATCGAACTCCTGACCTACGCATTTCGAATGTGTTGTCCCTTCATTTAAGTTACTGCCTTTGCTGACGTTACATCCTTCTCCTGTTCTCTGATTCCTCAAATGTAGATTCGAATAGAATTCCCGAAAAATGCTTCGCCAGCGCCTCAACCCACGGGTATGATTGAAACTTGCGAATTTGACGCAAGATAGTATTTTTCCCGGCCTATTTCAGCAAAGTTTATACCCCAAGGTCTCGGCTGACGAAATGAAAATGAGTGTTTCTATACGATCTGAGAGTCATCGAACTCGCAATTTGATGATTGCGATCTTGTTATTTTTTAGCGTCCTGTCAGTGGCACGGTTAAATCAGATCTATTTCTTTTCTCCCGATAGTCCCGACTATGTCTTGATGGCGCGCGGACTGGTAAATGACTTCGAGTACCGCCAAATCGATTTCCCGGGAGCCCCTTATTTTACTCAGCGACCGCCGGGCATGTCGGTGCTGCTGATCCCGGCTGCCTTAGTCGCTCCCTACAATGTAATTGCTGCCAAGGTCACCGTGATTCTGACAGCTCTGATCATGCTGGCGCTGCTGTATCGATGGATGTCTCGCCTGGCGCAGAGCGCGATCGAAAACGAACCTGAATTAAACGGGACAGCTCATTGGCTGACTTTGCTTGTCATGCTGCTGTTGACCACCAATCCCCATTTCCTGCTGTTCTCCACCATCATTATGAGTGAGATCCCGTTTATGGCATTTACGGTGGCGATTTTATATCTCATTTCCAATGATACCGCCCCGATCAACAAACAGAATCTCATTCTGCTGACTGGCTTATTGATGTTTCTCCCGTTCATTCGAACCATCGGCGTTGCATTGATTCTGGCAATTGCGATCTGGGCGGTTGTCAGACGACAACGCTGGCCTTATCTGATCAGCGTTGTCTGTTCACTGGCAACGACGGGGCTGTGGATTCTGCGTAACAACTCATTAAAAACAGACATTTATACGTCCTCGACATTTGACGAAATTCGGCAAGCAGGTTTCAGCAGCACGCTATTATCCATGATAAACCGAAGTCTGAACCACTTTGAAAGTCTGTGCAATATATTGTTCCCCAATATGCCGGGAAGGGCTCCGCGTTACGAACGATTTCTGCTGGACGGCAATCATGTACTACCCGGACCGCAACTCATTTATTTTCTTGCCTGCATTCTGATTCTCTCGATCGCGATTTATGGCATGCTCAAACTCTGGAACAAGGGCGGTGCCGTAAGTCTGTTTTATATTTTGATTACCTTCGGAATACTGTCTGTATGGCCTTGGATGCAACCACGATATACTTTGCCGCTATTACCAGTTATCCTGGCCTTTTTTCCTGTGGGATTTCTATTTCTACTCAAGTATGTTACAGGATCGAAGATCCTCGTTAAGAAGAGTTTAGTGGGAATCGCAATGTTTACCGGCATTGCCATCCTCTGCTCCCAGTCGATTACCGACTACAGACTGATTCATGCCAATCAGCAGCTCATCTTCCAAGGAGAACAGTTTTATCAAACGCAGCTCCCTTCCACTCACTATAGTGATTTTGTCCAAGCCGGTCGTTGGATCAAAGAAAATACGCCCGAAAATGCCCGCATACTGACACGCCAAAACGATCTTGCTACCACTGGCCATCGTTTCCAGAAACTGGTTTATTTTGAACAGACCAGGCCCGCCCAACTTCGTGAACTGATTCAAAAATTCTCTTCGCGCTATCTGGTCTGTTTTGATAAGAATGCAGCAGACACCTTCCCGTGGCACTTGTTAGATCATGATCTGATCTATCGCCTGACTCCTGTTTATTCAAAATCAGGAATCATGATCATCGAAGTACGACCGAACTACGAAGGCACCATCCGTCATCAATACTGGCAGAAAGAAGAAATGATGAATGTTGCCAGACAGACGTTTGAAAAATTTCCGAATCGAGTCTCGGCACAGGTCACCTATCTCAGCCTATTACTGAAGACCGAAAATTTTCACGAAGCCATTTCGTTCGTCGAGGCACTGCCAGAAGTCAGTGATGTCCGTATCGTCAATTTCCTGGGATGGGCCTACATTGGACAACGCGAGTACCCAAAAGCCCTGCAAGAATTTTCAAAAGCATTGCGGATGCCGGGGCAATCGTCGATCAGTTTATCCATTCACCGCGGGCGGGATTTAGCACAGAAACAGTTAACCAAAAACACAGTACCCGCGTCTCCGGATAAATCAGGTGAGCCAGGCAGAAATCTTCAAATCGCAAAAGAATACTGGAAGCTGTCAGACTTTGATCGGGTACTCAAATTCACACAGAAAGTTTTTGATGCAAACAAGTCAAGTCAAGCAGAGCTTGATCAGGCACATGTGCTCTTAGCACGTCTGCATTTGATCAAGGGAGAAACTCAACAAGCGGTGGAAGAACTGAAGCAAGTATCAACAACAGAGAATGCCGAAGCAAATGAATTACGAGACAGGATTCATCTGGAAGAATCGCTTTCCGACTTGCTCAATCTCCCTCCCCATCAGAAAACAGAGATCACCGATGGCTTAGACCCGAAACAGCAAGCAGCGATTCAAAAGCTGGTCTCAATCTACGAATCGGAGGGCATTCCGGGCAAGGCCCTCAGACTACTTGAACAGGCCCACATGAAAACCCCTTTAAATGAGAAGATTCTGAAACTACTGGCGAAGTTCCAGCTGTTCTATAATCTCGTCCCGGAAGCAGAAGTCAGTTATCTGACACTCCAGGAAATGAATCCTGACGATCAAGAAGTCGCGGCTGCACTGGAAAAAATTGAAACGCTCAAAAAAACGCCCCATTTCTGAGAGTCTCGGTGAACAGGAGCCTGAAAGAAAAAGAGCCGCCGAGGAGAGTCGAACTCCTGACCTACGCATTACGAATGCGTCGCTCTGCCAACTGAGCTACGGCGGCGTGTTCCCGATTGATATCCTGATAGATTCATCAGACGTGACTTTGGTTCGCCTGGCGGGAATCGATTTGAGGGGTCTCGCTAAAAAACATTTGAGCCCCGCTCTGGCGGTAGCATACCCCCTTTTTTCGGTTTTCGAAAGGATTCGGCCCCCATTTCATCGCTGAAAAATAGATTTCCCGGCCGGAATAGACAGCGGAAACAGCGGGATGAATTCACACTGAGCGCATGAAAACAGCGGGTGTGTCATTTGTAACGATTCTGCTGGATCGCGGCCCGGTCTTCAGATCGAGCGGCGTTTATACTTGCTGAATGGGCGACGGTTAGCCACAATCGAAGGAGATAATTTCCCGCCTTGAACTACCAGCCGGAGACAATCCCATGCGAAAACTGGCCAATGTCTGCCTGATGATGATGTTACTGCTTCTCTTCAGCCCTGCCCTGTCGGCACAGGAAGCCCCGCCGCTCAAATTTGAAAAAGGGGTCACCGAAAAACATGTGATGATCCCCATGCGGGATGGCGTCAAACTGTCGGCTTATCTCTACTTCCCCAAAGGCAAAGGTCCCTGGCCGGTATTGATGGAACAGCGGTACGCCAGTCTGCGCGGCAAAGGCTCGCGGCTCGGATTTGCCGATATGGCGAGCCACGATTATGTCGTATGTGTGGTCAACTTCCGGGGCTCCCAGATCTCAGAGGGAACCTGGGTCGGCTATCGCGATCTGCAATGGGGCGAGAAACGGGACGGCTACGACGTCGTCGAATGGTTGGCCAAACAGCCCTGGTCGACCGGAAAGATTGGAACGTTTGGTAGTTCTCAGGGGGGCTATGCTCAGAACTATCTGGCCGTCACTCAGCCGCCGCATCTGGTCTGTCAATTCATGATTGATACAGGACTGAGTCTCTACCACGAAGGTTATTTCATCGGCGGGGCCGCGAAGCCGAACCGATTTAAGGGTATGGACCGTGTCTGTCGCGTGGCCGCTCATAACCGGGCGTTGATGAAAGAATGGTTTTCGCACCCCGATTACGATGAGTACTGGAAAGACGAAGACTGCACGCTGCATTTCGATAAAATGAACGTCCCCTGCTTTACCGTTGGTAGCTGGTACGACTACATGTGCGTCGGTTCGATTCAGAGTTATATCGGTCGCCAGCACAAAGGAGGCCCGAATTCACGCGGCCAGCAAAAACTCTATATCGGCCCCTGGCTGCATGGGCGCACCAACAAAGGCAACAAAGTCGCTGAGATGCTGTATCCCGAGAATGCAAGTTTTGATGTGGTCGCGGAGATGATCCGCTGGTTCGACCATTATCTGAAAGGCGTCGATAACGGCATCACAAAAGATCCCAACGTGCGGTACTATGTGATGGGTGCGGTGGGTGAACCCGGAGCGCCGGGAAACATCTGGCGTTCTGCAAATGACTGGCCAATCCCGGTCACAGAAACGCCTTACTACCTGCAGCCCGGTGGAAAATTATCGACCAGGAAACCATCTGCCGGTGATGCCTTTACCCAGTTAATCGCCGACCCGCTGAATCCAGCGAAGATTGAAGGCCGCGGCTTTCCCGGTGCCCGCGACGCCCGTGTGGTCGAAGAACAGGAAAACGTGCTGACATTCACGACGGATACGCTCACCGAAGCAGTCGAGTGGACCGGCAATGTAAAAGCGGAATTGCTGGTCTCTTCCTCAGCGAAAGATACCGATTTTATTGTGCGTGTGAGCGACGTTTACCCGGACGGCCGTTCGATTCTAATCATCGATATGATCCGCCGTGCCCGCTATCGGGATGGCTTTGAACAACAGAAACTAATGGAGCCGGGCCACGTTTACAAAGTGGGATTTAACATCGGCTGGTTGAGCCAGATCTTCAACAAAGGCCACAAAATCCGCGTGACGGTTGCTTCGACCGGCGCGCCCTTTTATGAGCCGAACCCGAATACGGGAGAGCCGATCACGATTGAATTTCCGGACAAAGTGGTTGTGGCGAAGAACAAAATTCATCACAGCCCCCAGCAGGCTTCGCGTATTCTCGCGCCGGTCAATCCCTAGACTGTGTCCAGTTTTACTGCAACGTCTCCAAGGCCATTTAGACCGAGTATATTAGAATGAGAGATGCTATGGTTAAATGGGATGCGCTCTAGTAGATTGTTACTTAATCCGAACTGGTCATTTCAAATGGGGAGGAACCGGGGCTAACGCCCTTCGGCTAATGGGGAACGCCGACTGGAAAATTACCGCAAACAAGATCCATTCAATTGAACTCGAAACGAGGAACATCATGACTCAGCATACAACAGATCGACGACAGTTTTTGGCAGGCAGCGTGGGAGCGGCCGTTGCACTCGGACTGGGGCAGACAGCGCACTCCGCTGCACCGAAACAGAAGCAGGAGTTTTATGAACTGCGCACGTATCGGATTGACAATGCTGCCAACCAGAAGCTCGTGAGCGATTTTCTGAAGAATGCTTTGTTGCCTGCATTGAAACGGCAGGGCATCGACGACGTTGGTGTCTTCAAGCTATCGGAAAGCAACCGCCAGGAGAAAGACAAAGATGATCAATCCTTGTATGTGTTGATTCCGTATCAGTCACTGGAACAGTTTTCCGCTGTGAATGATCTGCTGGAAAAAGATGCCGCCTACCATAAAGCGGGGGAAGCATTTTTCGCGCTGCCGAACAAGTCGGCCGCTTACAGTCGGATTGAAAGCCGGCTGATGAAAGCCTTCAGTGGCATGCCGGTCCTGGAAACGCCGGAGGGAAAAGGCCCGCATCTGTTTGAGTTGCGAACGTATGAGAGCAGCAATGCGAATCTGGCCCGTCTGAAAGTAGACATGTTCAATTCCGGCGAAATTGACATTATGAAGGAAGTCAAACTGGGACCGGTTTTCTTTGGCGAGATGCTGATTGGCGATGACGTTCCCAATTTGACCTACATGCTGTCCGGGCCGAATCGTGAAATTCACGACGAACATTGGCAAGGATTCATCAAACATCCCGAGTGGGACCGGATGAAGAAGATGGACAAATATAAGGGAACAGTTTCGAAGATCACAAAGTGGTATCTGGAGCCACTGCCTTATTCCGAAATACAGTAGTCCGCGCAGGTGAGTGAATGTGAGGCTGGCTCTCATAACCCAACTGACATATATAGTGATCCTGCCTGATTAATCGAACTTCCCGGAAAATCCGGACTTGCGGGGAACACCTGTCGATAAGCTGGGTAATTTCTCGTAAACTGTTCTATTTCAACAAGATATAAATCTTCAACAATTGCAGATCTGTGTGACTGCTGTTAAAGGTTGATGGTGAGCGCCTGTCGAATCTGTCCGGAAACGGGAAATATCCTGAAACGACGTTAGATTCTGGTGGGGGTTCCGTCTATTCTAGTGCATGTGAGTTAGACGAGTGTTGTTAAGCTGGCAAATGAAGCAAAGCCATTAACACTCTCCAATAGACTTAGATTTCCCTCTTCTAGCGTATTGGAATTTGCATGCCTGACAAGCAGGCCAAACGGTGGTCGGCAGAAATAGAGGCGGTATATTTGCGTGAAGGTCGAGAAATTTGGGCATTACTTTATGCTCAATGCTCAGACGCCGATCGTGCCTATGACGCGCTGCAGGAAGCGTTCGTACGTTTACAATCTCAAGAAGTCAAGTCAATACGAAATATCCGGGCCTGGGTTTTGACTGTTGCTCAAAACTGGCTGCGTGATTATGCCCGAAGGCAGAACCATGCAGCGAGGCCTGCAGATTTTTTGGATAATATTGTAGGTAAACCTTCAGATCCGTCAGAAGATCTGGAAAAAGAAGAGAGAAACAGCCGAATCCGGCAATCACTTCAACAACTTCGAGCCGAGGACCGCGAGGTTCTCGTACTTCGTTATGCACTAGGATGGTCATCAAAACGAATGTCAATTGCGTTGGATACTTCAACATCAGCGATTGACATGAGGCTTTCTCGCGCGAGAAAGCGGCTTTGTGAAGAGTTGGAAAAAGTGGGGATAGATCATGAAACCGTATGACACTTCAGGAATGCTCGAGAATGACGATGAGCTGGAGAGTGTTCTGCGCGAATATTTTCAACAGGAAATGCCTCTGGAACTGCAGGAGCTGCCCGAGGTCTCTGATGAAGAGTTTGAAAAACGATTCAAGCAAACAGCTCACTTGGGAAACGGCGTACCTGAAAAGTCTGGGAATCAACGTCGGGGCCAGTTCAAGCTGGGTTATCTGATCACTGCAGTTTGCGCTTGCGTGATTGTCGGTGTGATGGTGTTCACAAAATTTCAGCCGGTGCCCAATGTGCCTGTTGTGAGAAATGAAACGCCGACTCCCCCTGCATCGACTCAGCCATCAGAGCAAGCATCTGATTCTCAGAGATCGCATCCAATCGAATCAGATGCACTGGCGGTCGTTGATCACGGCAACTCTCCGATTGAGCTGACTTCGGAGGTCGATAAAACCATACAAGAATCAATTGATATCACACTCTATAACACTGAATCCGGCCCTGTCGAACAACGCACCGAACTTTCCTGGACGAATTTTACCGTTCAGAACCCTGAAACCGGTGCCAATGTGAAGATGTCGATGCCGGAATTAACGATCGACTTTGTTCCTGTCAATAAATCCAACCTTTCCTTGATTAAGGAAGAGTCGGACAGGAATGGTCAATAACGTTAATCCAGTGTGCAAATATAAAGAGACAAGTTAGCGGATAAGTAGGAACTCTAATACGGGCCACAAAAAAGAGACTTCCGACTCAGGAATTGCTTGAAATTTCTGTAGCAGGGGCGTTGTCTTTTTTGAAACATTTCCAAGGCAGAACAATGAAGAAGTATCCATGGTTCTTTTTCAGCGGTATCGTTTTTTCCCTGTTGGTCGCATCACAGTCATTTGCTGATGAGCTACCGATTCAGGCGCAAAAACCTGGCCAGGTTGAACCAAAACAAAAGGGGTCCGCGAAGCAACCCAAACCGATGCGCCCCGCTAATAATCCGAACGAGGGAGCCGTTAAGGGCAAGTTCCGGATCACCAGTCGTCCGACCGGAGAAACAGAACAGCGAAACTTTGTCGGCATTGTGACAGAACCGGTCCCCGCTGCGCTGGCTGCTCAGCTGAATTCAATGATGAAAGCCGGTCAGGGAGTTGGTGTAAAAATAGTACTTCCCAATTCCCCTGCTGAGCAGGCGGGAATCAAAATGTTTGATGTTCTGACCACCTTCAATGGCAAAGCTATTACCTCCTCTGATGTGTTACGTAAATTCGTGATGGAATCTGAGAAGGAAAGTCGGGTTAAATTTGGTGTCATCCGCGCTTCAAAGCACCAGGTAGTTGAGGTGACGCTCACCCAGAAGCTGTTTCGCTTTCACAAATTTTCAGTCAGTCCGGTTGGTCAAAAACCATCACAGAAAACAAATCAAACACAGCCTTCCAAGACAGAACCGGCGCAGGATGGCCCGATTGCCTCCCGGTCTACTGAGACAGGCCCACTGGGACGCAAGCTTCCTTTAGGCTTAAGCCAGATCTCAGCATCGGCCACCCACAACCTTGCCTTACTCTATGTTGGTAGTCTGAAGGAGGGGTATTCTGTGGAAGTCAGCTATCAGGATGATAATGACACGCTACAAACCCACCAATTTCAAGGGAATCTGAAAGAGATCAGTGATCAAATTGTTGACATGCCAGACCATGTGCAAATGATGATCAACGAGCGTTTGAAAGAGCTGAAAATGGCACTGCGGGGCAAGCCTACTTTTCGCTTCCAGATGAAAGGGCACATGCAGGGAAATGCACGCTTTGTGCGTGTGTTCCTGAGTCGGGGTACGAAAGATAAATCTGTACGAATGGTAGAACTCGATCACCATATTGGAAATCGCCCGGCTTTAAATGTGAATCAGATCATGGGAAACCAGATCTTCACCAAAGAACTCAAGCAGTTGAATCCCACGATTCAGCAACAGATCAGGGCGACACTGCAAAGAATTCGTATTCCGACCGCTCAGGTGCGTGTGGATAACCCGATTTAATCACGCGACAGGAAACGCAGACAACTATCAAAGCAGCTATTTCTCAAACGGAAATAGCTGCTTTTTGCATTTGAACAGAGTCCGTCACTGACCGATCTTACAGGAAACCGCGGCGTCTCTGGCTGCTGTAGCGTTGCAACGAGTCTTCAATGATTGGAAATGCAGCGGCAGCAGATTGAAACTCTTCCACTTCAACTGTCTTGCCTTCGAGCATTTTATAATCCTGGAAGAAGCGTCGCAGCATGGCCAGACGATGTGGCGGTAGTTCCGATGCTTCTGTAAAAGGATTATATTCCGGATCATTGACGGCAACGGCCAGAATTTTATGGTCCGGCTTACCGCTGTCGATCATGGTCATCACGCCGATGGCGCGGGCATCAAGAATCGTCAACGGATCAACGGGTTCCTGGCAGAGCACTAATACATCGAGCGGGTCATCGTCTTCTGCCAGAGTCTGGGGAATGAACCCATAGTTGGCAGGATAATGAACAGCAGAATAAAGCATGCGGTCCAGCCTGAGCAGACCCGTTGTTTTATCCAACTCATACTTCACTTTAGAAAAAGTGGGGATTTCAATTACGGCCGTGAAATCGCGAGGCAGATTCTGCCCCGGAGTCACATCATGCCAACAGTGAGTCACTGTTACTCTCCTGAATTTTCGCTGATAGATTAAAGAATCAGTTGATGTTGCGCTTGATCAACTAATTCACTTTGAATAATTCCACTCTAAAGTGAAGCGTCGCATTGGGAGGAATCACAGGGGGAGAGCCTTGGGCTCCATAGCCCAGTTCAGACGGGATAATCAATTCGATTTCGCCACCTTCGCCGATCAGCTGCAGCCCTTCGGTCCAGCCGGGGATCACCCCGCCCAGGGGAAACGAAATCGTTTGTCCCCGTTTATATGAGCTATCGAATTCCGATCCATCTTCCAGTGTACCCCGATAATGTACCGTCACTTCATCCTGGGGTCCCGGTTTGGTATCATTCCCCTCTCGAATCACTTTGTATTTTAGGCCGGAGGCGGTCGATAAATAACCTGGTGCGGTTTCGTCAGTCACGTTTACATCCATTTCTTCTGGTCTTGACTTAGCTGCCGGAGTACTCGAAATAGAGGACATCGACTCAGTCTGTTCTTGCTTTTGGAAATAGCCTTTACACCCAGCAAATATCAGACAGAAGCAGCTACATAAAACTAAAAAGTGAGATTTTTTCATAGACTCATTACCTTATCTTTCCGCAATCAATTATACTGCGGCCGTAGTTTTGGTAATGACCTGAAAGATACCATAACTAATCGGCCTCTGAGTTGCACCATCAGGATGTCTGCCTTTTCCGGACTTCGGAAAAAGAGTGCAACTCTGTTTTTCGTTCAGTGTTGAAAGAGAGCCTCCTGGGCTTACATGAGATCAGTCGCAGATTTTTATTGATCAAAAAGTGAGACCACTTTTCTGATTTGATTTATGAAATGAAGTTTTCCTGAAATGACAGACCAAATTCACATTCGTTCCACAAAACATGAGGATATCAGTCGTCTGGCTGAATTTATTGTCCCTTTCGTAGAGCAGGGGAAAATACTTCCTCGCACCTCGGAAGAACTGGATGAACTGGTCGAAACAGGGTTCGTGGCTGTAGAAGAGGATCTCGAAATTGTGGGATTTGCTTCATTAGAAATTTATTCACGGAAATTAGCGGAAATTCGCAGTCTGGTGGTCGCCGAGCATCGTCAGGGGATTGGGGTTGGTAAAAAACTGGTTTCGGCCTGTGTGGATCGTGCTCGTCAAAGGAACATTCTTGAAGTGATGGTGGTGACATCCTCTGATGTCTTCTTTCAAAGCTGTGGTTTTGATTTTACTTTGCCCGGAGAAAAAAAGGCGTTATTTATTCAACCTCATTTGAATGAGTAATCTTTCTCGTTTCTGACTCGGAATCAGTTTTTTACGATGGTCGCTTTGGTGATATAATCCAGTCGGGGAAAGTCCTGCTTCAGGTATTGATTTCCTTCCTGTTGGATTCTCTGTTGTGATGGGCCACGGCCGGATGGCGCGCCTTCACCATATCCGGAATAGAGTGCGTCGACGACCTTCATCCCTTTCTGAGAAATGGCACCGAAGGGAGCAAAACCAAGTCCATCCAGAAAACGATTGTCGCCGAAATTAATGAAGATCTGTGTTGTCCTCGAATTCGGAGCACCTGTTTTCGCAAACGAGACATAGCCTCTGAGATTTGATTTCGCCACCGGATCATCCTGAATCGTTTGATCGCGCCATTTCGCTTGTGTGGCAGGAGCCCCATTAATACCCACCTGGGCCATGAAGCCTTCAATCACACGAAAAAAAGCACAGTCATTGTAAAAACCAGAGTTCACCAGTTCATAAAACCGGTCGGCTCCATTCGGAGACCAGCTCCGTGTCACGTCGATATAAAACGTTCCTTTGGTCGTTTCCATTTTAACACGGTAGGTTTCCGGGGCGGCAGCATTTGCTTCTTGAGAAATCCCTGGCACTACTGTTGCGACGAGCATTAAGGAAAGAATGAGAATCGTTTTCATCGATAACACGGTGATACCCCTTGTTCAATTGATCTGGATCGAAAGCCTGTAGAGAAATAAAAGTCTAATTGATTTTCGGTTCTTATCACAAGAGGGATTCTGCAAGCTGGAATGCCCTGAGCCCCACTATAAACTGAGAAAGAAAAAAGCCGCCGCGAATCAGGGGGGGAGAATTCGCGACGGCCAGAGCCCGGGGCTGCTGACGATCAGCCCCTCTGCAGATCCCGCGATCTGCAATTTCCCGAGATCGTCTGATTTCTCAGACGATCTCGTTTTCTTTCCTTAGTATCCGAGGAGAGCTTCCTCTTCTTCTTCCTGAATGATAATTCTGGGGGTAACCATCATCATCAAACTTTCGGTTTCACGACCGACACCAGTATTCTTAAAGAGTCGACTGATGTACGGCAGTTTGTTCAAAATCGGAACACCGGCCATGCTACGTCCTTCGCGGAGTCGTTTGACACCACCCAGAAGCACAGTACCACCGTCGGGTACACTGACTGTGGTTGTCACAGTCACCTGTTCTACAACAGGCTGCTGAATCGTGGTTGTTCCCAAGCCACCACCCTGCTGCCCTTGTTGCCCCTGCTGGCCTTGCTGACCGGTCTGGCCGCCGGCTTGGCCACCTTGGCCGCCGACACCACCAATACCACCGACACCGGTTCCGACACCGTTACCAAAGTTTCCACCACCCTGCTGACCAAGCTGGCCACCTTGCTGGCCTTGCTGGCCTTGCTGACCACCTGTGGTGCCCCCCTGGAAGGAGAAGGTAAACACGTCGGTCACGTTGGTGAAGTTCGGATTGACGGAGAGTCGTACATAACGTCGGTCTGCAGAGATCACAGCTGACACAGTCAGTGAGACCCCTTCAGGGATATTCGCGATGACTGGTGTGAACCCGACAGCGAAGTTACCCACAGTAGGCACCAGACTGATCACGAAAGGTCGTGATACGTTACTGGTCACAAAGGCAACCTGTCCGTTGAAGAGCGTCACTTTCGGAGCAAACATCAGGTTTGATCGTTCATCTGCCTGAGCAGCATTGATGAAGAAGAAGGCTTCGATGTCACTCAGAATGGCCAGACCAACATTCACACCGGCGTTCGCATTGAAACTTCCGAATTCAGGAACACCGATTTCAAATGATCCCTGGCGGAACTGAACGTCGAGGTCCGGCGTAAACGATTCGGGCGAAGCCATCCCGACGACTGTACCACTTTTTGGCCAGTTATCGAAGTTGAGCAACGTTCTCGTAGGCGGATTACTAAAGGGAGCGACTCCCTGTCCGCCGGTCTGACCGGTCGTCGTCGTTTGTCCCTGCTGTCCTTGCTGACCACCCTGGTTGTTACCACCACCCTGGTTGGCACCACTCAGCAGGTCGACCTGACCAAAGGCGGGCACGGGGTTTCCATTACTGTCAACAGTAGGACCACCAACGGTATCTGCGACATTGAAGTCGAAGTCGACACCAATTCGTTCGAAGAATCGATCGGAGACAGTCACAAAGCGAACTTCAATCGTTACCTGCAGGTCCTGTAGTCTTCTCAACTGATCGAGCAGGTTAGCAATTTCGTCGTGCACTTTTTGTGTTTGGCGAATCACCAGACTCAATGTGGTTTCAAAAGGACGCACACTTCCGGCACCGCCGATTTCTTCCCAGGAATCGGGTTCCACGGTAGAGACAATCAGTTCGGTTAAGGAATCAAAGTCGATATTGGAACCACCACCGGCGACTTGTGCTGTCGCACCGCCACTGCTCCAGGGATTGGAACCGGGCACACCACCCATTACAGGATCTGCAACCTGGAAGTTTCCGGGAGCAGCCTGATTTCCACCAATTCCTGAACCATAGCTGACTGCACCAATCTGGCTGTAAGGGTTACTTGCCATACTGCCGCTGGCTGCAAAGTTAGGAATCGGTACCACCAGGTCAGCGACCGGGTAGGTTTCTGTGCTCAAGGTTCCCTGCTGCCGAATGCGGCTCGTGATTTTCAATACTTCGTTGTCAATCGTGTAGGAAAGATTCAGCGGTTCCAGAAGCAGGTTCAAGGCACTTCTGAGCTTGATTCCGTTGACGTTGATCGTCACAGGAGCATCAGTTGTCACGCCTTCCTCTTCCAGTCCCTGACCATCCAGGAAGATATTGATCCCGGTGAGTGTCTGAATTCTGTGCATCACGTTTGCCAGTGATTCACTTTCAAATTCAAGGTTCACTGGACGGTCCAGGCTTTCTTCAATCTGGATTTCTTTCTCTGTCTTCTGGCTATGGTTTTTAGCGTGATACTTTTCACGACGTTTTTTAAGATCTGACCATTCTTTGGCATCGTGACCGAATTTGATGTCAGGCGTATAGGCATCTGCCAGTGCTTCTTCGACATCGTTCAATTGATTCCAGACGTTCTGTTCTTTGCGATCACGCATCTCATTATTAGACCACTCGCGTGCAATAAATTTTGCTTTCCATTCCATTGTGACAGCGACCGGATTCTGCGGGTCGAGGTCTTTGGCCTGCTTGGCAACCACGCCAGCTTCCGCAAAGCGACGCTGATCAATCAGCTCATTAAACTTCTGAACCAGTTCGGCAAGTTCCTGTTCCACCCGAATTCTGGTTTTAATTTCCTGAGAGATATGTTCTTCCACTTCCTGGTTGCGTCTCTTCAATTCTTCCAGAGGAGCAACCTGTTTGCGGAAGGAATCAATGGATTCACGAGTCCGTTGCAGTGACCCGATGAGAGTCGCTGTCGATTTCTTATTCAGACTGGAACTTTCCACTTTGGACATGGTCTGATCGATAATTTCCAAAGCTTCGGTGGGAGCGTTCTCACGCATTCTTTCTGCTTTGAAGATCGCATTCAGCACATCAGATCGCAGGCGGCTGAACTCAATCGCCTGTTTCTGTTCTACCAGATCAATTGTGCTGGGTTCTTTAGAGTCTGCGACAGGGCCGTTCGACTCACTCTGATTTTTCACCAGGCGGATCTTATCAGCTCGTGAAGGTGCCAATTCTCGAACGGCATCCTGCAATTGCTGAGCACGATGATTATCCAGCTTTTCACCCGACTGATAGGCGGCTAAAAATGCCTGATAAGCGGCTCCACGATTACCTTCGGAAAGCCGTTGCATTCCGAGGTTATACAGTTCCAGAGCAGATGCACCAGGATGGATCACGGCGATCTCACTGGCATCGTTCTGTTTCATACGTGCGACTTGAGTGGGTTGTGTCCCCATTCGAGCTTCCAGATCACGCAGGATTGCCTGCGGGCTGTCTTCACCCGGCTTGAATTGTACGCCGACCTGCAATGCTTCCTCTGCATTCGCACGAGCAGCTTCATAGCGTCTGGCTTTCAGATCCGTTCGGGCTTGAGCAACCAGTTTTTGTGAGAATTGTTTCTTACGCTGATTTTCTGCAGCGTAAAGTTCTTCAGGTGAAAGCCCACCAGGTTGGCCTGCCATTTTACGAATGTCTGCCAGAACCTGTTCAGGACGATCTTCAAACAAAGTATAAGCGGTATCAACTTTTTGAGCGGCTTCCGCTTTTTGTCGTGCTTCTTCGATTCGATTGTTGGAAAGATCTTTTCGGGCAGAAGCCAGCAATTGCCGTGCATATTCTGCATTTGATTTTCCGTCAGTCGCTTTTGAAGTACCCGGGTTCAGTCTGGTTTCAGAGCTGGTTCCCACACGTTGAATGAAGGCCGTTGGCGATTCATTCGGGTTGGAAAAGCGAAGATCAAGTGTTTGAGCCAGTTTCTGAGCAGAGGAAGCGAGCATTAACGCTTCGTCTTTATTTCCCTGCTGTAAAGCCAGCTGAGCCTGTTCCATTAAACGATTGATCCGTGGACGAACAGCGTCTTGATTTTGCTGCAGCCCTTTGATCCCCGAAATGATGGCTGCTTCGTCGGAAATCCGATCGATGGCTGCCAGGACCAGTTCAGGCCGGTCATCGAACAGGTCATAAGAAACCTGCATTTGCTGAACCTGATTGACTTTCTGACGGGCATTGCTGAAATCACGTTTTTTGATATCCAGACGAGCCAGACGCAGTAACTCGGATGCCTGTGCTTTTGATGACCCCTGGGGAACAGCGACAGGCGCGGTCTGAGCACGGCTGGAGCCAGTCGCTGCCAGAGAACCACCCGACTGAGCACGCTTAATTTCGTCAAGAATCAATTCCGGACGATCATCAAACAATCGGTAAGCCACATCCATTTGACTTGCTTGCAGTGCCAGTTCACGAGCAGAATCATAATTTCCTGACTGTAATTCGGCACGTGCCTGCTTCAACAGTTTAGCAGACAGATCATTATCTGAAGAGGGAGCACCTGATTGTGCGATGGGCATAGAAGAAGTTGATTTACCAGCAAAGATCTTAGCGCCGGTTTTTCGTTCGATTTCAGCCAGAATATGCTGCGGACGTTCTTCGAACAGTTTGTAAGCAACATCATAATCCTGTGCCTGAATGGCCAGGGTTCGGGCATCATCATAGTTGCCGGCACTCAATGCTTGACGTGCCTGCTTCAATAAAACAGAAGCCTGTTCTTTTTCCGTCAGTCTTTTCGTCTGACTTCCATCAAATGGATTGGCACCTGGATTTGAAAATGGATTATTTTCAGGAGATCCTTCTACGTGGGCAACCTGCATCACATTCGATTGACGATTAGAAAAACCACCGGCTTGCTGAATCGGAGAAGACTGATTATTTCGTTGCTCTGCGCGAGCGATAGCAGCCAGGACCTGTTCTGGTCGTACATCGAACGGACCATATTCCAGTCTCATCGATGCTACCTGCCCTGCTTTCTGGCGAGCCTTTGCCAGTTCATTGAGCTTAATATCCTCACGGGCAGATTGAAGTAACTGACGAGCCAGTTGCTTCTGCTCTTCGAGAGACTTTCCTGCACCACTTGATAAGTTGACTGGATTAGAGTCAGCCGCGGGTGACTGTGCTCTGACAATCCGTTTGTCCCGAGGTGCTGCAGCTCGCGTTCGAGCACGACCAAGATAGTCGTTCATTTTGCGAAACTCTGCAGATGACAAACGACCTGGAGAGACAGAAGCTTTTTCAAGCACTTCTACCGCTTCAGCGAATTGTCCTCTCTCGTAATATTGAGTCCCCAGACTCAGATAGTAACGAGCCGAGCGTTGTTGACGCCCCGCAATCGACTGGCCATCCTTCTCGACATCAGCAGCGACCTTCCTGGTCGTGTTGCCAAGATTGGCCAGCCACATTGACGCTGCGATCAGCGTCGTACAGGCTAGTACTCCAAATGCCTTGCCCAATGTAGGTCCCTCCTTCAAGCCAGAACACCAACTTTGATTATGTTTATTTTGAGGAGTCATCATGACTTCCAACTCGCTATCTAAAAGTGGGTAGGATTTTAGTCCGAAATCCGGATTTAGTGCCATACGAGTTTCGTATGAGAAATCAGGATTCTAGAAAACGATATGCAATTGAATGTTTGCCGTAAGGCAAAAGTAACAGACGATTGTCAGTGATATGAATTGTTGATTTGATTTTTTGAGAGTTGAGAGAAGTGTGTGGGGTTAATAATCGATTTCTGCTTTTCAGGTCAATATGACTTTGACAATATTTTCAAAAAAGTTTGTACGGTTTTCAAAATAATATTTCAGGCTGTAATTTCCGAATGAAATCTTAATCTGACCTTCATCTGGATACGTTATTGGACTGCAGAATTTGTAGATTTTACTTCTTCTTCATCCAGATCGAATATCGTTTCAATCACAGCTTTCGCGTGTAGTTCTTCTAAAATTTCTTTGGTGGCTTTCATACGAGCTTCACTAATCATGGATTGCTCGAGTTTGCCCTGTACGTCGGCAAACGGAATATGTCCGGCCTCTTTACGATCGTTCACTTTTATGATTTGAAATGAGTTTGCTGTTTCATAGACCTGGCTGGTTTGTCCGATGGGAAGCTCAAACAGGGCTTTTTCGATTTCGGGTTCTGCCAGGCTACCTCGCCGTGTCCAGCCCCATTGACCATTTCTTTCAGCCCGGGTGCCATCGGAATATTTCTTGGCCAGTTCGCCGAAATCTTCTCCAGCCTGAAGTTTATGAATGACTTCGTCCAACACTCCCACCGCCTTCTCCTTACCTCCCTGCTTCGCATAGGTGATACGGATTCGCTGCCAGCGAACTTTGGATGGTACTTCGTAGTCTTTGATATTCGCTTTATAACGTGCTAAGACTTCTTCACGGCTATAGTCGTTGGTTGCTTTCGCTTTCACAGCCATAAACTGAATGGCAGACTGCTGTTTGATAAACAGTTCTCGTTCACTATAAAGCGAGCGCCCCTGTTGATTGAGCTTTTCTTCCAGTTCCTGCGGAGAATTGACGCCCAGCCCTTTTTGCAGTTCAGGAATGCGTTCTTCTTCAAACGCGGTTTCCAAAACTTCCTGCAACTGGTCCAGTTGTTCTTTCTTCAGTGTGCTCTTCATCTCATGAATCAACAGTTGGCGTTCAATGTGTCCCTTAAGGTCACGTTTCACCAGAGCACGTCGTAATTTCTTATACTCTTCAGGCGGCATTCGCTGCTCTGCCTGTTTGAGTTGAAAATCATAGATACCAATCACATCTGAGACAAACAGAGGTGCCCCATTCACCATGGCAACTACAGTACTGTCGGAGAGAAAGTCGTCTGCTTCCTCATCAGTGCTGTTGCTAGAGGTGGTCGAAGCCGTAATGACCGGTGTCTCGAACGGATTCTCTGAATCCTCGAAATCCCCTTCCAGAACACTCTTCCTGTCATTCGCCCGACTGGCAATTTCAGCATGTTTCAGCTTTTGTTGCTTCAGAGCAGATTCCAGGCGCGGCGGGGGCGGTCCCAGCACAGGGTTATCTACTTTGGGAGTAGTTTCACAACCCATCATGCCAAGCGAAACAAGGGACAAAAAATATACTTGCGCGTAGCGCATCAAGATGCATCCTGCAGTTGATGAACGAATTTACGATTTGGGAATTTGAGAGACAATCTAGGGGCGATACTGTAATCAGTCAGTATTACAAGGGAATTGTAAGGAAGGGAAAGTTGACCGACACACTATCAATACCATCCATCAAGACAGAAAACGAATTAAAAACCAACTCATTTTCACCCCTTCAGGATGATGGTGCGAGATTATAGGCCGGATCAAAACTTTGTTGCAATACCGATTTGAGCTCTAACATGATCGCATCTGTATTTACGGCAGAAACCGGCAAAGGAATATACGCCGATTTATGATCGACAATGCGAACCGGAATCCGATTCTGATTACTTTTCGCCAGAGCCAGGATGTGATTTTTGTCCCGATAGCCTAAAACAGCGAAGTTTTCTTCCAGGCGAATACTATCCACCTGCCACTGCTGCGCCAGGATTTGTAATTCTTTCAAAATCAATAATTGTCTCGCAGGATGCGGAATATTCCCGAAGCGATCCTCGAACTCTGCCTCCAGATCCGTCAATTCGTCGAGAGAATGAATGGCGGATAACCGCCGATACATTTCAATTTTGATGCGGCCGGGCGGAATATAATCCGAAGGCAGATAGGCGGTACAAGGGAGATCAATGGCGACATGATGGTGTTCCCGCAATGGCTCGTTTTTCAGTTTTTTGCAGGCATTTTCCAGCAGCTGGCAATACAGTTCATACCCGACCGCGGAAATATGACCACTCTGCTCGGTCCCCAGAATATTTCCGGCTCCTCGAATTTCCAGGTCGCGCATCGCGATTTTAAACCCGGCCCCCAGCTCGCTGTATTCCTCAATCGCCTTGAGCCGTTTCGCAGCCACCGGTGTCAGAATCTGTCCGTCGCGTAACAGTAGATAACAATAGGCCCGATGATGTGACCTTCCCACACGTCCGCGGAGTTGGTGCAAATCCGAAAGCCCATGATTGCCGGCATCGTGAATGAACATGGTATTGGCATTCGGAATATCCAGGCCGCTCTCAATGATGGTTGTGCAGACAAAGATATCAACTCTGCCGGAGACGAAGTCGTACATGGCCGCTTCGAGTTCGGATTCTTTCATCTGCCCATGCCCAATCCCGATCGTGGCTTCAGGAACAATCTGCTGAATCCGGTCTGCATACTTCTGTAAATCGTGGACACGGTTATGCACAAAATAAACCTGCCCGTTTCGATTCAATTCGCGCACCATCGCATGCCGGATCAGTTCGGGATCGAAGCGGGAGATGCGTGTTTCGATCGGCACACGATCACGGGGCGCTGTGGTCAAGTTGGAAATATCACGTATCCCCAGCAACGACATATGTAACGTTCGCGGCACCGGAGTCGCACTCAGGGTGAGCACATCAATCTGCAGTCTGAGGGACTTCAGCATCTCTTTTGCTTCCACTCCAAACCGCTGTTCTTCATCGATAATCAGCAGACCTAAATCTTTAAATTTGATATCCTTCTGAATTAATCGATGCGTGCCGATCACCAGATCGACACTACCAGAGGCCATGCCTTCCAGTGTCTTTCGCTGTTCCTTTTTTGTTTTGAAACGCGAGAGACCTTCAATGGTGATTGGATAATCGGCCATCCGCTCGCTGAAGGTCCGCGTGTGCTGCTCGGCAAGAACCGTTGTCGGGACCAGTACGGCAACCTGCTTTCCTGAATCGATGGCTTTAAAAGCAGCTCGAATCGCAACCTCGGTTTTTCCGTAACCCACATCACCGCAGATCAAACGATCCATCGGTTGAGGTCGCTCCATGTCATGTCGAATATCATTGATAGCATGCAGTTGATCGGCGGTTTCTGTGTACGGAAACGAGGCTTCAAACTCTTTTTGCCAGTGACTGTCGGGAGGATACGCGATACCTGGTTGTGCCGAACGCATCGCCTGCATCCGCAGCATATCGCTGGCCATGTCCCTGACGGCTTGTGCTGCTTTTTCCTTCTTGTTTGCCCAGCTTTTACTTCCCAACTTGGACAGTTGAGGAATATGTTTTCCGCCCCCGATATATTTTTGCACCAGATGCACCAGAGAGACCGGCACATACATTTGCACTTTATCGCGAAATTCCAACGAGAGATGTTCTTCGCGACAGCCATCTTTCTCGAGGAGATCCAAACCTTTGAAACGGGCGATACCATGCGAGAGATGCACGACAAAGTCACCCACATTCAAATCAAGAAAATTGTCGATGGCCCGGCTTTCGACTTTGCGTTTGCGCGGCTTATGCCGGATGTCTGCACGCCCAAAGAGCTCATGATCGCTCAATACCACCAGATGTTCGGGTACAATCCGAAAGCCCAATGCCAGATTGCCGATACAGGTTGTGACGCGGCTACCAATTTCCAGTTCAGACTCGGCTAATATTTCCTGCAGCCGATCCTCTTCTCCCTGATTGTGACAACAGACAACAACGCGATCATGAGGGCCGGTGATCGAAGCCAACTCTTCGATCATTTCCGACTTCGCGCGCGTGAAACGCTCGATCGATTCAATTTGCAAATGGCAAGAAATCTCGGTCGATTCTGCAGAAATGGGGGCGATCGTCACAGACGGAAAATCGGTGCAGCGGGACATGGTCGCGGGCACGCTGAATAATCCGCGTGGATTTTCGAGTCGGTCCAGATAACGTTTGCCTTCGTCAATCAGTTCCGGGAGTTCTACCAGTACAATGCAGGTGTTCTCCGGTAAATTGTCCAACAGACTCTCGGAAGCGGTCTCATCCAGATCCTTGGCCAGTGTCGGGCGTTGTGAATGTTCCTGAGCAGCAGAGACGGGAGAAATCAGCGTCAGATCGACCTGTTCGCAGGTTTCGACGGTTCTCTGTGTTTCCACATCAAACTGCCTGATGGATTCGACCTCGTCCCCAAAAAATTCAATCCGCAGGGGGAGTGTGGCATCAGGAGAAAAAATGTCCAGAATGCCGCCATGCATACTGAATTCACCCGGAAGCTCAATCGCCGTTGTACGTTCGAAACCACGTTCGATGAGCCAACTCATAAAGGGGTCGGTGTCTATTTCATCTCCCACCCTGATGGTGCGAGTGGCTTCGCGGCGCTGTTGACGACTGGGGACAGGTTGCAGTAAAGCAGGAAACGAAGTCACAATCACCGGCGGGATACTATCCGCATTCTGGTCGAGTTGTACCAGCTGGTTCAGTACCCGCAGGCGACCACCAAAAACCGAGTCTGACACATCGTGTTCATCAGGCAGCGTTTCCCAGGCAGGAAATATTTCGGGAATTCTTCCCAGAAAACTGGCGAGATCGCCGCTGAATTCGTCGATTTCTCCCAATCGGGGAAGGACGACCAATGTGGGGAATTTGAGCGATTCTGCGATCGCTGCCGCTGTCAGCGCGCACGATCCCCCCCAGGCTCCGTCAATTGTCCCGCTCTGGCCTGTCTGGAGAGCCGCAACCACAGCTGCGAATCCTTCGCTTCGACTTAAAACGGGAACCAGATCCTGCATCGACTGAATCTGACTGTCGATTGGTTTGGTCATGTTCAAAATAATTTTAGCAAGCAGTGTGAAATTGTCACGTGCTCACCTCAAAAAACGTGATCGGGACTCGGTTTTCAGGACCATCCGGCGTGACTTCAAGGCAGCTCAAAGCTAGGATAGAAGAACCAAAATTCACCGATCAAAAGGCAAAATGTAAGGCCGATTTCGCAAGAGCCGCGGATTGACTTGCCTGATTTTAGTATATTGAAGGATACACCGTGTCAGATAGTTTCGATGTCAATGTCGCTCTGGGGCCGCGCAGTTATCATATTTCAGTTGTGAGCGACCAGTTCGATCAGTTCGCTGAAACGCTGGAAACCTGGATGAATCAGAATCCTGCGTTTCGGAATTCCGTAGCAGAAGGTAACAAAACCGCATTCATCATTACCGACCGGAACCTGGCAGCGCTGCATACTCCCCAAATCGAAAAAAGCCTGAAAGCAAAAGGTTGGAAATGGGAAACGGCAATCATCGAAGCGGGTGAAAAATCGAAATCTCTCGCTGTCATTTCCAGTCTGTATGACCGACTGGTAGAGATGAAGGCCGACCGTCAGACAGTCTTAATCGCCGTCGGCGGCGGTGTGACGGGAGATGCCGCAGGCTTCGTTGCTGCCACCTATGTCCGCGGGTTACCATTCGTACAAGTTCCAACCTCATTGCTGGCACACGTCGATAGTTCCGTTGGTGGGAAAGTCGGCGTCAATCATCCACAAGCGAAAAATCTGATCGGTGCCTTCTATCAACCGCTGGGTGTGTTCATTGATACCTCGACGCTCGAAACACTTCCCGAACGAGATTATCGCAGCGGACTGGCAGAAATTGTCAAATATGGCGTGATCCTGGATTCCAAGTTCTTTCAATACCTGGAGCAGAATATTGAAGGACTGAATCAACGATCGCCCGAAGTACTGAGGACCGTCATTGCCCGGAGCTGCGAGTTGAAGGCGGAAGTGGTCGAACAGGACGAGCACGAGCGGACCGGCTTACGGGCCATTTTAAATTATGGTCATACGTTTGCACATGCCTTTGAAGCGCTCTGCGGCTACGGAGAGTTAATGCACGGCGAAGCGGTCTCCATTGGGATGATCTACGCCAGTGTTCTCGCAGAAAAACTCAATTTGATCAAACATCAGGATACGGAACGCCAGATTCAACTTCTAGAGGCACTGGGACTGCCGGTTTCACTCCCTGCAGGGACCTGTTTAGATAACGATGAAATCATCGACCGCATGAAACTGGATAAGAAAACCGTTGGTGGAAAATTACGGTTTGTGCTTCCGACCTGTATTGGACGTGTGGAAGTCTTCAAAGACATTTCAGAGTCACTCGTGAGAGAAGTACTCGAGGAATTAGCACAAACCAAACCCAGCACTGACGACTTTCAAATCTAAGTCCCGATACCATACAGGAAAAGGCCGGTCTTGACAGCAGGTCATTCACCTCAAATATCAAATCGTCAGCACTGTATTAATACCTACTTACATACAGAATTCCCTTAGTTCTCAGGCCCTTTCATTCCACCAATCGGCACAGATCACAGAATCGATATAAAAACTCCCCTCCAATTTGCCTTGTTGATGATCAGTGTTGGTTTCTCTTAAAAATAGAACCTAACCTTAATTCCAGGCCTGCTGATTTAATTCTCTGAGTAAGAGTCTGCGCTATCAGTTCGATGTCTGTGCTTCAGACTAGACCATTTTGACGCGTAAATCACAGGAAAAAGGTATTGAGCTATGACAAGTTTAGAAACAACTTCTACTACGGGGCAATGGCGTTTAATTAACCGAGAACAGGTTCTGGACATGGCGGTGGGAGATGTGGAATTTCTCGCTGAAATGATCGAACTATTCTTCAGCTATATCCCGCAGCAAATGAATGATATTCAGCAGGCTGTTGAAAAGAATGATTCTCAAGAATTGGCAGAAGCAGCACACGCCTGTAAGGGAACTGTCGGAAACTATACCAAGCTGGAACCCTATCTCCTGCTCCAGTCATTGGAAAATGATGGGAAATCAGAACAACTGGATGAATCTCGGATCAAATACAGTTCACTTGAAAAAGAAATCACACAACTCATTGTTGAATTAAAAACATTGATGGCTCAAGAGTGTAGCGATGTTTGATCATCATCAACGCATGTAGGTTTAACCCAAAGGCAATCAAAATGAAAATCTTAGTTGTAGATGATGTTGGTTACACATGTCATTTTCATTCACGTCTTGTAGAAAAATTTGGCTATACGGCAGTCTCAGCCACATCCGGCTACGAGGCATTGAATTTTCTGAAAACAGATAATGATATCAGTATCGTGGTCACAGATCTGATGATGCGCGGCATGGATGGAGTGGATCTCTTCCAGGAAGCACAGAATCTGGAACGGTTTACTGATGAAGGACAACTCGACCCTCCTCAGTTTATCCTGATGACCGCGTTACGCATGGAAAAAAACTCGAACGATAAAGATGTCCAACGTCTTAAACTGGCGAAAGAGTTAGGCGTGGCGAAAATCATGTTCAAACCTCTTGACCAGGATGAACTCGAAGCCACCTTAAAAGACATGGCGATGGGAGCCCCCAGTACTGCTTCCAGCGGGAAATCATTGGATCTGTTTACACCAACTCAAAAATTAAAAGACGCCGTCAAAGAAATCATCGATTCCGGAAATGGGGGCGCTGCAGAACAGTTTATTGAATGCTTAAATGAAGAAGTAACCAGCCTGCAAGAATTTCTTGAAAAACTGGAAACCGTTGAAAATTAAACGTTTACAAAACACAACATCGCTCGAACAAATGCAAATACTTTGATTCGTCTCCAGGAGGGATTTGACTGGTTTTAAACAAGACCTATAGTTCCATTATTAGAGATCTATACAAACTTAGACCTTAACAAGAAACCAAACCATTTTTGTTGAATATCGTATTCAACCTGACAACATTTAAGTGGATGCGGCGAATGAGCCTAATTAACTTGGAACAATATTCAGAGAAGCAGAACCGTGCAATTTCGCGCGTTCTGGATACGTTGGATCGTCTCGATAAACGAATGAGCATCCATTACTCGAATAAACGTGCGCACGAACGAAAAGACTTCCGCGGGATTGTCTGGATTTCTGTTCCAGACCAGGAATATGCCGAGGAAGGAGGAGTCAATACGATCAAAGTCTGGTCTCGCTCCATTTCACAATCCGGCCTGTCGTTCATTTATCCCTCACCCATTTACCAGAAGACCATTCACGTGGGCGTTCCCGTGCAGGGAGATCAAGTTACCTGGTTCCGATCAGAAGTTGTCCGTCAGAAGGAAATTGAAGAAGAACAATTCTGGGAGTATGGGGTCCGGTTCCTGGGAAAAGTGGTCACTTAAGATCCTTCCATTTTCCTTACCTTCAGTTGATTTCAGACGAAACACACACGTATGATTGACTGCTTCTTTTAAGAGACATTCAACTCTGTTCAACGGACGAGAGTGTTTTACCCCCCATTGTGGAAAACTCGGGAATGGACGACCTGACTGGCATCATTCAAAAAAACTACGCACAGATTCAAAGCCGCATCGATGCGGCCTGCCAACATTCGCAGCGTTCTCCAGAATCGGTCACATTAATTGCTGTGACAAAATACGCCCGCATGGAATGGGTTGCCGCGCTTTTGGAACTGGGATGTACTCACCTGGGGGAAAGCCGCACTCCGCAATTGGAGGAACGAGCTGCTCTGCTTCCCGATCATATACACTGGCATTTCATCGGCCCGCTGCAGCGCAATAAAGTCAGACGTACTATCCAGCATACCTGCCTGGTTCACTCGGTCGATTCCATCAAGCTACTCTCGGCCATCGATCGCATTGCAGCAGAATCGAATCTACAACCACGGGTACTGATCGAGGTCAATCTTTCCGGCGAACCAAATAAGAAAGGCTTTTCTCGAGAAGAACTCTTAGCCAGTTGGAGTTCCCTCTGCGCTCTCGCTCATGTTAAGATCGAGGGACTGATGACGATGGCACCACACACATCGGACCCCGAACTGACACGACCGGTCTTTCGAGAATTATCGCAACTTCGCGATCAGCTCCAGTCGATGTCCCCCGCGCAAGTCTCACTGCAGGAACTCTCAATGGGGATGAGTGGGGATTTTGAAATTGCCATTGAAGAAGGGGCCACGCTGGTCCGTATCGGCAGTGCCCTGTTTGAGGGATTAGAATCAGGAAATTGAGTACACGACGTGACCACAGACATACAGCTTGAATTTGATGGGGCGGCGATTCTGCTCCCTGTTCGTGCGCAACCTAAATCCAGCAAAAATCGCATTGAGGGGATCCACGACGGCAGGCTGAAAGTCTGCGTTACCCAGGCCCCGGAAAAGGGGAAAGCCAACAAAGCTCTGTTGAAAGTGATCAAAAACGGTCTCAACCTCAAAAGATCACAAATCGAGTTGTATAAAGGGGAAACGGCAGGACTGAAAGTATTCCGCATTACTGAAATTTCGCCGGATGAGTTGCGAAAAAAACTTCAGGACGCCCTGAATCACTCTAGATAATTCTGCCAGCGGTGCCCGGTGTAAGCCGGGTTTTGCACGAACAGACCCAATATTCCTGCCTCTCACCTGAGACAGAATCAGCTGCTTCCCGGTCAGGAATCTTCTGCCGTTGATTGCAGCAGCTTGAACGGGCACATATAATTATGAGACGTGCATCCGTATCTTACCCCTAAGAGGCCTTCGCTCGGTTTTCTGAAAATCCACACGCAGAATGTCGTCGCGATAATCTCGACTTTAATTTCCCACCTGGTCTACAAGATCTCACAAAAGGACTATTTGACTATGATGAGTTATTCAATGCCCGTTCGCCTGCTCCTGGGAGCCTTGCTGGTTTGCGGAATTCCCTTGTCATCCAAAGCGGCAGAGCCCACTCAACTTTCAAAGTCATGGGAGCAATGGAGAGGCCCGAACCGCGAGAATCATTCTTCTGATACAGGACTCCTGAAAGACTGGAATGCGACTCCCCCCAAACTTGTCTGGACTGCTACCGGCCTGGGCAAAGGTTATGCCAGTGTTTCCATTAAAGACAATCGTCTGTTTACCACGGGAAATCTTCCGGAAGGTCAAGCTGTGATCGCCATCAATACCGATGATGGTAAAATCTTGTGGAAGACAAACCTGCTGGATTTGAACCCGAAACACGGATATCCCGGCGCACGCTGTACTCCTTCCATCGACGGCGATCGCTTGTATGCCATTTCCTCCAACGGGGCAATTTCCTGCCTCAGTGTTGAAGATGGGGAAATCATCTGGACTAAAAATTTCGAAGAGGAATGGGACGGAAAAATGATGTCCAAGTGGGGTTTTTCGGAATCTCCGCTCGTTGATGGTGACCTCGTGATCTGCACACCCGGTGGAAAAGATGCGATGATGGTCGCACTGGATAAAACAACCGGAAAAGAAGTCTGGAAAACATCGGTTTCCGACCTGGGTTCAAAGGGCAAAGACGGTGCCGGCTATTCTTCGATCGTGATTTCAAATGCAGGTGGCGTGAAACAATATGTCCAACTCACCGGCCGCGGGCTGATTGGCGTGCGTGCCAGTGATGGAAAATTGTTGTGGAACTACAACCCGGTAGCGAATGGCGTTGCCAACATTCCCACGCCAATTGTTTCCGGAGACTATGTCTTCACCTCAACCGGATATGGAACAGGCAGCGCCCTGGTGAAACTTTCGAAAGAGGGTGACGGAATGAAAGCGGAAGAAGTTTATTTTCTTGATCCCAAAGTACTGCAAAATCACCACGGGGGTCTGATCTTGTATAAAGATCATATCTATTGTGGACACGGACACGGCAAAGGGTTTCCGATCTGTGTTGAACTGAAAACAGGCAAGGTCGTCTGGGGCAAAAGAGAAGATAAAATTCGGGGCGAAGGATCAGGATCTGCTGCAACGACCCTGGCTGATGGCCACCTGATTTTCCGCTACGAAAGTGGTGACCTGGCTCTGATTGAAGCGACTACCGAAGGGTACAAACTGAAGGGCAGTTTCAAAGCAGATCAGGTGTTAGGAAAAGCCTGGGCACACCCGGTGGTCTGTGGCGGAAAACTTTATCTACGCGAGCAGGATGTTCTGATGTGCTACGATCTGAAAGAATAATCTCAGATCAACTAGTGATCTTACTCGAAAAGCTCTGTCGATTTTCCTCGACAGAGCTTTTTTCATTCTCTCGGGGAGACGCTCAACTAAGAATTCAGGTTGACTCATTCAGAATCACCGGATTCGATCAGAACACGACTTCCTGCACAGCATCTGCTCAAAGTCTGCTTAACCTGCCGCGTTTTTAAATTTGCTCAGGTCAATTTTTCCGTTGCCTTCCACGGGTAATTTTCCGTTGGGACAGTATCGGGAACGGGCAACACTGGAGGCAATATTATAAGTGTAAACCGCATCCTGACGAATCAGAAAGATGACCGTCCCTTTGTTTTGTGCACCGATTTTGTCGAGTAATTCCACAAAAGGTAAGCTCTTTCTCAAATCGTCTCGGCGCACTCGTAAGTCTTTTGACGGGCCATCCAGAACCAGAATTCCATTTTTCGTACATTCAATAAAAGTGGGATTCAGATCTACGCCCGTACCACCTGGCTGAATTCGAACTTCTGCAGCGACCGGGTTTTCCCGTTTGTTTAATTCGACTTTGAGTTTATCGATTTCCTTTTGCAATTCCATTGGATCGTCTTTGATCTCTTCGATCCGCTTTTCCAGACGATTCGCTTCCGCCAGGAGTTTCACTTTTTCTTCCGGCGTAATGTCATTGGGAATTTTCGTTTTTTCCTGTTTGAGTTTCTTGAGCTCTTCCAATGCCAGGATCAGTTCACGATTCAGTTTTGACAAATCTTCAATCTGGCTTTTGACTTCGTCAATTTCCTCTTGCTTCTCTGTAATCTTCTGTTGTTCTTTTTCAAATTCTTCGGCGCGTTTCCAGACATCGTCCTGATTATCCATCTGACTCAGTGCCATGGCGGTGATCATCAGCGTCAGCACACCAATGACACATGCCAGAATACTCAGGAATGGAAACAGTGAAACCGTTTCTGTGTCGTCTTTCTTTTTCTTTACCACTGCATCACCACACTCTGGTTATCGTCTTTTCCGGGAATTCCCGAACAGTCCCCAGCGTTTGCGGGGGGCTTCTACCTGCTGGATCAGTACCTGCTTCTCGCCCAGATCCGTCAGTACGGTATTCAATCCGTTTAATCCCTGCTGAACCCCATTGAATGACTGAGTCAGCACGCCGGCCGCTTCGGCCATCTCCGTCGCTTCTCCGTTCATTTTATCCAGGTTTGCCGCGTGTGCTGACTGGATTTCGGTCATTTTCTCTTCGACCGTTTCCAGTTGCTTCACCACCTGTTGCACCTGATTCAGCTGTTCCTCCTGCTGGGCACGAATTTTTTCGTCGATTTTGCCCCAGGATTTCATCACGGACTGTGACAGGGTGCTCCCGATCCCTTCCAGTTTTTCAATCCAGGTCTGCAATTCGGCATGGTGGTTCGCCATCGCTTTATCAATGGTTCGCTGGATCAGACGCCGATGATCCTTTTCATCACCGCCGCCGCCAACATGATCGCTTTCCTTCAGCCGCTTCAACAGGTTTTCATTACAGTATTCATCCACCCAGTTGAGCAGGTCCTCTTCCGATTTCTGCATCGAGCTACTGGGAAACATCACCAGCATACTCATTACCAGCGCGACCAGTGTCGTATCAAAGGCAGTCGACAAGCCGCCAGTCACATTCCCCAGCGAATCTTTCAGCGCGGAAATATCCTCGGCTTGATCCATACCCCCAGCGAAGCCCCCCACAGCGGCACTAATCCCGATCACAGTACCAATGAACCCCAAAATCGGAATCGCCCAAATGAAGACTTTAAGAATGGTATAACTGGAATCGACGGCCGTGGCATCAATTTCTGATTGTGACTGCAGCCGGTTCGAAACCTCCGCACTGCTTTTCAAGACACTGAAATGCTCCAGCCCTCTTAAAACCCGGTTTACCAGAAAACTTTCTCGCGGATCGACGGGCAGGTTTTTGACGTGCTCGATGAATTTGGAAACGGTCTTCTCGGAAATATCCTCGGAAATATCGGTTGGCAGCGTATCAAACAGCATCGAATCCTTCTGTTTGGACAGCTTGCGGGATTTCAAGATCAGAATCGTCGCTGACCAACTCATCAAAAAGACCAGTGCGAACGGAACCCAGCCTCGATCTAAAAACAATTCCCCCAGGTAATAGCTCCGAAAAGGGAACATGAGCACGAGAAAGACGACAGAAGACGCAATCGCAATCACCCCACTCTTGGAGAGGCTCACCTCTGTACCATCGGCCCAACCACTGGAAACATCTTTCTTCCCTCCCCGACTGCTGGTCGATGATCTGCTTGAAGAACCTCCGGCTGCTGAACTCGTCACATCGATTGACGTGTCAATGATCGGTGTTTCCGGTTTTTTGACCAGCATCGTATGATGGCAGTAAGGGCAGCGAACTTTCTTACCTACATTTTCATCTCGAACTTTGAGCTTTTTAGAACATTTTTCACAGGGAAACTGGAAATACATGGAAGGAACCCCGGGGAGTTGTAATCTTTTAGTGGAGTGACGTTTGGAAAAGATTCCAAGTGGAAATCATTCCTTCCAGTTTATCCAAGCTGTCGTCGACTCTAAAGTCAACAGGCTGCCGCATTCTTTGAAACTCACCAAAGAGCTTGTTTTTTAAGGGTCTACCCCTACTCCAGCAAGCCGCAACTACACAAACAGACACTTCTCCTGGGTCAATTATGAAAAATCCGTCTCCAAGCTTGTTAATTAAGATCTAAATTCATCAGAATACACGAGATAAGAACAATTCGTTATACTGAGGGCAGCTCGAAGTAAATTCATCAAAACACAATCTGTTCTTTACCCGACGACGTTTCGAGCGGAGATGAGATCCTTAAAAATAGAAAATTAATACATGTCTACTGAATCACCAGAAACTGCGAACCGCTACTGGGCCGGGTTCGATCTGGGCGGCACGAAAATGCTGGCCAAAATTTTCGATTCTCAATACAAAACTCTCGGAAAGAAGCGCAGAAAAACCAAAGGCCACGCGGGTGTTGAATTGGGCCTGGAACGGATGGTGCAGACGATCCATCAGGCATTAGAAGAAGCAGGGCTGACTCCTAACGAATTGGCGGGAATTGGCGTTGGTTGTCCCGGGCCGCTGGACTTGGAAAACGGGATTATCTTCGAAGCGCCCAACTTAGGCTGGTATAACGCCCCTGTGAAAGAGGTATTGGAAAAAGCCTTCGGCTGCCCTGTCGTCCTCTGTAATGATGTCGATGCCGGTGTCTATGGTGAGTATCGCTTCGGTGCGGCGAAAGGTTCGACCTCTGCCATTGGTATCTTTCCCGGTACAGGAATTGGAGGAGGCGCCGTTTATCGTGGTCATCTGATTCAGGGCAGCAAAAGCTCTTGCATGGAAATAGGGCACATCAAAGTATTACCTGAAGGTCCGGAATGTGGTTGCGGCCAACATGGTTGCCTGGAAGTCCTCGCCAGCCGTCTGGCTATTTCAGCTGCAGCCGCCCAGGCCGCCTACCGAGGTGACGCCCCGACCCTGCGATCTATGGTCGGGACTGACATTTCCGATATTCGCAGCGGCATTCTTGCCTCTGCCATCAAAGGCGGCGATCGAAGTGTCGAAAAAATCATTCTCCGCGCTGCAGAATACATTGGAATCGCTGCCGGGAACATGGTCCATATCTTTTCGCCTGAAGTCATTGTTCTAGGAGGCGGGCTGGTGGAAGCGATGCCTGATCTGTTTGTGCCGGCAGTCGCTGAAGCCACGCGCCACAATGTGATGCCGACTTTTAAGGATTCGTTTAAAGTCGTTGCCGCACAGTTGGGAGATGACTCCTCAGTGATGGGAGTCGCAGCCTGGGCTCGGACCGTGATTCAGGAAACGAAATCGTTAAATAATGAAACCAAAGTATGAATACAAAAGATTCCGCGTTGACTGAAACAACCGCCAGTTCCAATCGTCCTGAATCTGACCCCAATCGCCTGATTGCGGTCATCGATATCGGTACCGGCGCGATTCGAATGGCAATCGCAGAGATTAAAGCAGACGGAACCGTCTATGCTCTGGAAAGGCTGTCTCAGGCAGTCACGCTGGGAAAAGATACATTTCAGACGCGTAATATCCAGAAATCGACGATGGAAGAATGCGTTCGAATTCTCAAAAGTTACCGCCGAAGATTAGATGAATATCAAATCAACCGGGATGATCAGATTCGGGTTGTCGCCACCAGTGCGGTCCGCGAAGCAGATAATCGACTGGCATTTACAGACCGCATTTTCATCGCCACCGGTTTCGAAGTTTCTCCCCTGGACGAAGCGGAAGTCAACCGAATTACCTACCAGGGTATTCGTCCCTATCTGGCAGCTAAGCCAAATCTGGATGAAGCCCAGACCATCGTCACGGAGATCGGCGGAGGCACGACCGAACTGCTGCTGGTACAAAACGGCAATGTGTTGTTCTCCAGTAATTACCGTCTGGGGGCGTTGCGTCTGCGTGAAATGCTCAAAGGCTATCGCGTGCCTTTGTCCAAAGAACGTACGATTATGGAAAATCAGATTGAACGCGTGATCCAGCAAATCGTACATGAAGTTCCAGCGGACAAATCGATCAAACTGGTTGTGCTAGGTGGTGACGTACGGTTTGCCCTGGCTCAATTACGTCCTGAGGATGAAATTCCAGAACCCGGGAATTCACTAGATGAACTGGATCGGCTCAAAGTTTCTGAACTCAGTAAGTTTACCGACCAAATTCTGCAGAAAAACGAAGACGAACTGGTACAAACCTACCATCTGGCATTCACCGATGCAGAAACCCTGGGCCCTGCTCTGTTGGCTTATACCAAGCTGGCCCAGGCATATAAGCTGAAACATATTTACGTCACCAAAGCCAACTTTCGAGACGGACTGCTCAAAGAAATGGCCGATCAGAGTACCTGGTCGGATGAGTTTTACACACAGGTTATCCGTTCGACGATTGATTTCGGGAAACGCTTTGATTTTGATGAAACACACGCACGCCACGTTGCTTTTCTGGCAGACACTCTGTTCCAGTCGCTGCAAAACGAACACAAACTCGATTTACGGAATCGCCTGCTGTTATACACGGCTGCGTTACTGCATGAAATCGGCATCTATGTGAATCAACGTGGTTACCATAAACACTCGATGTATCTAATCAGCAATGGAAATCTATTTGGACTGGGACAGGCCGACTTATTACTGGTGGCATTAATCGCGCGCTACCATCGGCGGGCCTCTCCCAAAGCAACGCATGAGGGATATTCAACACTGGATCGTTTCAGTCGGATTGCCATCGCTAAGATGGCAGCGATCCTGAGGGTCGCCGATGCATTGGATTATTCATACAGTCAACGCGTTCAGGAAATTGAATGTGAGATTACGCAGGGGCAGTTGATTATTTCGATTCCCCATGTAGAAGACGTTTCCCTGGAACAAATCGCGTTGGTCGAAAAAGGACCTTTGTTCGAAGAAGTCTTCGGACTGAAAGTGCATTTGAGAAAAAAATAACAGGTCGCAATCGTTGCAGCGACAGTGCCTCCTGTCGCCGCCCCATGAAAATAATCAACTTACTCATATAACAGGTTTCGCATGGCCCCTAAAGCTTCGAAATATCTCAACCGGGAATTAAGCTGGCTGGAATTTAATCAGCGAGTATTAGATGAAGCCCATGACCCCGACATTCCCCTGCTGGAACGGCTGAAATTTCTGGCCATTACCAGTTCGAACCTGGATGAATTTTTCATGGTCCGCGTCGGCGGACTCCATTTACTACAGGCCAGCGGAAATACGACATCCGATCCGTCCGGGATGACTCCCAAAGAAACACTGGATGCCATCAGCCTGCGAGCGCATCATATGATGGTGGAACAATATCAGTGTCTCCTGAAAGAAATTGAGCCCCCTCTGGCCGAAGCCGGATTTCAAAGGGCAAATCCACAGGAACTGACGGATGCGCAACGGCGAATTGTCGAACATGTTTTCAGAGATGAAATTTATCCCGTGCTGACCCCCATGGCGGTCACGTCTGATATGGAATTCCCCTATCTGGTAAATCACACATTGAATCTCGTGGTTCGCCTGGCACCGGATGAAAAATCGGAAACACCACAGGATCGGTTTGCCATTATCCCGTTTGGGAGACCAGAATTTCGGTTTATCACACTCCCTTCGGAAGGCGGCTATCAGTATTTACCATTAGAAGACGCCGTCTGCCTGTTTGTCGAACAATATTTTGGAGGTGAGCATGTCCTGGAAAGTATTCCTTTCCGTGTCACCAAAAATGCCGACGTCAGTTTGCAGGATGAATTTGCCTCTGATCTATTGCACCAGATGGAGGACATGCTCGATCAACGGAAGCAGGGAGATTGTATCCGGCTGGAAATTGCTGAAGCCGTCTCGGTAGAGACGTTGGAATTCCTGGAGCGGGGTTTAGGCGTTCTCGATGAAAACGTCTATCGGATTCCCGGTCCACTGGATCTCACCGCGTTTATGCGGTTGACGGACATTTCGGGGTTTGATGCGCAGAAAGATGTGAGCTGGCCTCCTCAACCTTCGCCTGAAGTGAATCCTCGGATCAGCATGTTCGAGAATATTTCTCAGCAGGACATTCTGTTATGCCATCCCTATGAAAGCTTTGAACCGGTTGTCCGATTGATTGAAGAAGCAGCCGTGGACCCGGATGTACTGGCGATTAAACAGATTTTGTATCGCACCAGCAAGCGCAGTCCGATTGTCGCCGCCCTGATTCGCGCCGCGGAACAAGGCAAGCATGTGACCGCCATCGTGGAACTCAAAGCACGCTTTGATGAAGCACGCAACATCGAATGGGCCAAAAATCTGGAGCACGCGGGCGTGCAGGTCATCTACGGCGTCAAAGGGCTCAAAACACACGCCAAAGTCTGCTGTATTGTCCGTCGTGAACCGCAGGGAATTCAACGCTATCTGCACTTCGGTACGGGTAATTACAACGATGCCACCTCGAAAATCTATAGCGACATCAGTTATTTCACTTGCGACGAATTTTTGGCCTCGGATGCAATCAACTTCTTCAATTCAATTACCGGTTATTCTTTACCTCAGAAATATCAGAAGCTGGAAGCGGCCCCCATCAGCTTACGAGATAAAATCCTGGACCTGATTCATCACGAGACCGAACGCAAAAAACAGGGACAGAAAGCGCGGATTATCGCCAAGGTTAATTCACTGGTTGACCCGGAAATCATCAATGCCTTGTACGAAGCATCGGAAGCGGGTGTCAAAATCAAACTGAATATTCGCGGCATCTGCTGCCTGCGGCCCGGCGTTTCCAAATTGAGTAAGAATATCGAAGTGGTCAGCATTATCGACCGCTTCCTGGAACACGCGCGGATTTTGTATTTCTATCACGGCGGCGACGAACGGGTTTTCATTTCCAGTGCTGACTGGATGCCTCGCAACCTGGATCGGCGAGTGGAATTACTGGTTCCCATTGAAGAAGAAAATTGTCATCGGAAAGTGATTAAGATTCTGAACACCTATTTTGAAGATAACGCCAAGGCCCGTGTCCTGAATAGTGATGGCGTCTACGAGCGCATTACTCCGAACAAGGAAAAGAACCTCGTTCGCTGTCAGCAAGTGCTGTATGAAGAAGCAGTGGCAGCAATCAAGCAGGCAGAAAAAGCAGGTCGTACCGTCTTCGAACCACATATGGCACCCGAAGACCAGAAATAGACCGAACCACTTGCGAACCTCGTGTGTCACTACACAGGAAATCAGTACTTTTTTGCAGAATGAAGTTGCGAAATATCACGCTGTGTGAAATTCTGATGAATCGATAAATCCATATCCTGTTCAGACAGAATAGGTTACGGATGACAGCTTTTACCGGTTCCGAGAATTTCCTCGAGTTCACTGCAAAAAGGTATTGCCTCAATCTGGGGAATGGTAAAAATAAGAGTAGATCATGTCTCGCACCCACGCAGTGCGATAGGACTAAAGCCTGTGTTCTAGTTGGAGCTACATACCGATGAAGAAACAGGGAGTTTATCCAAGAAAAGGAGGTGATTGAGTGGACAGTTATTGTTGTAGCCAGAAAGGTGGTTGTTCTTAGCGACTACTGGCGGGTTGTCATCGACAACCACCACTCGTGAGGATCACCTCGATCCTAACGAAAATTGAACGGAGGCTGACCTGCCTGAGCGTAGGTCAGCCTCTCTTTTTAAAAGTTTGCAGTGCCTGCAAAAAAACAGCACCGGAATCATTTTCCGGTGCTGTTTTTTTTTTGATCAATCTGCTGACTCGTTGCAGTTGCCTTAGACTTCGTTGGGTACAACAAAAGGCTTGCGATACTGACGTGTCAGATATTTATCCGCTTCCGGATCATTCACAAACTGCTCCGTTTTGGGATCAAAATTCAACTGGCGTCCCAAGCGGAATGCGATGTTGCCCAAATGGGCAATCCCAGAACTGGTGTGAGCCGTTTCCACAGGACCATTCAAAGTCTCTGCTTTTCGTGATCGGACCGCGTTCAGGAAGTTCGTAAAGTGAGCTTCTACCGGATCGTCGCCACTATTCTTGGGGCCTGGCTCTCCCTTTCGTCCCAGAAAGATCTCATAAGAGTTATACCCTTTCACAACCATATAACCTTCTGAGCCGTAGAAGATATTCCCGACCGAAGCCCCCCCTTCACTATTCGTCATCCAGGGACGGACTTCAAACTGAATCATTTTGTTTTCTTCAGGATAGAAGTAGTTGGTGGAAAGCACTTCCGGCGTTTCCTTATCGTCATCCCAAAGGAACTTGCCTCCCATGGCGGTGATTTGCGAAGGCAGCTTGACATCCAGCCCCCACAGGCACATATCGGTCTCATGCACGCCCTGGTTTCCGACGTCGCCGTTCCCATAATCCCAGGTCCAGTGCCAGTTATAATGCACCAGACGGCGGGAGAAATTGGTTTCCTGAGCGGGGCCTTGCCAGAGATTCCAGTCCAAGTAAGCAGGTGCCTTCTCATCCGGTTTGTGGCCGATGGAGGGTCGCCAGCGGAAGACCAGACCGCGTGCCATATACACATCACCAATCGTGCCTTTGCGAAGATGTTCCACACCTTCCTGGATCGCAGGCTGACTGCGAAGCTGAACGCCGTGCTGCACGATGCGTTTGTATTTCTTCGCCGCCTCAATCATCTTGCGGCCTTCGAATAGATTATGTGAACCCGGTTTTTCCACATAAACATCTTTACCGGCCTGACAGGCCCAGATCGTCGCCAGGGAATGCCAGTGATTGGGAGTCGCTACCGTCACCACATCAATGTCATCCCGGTCGAATACCTTCCGCATGTCTGTTTCGGTTTCGACCTTGCGACCGTATTTTTTCTCAAATTCCGCAGCCCGTTTTGCCAATACCTGTTCGTCAGGATCACAGAGCAACACGACATCTGCACCTTCAATATTGCCAATGGCTTTGATATGCGTACGACCGCGGCCATTAACTCCCAGAACGGCGACTCTGATCTTTCCGTTCACATCGGCCCGTGCTGTGCTCCCCAGCAACGATGTTGCTGCCACTGCCCCCGCACTGGTTTGAAGAAAATTACGTCGTGTGACTTCACTCATGATTTATCCTTTTTCTGTTAACTCATAATACGTTAGAGCAGAAAGCTGACCGTCTCTCGCTCAATTTCCTGCACATAGATTATCGTAAGTAGCCAATCAGGCAATGTCCAGAGAATGAATAGACTTCCATCGAATTAACCTCCACAGAATTTTCTTGAAAAGGGGGTCCGACTGTAAGGGCACCCCTTTGATTCTTTATCGCAACACAGAGCCGCATGTTATAAATGCCTGATTAGCCGTAAATTACCGAAATCTCCTCAATCGGAGTGTTGCCATCTGTTGATTTTGGGAGACAGTTTTCATTCATCAAAAACAGTTCCTATAGTAATCAACCCAGGCGATCCAGCATTTGCTTTACCGAAATATTTCCGACTCCGAAAAAAATTGTGTTATACTTTCGAGGGATAAAATATGAATCAAAATAAAAACACAATCTGTCGCATTTTAAGAACAATGGATTCCGGTCTGACCACAGAATCCATCACAATCAAATAATGAAATCGGGAAAGCTCGCCCCCCTTGCAGGGACGAGCTTTTTTTGTTTGTTCGTTTTCAGCGAACCACTTTCAAAACCAACGTGAACTGTGATGAAATAAAAGCAACTGAAACTGGATCGCAATTACAATCATAAACTGTTTCTTTAATCAGGGAACTTCAACTGTTTCATTTTTTAAGTAGAAAAAGGGGCCTATGAAAGTACTAGTAGTCGATGATGTTGGATACACGTGCTATGTGCATACCAGACTTCTAGAAGAGCTTGGCTACGAAGTCCTATGTGCCTCTTCCGGATTTGAAGCACTCTCTATTCTGGAGAAAAACAGTGACATCAAAATTGTCTTCTCCGAACTGGTGATGCGGGAGCTCGACGGCCTGGACTTATTTTTAAAGGTCCAGCAACAGGAGCATTACAATGATGACGGGCAAATGGAAGCCCCCATGTATTTCCTGATGACGAGTATTCAGCCGGCCAATAAAGCACAATGTCGCCAAACCGAACGACTGGAACTCGCCAAAAAACTGGGGATCACTGGTGTGATCTACAAAACCCGTGATCGAGAAGAACTCAAGCATGCGTTCTCTAACACATTAAAAGAGACCTTAGGCGAACTCTCCGCAGCGACACCCATCGACATTTACACGCCGGCCCAATCACTGTGTGAGGTGATCAAGGATATCATTGAAACCAAAAATGTGGAAGCCGCCGAAGAGTTCTATGATCTCATGACGTGCCAGGCTGAATACCTGGAATATTTTATTGCTAATTCAAGACAAGTCGCTGAAATGGCTTAAAACAGTTTCTGGCACAATCCAACAACGAAAAGATCAGCCTGCTCCGTGATTACGGGGCAGGCTGATCTTTTCAATTAATATGATTCCTCATACGCCGTCATCAAAAATCATGAGTTCAAGCACCTGCCTCCCTCTCGCCATTCCCACCTTTTTGATAGCGTTTTGTGTTTGGCCCCAGTATCATCAATATAGAGTCGCCCGGTTCGATTCTTTTCGAAATTACTTCCATACAAACTTTTCAAAAAGAAAATACGATGATGGCCGATCAAAAGACATTGCTGGCAATTGGTGCGCACTTTGATGACTGTGTGTATGGCGTTCCCGGTCTCATGCTGAAAGCAGTCGCTAAAAATTACCGTGTGGTTCAACTGATTCTGATCGGCGACTACAGTAACTGGCCGCCCACCAAAGGCCGGGAAGAAGCCTTCCGAAAATCGGTCACTTCGATTGCCCGTGAATATGGCGTCGAAACCCGCTTCCTTGATTTCGCCTCGCATCAATATGATACGAATGAAAAAACGAAACAAAAAGTAGCGGCCGCGGTCCATGACATCAAGCCGGATATCGCGCTGCAAATGTGGGAGTACGATCATCATCACGATCACACGGTCGCCTCTCAACTCAGTAAAATTGCCCTCAATCATGGCGGGCGGGTCCTGAATCAGGATCGCTTTAAACGGCCCCGTAAGATCTATCATTACGATAATGGCCCGGGGCATACGGTTGGTTTTGAACCGGATACATTTGTGGATGTGACGGATTACTGGGACAAATCGATGGAATGGCTCGGGCGCTATATGGCTCTGCAGCGGAATGTCGACTATGATCCCACACAAACCAACGGTGCCCTCCAGGGAAAAGAAACACTGGCCCGTTATCGCGGACAAACCTGTCATGTGAAATATGCGGAAGCACTCTGGGCTCCCCGAAAACAACCTGTCGAAATCTTATAAAACAGCACTCAGATTTTTCATTCCGGCCAACATCACGAAAGGATTCCCATGAGTCTCGCAGAACACATCAAAACGACTCTGGAACTTCCGACACTCGTTGTCACTAAATATCTCGAAGACTTAACTGACGCCGATCTGTTTGTCAGACCTGCTGAAAAAATGAACCATATCGCCTGGCAGTTAGGCCATTTAATTCAGAGTGAGCACTTTCATGTAACGCAGGTCTTCCCCAATTCAATGCCAGCGCTGCCTGACGGTTTTCAGGCAAAATATACAAAAGAAACCGCAGCCAGTGAGAACCCCGCCGACTTTCATACCAAAGCGGAATACCTGCAATTGATGCAGGAACAACGTGAGGGGTCGCTCAAAGTGCTCGCAGGCCTCAGTGATCAGGATCTGATGCAACCCGCTCCCGAATCGGTACGCTACCTGGGACCGACCGTAGGCTGTATTTTTGCGGGAGAATCCACCCACTGGATGATGCACGCCGGCCAGTGGGCGGTTGTCCGACGCAACCTGGGGAAACCACCTCTGTTTTAAGGCGAATTTTCTGTTTCAGGTTGTGTAAACGGCTCGGGTTGAACCCACTTCGAATACGTACGCGGCGGGCCTGGTAAACGCCCCTGTTTTCCTTCCGGAGTCCCCAGAGTGACTGCATACAGGTAGCCGTTCATTTCTCCCACCAGCCTGGTATGCAGAATCTTATTTTGGGGATTGCCATGAATCAGTAAGTAGACTTGATCTTCCAGCGCAGCATAAGTCACATAATCCCCCGCAGAGGACTCGCTGAATTTGAGATCCCGTTTGAAGCGCTCTAACATCCGGTGCGTCGCACGATAGGTTCCCCCCGTGGGACTGACGACTTTTTTGCCGCGATACAAGACATTCCTGTCGTCGTACGCCAGAACCACAAGCCGGCGTTGCTTACACCCCTTCAACCAGTTGAGAAACTTCTTGCCATGCTGGTCTTTTTCACTGAAAGAATAGTTTGCATCCAGAAAAACAAAACGATCAACCTGATCCGGTATTTCTGCCGATCCGTTCAGGAATCCCCATAGAAAACTTCCTCCGCCGCTATGACAGGCAAGTGTGAGCTGTGACTCTTTGAGCGGAATCGCTTCCATGATGGAATTAACCACGGTTCGAATCCGCTTTGGATTATCGGGATGCCTGGCGCGCCAACGAGGCCAACTGAGCCCCTCTGCTTCCAGGCAGACTAGAATCAGGTTCTCGCGTTGGTTCAGAGACTGCCATTTCCGGTGCTGGGCAGCGATATGCTGAATATCAAAGTGCCAGTCGCGTCCCTCTTGCTGCTGGCAACCCAGTGTCTGCTCGATCGTACTCCCATTCGGAGTCGCAAACAGAATCACACGACTCGGATTTCCGGGAACAATTCGCTCTGGCCGGGGCGCAACGATAATCAAACGCACTTCTGGTTCAATTGAGAGATAGGAGATTTGCTCATCAAACCAGGGACTTGTTTGAAACCCGGGCCAGACAGAAGGCGGCGTTTCTGCTGCCTGCAATGCGGAGCAAGAAAATAAAGCAATCAAAAGAGTCAAACAGGTGCGTCGGCTCTGCATACCGCCTCGCCTCAAAGGGTCAGTTCAAAAACTCTCGCTGGATGAAGTAGCGACAGGGTAGGAATCTTCTGTATCAATTTCTAAGATACCATAATCTCATTGAATGATGAAAACACGATTTGCATTATTCTTTCGCATAACACACAAATTCACGCATACCAAGATACAGAACACGATCACCGATGAGCCAGATTGCCGTTGAAGAAATTTATGACCACCTGGGCGAAGTAAAGCTCCAGCAACTGATCGCCGCCTTTTACCAGGGTGTGAAAACAGACGAGATCCTCAAACCCATGTATCCGGCTGATGATTTCGAAGGTGCCGAATATCGCCTCAAAGAATTTCTGGTTTATCGACTGGGTGGTCCGCAACGCTATCTTGATGAACGCGGGCACCCCGCCCTGCGTATGCGGCACGCACCCTTTGCGATCAATCAAAGTGCCCGTGATCGCTGGATGGAATTAATGAACAATGCGATGGATGAAACGGAACTCCCAGCCGATGTCAGACAGACACTCGAATCGTTTTTTGACCAGATGGCAACCTTTTTAATCAATCGAGCCAACTGACGTTCTGTGTTTCCTGTTTAGCCAAGAAATGGACTTGAAGATGAAACTGGACGACCGACTGCAGGCAGACTGTAAACAGATTTGTGAACTCGCAGAATCAACGTTGCTCTTAATGAATAACGCGCTGGTTGACTGGTTTATCCTGGTCCCCCGCTGTGAAGAAATTGAATTGACGAATCTGCCCTTCGAACAGCAGACAGCAATTTTAAAGGAAGTCAATCTGGTAGCCCGTTTTATTCAACAGACATTGGCACCTGATAAACTGAATATCGCCACGCTGGGCAATGTGGTCAGCCAGTTGCATATTCATGTCATTGGCAGAAAGCAGAGCGATCCTTACTGGCCTGCCCCCGTCTGGGGACAAGCAGCATCGCGGGCTTACACCGATTCGGAATTCACAGCTCTCAAAGACGCCTTTCATGAATTTCAGCGGGCTCAAACCTGATCTCGATCCCCTTATCCTAAAACACAAACACCTTGAAATAGATAGAAGAGCACCATGACCAATCAGCCATTACGCATCGGAATTCTGGGTCTCATTCACGATCATGTCTGGGACCACCTGCCACAATTGCAACATTCTCAGAACGCGGAACTCATCGCCGCCTTTGACAGTAATCAGGCTCTCCGCGACCGCATTTCAGCAGAATACGATTGCCCCACCTATGCGACTCCCGAGGAATTATTTGCACAGCATGAACTGGACGGCGTTTATATTTTCAGCAGTAACAAACAGGGAGCCGAGTTGGCTTTGGCGGCAATCAGTCGCGGCATTCCCGTCATGATCGAAAAACCGATGGCAGCGAACCTGGCCCAGGCAGAAGCAATGCTGTCGGCAGCTCGCGACAAGAACGTCTGTCTGATGGTAAATTGGCCGTTTGCCTGGTGGCCACAAATGCAGCATGCGATTACGATGGCACAGGACGGAGAAATTGGAGAGATCTGGCAGATCAAATACCGGGCCGCCCATGCGGGTCCCAAAGAATTGGGCTGTAGCGATTACTTTTGTGACTGGCTGTTTGACTCCGAACTAAACGGTGCTGGTGCGATGATGGACTACTGCTGCTATGGTTGTGTGCTCTCCAGCGTCTTAATCGGGATGCCTGAAACCATTACCGGAATTGCCGGTGTGTATCGACCCGAGCCGCTCGGCGTTGAAGACAATGCACTGATCGTCATGCAATACCCCAATGCGATCGCCACTGCGGAAGGTTCCTGGTCGCAAATCGGTAAACTGACCGCCTATGCGACGGCAATTTACGGCACGAAAGGCACACTCATTGTAGAACCCCAAAAGAAGGGGCGGCTGATGCTGGCTACGGAGTCACAGCCGACAGGCGAAGAGGTCAAAGTCCAATGTCCCCTGCTCTACCTGCAGACGGCAACCGAACACTTTGCCCATTGCGTCCGAACAGGCGAAGACCCCTGGGGACTCTGTAGTCCCAATATAAGCCTGGAGGCCCAACGCATCCTGGAAGCAGGAGTGCAGCAGATAAAATAAGTGGGACACAAGTGTCACGACGGTTTTTCCCAACAGGGGCTTTCACTCCTGACTGGAGAGTCATAGAATAAAAGAAGACTCACGAGACTCTCATAAAAGGATTGAAAACCATGACACAATCATATGCAGAGGCGGGTGAAGTAATTGATGTTGGCCCCTTAGGCGATGCGCTGGAGTCAACAAAGACTACTACGCTGGTCAAGACCGATGATCTGGAAATCATTCGTCTGATACTCAAAGCCGGAAAGTCGCTCCCGAGCCATACCGCTCAAGGGATTCTCATTATTCAATGCCTTGAAGGACGCGTCCGTTTCAAGGCACTTGGTAAAGAGCATGAATTAACTACAGGGCAGTTGCTGCACTTACCTGACAAAGCGCCCCACGCTGTAGAGTGCCTGGAGCCGGCTGCTCTGTTACTGACGATTATTCATTCGCGCAATCCCACTCCCCCGATGAATGAAGTTGATGAAGCTTCTGAGGAATCGTTCCCGGCCAGTGATCCGCCTGCCTGGACAGGAACGAAAGGATCGTAGCCTGAATAAACGACTGGCGAAGAAGTGTCGTAGTAATCAAATAATTTTCTAACAAGCTACATTTTCAGTTCAAGATTAAGATTGTATTTTCTGAGATTCTACTATGATCTGATTCTTATCCCGAATCAGCAAATTGAATTATAATAAAACCCGTTTTTTAGTCAGCCAGGCACACTTTGAGGAGCGAACCATGAGAAGTCTTTCTTTATTAATCATCTGTGGAATCTTGATCACAGGCTGGGGAGATCAGGCAGAACGCTTTTCCTCTCTGCAGGCGAAAGAAAAAACCAATGCAGTAGAACAGCGCACGGGAAAAAAGAATCCAACACAAGAAAATGTTTCCAAATTTATGCAGGCCAAACTTGATAGTTCCAAAGATGTTCTGGAAGGACTCGTAACGGAAGATTTCGATCTCATCGAAAAAGGAACGAAAAAGATGATCGAAATGAGTAATGCGACTGAATGGCAGGTCGTCGAGGGACCGATTTTCGCGCAACAAAGTGCGGAATTCCGCAATGCAGCAAAAGAGGTTATGAATTATGCCAAGAAAAAGAATGTCGATGGCGCTTCGCTCAGTTATCTGCATCTGACGATGACCTGCATTGCCTGCCATAAACAGATCAAGAAAAGCGTTGTTGTAATGAAGTGACACCTCGTTTCAGCCATTCACAAACCGAACCTTTTTCAGCATTGAGTCGCAGATGCAGCAGGAAGCTTTGAAGAAACAACTAGCCGAACAGAACGTAGAGCTGATCCGTGCCATTTATGTCGGCCCCGACGGGATTACTCGCGGCAAAGCGTTCCGACCAGGCAGCCTCGATGAAATTCTGGAATCCGGACTGGGGCTGACCCAGGCACAGGCTTCAGTAACCGTGTTCGACCATCTGCCCCCGGAAAGTGAATTTCAACCAGTGGGGGAAGTACGGATTCGTCCTGACATTGAAACCTTTCAGGTATTGCCCTATCTACCGGGGCACGCCAGAATGCTTTCCGATATCGAAACGATTGATGGGCAACCCTGGGAACTCTGTCCGCGGGGCCTGCTCAAGACATTCCTGAATCAACTCTCAGACAAAGGAATGGTGATTCGCGCTGCCTTTGAAAATGAATTTACCATTTTCATCGATGTGAATGGGGAATGGCAACCACTGGACCAGTTGAACTGTTTCAGTTCTGCTGCCATGGATCTGGCCAGCCCCTATATTTTACCCATCATTTCCGCCTTGGAAAAACAGGGCGTAATGGTCGAAAAATATTATCCGGAAGCGGGTCATGGACAGCATGAAATTCCCGTCCGTCATCAGCCTGGTTTGCAAGCCGCAGACCAGCAGGTTGTGTTCCGGGAAACAGTTCGCGGCACAGCGCAGGCGAACGACTTTCGTATTTCCTTTATGCCCAAGGCATCTCCGGAAACCGCCGGAAATGGATGCCATATCCATTTCAGTTTGTGGGATTCCCGCTGTGAACAAAACTTGTTTTATGATGACGCGGGGGAGTATGGTCTTTCCCAGACCGCTCGTCATTTCATGGCGGGCATCTTGAATCACCTGCCCGCGCTGATGGCGTTTACCGCACCGACAACCAATTCGTACAGCCGATTTGTCGAGCGGTGCTGGAGCTCGTGCTACGTCTGCTGGGGCCCCGATAATCGTGAAGCAACTGTCCGTGCGGCGTCTGGCTTTAGAGGGCACGAATCTGCCACCGTCAATCTGGAGTACAAACCCTCTGATCCGACCTGTAACCCCTACCTGGCACTCTCCAGTCTCATCTGCGCGGGCCTGGATGGAATCGAGAAAGAGTTAAATCCGGGAGAACCGGTTTTAACTGATCCCGCTTTATTATCGCCACAAGAACGAGAGACGCTTGGTTTGACCAGGTATCCGATTGATCTCGACGCTGCCCTCACAGCACTGGAACAGGATGAGGTACTACGCACCGGATTGGGCATACGTCGCGTTTCCGACTATGTCACCATGAAACAGGCGGAAATTGAAATGATCGATTCTCTGGGCAAAGCTGCTGAACAGCAGGCGTATCTATTCCGTTATTGAGCTTAGTTCCTGGCTACTTCCTGAGCAGTCCTGCAAAACACGAATAATAAAACAAGACGAATCGATAGAATCCGACCGATTCACAGATTCAACAAATAACTATCAGCTGTAAAAACGTGTCAGCTGCAGCAATTCCCCAGTGTACAAGCAGGTGATCCTGGCAGTGTTTTCCCTTGATTTTTTGCATTAGTAGCATAAATTTCGGTGTGACAAATGATTTTAGACAATTGGAGGTTATTACTCGGTTTAACAGCAAAGGGCAAACAGTATTGAAGAGATTTACAGATTACTACCAGTATTCTCCGCAGCAAAAACATTTACTCAGCAAAGCTCTGAACATTCTCGCTCTCGTCGAAGAGCGTGCCAAGCGGATCTATGCTGACCAGCGAGCACATAAACGAATCGATTATCGCGGCTTAATCGTCATTTCGGTTCCGGAAGGCTTCTCCAAAGCGATCGAAATCTACTCCGGCGAAATGGTCACGGTGTTGGGTCGCTCGCTCTCTCAATCTGGCATCTCACTTGTATGCCCTGATGTGATTCCTCAAGAGGAAATTTTCATCAAACTTCCCTTGAACAGTCCGATCCACACCTGGTTCAGTTCCAGAATAGTACGCCGGCGAAAAGTTCTGGATGATTTCTGGGAATATGGCGTGCAATTCCTGGCGCGAATCGACGTCTGACAGCACTCTGTCAATGTAAAGATTCTACATTCATTCAGACGATGAACTGATTCCAGAACAGACAGTGAAACGTTGTCCGATTCTTAATCGGTTTCTGCATAATCAATTTGGATCTGGATGATCTCCTGGCGTCGTTTTGTAAACGCATCCAGTACACTCGGATCAAACTGAGTTCCCCGCCCTTCCTCAAGAATCTCAAGGGATTTGGCTAGTGGAAATGCCGGTTTGTAGGAACGCTTACTCATCAATGCATCAAATACATCAGCAACTGCGGTAATCCGTCCTTCTAAAGGAATATCTTCGCCACTCAAGCCCAGCGGATACCCGCTTCCATCCCAGCGTTCGTGGTGAGTCATGGCAATAATTTTTGCCAGGTTCAGAATAGGGGAATCAGGAATATCCATGATTTTTGCCCCCATCTCCGTATGCATCCGGATCAATTGTGCCTCTCGTTCCGGAAGACAGTCAACAATTTTTTTACCGAAACCACAATGCCGTTTCATCTCATCATATTCTTCAGGCGTCAGCTTGCCTGGTTTGAGCAGGATGGAATCTTCAACACCGATCTTACCGACATCATGCAACTGAGCAGCCGGTTCCAGCAAACAGAGTTCTCTCTCTGATAAACCCAACTCTGCTCCAATGATCCGCGCATATTTTCCAACGCGAATCACATGTTGGCCTGTATCGTCGTCTCGGAATTCTGCAGCCCGTGCCAGACACTGAATCACGCTCAACCGTGATGCTTCCAGTTCCGCCGTTCTCTGGCGCACTGCTTCTTCGAGTGTTTCTGAATTCGCTTTGAGCTGGTCCTGGTATATTTTGACGTTTAACACATTGCGAATGCGGGCAATGAGCTCTCCATGATGAATGGGTTTGGCCAGCAGGTCGGTTGCGCCTTGCTTCAGTGCGGATATTTTTGTTTCATTATCTGAAGTCGCAGTCAGAATAATCACCGGAGTCGTCGCGAATTCCTGATGCCCTCGAATCTGCGCCAGCAAATCCAGACCGGAAACGTCAGGCATTTTAATATCGGACAACACTAAATCCGGTTTCTCAGACTGAATCATCGAAAATGCAGACGCAGACTTATCTGTCGAAATCAGGTTACTGAAACCTTCCATCTCCAGATAGTACTTGATCATGTCGATATTGATACTTTCGTCATCAATAATGGCAATACAGCACTGTTCGAATCCATTTCGATCAAGGAACGTTTTCTTATTTTCAGTCGATGGGCTATCCAAAGCAGAACGAATCATAGCTTCTCTCATTCTCTAAATATTTTGCAAATCACCGGTCTCTGTCTTCTTCGCCGTGAGACGCTGTCCTAATCTCGCAAGTTCTTCCAGTATTGCTGTTGCAGTCTCTTTTTCTTTCCGTTTCGCTGACAACTCTAATTGCAGAGCAGACTCGGTAAGACAACTAAACCCGGCTGTCCCTCCCGTTCCTTTTAACCAGTGAGCCAGATCTTCCAGTCGAGACCAATCAGAGGCTTTCAAGGCATTCCGCATCTCATCCAGTTTTACTGTCAGCCGCTGGATAAAATCTTCCACGATGACCAAGATCTTCGGGATCTCTGTTGGCAGATCAGAAACGATCGGCGAGATATCCTCCGAAGTGACGCAGCTTGGTTTTTGTTTCAGCTGCGTTTTAGCTGAGGGCCTGACCTCTGGTAAATTCAGCACGACGGTTTGCAACAGACTCTCGATGTTAATTGGTTTTGTCAGGAAATCAGAGCAACCTGCCGCCAGACACTTATCTCTGTCTCCCCGCATGGCATTCGCCGTCAATGCAATAATCGGCAGCGAACAGCCACGCGAACGTAATGTACTGGTCGCGGTGTACCCATCCATGAGCGGCATCTGCATATCCATCAAAATCAAATCAAATTCGCCGCGGTCATATTCCTGCAGTGCCTCTTCGCCATTTTCAGCACACGTGACCGACGCATGCGCGTTTTCCAACACTAGTGAGATCAAGTCACGATTGGTTTTCCCATCATCAACCAGGAGAATCTGAATGCCTCTCAGACAACTACTTTCCGCAGTCTCTGCTTGAAATTGTTCATTCGTCATAAACGCTTCGGTAGGGGGTGTCTTAAAAATCCGAACATTCTCCAGTGCTCCCGCATCAACCCACAATCGAAAAGTGCTTCCTTTACCGACTTCACTTTCGACTGTTAGATCTCCCCCCAGTCCGTCGGCAATCTGACGGCAGATCGTCAGTCCTAAACCGGTGCCACCAAAACTGCGCGTGATGGAAGAATCGGCTTGCGTAAACGGCGAAAAGATGTTCTTGAGATTCTGAGGATCTATCCCGATTCCTGTGTCATGCACTTCAACAACAAACTGAGGATTGGCTTGGCTTCGATCAAGAGTCGCGGTCAGTTTCACACTGCCCTGTTTTGTAAACTTTATCGCATTTCCAACTAGATTAATGAGAATTTGCTTCAGTCGCATTGGATCCGTGTGAATCGTTTCCGGAACGCTGCTGGTCCACTGACATTCCAGCGAGAGCCCTTTCTCTTTTGCCTGCACACGCATCGTGGAAAGTGCTTCAGAAATAATTTTATGCGGTGAGTAGTTTCGTTTTTCATACTCCATCCGGCCGGCTTCAATTTTTGACAGATCCAGAATGTCATTAATCAAGCCCAGCAGATGCTCTCCATTTTTGTATATCACATCCAGATATTCCTGTTGCTCTGCTTTCGATCCCACTCCCCGTCGTAACACATCAGTGAATCCCATTATTCCGTTCAACGGCGTACGAATTTCATGGCTCATATTCGCCAGAAAATGGCTTTTCTCATGATTGGCGATCTCTGCAATGGTTTTCTGTTCCAGCAGAATTTGACACTGAAAATGCACCAGTCGCGCGACATCCAGAAAACGGTATTCCCCGTTTTCGCATTTGATGAGCAGAGGCTCATACAGCTCTGATGGGGGACGGTTAAATAATTCCCGAACCGCGTCGACAATGGGAGAAGTATCATTGAGTTCCAGAGCGGTACAATTAATACGAGATAATAATTTTGAAACCGGTCTGCGAGAGAAAACCGACCCACTTAAAACTTGCGACATGTGCTCAAAATAGGAATTTCGGGAAAGCAGTCCATAAAACTCCTTGTCATCCTGAACCAGTAAGCCCACGACTTCTGGCCGACACTTAAAGTAAACGCCAACTTCTGAGATCAGTGTATTTGGTGTGACAGATTCATTCTGTAACTGAAGATCGGCTAACGTGGAATACGTCATCAGGTCATTTGTAGTTGGTGTCATCGACATGGTTCTCGGTTGCTGCAGTCGACAGCGACTATTACGGGACTCAACTCGAAAAAGAGCGAGCCATTGTATAATTCATCCGCTGTGAAGAAAGAACAAGCCCTCGCGGGAGTTACCCTCTTTTCACACTTAAAAAGTAGTATTAATCCTCGATTCAAATGAAAGGATTTAGTAATTTCCTATTCGGGACTTATCGCCAGTGGATCTCTTCAAACGGGGAACCGATCCTAAGTGTTGTTATATCAGGACTTAACTGTGGTGTTTTAGTGCCTGAATACTGCAGGAGGGATTACTCCTAATTAGACGCTGTATGGGTACATCTTAAAAGCGATTCAGGTCACTTAAAAGCGATTCAGGTCACTTAAGGGAATCCCATACTGTTCATAGAGAACCCTCATTTGAGGTCCCCCACCACTTTTGAGCCAACTTGGCAAGAGCACTCTTCCTGGGGGGAATTTATGATTCTGCTGCTGGAACTCTCCAGAGAAAACTGATGGCGATTGATCTGGTGACAGATCAATCGCTTTCTGTTTTCGTGAAGTCAGAACCGCCTTCGAGCAATTACCACATGCTGACTACTGAATCAATCGATGTGATATTCAAATAATTCACCCGGGTCGCCTGAGTTCGTGTTTCCTGTGACAGAATGATTCAGCGCGGTCTTTTAGAGGGCAATTCCTCAAAATATGGAATTGAGTCGCCAGCATCGGTTTTGAGCCTATTCTGCAAACGGTATGCTTAGAGAAGAATGAAACTCGTTGCTACTTATGATTTTAAGGAAACTGCTATGAAACTGTTTCGGGAACCTCTGATTCTCGTTTTGCTGCTCTCATTTTTTGTCGGTTGTGCTTCGGAAAAGCCGGCAGAAAAGCAAACCAGTTCGGAAAAGACACCTGAGGAAACGAAACCCCAGGCAACGGCGAAAGCATCTGTTCCGGAAGCAGAAGTTCAATTGGCAGAATCATTAAAAGGACTGGGAGCCAAACTGAAACAGGATAAAGACGGCTATGTCATCGAAGTCGATTTCCGGAGTGTGAAAATCGATGATGCAGCCCTTAAAGATATCGCCGGTCTATCACGCCTGCGATCGCTGCTCTTAAATGAAACAGCGATTACCGACGCTGCTCTGGAACCGGTTGGAAAAGTCGCCACCCTGCAAAATCTGGATTTGCGCAACTGCTCATTAAATAATAAAGCGATCTCGTATCTGACGGGTCTTGCGAAGCTCAAAGCACTGCGGCTCTCCGGTAATTCCGATATCGACGACGATGCGATGGCGGATATCAATCAACTGACAAACCTCAAAGCGTTAATGCTCGATTTCCTCTGGGTCAGCGGCGATGGGATTTCTCAATTGAAAGATCTGAACAATCTGGAAGAGCTTTATCTGGCCAAGACACTCGTCGATGACGAAGGGCTGGCCTCGTTAAGCCAGTTTCCCAAGCTGAAGAAAACACGTCTCTCACAGAATCAGATTTCTGACGAGGGATTGAAAGCACTGACTAAAATTCCACAACTCGAAGAACTGGACCTCAGTGAAAACAGCTTGCTGTCTGATACAGGCATGAAGCATCTCTCCGGCCTGGGTGAGTTGAAGAAGCTCAACCTGTGGCGCGTCGGTCTGACCGATGCCGGCGTGGAACCATTACAGGGCTTAACAAAGCTGGAGTGGCTCAATCTGGACAATACACGTCTAACGAATGCCGGCCTCAAATACCTGAAAGATATGCAGCAACTGGAGTTCCTGCACCTGGGCTCGACCGCCGTCTCCGACGCCGGTTTGCCTGATCTGGAAGGCCTGACGAGTCTCAAAGATCTGAAACTGACGCGCACCGCGGTCACGGAAAAAGGTGTTGCAGAGCTGAAAAAGAAGCTACCCAATACAGAAATTCAACTGAAGTACATCGAAGGCCAATAAAAAAAGCCCGGCTCTCTCAACAGTGAGGAGCCGGGCTTTTCTGTTTCACTTCTGTGCTTTACTAAGCCACTTCCCAGCCGTCACGGTACTCTTTCGAGATGTACTGGTCGGCTGTGGGACAGTTAGTGGCTTTCAGATTCGCAGCATCCCATTCCAGGGGTGACTTCGAACGGTAGGCCACATTGCCCAGCAAGACGGCTTCGGTCAACGCTCCTGAGTAATCAAAGTTGCAGGTGGTTGGTGAACCATCTTTGCAGGCCTTGATCCACTCAGCGTGATGGCCGATCGATTTGGGAATCGATTGCTCGGGTGGCGTGAAGTTGGCAAACTTTTCCTTCGGGAACAGTTTGTAGCTGCCGTAATTGGCAAACATAGTGCCTTCCGTTCCCACGAACATCACACCACTGCCGGGAACGCGCTGGCCGGCGACTTTCTTGGGAATCATGTTCCCGTCGTACCAGGTCAGTTTGACCGGAACCAGATCGCCCCGTTTGGGGAACTGATACCGTACAGTCAAACCGTGCGGACAGGCTTCCGGATGCACTTCCGGACCTTCTGCTTCACAGTGTGTGGGATGACGCAGATCCAACGCCCAGAACGGCAGATCCATATAATGGCACGCCATATCACCCAATGTTCCCTGACCGAACTGCCACCAGCGACGCCATTGCGCGGGATGATAACGACCCGCGGCGTAAGGCCGAACCGGTGCAGGGCCAAGCCACAGATCCCAGTTCAAATTCTTGGGAGGTTCCTGAGTCTTTGCGGGCAGGTCGTCGCCTCCCCAGCCTTTTCCAACCCAGACATGAACTTCATTGACATCACCCAGCACACCAGACTGAACGATTTCCACGACACGACGGTAATTGTCGCCGGCGTGAATCTGAGTTCCCAACTGAGTCGCAACGCCTTGCTTTTTCGCTTCCTCTGCAATGATGCGTGCTTCCTGAACGGTATGCGTCAGTGGTTTTTCACAGTACACATGCAGCCCTTTACGAATCGCACGAATCGACGCCGGGGCGTGATGATGGTCGGTCGTTCCAATCACGACGGCATCAATTTTTCCATCTTCGCTTTCCAGCATCTCGCGGTAATCAGCATAACGACGAGCCCCCGGGAAATTCGCTCCGGCACGATCAAGATAATTGCTGTCGACATCGACGAGTGCGACGATATTTTCACCTTTCACTCCTTCCACATCTGCCGCAGCGCGGTTGGCCGTTCCGATACAGGCAATGTTCAATTTTCCATTGGCAGACTTGGAAGCAGCAGGAGCAAAGCCGGTCCAGATCCCGGTAGAGATTGCGGCTGCACCGGCAGTCGTCGATTTAAGAAACTCACGTCGGCTGAAATTTGAATTCTGTTGCATTAATCAGTCCTATAAAAAGAGGCAGGCCGACGGAAGCATCGGCAAGTGGGAGTGATCCTGGGGTTATTGTTTCATTGAACTTGAGTCGGACGGGTCTGGCACGGCGGCTACCTTGTACTTCCTACGTCTCCACTTCCATTCTGCTGGATGTTTGTGAAGAAGAAGCAGAAAAACCAGCGGCCACCAAACTTGCCCGCCCCTAACTTAATGTTCCTTATTTATGGTAATTTGAATCGACACCATTGACCATTCCAGATCAGGTAAGTTTTGTACTTTCTTCCAGAAAGAATCAGATCTGTACAGATGCCGGATGTTGTACGGAAACAGAAATCAGCGTCCTATTTGTTTTTCGTAAGATAAACCATCATCGGCCCTCGCTCGATGCTGCCTTCAGCCACTTTCACATCGACGGTCTGTTTCCCCTGATGCAGGGAGACATTTTTGAAGACGTATTCTGACTGGTCTGCGGGAACCTTCGCCTGGAACTGATCATCTCCCAGCTGAACCGTCAATTCAGTCGTGACCCGATCTTCCTGTTTCTGAAATTGAACTTTAATGTCGTACGAACCCGCTTGCTCCACGGTCACCAGCCAATTGCCGCGTGCATCACGCGTCCAGCCCTTCCCCTTAGGACCTGAATACCGCCAGTCCTGACGCGTCAATACGGTGGTCGGCTCTTTGGGATTGCCCACATGAATTCGTGGTGGTGCGTAATTATCGGGTCGCGTCGAACTGACGTCGGCAAACCAGTTGTTATATTGACGCGTCAACTTCTTTGCCAGCTTCGCTTTTTTGTCGGCAAGATCTTTACTCTCCGCCGGATCTTTCGTCAGGTCAAACAGTTTGCCCGGTTCGTTCTCTTTTGAAAATGTCATCTTATAATTTTGTGTGACCACCGCGGCGTTGGTGCGTGGCGTCGGTTCATCGCCGCGATGCCATTGCAGAAACAGCGCGCGTTCCGGCCAGCTCTCTGCCTGATTCTTTAATAACGGCAGGACATTCACGCCATCCAGTTTCAAAGCCTCTGGCTTGTCGACGCCTGTCGCAGCCAGAATCGTTGGAAAGACATCATAGTGGGCAGCGATCCGATTGTTGACGGTGCCTGCTTTGAGTTGTGCGGGCCAGTGTGCCAGCAGGACAGACCGAATCCCGCCTTCGTTCACACGTCCCTTCATGCCACGATGAGCGCCTACAAACCGAGGGCCATTAGGGCCATTATCATTCAGAAACAGAACCAGCGTATTGTCATAGGCGCCGATTTTTTTCAAATGCTGAAACAGTTTTCCGATATTCTGATCAATGTTCTCAATCATCGAAAAGATGCGAGAGGTATTGTCAAACAGCTTCTCGTTCTTTCGCCTTTTGTTCAAGTCAAAACCGTAGGCATCATTCAGATCCATGGCTTTATATTTTTGACGCAAATCTTCCGGCACATCATGAAAGGGGCCATGCGGCGCGTTGGTGGCGAGATAAATAAACGTGGGTTTGTCCAGTGCTTCATTTTGTTCGATGAATTTCATCGCGTGATCAAAATAAATATCGGTGCAATAACCTTTCATCTGCTTTTGTTCGCCATTGTGAAACAGAACTGGGTCCGTATATTTGCCGACCCCTTCCGGTGGATCACTGGGCTGCCCGATGCCGCCGCCTCGATGCACAAGCACTTCCTGAAACCCCTGATCCTGAGGTCGCATCGGATAGGAATCGCCCAGATGCCATTTTCCGAAAATCCCGGTCTTATAGCCGGCGGGTGCTAAGACTTCTGCAATCGTAGTCTCTTCCGGTTCCATCATCGCCCGGCCAATGTAAGTATCGATGGCACGCGTGCGATAGTTATAGCGGCCCGTCATCAGATTGGCGCGCGTTGGAGTACAAACGGGACTCACATAAAATCGACTCAAGCGAGCCCCTCCTGCCGCCATGGCGTCCAGGTTGGGCGTATTCAGATGCTTGTTTCCCATGAAACCATAATCCCAGCCCCCCTGATCGTCGGTCATGATCAGAATCACGTTGGTATGTTTGGCGGCATTGGCATCCGCGGCCAGATGGCAGAAGGTCAGTGAAACGAGAAGGTAACTCAGCAGGCAGATTGATTTGCAGAATGTCATGTTGTCTGATCCAGAGGCAAGGATGGAAACGAGGGAATACGAGAATAAATGGTGAATCTCAGGATCATCGGGATTCCATGATTTAAAACCCCCGATCCGGCATGCTATAATCTCAGTCTATGCTTTTGGCGAGGCTACTGCAAACAGATTGATGAGCCGATGACCAAAAGGTAATAACTTCTTTCCCCGAAAACATGAGCCTCGTCATGCCATCTACGCGCTTCAACTGTCTGATCCTGTACAGCATTGCTCTATTCCTGGCTCCCCTGCCCGCTCTGCAGGCAGCCGAGCAGCAACCCAATATTTTATACATCATGTCAGACGACCACGCCGCGCATGCCATTGGTGCCTATGGAAGCCGTCTGGCTGCGGTTAATCCGACACCCACGTTGGATCGTCTGGCCAGCGAAGGGATGTTGCTCAAGAATGTCTTCTGCACTAATTCCATCTGTACGCCCAGCCGAGCCACGTTGATGACGGGACAGTACTCGCACGTGAATGGTGTCACAACACTCAATGGCGCGATTGGCCCTGAACAGCAGCATCTGGCGCGACTCATGAAGTCCGCCGGTTATGAAACAGCCATGGTGGGTAAATGGCATCTCAAAAAAGAGCCGGCTGCGTTTGACTTTTATACAGTGCTCCCCGGACAGGGAAGTTATTTCAATCCCGTGTTCCGCGTACGTGGTCCTAAACCCTGGCCGAAAAATGAATTTCGCGTCAGCCGGTATGACTCCAAACATTCCTCCGACGCGATCACGGACATTTCACTGAAGTGGCTCAAAAATCGAAATCAGAAAAACAAACCGTTCTTTCTGATGCATCACTTCAAGGCTCCCCATGACAACTTTGAAAATGCAGAACGCTACGACTGGCTGTATCAGGATGTAACCATCCCGGAACCCGAATCGCTCTGGCAGCGCAAAAATCATGGTCCGTTAAACAAGGCTCTCTATGGTACATCGGTCGGGCAGCGCAACCAGCGACGCAACATGGGCCATCACATGTTTGTAGACCCGGGACTTTCGAGTGAGGAATATACTCGTGAAGCGTATCAGCGTTATCTGAAAAAGTTTCTGCGTTGTGTCCGTGGCGTCGACGACAATGTGAAACGGCTGCTGGAGCATCTGGAAGAAACGGGCGAACTCGATAACACCATCATCGTCTACACGGCCGATCAGGGTTTCATGCTGGGCGAACACGACTACATCGATAAACGCTGGATGTATGAAGAATCGCTGCGGATGCCGTTCATTGTTCGTTATCCGAAATGGATCAAAGCCAATTCGAAAGACGAAACCATCATCAACAATGTCAACTTTGCTCCGACCTTGCTCGATATGGCGGGAGTCAAGAAACCGGAATTCATGCAGGGACGCTCTTTTTTACCCATTCTGAAAGGAGAAGGAACTCCCGCCGACTGGCCTGAGGCAACGTACTATCGCTACTGGATGCATATGGCCCATCACGATAATCCCGCTCATTATGGCATCCGGACGAAAGACTATAAGTTAATCTTTTTCTACGGGCTTCCGCTGGATGCGCCGGGTGCCGTGAAACCCCCTACGCCTCCGCACTGGGAACTTTACGACTTGCAGAAAGATCCCCACGAAATGCAAAACGTCATCGCCGATCCCGCTTATGCGCCCGTTGTGAAGAAACTGAAACAGCAGTTAAAACAGCTCAAACAACAGGTGGGTGACACCGACGAACGCTATCCGGAATTGAAAGCACGCCTGAACGCGTCATAAATATATTCACAATTTCAAAACACGACATCAGAGAGTTCAACATACCACAAGAGGGACAATCATGAGACAACGTCTGGTTCAATTCACTGTTTTATTATTTGTAGGTTTGAGTTTCACATTCCAGGCAGTGAAAGCCGTGGAGCCAGATCAAGACTATAAAACCATTTCAGATATTTCGTATTACGCGTCCGAAACGCCCGATCAAACCGAGTATCAACGCGAACGATGTAAGCTCGATTTGTATTACCCGACATCGATTCAAAACTATCCGACCGTGGTCTGGTTTCATGGCGGCGGATTAAAGGGGGGCAAAAAAAGTATCCCCAAGGAATTGAAACAGAAGGGCATCGCAATCGTCGCTGTGAATTATCGACTGTTTCCCAAAGCAAAAAAACCGGCGTACCTGGAAGATGCAGCGGCTGCCGTCGCCTGGACATTCCAACATATCGCCGAATATGGCGGCGACCCGAATCTGATTTTTGTCGCAGGCCATTCGGCCGGCGGCTATCTGACCAGCATGATCGGCCTCGATCGACGCTGGCTGGCACCCTATAAAATTGATCCGAATCAGATCGCCGGACTGATTCCTTACAGCGGGCACTGCATCACGCACATGACGGTCCGTGAAGAAATGGGTATCAAACGGGATCAGCCGATTATTGACGACATGGCCCCGCTGTTCCATGCCCGGAAAGATGCGCCGCCGATCCTGTTGATAACCGGAGATCGCAAATTGGAATTTCCGACACGCTATGAAGAAAACGCCTACATGCACAGTCTGCTGAATGTCGTGGGACACGAGCAGGTCCAGCTATTCGAGCTGGACGGTTTCACGCACGGAAACATGGTGAAACCGGGGCATTTCCTGTTACTGGACGAAATCAAGCGGATTGTGAAGGCGAAAAACAAAGCCGATAAGTAATCATCACGACTGCGTTCTGAGCCTGAGTGCATTGCTGATCACGGAGATCGAACTGAAGCTCATCGCCGCCGCTGCGATCATCGGGCTTAAGAGCGCGTGGATACCAAAGAAAGGCACCAGGATCCCGGCTGCGATCGGAATCCCCAGTGCATTATAGCCAAACGCAAACAACAGATTTTGATGGATGTTGCGCATGACCAGTCGACTCAAATAAATCGAGTCGGCGACACCTCTTAAGTCCCCTTTCACCAGAGTCACTTCGGCACTTTCGATGGCGACATCGGTACCCGTCCCCATCGCGATTCCCACATCGGCTTCTGCGAGTGCGGGCGCATCGTTGATGCCGTCACCAGCCATTGCCACTTTATGCCCGGCTGCACGCAGGTCTTTGACCTTCTGATATTTATCCTGCGGCTTCACACCCGCTTCGACTTCATCAATGTTGAGCGACTGTGCGACCGCGTTGGCGGTTTTCTCGTTGTCCCCTGTCAGCATCACGATCTGGAGCCCGAGTTCATGCAGTTTCTCAATCGCGTGTGGCGTCGTCTCCTTGACCGGATCAGAGACAGACAGCAGTCCCGCCAACGTTCCATCAACAGCAACAAAGATCACCCCCTGCCCCTGTTCGCGGAGTGTATTGGCCTGCGTCATCAATTCGTCGTTGATGGTGACAGACTGCTCGTTCAGAAAAGCCGCACTACCAATCAGGACCGTCTTTTGATTCACGGTGCCTGTCACACCCGCGCCGGTAATTGAATCGAAGTCTTGCACGTCAGACAGACTCAATTCCCGGTCTTTCGCCGCGACCACCACAGCCTGTGAGAGGGGATGCTCGCTATGCTGTTCGACGGAAGCCGCCAGTTGCAGGAGTTCGTTTTCACTCAGCGTGCCAGCCGTGATGCATTCGGTCAGTCTGGGTTTCCCTTCAGTCAGTGTCCCTGTTTTGTCGACGATCAGCGTATCGACTTTTTCCAGTGTCTCGAGCACTTCGGCATTTTTAATCAGAATGCCGCTTTTGGCGCCGCGTCCGACGCCCACCATGATCGACATCGGCGTCGCCAGACCCAGCGCACAAGGACAGGCGATAATCAGTACCGCCACCGCATTGATTAACGCATACGCGAATCGGGGTTCGGGCCCCAGCCAGCTCCAGAGGATAAAGGTGATCACAGACGTCAGTAGAACCGCGGGAACGAATCGAGCCGCGATAGTATCCACCACGCGCTGAATCGGGGCACGGCTTCGCTGCGCACTGGAAACCATTTGAATGATCTGTGATAACAAGGTATCGCCGCCCACTTTCTGTGCTTCCATCAGGAACGAGCCCGTCTGATTCACAGTACCACCAATCACTTCGTCACCCTGCATTTTGGCAACCGGTACGGGTTCTCCGGTAATCATCGACTCATCGATCAGACTCTTCCCTTCCTGAACGATTCCATCGACGGGAATCTTTTCTCCCGGACGCACGCGCAGCAGATTGCCCGCCTGCACTTCTTCCAGTGGAATCTCCCGCTCTTCACCATGTTCGACCAGATGCGCTGTGGGAGGTGCCAGTGCCAGCAGTTCCTGGATCGCACTGTTGGTTCGTTTCCGCGCCCGTAACTCCAGCATCTGCCCTAATAAGACGAGCACGGTAATCACCACCGTCGCCTCAAAATAGAGTTCGACTGTCCCCTCGTGACGGAATGATTCCGGAAAGATGCCGGGAAAGATGAGTGCGATGATACTGTAGATATAGGCGGTTCCGGTGCCGATACCAATCAGTGTGAACATATTGAGGTTCATACTGAGAATCGAACGATACGCGCGTTCGTACAAAGGCCATCCCGCCCATAACACAACGGGAGTACTGAGCAGGAATTGAATCCAGCCTGAAACGGTAATGGGAATCCATTGATGAATCGGGAGTCCCGTCATCGGCAGCATCGCCAGCAGAAAGACCGGTAAGCCCAAAGCCAGCCCTCCCCAGAAGCGGCGGGCCATCTGTTCGTATTCGGCGACCTCCTCAGGCGACTCCTCTTTTTGAGGCATGATCGGTTCGAGATCCATGCCACAAATCGGACAACTGCCGGGGCCGACCTGCTCAATCTCGGGATGCATCGGACAGGAATAGATGGTACCCTCCGGCGCCGGGGCCTCTGCTTTTTTCTGTTCGTGATGCCCTGTATGACCGCCGCCTTCATGGTGACAGCACGCTGCTTTCGGTTCCGGCGGTGTTTCTTCTTCCGCATGTTGTGCCAGAAATTTGTCGCGGCATCCCTGGCTACAGAAATACCAGGTTTGATTGTCAACGGTTTCCTGCAGCGCTGTGGACTCGTCAACTTCCATGTGGCAAATCGGATCAATGGCGGTCATGCTTACCCTGCTTCCTACTGAGTATTCAACGTTACTGATCGAGCTTCTCTTGCTCTTTCTCAATCATCTTTTCTTTCCAGTTCACTGCACTACCGGAACTGAAAGCCTTGAAAGCGTGAAACGCCAGCCCGATCCCCCAACCTCCCAGAGGCCAGATAAACCAGTATTTCTCAGGTGAGCGCGTCAGGTTTAATGTAATCAGACCGGCATTCACCGCCACGTACACGCCGGCATGAATCATAAAACCGATTTTTTTCTCGACCCGACTTTTGGCCTGTTCATAGTTTTTATCTTTGTTTGCCATAGCTCATCCTCCTGTCAGCATCATGATTTTATACCGCAGTCTGTTGTAAAAAAACAGCTCAGTTTATTCTTTGAACTCCCCCGCACTCTCTGAAATGCAAGTGCCATGCCAACAGGATGAGAAGCAACCAGCCTGCTCGAATCCTGTAGTTCTGAAACGAAAATGATGCGAACGTGCCGATGATCTAGAAAAAAACGGTTGCTGATCAGTCTTTTTGAAAGATCAGCAACCGTTGGTTATTTCCATTGTTAAACTGGGATTCATTCTTTTGAGAGATCCAACGGTAACGAAATCTCGGTCGTCTTGCTCCCTGCAGCAGTCTGAATGGGAATACTCCAATGAGCAGAATGTTGTTTGCATAATCCGCCCACACCGTCGCGACAGTAGCCGAATCTCAGATTGAGTGTGTAAGCTCCTGAAGGATCTTTTAAGGCGGGCAGTTCCAGAACCAGTTGATTTCCCGACACGGTCCCCTTGCCTTTGACGGATGCCTGATTCGTGTCCGATTTAAAGGAAAACTTCACTGGTGCCAGTGGCGAGAGTTTATACTCAGCCGGCAGCTTGGGCGTGACTGTAATTTTGAAAGGTTTGCCTGATGCGACAGTTTGAGCAGAGACCGCGAGTGCATTTTTAGCGGGTGCAAAACTGTCATCTGCCTTTTTCGGTAAGCTGGGGGGCGCTAAACCCTGCACTTTGAATTCGCTGACCTTGTTATCGTCCAGGTTCACGACACAGATCCGATGATTGTTCGTATCAGCGACAAACAATCGATTGCCCACAAGCGCCAGACCTGACGGTTCGGAGAACTCGGCCGGGTTCAGTGCAGCACCATCTTTACCGGTTCCCAGGAAAGATTTGACCTCGTTCGTTTTGAGATTAATGGTTTTCAGTTTGTGGTTGTAGGTATCCGCGACAAATAGACGACCTTTGTCAAACAGAACCCCCAGCGGATGCTGTAAACGTGCCTGATCGCCAATGCCGTCTTTATCACCGAATTCAAACAGAGAGCGTCCCCGTTCAAGATCGGACGTGCCTGCGACCGTGGTCACATTCTTTTTCTTGGTGTCAACTTTACGTACCGCTGAGCCTTCACTGTCCACGACGTAAAAGACATCGCCGTCAACGGTGATATCAGAGGTTTGAGCGAACGCCGACGTATCCAACGGACCGTTGGTGATATCTTCCCGTCCCGAGCCGGCGTAGACGCTGATGTCATCGCTGCCCAATTTATGCTGCCAGATCTGGTGCGGCCCTGCCATGCAGATATAAAGCACGCCATTAATCTCAGCGAGTGCCCAGGGACTGTTGAGCGCGGATTCTCTGAGCTTGCCGCCCGGCGAACGATAACGGGCCTGCTCGCCGGTGCCTGCGAGTGTTGCCACCTGTTTTTTATCGAGATCCACGGTGCGGATCATATGGTTTTCGGTGTCCGCCACATACAGCGTGTTGCCGACCAGCGCCATGCCTTGCGGATGATCAAAGGACGCCGTTTTGTAATCGCCGTCCTGTTTGCCAATCTGACCGGAGCCGATGACGTCGATCAGTTTTCCATCGAGCGAGGTGATCACAATGCGATTGTGATTGCTATCGGAAATAAACAGCCGCTGGTTGGGGGCGTCGGCGAGCAGCTTGCCGGGAAACTTCAAAGGCGTTGGTTTCAGCTTGGCTGCTTCCAGTTCGAAATGCACGGGGGTTTCATCGAGGGTACCTTTCGCTCGATGATAGGCAATCACCCGTTCCAGAACTTGATCGAGCACTTCGCGATTTCCTTCTCCGGATATATGCCCACAGTAATTTCCTTCGGGATCAATCAACACCATCGAAGGCCAGGCCCGCACGCCGTACTTGCGCCAGACTGTCATATTGGAATCGTTGATGACCGGATGTTTGATTTCGTAGCGCTGAATCGCCCGGCGGATGTTATCGGTCTCTTTTTCATTGTCAAACTTGGCAGAATGACAGCCAATTACAACCAGTTCATTCGGGTACTTTGCTTCCAGATACGCCAGATCGGGGAGCACGTGCATGCAGTTGATACAACAGTAAGTCCAGAAATCGATCAGAACCACTTTGCCCCGCAAGTCCTTGAGTGTGATCTCCCCCGATGTGTTCAACCATTCTGTCCCGCCATCCAGGCTGGGTGCCTTGGGACGATTCGGAAACGGGTTTTTCACAGCCAGTTCTTTGTCCTGATCTGCCTGCTTCGTCTCTTTAGCAGGTGTTTTATCATCCGCGAACACAGATGAGGTCTGGAATAGATTGCCGGCAAAAAGAAATGCGATGATTGCAATATAGAAGTAGATTCGATTCAGAAAAGCTCGCTTTCCCGGCATGCCTGATTCTCCCTGTCTTGGTTGGCGACTTAAGGTAGGTTCACGTTTGAGATTCGATGACTCTGAAAGAGCACTCTTCTATTGTAGGCGCCCTCGATTTGAGGGGAACAGTTCAGGGTCGAAAATTCACCAGACGAATCAAGATTCGTCGATCGGTTTGATTTGCACAAAGCAGGCTTTAACAGGTGAAAACCTGAACGGTTATTCGTGCCTGAGTGCTTCAATCGGATCGAGCTTGGCTGCAGAAATCGCAGGATAAATCCCCGAGAGGATTCCAATGGTGACGGAAATTCCGAACGCGACAGGCAGACTCCAGAATGCGATTTGCGGTTGCAGATCAAAGAACATCCGCCCGACTTCCGAGGCAGCCGTGCCACCTTCCATCACAAAATTCTGTACAAACCATTGAATGCCCAGAAATGTGATCGGTGTGAGTAAACCGAATACGACACCAATCAATCCCCCCGAGCCGGCCAGTACGATGGTCTCAGTAAGAAACTGCTCGATGATATCGCGTTGGCGCGCCCCGAGCGCACGGCGGACACCAATTTCCCGGGTCCGTTCTGTGACGGTGGCCAGCATGATATTCATAATGCCGATGCCTCCCACCACCAGACTGATCGCAGCGATTGACCCTAACACAACGTTAAAGATCATTCGAATCTGTTCTGCCTGCTTTAATAACTCCAGCGGCACGACAACCGCATAATCTTTCGTACGGGGATGAGACTGTTCCAGAGTTTCTCTGATTGCCTGCGCGGTGGGCAAAACGGCGTCTTTGTCATTCACACGTAGCGTAATCTGATGCAGTTCAATCTGTTCTGCGGTATTACTACCCGCCTGAGTTTTGATATCAAGATCCCCTTCGCGCGCCTGTAGCGTTTTGAGGGGAACATATACGTCTTTGTTATAATCCTGTCCGGAAAGGCTGCCGCCAATGGCGGCGGAAGCAGTCCGGTCTTTGGTTACGCCAACCACCGTGTAAAACATGGAACCGATGCGTATCGATTTTCCGACTGGGTCTTCAAATTTGAACAGACTGTTGGCAACTTCATTGGCAATGACAGCGACATTCAACAGTTTTTCCTGATCGCTGCCTGTCAGAAAGCGACCTTGGGATAACATGAGATGATTCATCTCCAGATAATCGGCTGTGCAACCCACGACGCGGGCATTCATGGCTTCCTTCAGGTAACGAATTTCACGATCGACTTCACGAATTGGCGCGGCACGGGTGATGGTGGGCAGGGTATTGGTTAATACTTTGTAGTCGGATCGAAGTAGCCCGTATGAGAGCACACGGCTGCGCGTCGAAGACTGCGTCACTTCATGCGGGGGCTTGACACTTCGCACGATGACATTCGTTGCCCCCAGCTCCAGCACCTGTTTCTGCGCCTGGGCACTGGCACCTTCACCAATCGCCAGCATCGCAATCACGGAAAACACACCAAACACAATCCCCAGCATCGTCAACCCGGACCGCAACTTATGTAGCAATAAGCTTTTCAGTGCGAGTCGAACAATGCGGATGATGCGAGTCATGGGAGTGACCTGAGTGAAACGAAATAAAAGGTGTGAGTCGTTTTAAGTTGTGGAGAGAGGATGTTCTATGACAGTCTCAGTTTCGATAAGACCATCTTTCATGATAATCTGGCGTTTGGTTTGCTGGGCGATGCCGGGTTCGTGCGTCACCATAATAATGGTACGTCCTTCCGCATTTAAATTGTGAAGAATTCCCATAATTTCAGCTTCCGTGGCGGAATCCAGGTTCCCCGTCGGTTCGTCAGCCAAAATGATTTGAGGATCATTCACCAGAGCCCGCGCAATCGACACACGTTGTTGCTGACCACCGGAAAGCTGGAACGGACGGTGATCCATGCGGTCTCCCAGCCCGACCATGTGGGCCAGTTCCATACACCATTCTCGTTCTTCACGACCGATGGCAGGATAGCCGGCCCGGTAGAGCAGGGGGACTTCGATATTTTCCAGCACCGTATATTGTGCGATCAGATTGAATGACTGGAAAATAAATCCAATCATGTCGTTCCGCATTTCGGAAAGTTCGTCATCATTCAAAGTCGAGACATCGCGGCCGCCCAGAATGTATTGTCCGCTGGTGGGACGATCGAGGGCTCCCAGAAGGTTCAAAAGCGTACTCTTTCCGCTACCGGAAGATCCCATGATGGCGACAAAATCGCCTTCGGGGAAGTCGGTCGAAACTCCCTTTAATGCTTTGACCACAACTGAACCCAGATCATAGAATTTGGTGAGGTCAACAACTTGCGCCGCCAACTTCATGGTCGCTTTTCTCCCGCGGGACGGGAGCCTCCGGGAGCTCCTGAAGGGGGCCTGAGCTTGCTGAGTTCGCCTGCATCCAGGAAACCATCTTTGTTGGCATCCAGTGTATCGAAACGTTCCTGCAGCCGTTCGGGGGCTTCTTCTTTGGAGACTTTGCCGTCCGAATTTTTATCGATGCGTTTCAGGAAATTAGCAGAACCACCGCCGCCAGCAGGCTTAGCTTTGGCTGCCGCCTGTCCCTTTGGTTTGCCACCTGCTGCTCCCGGTGTCCGCGGTTTTGAGGAATCTGTTTTGGATTGTCCAGCTCTCTGTTTTTCAGACTGCTTTTTCTTTTCGATCGCCAATTGCTCTTCCAGATCGATCAGCTCATCGGCAAAGTGAGTTCGAGGATTCAGAATCACTTCGTCACCGACTTCGACGCCCTCCAGAACCTCGATCATCGTATCACTGGCCTGGCCGATTTTGACTTCTCTTCTGACTGGCGCTCCATCTGCCTCAAGCACGAACATATAACGCTGATCTCCAATCGTGATGATCGACTGTACGGGCACCTGGAGGACATTATCAAGTTGTTCAACGCGGATTTCGATTTCTGCTGTTAAACCTGGCTTGAGTTTCGTGATATCCGCTCCGTTTGGAATGATCTTGATGGTTGCCTTGTACTCTTTCAGATCAGGACGCATCCAGTTCGAGGAAATCGGCACAGAAGAGACTTGATCCACTTCTCCCTGGTAAAGTTCGTCAGGGAAAGCATCAACGCGAATTTCAACAGGTAATCCCTGTTTAATCATACTGATTTTAGATTCGTGAATGCGGGCGTCGACTTTCATCTTGCTGAAATCGGGCAACTGAATAATGGCCTGGCGTTCTCGGACTTCCGTCCCTTCTTCGATGACATCTTCACCGCTGCTGCGTCGGCTGCTGTTCTGGTTCGCATACACAACCTGCCCATCTTGCGGCGCAATCAATTTACAAGCCTTAATCTGTTCCCCAATCCGCTCTAACTCACTTTTCTCGACTTCATAGGTCAGTTGACTGGCTTTGTGACGAGCGTCGTATTGCGCTAAGGTAGCAATACCTTTACGTTCTACGCGGTCCAGATTTCGTTCCTTTTCTTTAACATCCGCTTCCAGCTCAATGAGTTTCCGATGCTGGACATAAACTTTTTCAACATTGAGATCTTCTTTGGCAATCTCCAGATCGATTTCCGCTTTCACCACATTGATGCGGTCTGCTTCCACATCGTTCTGGTTTTTGTAACCTTTCTTCGCGATCCGTTTGGAGAATTCGAAATTTTCTTCCGCTCGTTGCAGGTCTTCCCGGGCTTTGGTAATTGCCCCTTCTTTAACATTCAGGTCGCGCTGTGATTCTCCCTCTTTGAACTTCTTCAGATCGAGATTCGCCAGTTCCAATGCCAGTTGAGCAGCAGAGTTGTCGCTGTCATTTTGTGTCTTTTGAATTTCCACATTTTCAAAAGCCTGTTTCAGTTCGGCTTCCGCCTGTGTGACCTGAATCTGCTGTTGCTTTTGTTTATCGACGAGTAATGAGGAATCAAGCTCGCAGACCAGGTCCCCAGCTTTGACCATCGTTCCTTCTGGAACAATGCTGATGATGGTCGTATAGCCTTTGACTTTGCTGGTGAGTGTGACGTTATCCAAACTGTCAAGCTGACCACGTTCGTTCACGGTGATTCGCAACGGCCCCCGTGTTACCTTGTCAGTAATGTAAGCCGTATTCTTTTTCGGACCGGAAGAGAACAGGGTCGTACGGAATGCGGGCGTAGCCAGAACCGTCCCCGTAACAAGTAAAATTGCCACTAAGAGCAACTTTGTCTTACTGGGTAACTTGCGTTTCTTCTTCGCTGTCTGTGGAGAGGGCGTTGAGTTCTGCTGCTGGTCGGAAGACAACGGGTCTGATGACTTCGTCTGCAGTGACTCCGGTTTCGGTTGTTTCTGGGGTGGATTGGCGGTGCTCATTGGTGGGCCTGATTCTTCCCGCGCGGTGTTGATAGAAATCGTCTTTCCAAATTCCATTTTCATCTATCTCCATAATACCCATATCTAGATAGATGTTAAGTCGGTTTTGCTCATAATTTACCCAGTTGCTGATTAAACTGTTTTGTGCGTCTAATACCGCATTTAACGCATTTAACAGATTTAACCCTTGATTTCGTCCCGCCTGGGAAGGATCTGAGGTCGCCTCGACGGCATTATCATACTGTAAAGCAGCTAAACGAATTTGAACTCGCGATGTCTCAAAGTTCTGCCGTAAGACCGACAGTTGACGCCAGCTTTGACGAACTTGGAACTTCACAGCATCTTCCGCCGCCATGAAATCACGTCGTTCTCGCTGATAATCGATCTGAGACTCTCGATATGCGTTTCGCTCCTGTACTAATGATAAAGGGGCTGTAAACTCCACTCCTGCACGGAAACCAGCCTGACTACCGCGAAAGTCCAGCGGCTTGTTTCTGCCCAGAGGCGTACTTACATCCCCGTCGACTACGACATTTAACACCGCTTCCAGAGAATTAGACCGCACTTCCATCAATCTTCGTGCATCCATGACGATTCCACGCTGATTCATCAGGTCCAGGCGATTATCCAGGCCAATGCGGACCACTTCACCGATATCCATCATAAATGGTTCCAGGGTAATAAGTTCCACTCGCAGACCGATCTCGATTACCTGCATCCCCTGAGAGGTTCTCAGCATGTCTTCCCGCAAATTGGCCATCTCTAAAATTATTCGCTTTTTTTGCTCATTCGTCAGTTTGTCTTCGCTCAAAAAGCTCTGCAGCCCGGCCAGACGGCTTTCGATGTTCTGCATTTCCTTGCGAATGCTTGAGTACAACCGTATATCATTTTTCGTACTTTCGCGAACCCGCTCTCGATCTTCTTCCGACTGGAAGCGACGCTGTCGTAATGAGAGCAGCTCATCAGTTGCCCCTTCATCAGTATCACCCAGCAGCAATTCCACGTTTTTGATGTCCTGCTCTAATGTCTGCAGCGCATCAGTGCGGAGTTTGGCCAGAAGTTGCTGGAGTCCTGCGACGACCTCTTTTATCTCCGCCGTTGTGGGTGGGACCAGATTCGGGTCTTCCCAATTCTCAACGTAGACTTTCGCCCAGACTTCGACATAGTCATAAATTTCCTGTTCGATCTGAGGGAGCAGGGGATCGATCAATTCAAACGGCTTTAATAAAGAGTCGTCAATCGTCATCGGCATGTTGGGGGGGAGCCCCAGAAAGATTTTGAACGAGCCCAATGAATCCTGATACTGTCGTTCAAACGTTCTCAAGCGATTGATTGATTGTGCCAGTCGTGTTTCCAATTGTGCCACATCCAAAGTCACGACCTCAGTGCGAATCCGCGATACAAGTTCATTGGCGGTTGCCTGAAAGGAATCGGCATCACTCAGCGCCAACAGGAGTTTCTCCTGTTCTTCGGTCATCTCGCCTTTCCAGGAAAGCATTCGAGATTCGTCATCGAATTCGAGCTTATCCACGAGCGCTGGTGGAATGATCCAGTTCTCTGGAAGCTGATCGAGTTTTTCGGATTGGACTTTAGGTTTCTGAGAAGACAGAGCTCGCAGAATTTCCACCTGGCGTTCCAGACGTTTGATATTCCCGCGTTCGTTTTCGATGACCTGAATCTGCTGCAGTAACTGTAAAAAGCCATTTCCCCCGGCGACATTATCAGTAAAAAATTCTTTTCGGAATCGGGCGAGTGTTCGTGTCTGATACAGCACGTTCCGTTCGTCCTGTGTCAGATTATTCAAGACAACTTTTCGACCTGCACCGAGGAGCAGGGGTTGTACCAGAGAATAAGACAGCACGCTGACTGAACTGGTTTGGTTTGAACCGGAAAACAGCCAAAGCGTGTTGTTGGCCAGTTCGACGGCCCATTGCGCACCACTGGGGAGCACCTGATTGACGCCGATGCGGCTGGCCAGATCCAGTTCCTGTGTACCATTTGATAAACGACGACGATTGATTTCGGCTTGAGGATTCTGCCCGCCGACACCCAGATAACGAACATCAAACTGGAATCGACCGAAGGTTAAATCCAAGGCTGCCAGAAACAGATTTTCAATTTGGAACTGGTATTCACGGCTATTAATGTTCGCGATATCAATCGTTTCAGCGAGAGTAAGATTATTGAGCGCCGGTAGTTCCACGCCTTCCAATGCATCACCAGAGGCGGCAATTTCCGCACTGAGTTCCGGGCTGATACCATACTGCACAAGCCAGTCGGGATTTTCGATACTGAGTGCGCGGCCGAATTTGTGCCAGCTTTTATACCCTTTTTTGCATTGCAGCCAGTGCATATAAACATTCGCGGCAGGGTCATCCGGCGGCAGTGGTTCGTGGTTGGGATCATAGGGATCATAAAACCGACTGCGCGGATCGGGTTCCACATCGAAACGAGGCACGTGCCAGGCAGGGTCATTCGCGTTCTCGGCAAGAATTTCATACGTATCCTGATTCGCTTGATCGAACCAGAACGTCGGAGAGCAACCAGTGTGAGCCACGGTCATAAAAACGATCAGAGCGATCGTCAAATATGGTTTGGTCTTGCCACAAAATGGAGTCAGTCTTATACGCCTCATAGAGGAGAATCCGTTACAGTAGTTAGTAAAATGCCAGGATTGGTAAGAAGAGGAAAAACGATTACGTTACGCTGCCGGTGCGCCCTGATAAGGATAAGGGCTGGAAGCATCCTGAAAGGTTTTGACTGTTTCGCGCTGGGAGCGCTGAATGTAGGCCGACTTCAGTAACGCCTGCAGAATGCTGGTCAACTGGCGCCGTTGATCCGGATTCAATGCAGCCAACAGACGGTGTGAAACCATACCGTGATACGCTTTGACCTGTTCCAGAATACGGGAACCTTGCTCAGTCACTTGCAGTACACGTTTGCGGCGGTCTTTTTGTGACTGCCTGCGAATGACTAACTGATCCCCCTCCATTCGTTCGATCAACGTACAGATATTCGATTCCGACTGCCCCAGCCTTCGTGCTAACTCAGATTGGGAACAACCGGTCTCACAAATGTCATCAATCACTTTCAAAGCAGAGTAGCGCACTTCATTGATTTCCAGATGTGCAAAACTGTTATTTAACGCCGCCCTGACCAGATGCGCGGTTCGGATCAATAAATCAATCTGTTCCACACATTCATGGTGATGCAATGACTTCCAGTCTGTCGAACCAGATGGAGCTTCTGAATTGGGTTTGCTATCCTGTTCCATACACTTCCGCCTCACGCTTGATAATTCGTTTTAAAATGACGCCTCGCCTGTTTGAGCACAGAGGTTGCCCTTACTAATATTTCGGACGTGAAGTATTAGTATCTGAAGGAGTTATCGGCATAACCGTCAAAGTTTTACATAAGTAAAATCTTATTTTTAGGTTGCACTTCGGAAGGAAAGCGTGAACAATCAGAGGAACAACCCATGACTTTTCATTTCAAAACCCCATTCGTGAGAAAGCTTTACATGAAACGGCTCGCACTCATTCGTAGCAAAAAACAACACGCCTTATTAATCCTATTCTTCCTATTCACCCTGAGCTCATCACTCGTTGAAGTTCGTGCAGAATCTAAGCCGAATGTCATCGTGATCTACGCCGATGACCTGGGATACGGGGACCTGGCCTGCTTTGGGCATCCTACAATCAAAACGCCTCACCTGGATCAGATGGCGGCGGAAGGGATGAAATTCACCCAATTCTATTCAGCGGCCCCGGTCTGTACTCCCAGTCGGGCCGCTTTGCTCACAGGCCGCTATCCGATTCGTTCTGGAATGTGCAGTGACAAACGCCGGGTACTCTTTCCCAATTCCGGCGGCGGCATTCCTGCCAGCGAGGTGACTCTGGCCGAAGCACTCAAGGACGCCGGCTATCAAACAGCCTGTGTCGGAAAGTGGCATCTGGGCCATCTCCCCCAGTTTCTGCCCACCAATAATGGCTTTGATTCTTACTATGGAATTCCTTATTCCAATGACATGGATCGCGTGGCAGATAGAAAAATGGGCCGCAATATTTTCCTGGATCCCAAAGTCAAATATTGGGATGTCCCCTTGATGCGCGATACGGAAGTCATCGAACGACCGGCGGACCAGACCACCATTACGAAACGCTACACCGAAGAGGCGATCAAATTCATCAAGCAGAATCAAAAACAACCGTTTTATCTCTATCTGGCGCACAGCATGCCACACGTTCCGCTGTTTCGCTCGAAAAAGTTTGTCGACAAAAGTCGGCGTGGCTTATTTGGAGACGTGATTGAAGAGATTGACTGGAGTGTCGGACAAATTCTGCAGGAACTGAAATCACAGGGACTGGATCAAAATACGATCGTCTGGTTTTCCAGTGACAATGGTCCCTGGTTGATTTTCAATCAACAGGGAGGCTCTGCGGGGTTATTAAAGGATGGGAAAGGCAGCACTTGGGAAGGTGGCATGCGTGAGCCAACTCTCGCGTGGTGGCCTGGACATATTCCTTCGGGTACCGTGTCACAGGAACTGGGCAGTACGATGGATATCTTTACCACTTCCATCAAACTTGCGGGCGGGAAAGTTCCCCAGGATCGAGTCGTCGATGGCGTAGATCTGACACCCGTTTTAATGAATACCGGCAAAGGCCCCCGAGAGGAAATGGTCTATTATCGAGGGACCAAACTGATGGCGATTCGCAAAGGTCCCTGGAAAGCCCATTTCATCACCAAACCAGCTTACGGCAGAGAGCCGTTCAAAGAACACGATCCCCCGGTGCTGTATCATCTTGAACACGATCCCTCAGAAAAATATGACATTTCCAAGGATCATCCCGATGTGATCAAGGAATTAAAGGCGGCCGCTGAAAAACATCAGAAAACGGTCAAGCCGGTCCCTTCCCAACTGGAAATTCCCCTTACGAAAAAATCCTGAATCGCAAAACAGACGGCTCACCAGTAACAGTTATAGCGTGGGCCGTCTTTTTCCTCTCGAATCCGAAAGTGGACAGAAGAAATCGATTTGTGGTGATCCAGGTCTGAAAAAAAGTGATCCCAGGCTTTGCTGAAGCGGGGTAACTGCTTTTCATCAAATTCAGGCTGCGGCTCGGGTAGGCGCTCGTAGGCATCATGGGTCAATGCCAGAGCCACCAGCGACATATGCTCATCGTAATCAGGCTGTGACAACAGCACTTCCATTGCCTCAGCGGCTTGCCTGCAAGGAAGAAACTCTGTTTCGCGCAGACACTGCGTTGCCATCCGCTCCACATATTTCAGCAGGTTATTCACACCCCGCTGATTGAGCAGAAAATCGGCTCTGGAATCAACTTGCAGGGCAAATTGAATTTGCTCATAGAGTTCTTCATCTGTCTCACTGGGAATTGACATTCTGCCATATCCATCCGGTGCGATAGACTCAATCGTTTTGATCGCGTTGGCAATTGCTGTATGACTGGTATTCATAATCGGTGATTAAATTCATTCAAGAAGGGAAACGGTTCCTGCTGATACCGGACATTATACACCCCGCTTGTGAATCAACAAAGAGAACGAACTCAGTGTCTTGCTCCCAATAAAAAAGGAGCTGACTGAGTAGAACTCGGCCAGCTCCTGAATCAATTGTCGTTTTGGAAAGCGTCTTCTTATTTCAGAAAGAAGTCATCTGGTCCCTTATGAGTATAGTAAGGATATTGCACTATGCCCAGGGGCTGATTTTGCTGAGGATAGACAGCTGCAGGAGGGATGTATTTGTATGTCTGATAATGCTTCGGGCGTTGTTTGTGAGTATAGCGGTTTTTGTGGCCATTATTCCAGCCGGGAGGACAGTAGGCACCACCGCCGTGGCGATAATGACCCATTTGCTGAATGGGGGCCTGTTGACCAGCAAGCTGCTTGTGCATGAGCTGTTGGTATTTGACCATTTCAGCCTGCTGCTGCATCATGAATTCCCCGTCGCTCGATTGACCTCGAATGACCTGGCTATTCGTGCATCCCACACATAATGGCAGAATCAAACACGCGGCCATTTTACATAACAACTGAGGCTTCATTGGCTTCCCTTCCCCTGAATTCCTGAATATGAACGAATCTGAAGATTCAGTTCAAAAACGTTGGTACCTGATGCAATTCCTGCTGATATTGGTTTTGAGAGAACCAACCCTGATCAGCAGATGACTTATTTCTTTTATCGGCCGATGAGAGTCAAACAATAGTTAAAATCCCCAATAAATGGAAAACCGCTGTAATATTCAAAACTGATCGACCTTGCAGAATCGTTAAAACCGGGATAGATTATCATGGTTCCCCACTCTATGACCGGGTCTGTATAAGCTGGTCAAAGTGGGTTATTTTTAGATTTGAGTTTTTAAGGCAAGACAGCGTCAGTGACGAAGTGCTCATTTTGATTAGATCTTTGCCAACAAGGGAGTGTTCGGCGTGTTTGTAGCTGCATCATCACGTTGTTTTTCTGATGAATCGTTTGAAGTCAGTTGTGAGCGACTCACCGATCTGGAATTCGACAAAATCGAAATCTGGATGGATGAAGAGAGTGACCACCTGAAGCCATCGGAAGTGGCCAATTCACCAGAAGAATTTTATTCGCGTTTTAAAGAAGTCACTCGGCTGACTCCGATTGCATTTTGTCTGGAAAACGACATAGACCCCGATTCGTTTCAATCGTTGTGTAAAACAGCGAAGCTGATGCGAATTGCTCAGATTACGATTCCCGCTTCTCCATTGGGAACACCATTTAATTCTGAGATTGATCGTTTAAAGACCTTACTGGAAATTGCCAGCCGCGACGGAATCTGTCTTTCGATCAAAACCAAAACAGGACTGTTGACGGAAGATCCACGAACGGCGACAGAGCTTTGTCAGTCTGTAAAAGGATTAGGACTGACTCTTGACCCCAGCTATTATACCTGCGGCCCTTACAGCAATACGTCTTATGACATGGTCTTTCCTTACGTCTGCCATGTGCATCTCCGCGATTCTACCAGTGATCAAATTCAGGTTCCGGTGGGACTGGGGGAAATTGATTACAGCCGCCTGATCAGTATGCTGGAACGACAGGAATATCACCAGTTCCTCTCGGTCGAGATTCTTCCAGCTCTACTGAAAGACGTCGACCGTGCACTGGAGCTACGCAAATTGCGAATGCTTCTGGAATCCGTTGTGATCTAATTTGAAACTGTAGTCAGGCATGACCAATCAACGACTACAAAAAAATGGCATCTCACTTTTAGAGGAGATGCCATTTTTTATTTGTAGTCTTAATATATCGCGTCGACTATTTGTAATCGTTGGGATTTCCAAACAAGCCGCCACCACTGGAACCGGATGTGTCTTCTGCATTGCCGCCGAGCAGTGGCCCTTTGCGTTTTCGTTCATAGGCTGGCTGCTCTTCTGCCTGCTCGGCAGGAGCATCCGGCTTGTCAATCAATGCTTTGAGTGACAGACTGATTCGCTTTCGGTTGGTATCAACTTCGAGCACCTTCGCTGTGGTTTCCTGACCTGTGGTCAAAATTTCTGTGACCCGTTTCACACGACGGTGGTCCAGTTCACTGATATGAATCAAGCCTTCCAGGCCGGGTTCCAATTCGACGAACGCGCCAAAGTCGGTAGTTCGAGTGACTTTCCCCGTCACGGTGGAATCGGCTGCGTAACGATCTTCCGCCAGCTGCCACGGATCCTGCTGCAGTTGCTTCATCCCCAGACTGATGCGGTTTTTCTCGCGATCAATCTTGAGAATTTTTACATTGATCTGCTGCTGTTCGCTCAAGGCATCTTTGGGATGTTTAATACGGTTCCAGCTGATCTCGCCGATATGCAGAAATCCGTCAATTCCGCCGATATCGACGAACGCGCCATAGTCCTTGATGTTTTTGACTGTTCCCGTATGCTCCTGACCGATGGCCAGTTTTTCCCACAGTTCTTTCTGAATTTCTTCTCGTTCTGCTTCGAGGTATTTGCGGCGGCTAACAACCAGATTTCGTTTCTTGGGGTTCACCTCCGTAATTTGCACAGTCAACTTTTGACCTACGAACGGTTCCAGATCTCCTACGAAATACAGATCGGCCTGACTGGCGGGCAGGAATCCTCTCAGACTTCCAACATTCACTTCCAGTCCGCCTTTGTTCGATTTATTCACCACGCACTCAACGACCTGACCTGCAGAGACGGCATCCCAGTCACCTGCGGGTTTGTGATGTCCGCGTGGTAATGAAAGTTGAATCAAACCTTCTGCTTCTTTGATGCTGGTGATTTTGACGTCGATTTCCTGTCCGACTTCAGGGGGCTTATCGCCAAACTGTCGCAGAGGAACAATGCCGGGGGTCCCCAGTGCCTTGCTTCCCAAATCAACAAAGACATCGTCGTTATTGATCGATTCCACGATCCCCTTCAGACGATCGCCTTCGGCCAATCCCTCATCAGCGGGAGTTGCTGCTGCTGGTGTCGCTGCGGTGCCTGCGGCAGCGGCTTCAGCGGCCGCTTCTTCATCGCTCAACGTTTTCGGAAGTTCCTGACCTCCCTGTGCTGTCAGAGCAGCGGCCAGTTCCGCTTCGAGTCCTTCGCCCAGATCATCAACTTCAGGTGGAATATCAATGGGAACAGCGGCTTCGGCAATCTGCAACATCGCCGCTTCCTCAAGTTCTTCCTGTGAAGCTGCTTCAGTTGGGGCTTCTTCCCCTTCCGCTGCTTTCGGTTGAGGAGGCATGCTGGTACCGGGTGAAGGCTTTGCTTTGAACTGCTCCGGATCGACCTTGGGTTTCAGCTGGATTTTGCGTTCGGTCTTAGCGGGCTCCGGCTGCTCAGAAGCTTCTGCCGCTTGTGGACTCTCTTCACTGCCTGTTTCTGCTGTCGTCGCCGATTCAGCAACCGGTTCGGCCTGAGGTTCTTCCTGTGGAGCAGAGGCTGCAGCTTCAGCCGTCACATCAGCTGCGTCGGCAGACTGACCTTGATCGGCGGGTGCATTCGCTTCCACTGCTTCTTCACTGGTTTTGATTTCTTCAGTTGATGGTTGTTCTGAACTCATGGGAGATGAACTTTCTCGCCTAATTACATACATTAAAAACAGGATTGATTTGAAACCGGATTGCCTGGCTCATCGCGAACTGGATCCCAATTTATACCGGAACATCAGATTTCATGCGAAACGCCATCTGGACTATGTAAAAGAGTATCACCGCTGCTACGCCCCTGCAATTCGCAGAGCCTAGTTTTCCGATTTTTTCACTTTTGCTTTCACACAACGTAACCCTAATGCAGGACTGGTACTTGTTGGTGCAATCTTCGCTCGAAATGCCGATCGATGACCGTCATAGCGGTCCATCCAGGAGCCGCCCCGTATCACGCGAGGTGAATCAGGAGCCCCTGAGCCCCATACACTACCATCCACAGGGGCATTTTTATAGGTCTCGTGCCAGGGATCTGCGACGAACTCCCAAAGGTAGCCGTGCATGTCATACAACCCCCACGGATTTGGCTTCAGAGCACCAACGGGGGGATCATTGCCGGCGGCATTTCCGGTATGCCAGGCGTATGCGTCCAGGTTTCGGGCCAGTTTGCCTGCATCACCCGGCTTTTGTGCTGCATCACCAAAACTGTATTCCGTCGTTGTTCCGGCCCGACAGCAGTATTCCCATTCGGCTTCCGTGGGCAGCCGGATTTCTTCATCGGCGGCGATGAGCCCGTTTTTCCGTAGCAATTGGGTCAATTTCTGACAAAACTGATTGGCGGTTCGCCAGTCAAACATTTCGGCGGAATTGCGAGGGCCTTTCCAGCGACTGGGATTCTCTCCCATGACAGCCTGATACAAGTTTTGCGGGACTTCATATTTGCCGATCCAGAAATCTTCGGCAAAAGTCACCGTATGAACAGGCATCTCCGCAGGCAGACCTTTCGCAGAGCCCATTTGAAACGATTTCGGGAATTTGCCTTTACCGGGCGTAATCGGCACCAGCTCTTCAACAAACAGTTTCAGTAACGCGGCCTGTTTTGCATCGGTAGCGGCACCAGCGGCTTTCTCCTGTTTCTCGTCTGCCGAGAGCAAGCCAGACCCCAAAACAGACAGGAACATTCCCGACAGAAGAAACGGTCTGATATACGCGGCAATCGTTTTGTGATGTTTCATGTGCTTCACTACTGCTTCTGAATTTGTTAGGGTACTCTTTTGAATCCTATTTTATCAATGCGGGATGGAATCCGAAAGTGGAGTGACGATTCGCGAGCCTGCTTCGATCCATTCTGTCACGCTTTTTTCTGTTTTGCCAGTCAGGTTAATCCATGTCAGAATCAGTTCCCTCGTTTCCTCGCAGCATTGATTTGCTTTCGCATCAGGAATGCCAACTGGTCATCGTCGATGTGCAGGAAAAGCTGGTCCCTGCGATTCCCGTTTCTAAAAAACTGATTCACCGCATCCAACAGTTAATTCAGGCAGCCACCCTGTTTCAAGTTCCCGTGAGTTGTACCGAGCAATATCCCAAAGGGCTGGGCCCCACGATTCCGGAACTCGCCTCGCTGCTGCCGACTCCCATTGAAAAACTACGATTCAGTGCAGCCGAATGTTTGGGTTGGGGCGGTGCTTCCAATACCATCGATAACCGGACGAAAATCGTACTGACAGGAATTGAAGCGCATATCTGTGTGCAGCAAACCGCTCTGGATTTGTTAGCCGCCGGTTATCGCGTTATCATTCCCATAGATGCCATTGCCAGTCGCAATCAACTGGATTGGAACTTCGCCATCAAACGCATGGAAAATTCGGGAGCGTGTATTACCACCGCCGAATCGATCCTGTTTGAATGGTGCGAGGTTGCGGGCACCGATGAATTTAAACAGATCAGTCGCCTGGTGACTGGAAAATAAACACCGACCTGGAATATCGTTTGCGAAAAATTAAATCCTTTCTGAGCATTTTTAAAGTATAAAGAGCAAAAGCCATGATCACCGAACACCATCTTCACAGCCCGATTCAACCCCCACGTCGCACTCTGATGGGCCCTGGTCCCAGTGATGTCTCTCCCAGCGTTCTGTCAGCAATGGCCTCACCGACAGTCGGACACCTTGATCCGTATTTCCTGCAAATCATGGATGAAGTCCAGGACATGCTCCGAACGATTTTCCATACCACAAACGAACTCACGCTGGCTGTCAGCGGTACCGGCAGTGCCGGAATGGAAGCCTGCGTGGTGAACCTGCTCGAACCGGGAGACAAAATCGTCGTCTGCACGAACGGCGTGTTTGGCGGCCGGATGGCGGATGTTGCCAGTCGGATTGGTGCGGAAGTCGTTCAGATCGAACGCCCCTTCGGCGAAGTTTTTTCCGTTGAAGAAGTGGCAGAAGTCGTCAAAAAAGAAAAACCGAAAGTCGTCGGCATCGTGCATGCAGAGACATCTACGGGAGCCGCCCAATCGCTGAAAGAAATTTCCGAAGTCGTCCATGAAACGGATGCATTGCTGCTGGTTGACTGCGTGACCTCACTCGGCGGAATGCCTGTGAAAATTGATGAGTGGAATGTTGATGCCGCCTACAGTGGGACGCAGAAATGCCTGAGCTGCCCTCCCGGTCTGGCCCCAGTTACATTCAGTTCCCGCGCCCTTGCCGCCATGGATGCCCGCAAGACCAAGGTTTCGAGCTGGTACCTGGATATGTCCATGGTCCGTGCTTACTGGGGCGGCTCACGAGCCTATCATCATACTGCACCGATTAACATGAACTTTGCACTGCATCAGGCGTTGCGACTGGTGCTCGATGAAGGTATGGAAAACCGATTTTCGCGTCATTATGCCAATCATTGCGCCCTGAAAGCCGGTCTGCAGGCGATGGGAATTCAGTTTGCGGTCGCCGATGACCATCAGCTTCCGATGCTCAACGCCGTCAAGATTCCTGACGGAATCGATGATGCCACCATTCGTGGCCAGCTGTTGAACTGGTTTGGCATCGAAATCGGTGGCGGCCTCGGCCCCATGAAGGGCAAAACCTGGCGGATCGGCCTGATGGGAGAGAGTAGCCAGAGTTCGCATGTGCTGCTGTTTCTGGCGGCCCTGGATCAATGTCTGCTGCATGCGGGCTACCAGCTGACACCCGGCGCCGGCGTAGCTGCTGCAAATGATTTTTACCGCACAACAATTACAGACTAACCCCAGGCGGTCGCTAAGTTTCGTTTTTTTGATCGAATAAGACGGTTATATTTAATGAGTTCCGACGAGAATTCCGATTCCTAAGATACGATTCTCATATGACTTGCCGACCATCGCAGGTCGCGTTATATTGGGATCATCACGCAAGGGAAGCATCCTTTGCGTGCCGTCGAGAGAATTTTCGAACATTCTCACGAATTTTGTGTCGAATGAGTGGCAATCACGAAAATCTTTGCCTATCATTTCCGACCACCTGTAAGGGGCCGTAGCTCAATTGGTTAGAGTACCGGACTGTCGATCCGGGGGTTGCGGGTTCAAGTCCCGTCGGCCTCGCTTATAGTGTTATCTGATTAAGGGACATCGAATTATTGATTCGGTGTCCCTTTCTTTTTGAATCAGCCTGCTCCTGAACGCCCCACTAAGACCAGGGAGAGCTAAAGATGCCTGAGTATCAACTATTGCTCCTGGGGATCGGAGCCTTACTTGGCTTCTTTTTTATCCTGATTGTTTCAGTCTGCATGTGGGAAAAACAGGCGATTCAGCCGTTTTATTTTCCAGATGACGGTGAAGAATATCCACTCGTCGATGCCGCCGCTGAGGCAAACCAGGAAGCTGCTAAGCTCGGCTTTGAATACGGCTGCCTTTGTCATTTTGGAAAAGCAAAAATGTATCGAGTGCGGTATGACTTCTGGATCACCCCCGATTGCTCAATGATCGCCACCGTCAGTGGTGGCGAGGTCGCCAAACTTCCCTGTAAAGGGATCTGGCTTTATTCAAAATCTGCAGATGGTCGTATTCTCTGTACCACGAATGAAATCGGGGAGCAGGACATTTCCGGCGTCATGGAACAATCAACCTGGACAGATTACGGATTCAAAGAACTCCATAAAAAACATTTGCAGCGGCTAAAAGAAATTGCGATTGAACCTTTTGAAGCAGACAAACCACTGGCTGGCTATTTCGAGATCAGAAAAATGAAAGCGGATCTACTCGTCAACGCGAAGGATGCTTATTATACCGATGACGAGGGGCTGGTCTGGCGGTATACACTGAAAGGTGCACTCAAGTTCTATTTTATCTCCCAATGGGTACGTCCGCTAAAACGTGGTTTACGTTCCATTGGTCTGGTTAAAGACTAATACTGATGCAAACATTCGATGAAATGAAAGCGTTCCTGCTGAGCCATGAAATCTTTCAAGACATGCTGACGATGGATCTGAAACAAACCGACCTTTCCATTTCTGAAGATATCGAAACTGCGGACAACTTTGTCAAAGAACTCGGCTTTAAACCACTGGGTAATGGCTGGAATGAACTGGACCAGCCCACTGCTTTGAAATCACTCACCCAGGTGTTATATCTGAGTCAGGCGTATAATATGGAACTAATGCCCTTTGAAACAGCACGAGAGATCGCCAAAGGTTTCCTCGAACTGTTTGACAGCTATAACGCATCGTATTATGCCAACGGAGATTTCCAGTCACAGTCTGCTGGCTGGAATCCGCTGACAGAATCCACATTTGACATGGCAGTCTTAGTGATGGATCATGAATCGATCGGCATCATCTGCGTTGAGGACGAGGACTGAAGACATCGAAGCTACCAGCAAATTCAAGGTAATCATGTGACAGTCGAAGACCAAACTCTGACCGTTCAACAACAGCCACGTCTGAGTGTTCGCGTTCGATTACTCATGGGGATCCTTTTTCTGTTGCTGGCGATCGTTGTTGTCGCAATCTTGCGTCTTCCCCCCAAGCTTGAGGCAGGTCAGGTGATCGATCAATTTGGCGTTTATCGTTTTCCTGCGGGCGGACATCAGTTCGAGATCAAAAAAACGGCGGACAATAACGTACAAATTATACTCCATCGACGGATTACGGAGGTCAAACTTTTTTCCATCCCCGTTTACTCAAGGTTGGCTGCAGACAGACCGATCTCATTTGAAGCGGAACGGGGCTGGTTTGTTTCTGTAGACCGCTATCAGCGACTTTGGATCTTCCACGGCCTTTGGGACAAGGAGTGGGGCGCACCACGCCCTATGCCTTCAGGAGGGACAGTGCCCTACGCACCCGCGGTTCTCATGCAGGGCTCCTGGTTTTTACCAAGCGGCAAATTGGTATTAGGTGGTAATGTTGTGAGTGAAACAGGTGAATGGGCGGGCGTTCCTTCCGCTTTTTTTGATCGACTACCAGATAAAAACCAGGAACTCTCCGTCTGGGGAAGTATCCCGCCGATTCCGGTATCGCCTCCCCGCTTCACAAAGCAGCAGCAAATGATGCTTGAGCAGAAACTCAATGCTCTCCGCTAAGATTTACAATCTCCCAAGAGACCTATTTTAGAAATTTTCAATCGGTCATTGGCATGTTTCAGAGAATTCTCTTCAATAAAAATAACTTGATCCTTGAATCACAACCCGCTAACGTGAGCCTGAAGAAATTCCATTTGGATTCCCTATAACAGCCAGATAGGAATAGTGCCATGAACCAGTCTGATAGCAAGGTCTACATCTATAATACCGTTGACGGTGAGATGCACCATTACTATGTTTCTCCACTTTCACACGATCTTGGCTTTACAACGGGCTTGCCTTCTGAAGCAATTATGGGAGAGCTGACAAATGGTCCGGAAAATATCACGCCAGAATTCTTCCAACAGAATACTCAGTTTCTTGAATTCCTTGCGGGTGTGATTGGCAAGCATGCAATTCATTGCCCGGGATTAATAGCCGAGACAGAAAGACAACAAAACGGCTATGTGTTTATTCTCGATCGACGAACCCCCACACCAGAAGATGGCGTTCCTCCAGAAGATATCATTGGATATGTTGAAATCAAGAATGGCCAAATGTTGCAGTTTCACAGTTCTCCCAATTATCGAATCTTCACAAAAGATGGTTTCATGAAACTTGAACGCTGGATGCATGAACGATTGCTTGAAGAACTGAAAATCGTAGCAGGCGTCTCTGCTACCGAAGACACGAAATAACCTTGTAATTGATCGCTCTCATAATAAATTCTACACCCTAAGGAATTCTCATATGCCAACTGGTCCCTCGCGCAAAGAGAAACGACGTCAAGCCGCTCTCCGCGAGCTGGATCTAAAGACAGCAGAGTGCAGCATGCGCTGAGTTTCAACGAAGTTTGAAAAGCAATTAGATCTCGTTTAAGAACAGAACGGACACAATTCTTTGCAGTTTTGTTTGCATTAATCATTTCTTCCATTACAGTAGACGCAGCGTGGATATACACATACGTATCCCCAGTCAGAAACTACTGATGTCTCTGTTTGGCATGCACTACGGGGTGCTTCAAGCGTTCGTTCAATAAATAAAGGATGAGACTCATGCAAAGAATCTGTCAAACTCGATTGCTGATCCTGGTATTGTTTCTTTGGACTTGCCCCGTCTATTCCGCTGCCGCTGAAAATCTTCCCTGGTCGCCCGGTCAAGCGACAGGAGAAATGAATTCACCGAAAGCCGGAGATCAGAAAACGGCTTGGGCTGCGCTGGCACAGGACAAGGGCGCCGAATGGATCAAGCTGGAATACAAGACCCCCGTTGAAGTATACGCGGTTCGCATTTATGAAAACTTCAACCCCGGCGCCGTCAGTAAAGTCACGGGATTCGACAAAGCGGGAACGGAAGTCCTGATTTGGGAAGGGAAAGAGCCTCTCAAAAAAGCGCCAAATATTTTCGAAGTGAAGCCAGAATCCAAACTGGTCTCGCAATCAATCAAAGTTTATCTCGACACCAAACGTGTCAAAGGCTGGAACGAAATTGATGCCGTCCAACTGGTGAGTAGCAATAATAGCAAACAATGGGCCACCAAAGCTTCGGCCAGCAGCACCTATGCATCAAGAGCCGGCAGAAGCGAAGCTCAGGAAATCACCTGGGACTCATTGCCGCCATCCGTGGTGAAGACGGTTCCCCAGGCGGGCAGCACAGACGTCGATCCTGATCTCAAAGAAATTTCGGTCACTTTCAGTAAAGACATGCTCACAGATCGCATGTGGGCTGTCGTCCAGATCTCGAAAGCATTGTTTCCCAAAACCAGAAAAGGGATTCACTATCTGGATGATCAACGCACCTGCGTGATCCCCGTCGATCTTGAGCCGGGTAAGATGTACGTGATGTGGTTCAATCGGGGTCGTTATAACAGTTTTCGCGATACCGAGAACAACCCTGCTGTCCCCTACCTGCTGGTGTTCAAGACAAAGTCGAAATGAAGCTTGATGAAATGATTGTTAAGAACAACGCTGAAATGAAGCACGCCGTTGACAGACAACTTCAGTCTGATACGATTTTTAAATCGCGCTACACTTAGAACGATCTACGATCAGAAGTGGATTTTTTTCATTTCATCACAAATTCGGCTTCCGGAGAGGATGCCCTTTGACTTTGGAACACAGCACTACCAGTTCTGGCTTGACGTCGGAAGACTATGAGCCGGTACTCAAAGAACTTGCCACCATCCGCTCCGAGATGGTCATTGAGGCAGATCGCTCCCGGTCTCTGCTGGATCAGGTTCACCCCTGCTACCGGGAAAGTGCGCGTAATCTCCTGCATTACCTGGCACTCCGTCATCACGACATCCGACCGTTACAAATCCGCCTGGCAGCGCTGGGTCTCTCCTCGCTTGGACGCGCCGAGTCGCATGTGATGGCGACCGTCGATGCGGTACTGGATGTATTACACCGCCTGGCGGGACACTCCCCGGAACAGTCTGCTGCAGAACCGGCAGCCATCAATTTTGCGACCGGGGAACGACTGCTGGTTGAACACACCGAAACATTGCTCGGTCCCGCCGTCCCCGGGCGCTGGGTCCGAATTATGGTCACCATGCCGAGCGAGGCAGCCGACGATTACCACCTGGTCCACGACCTGCTGCAACAGGGCATGGATTGCATGCGGATCAATTGCGCACACGATGATGCGACTGCATGGTTGCGGATGATTGAACACCTCAGACGGGCAGAAAAATCATTAGGGCGATCGTGTCAGGTCATTATGGATCTGGCAGGCCCCAAGCTGCGCACCGGGCCTCTGGAGCCAGGACCGGCGGTCGTCAAGATTCGCCCACGCCGCGATCTCCTGGGACGAGTCACCGCCCCCGCACGGGTCTGGCTCTTTGCCGAAACTAATCCCCAACTGTCGCCTTCCCCCGCCGATGCCTGCCTACCCGTTCCAGAACCGTGGCTCTCCCGGCTGCATCTGGACGAAAAAATCCAACTCACCGACGCACGCGGCTCCCGGCGCACTTTGACCATCGTTGATCTCACTGATGAAGGGTGCTGGGCAGAGGCGGTTCAAACGACCTACATCATTCCCGGCACAATCCTGAAACATGAACACAAACTCGCAAAGGCAAAGCATCGCGAAGCGGCAGTCGGCGACATAGCGGCTACGGAAAACTATCTCACATTGTTTCAGGGCGACCAGCTCATTATCACCCGGAACCTCGAACCGGGACGTCCCGCGACCCACGACAGTGCGGGAGAGGTGCTGACTCCGGCACAGATTGGCTGCACGATCCCCGACGTGTTTAATGATGTTCGTGCCGGTCAGTCCATCTGGTTCGATGATGGCAAGATTGGCGGCGTCATTGAAAAAGTAGACAGCACACGCGTGCTCGTTCGCATCACGCAGGCGCGTTTGAGCGGCGCGAAGTTACGCGCCGACAAAGGCATCAATCTGCCCGAAAGTAATCTGAGCTTAAATGCCTTAACCGACAAAGATCTCGAAGACCTGGCCTTTGTCGCACAACACGCCGATGTCGTCGAGATGTCGTTCGCCAATCGCGCGGAAGATGTCGAAATGCTCCAGCAGCATCTGACAACTCTGGATGGCCGCCAGCCCGCAATCGTTCTGAAAATTGAAACGCGGCGCGGCTTCGAGAACCTGCCCGACATGTTGCTCACCGCCATGCGATCCCCCTGTTGTGGCGTGATGATTGCCCGCGGCGATCTGGCCGTTGAAAGCGGCTTCGAACGGCTGGCGGAAGTTCAGGAAGAGATTCTCTGGATCTGTGAAGCCGCCCATGTCCCCGTGATCTGGGCCACTCAGGTTCTAGAATCTCTGGCTAAAGAAGGGATGCCGTCCCGTGCAGAAATCACGGATGCGGCCATGGGCCACCGGGCCGAATGCGTCATGCTCAACAAAGGCCCACACGTACTCCACGCCGTACGAACGCTCGACGATATCCTGCGACGGATGCAGTCTCATCAAACCAAAAAACGAGCCATGCTCCGCGAATTACGGCTGGCCACACATACGCCGTCCGAGAAATCGGATGCAACAACAGGCTGACCCGACGCTTCATTTTCTCCTGATGCGTCTGAATGATTGCTGAGGGCGTTCCATTCGGCGACAAGACAAAATCCTGCACCATTTCGAAGAGCAACAATTGTGCGAATTTCGTTGTTGACAAAGTCTCTGAGTCAAATATGATCATATGTACCTTTTGGTAATTCATTTCTTAACGTGAAATCCAATCTGGATTTTTCGAGTAAACACAACCATGCGGGCAAAAGGAATGACTCATGAACTATTCACTCACTCCGTTCCCCGACCAACCTTCCTCGGAAACGCCTTTCGAATTACGTGAACGATTTCCAGATATTCGGGAGTCGCTCGCCCCGCGTCCGAAACCGGATCACGCACAAGCGATTGGTAATTCGGCACTGCTTGACCTGATTGTTGAGACCCTGCTGGACGTGACTGTGCCGTTTTTTATCACCCACTGTCACGAGGCAAACGGTGATCTACACCTCTCTGTAACCGCAGCAGGCGGCGGGCATCAGGTCTCTGCAGGAGATGAATTACGCGGCGGCTTGTTCATTCGCAACTCGGAATCGTGTCGTTTTGAAACGCTGATCTGTACGCGGCTCTATCGGGTGATTTGCGAAAACGGTGCCTTAATGGAATGTGATAAAGAACAAGCCTTTGCCATTCCTATCACAGACGCGCCTCCCGCAGACTGGCAGCTCAAAGTCAGCCAGGTGATTCAGCATTCGTTTGATGAACAGTACCTTCAATTTGACTTTCAGCGATTTCAGGCAACCACTAACGAGATGATCGTGACGCCTTACGAATTTTTGTGCCATCTGGAGGCGCAACGTCTGATTAACGAAGACGAACAATCTGAGATCTTAGCTGCCTTTAACGACAATGCCGACTTCACAATGTATGGCCTCATCAACGCGGTGACCCAGACCGCACATGAACATCGTGCGAGTGATCGCTGGCTGCGTGCCTTTGAGATCGAACGACTTGCTGGAGAAATTCTGCGCGGCGACCATCACTTACCCGCGTTTGACTTTGCATACTCTTGAGATACCCACTGGTCATGTATGATTGCCGCTTGCCAAAATAGTGATTCCCCTTAACTCAGACGAAATCTGAAATAAATAGTGGGCTACAAAGGGATTCCTGAAACAAAACCGTCATCGCTGTCGTCTCTAAAGGGTACGTACCAGTTACTCCAATAAGGAAATTCATCATGCGGCAGTTTTGTTTCAATTTACTGGGTATGCTGCTGACTTTGTGCAGTTTGTGTTCACACGCCTGGGCACTGGGCGAAGAGGATTTCGGCAACAAGCCCTTAAATGCAGAGAATTTCCGGGATTGGCCGGGCATTATGCCGGTCGTCAATCATCAGAGCCGCATTTACCACCGCTGGATCAATGGCAACGAACACTGTTTCTATCGCGGAGACACCGAGACGCTCAACGATGTCTTACAGAAATTTGCGGCTACCGAAGAAAAAGTGCACGAGGTTGTCCTGCGACCGGGGCCGGCTACCGTGGAATCGTTTCAAAAATCGCAAACGATGGATTACAGCTGGAATCTGCATCTGGTTGGCGGAATTGCGCGAGCCATGTCACAAAAGCACAAGGGCAGTCTGATCTGGAACAAACACCCGATCTTGACGGTTTATGTCGGCGGTGCGATTCAGTTGGACAAAATCAAAATTCCTCAGGGGATCACCCTGCTGCAACTGGCCGACCTGGAACAACGCTATTCCCAAGGACTGACCAGCAGCGACACCACCGTGCGCGGCTGGAGCACCGGACAACTGGCAAGGCTAGATCCCTATAGCAAACCCAGCTTGGAGGCGATTGCCAAATTACTGCAGGATAAAGAAATATGGGTCCGCCGAAATGCGGCAGGAGCGTTAGCAACGTTTGGCAAACAGGCTGAGCCGGCTCTGCCCGCATTGCGCGACGCACTCAATACCAATGACGAACAACTGCAAACACGAATTCAAGAGACCATTAAAACGATTGAAAAAGCCCCCGACAGATCCACAGAGGAAAAACAACACCGCGAGACTCTGGATAAAATCCGTCAGTTTTGTAAGTCGCAGAAAAAAGACTGATCTCGGATCATACTTTTATCATTGACGGAAACTCATGAACTTCGCAGGAACCGAACATTGCCAATATCCCTCGTTTGAAGGAACCTTCTGATGTCTGCACGAAAATCTCTTTTGTTGTTATTACCATTTTTCGGTCTGTTGTTTTCAGCAGACGTCGCCTGGGCAGTTGGTTTCGAAATTGGTCAGACCAAAGAAGAATTGAAACTCGAATATGAAATCTCGGTCGTCGATCATGGCACCGGCCGCGTGACCGTTAATCTGACCATCGCCGACGAGGGGAAATTGAAGCCAATCGAATCAGTCTGGTTGAATATTTCCTCTCTCGATGACCCCCATCGTCCCGATCTCTCCGTCTCTCTGGCAACGAGAAAGGTCGATGGAAAACTTCATGTTCGGGCACATCTGAAAAAAGAACTGGCGGAACGCGCCCAACTTCAACTCAAGACCTGGACGAATCCTCGCACCGGCAAGCAGGAACCATTAACCTGGTTTTATTATCCGATCTCCGTAGCGAAGTTGCTCAAGAATCAAAAATAGAAACCCAGTCTAATTCGCTGAAAGATGCTATGTCGCAGTTGAATCCACAGCAGTTCCATTCCTGATTGATCGACTATTTTCCCATCAAAAGGCGTTCTGCCATGAAGCTAATCACAGTATTGACCACGCTTGTTGCCATGATAATCTCTGTGCCTCTTTCGGCAGCCGAAGATGATAAAAACCCGACTACAATCACCCCGTCACTCGGTGCGGGCTTCGGCAAGATCATTGAAATCGAAGGAAAAATCGTTGACGATACAGACACACGCCTACGATCGCATCTGGGCAAGAAACTGATCAAGGTACACACAGTCAACACGCGCCGCCTTGCTAAACCTGTGGTCATTGAGTTAACCAAATTTTCCTTTGCCGGCACGAAGATTCCCGTCAGAGGGAACCAGGTCAAATTGCGGGGCTACGAAACAGGACACTTTGCAGGGATTCCCAATAAGGCATTTGCCGACATCCCACAGGTCGCCACCACTAATTTCCATTTCCAAAGTGTGTTTCAGGTCACCAAGCGTTTGAAACCAGCACAGGTACAACAAAAATGAGGAAAAGTCTGACAGACCGTTGCTGTTAAACTTCTGCAGAGGAATTCTGAATTGGCAGCCCTGAATCTGCTGTTTTTGATCATATTGTTTACTCTCACCTTCGCTGTGATCGCAGCGGTGGTGGCGGGGGGACTCTGGTTGTTCGGCGTTGGTCGGAAGCGGCGGTGGATCACAGTCACGTTCGTTCTTTATTGCGGTTTTATCGCCGTCGACTTTTATCTGAGCATGCGGCCGGCCGCGGTATTTGAACGACAGTTTGGGTTTTCTCCGTCGCCCCAGGTTCAAAATCTAACGTCAACGCATTGGGTGCTCGGCGACTATGGAAAAATCACTCTGTCATTTTACGCGCCTCGGGAAACCGTTGATCGAATTCTCCAGCGGGGAATGGAGCGTCAGCCGGACGTGGGCCGCGCGGTCCATTATCATCGCACGTATTCTGAGTATTTCGGTCGGGAAACAGAGGACCTGTACTTCGATGAGACCACAGGGTGTGCCGGTTACACCTGGATTGGCGTTGACTGAAAAACCGTATTCTTACCCGACCTTGAGAACAGAAATCGCACCAAGACAAATCCTCTGTTGACAGACTGCTTCAGCTTAGTACGATTTCGGTTCCTGCATCGCGGAAACAACGGCTTCACCTTCCAGCACTCAATATTATTCCAGGGATCGGTTCATGAGTACTCAACCAGAAAACAAACAATGTATTTTAATCACCGGCGCCTCGGCCGGGTTTGGCAAGCTGGTCGCCGAAAAACTGCTGGCAAAAGGGCACACCGTTTACGCAGCCGCCCGGCGGGTCGAGAAGATGCGAGACATTGAAGCGAAAGGCGCCCACATCCTGCTCATGGATGTCACGGATACCGAATCAGTCAAAGCGGGCGTGGATCAGATGCTGGCCGAGCAGGGACGGATTGACGTACTGTTCAACAACGCCGGCTATGGTTCGTACGGGACGATTGAATGTGTGCCGCTGGAGGAAATTCAGTATCAATACGACGTCAACGTCTTCGGCCTGGCACGGCTGGCTCAAGCGGTCCTGCCTCAAATGCGAAAACAGCGTTCTGGCCGCATTATCAATACCGCGTCGGTCGTGGGGCATGTCTCGACCGCGGTCCTGGGCTGGTATGCTTCGACAAAATTTGCGGTCGAAGGTTTTTCGGACGCACTGCGGATGGAAGTCAAACAGTTTGGCATCGACGTGGTCCTGATCGAGCCGGGGGCCGTCAAAACCGAATTCGACGAAGTCGCCTTCTCCAAACTGGACAGCCTGGAACATGCGGAAGATTATCAGCCGCTGGTTTCCTCTTTCCGAAAGTTCACCGGCAAACTATATTCCAAAAGCCCGGGCCCCGAAAGCACAGCGAACGCGGTGATCAAGGCCATCGAAGCCAAACACCCCAAAACCCGCTACGCCACCACGATGGACGCGAAATTCCTGCCGCGCGTGAAACGGCTCTTTTCCGACAAACTGTTTGATAAAATTGTGCTGAGTCAGATGAAGTAACGTTTCTTGAGAAGAAAAAGACCATGAATATCACACGGGGATTGATCGCCGGCGTCCTGGGAATATTCGCAGGTCTCATCCTTCCCGTGTTACTCGTCGGCAGTTATCTGCTTTTGACATGGTACTTCAATGAGACCTTCGAAATGGACCGCCGCGCCGATATCGCCTATTGGCGCAAATACGGGATGGAACCACTGACAGGTTGTGCGATCTACCAGGGTCTGACTGCCTGGGCCACCTACACGCCAAAGCGAAACTATGGCTTTGCCAAAACGCTGGCGATTCTCTTTTTTTGTTCGATGGCCTTGATGGTATTCATCAATATTTTGTATCAATCCCCCCCACAGCCGAGAAGTGCGAACAGAGACTATGGTCTTTCCCTATCTGGTTTCTTATTTCTGCTGATTCCGCCACTGATTGTTGCTTGTGTGTTGATCGCCGTCCGACGAGCGGGGACGAAAGAAACGGAACCAGAGAGTGAACCTGTCGGGCAGGAAAACGCTCTCTGATATATCTAATGGCTGAACATGGGATATCGCGATCTCAAATTGAACGGCCGTTGATCTTTCAGTTAAATACCCTAGGTAGTGTCTCTTAATTCGAACGCTCCTTACGAATGACGCACAACCGGGGCTAACGCCCTGCGGCTAATGGGCCTTTTCTGCGGTCATTGTCCACTAAAACAAGGGCGACATTACACTGTCGGCCAAGACGTATTCTTACATCGCTAACGCTGTCGTCCTCAAAATCAGGATCGGAGTGATTAAAAAACGCGACCTGGTCGGCCTGCAAGAGAAATATCATGGGAACACGAATCAACGTTTTATTTCCGCATCAGCTAGCCGATTGGTCAAATCGGGAAATGATCATGGACCTGCTCAATGACACACTCCCTTCTGTACTGAATGTTGAGGCATACTGGCCTGAAAAGGAAACGGCAAAAACAATTGAAAGCAAAACATGGGTCGCTCGACCACCTCACCCGTATCCCTTCACCAGAGACTTCGACCGATATTCTGGTCCCGGTCCACTTTTTGTGTCAGTCAATCCATCTGTAGCACATCTCCGTACTGGCGGACGCTGGCGCGGATTTTTGAGTATTCAACAACTGCGTTCAGTCCATATTTCTGCTTTTCTTTCGATTGCCAATGCATTTGCAGCTCCCACCATGCGTCTCTATCCTGATAACGATTTGATATTTGACAAATTCGCAGAAGGTGGCGATTTTGATGCGTGTTCTTCGATACTCGATCAGATTTATGACACCCCCATCCCCCTCGAAGAGAATATCGATCCGGTATTAGCAGTTGAGACTGACACTGGATGTCCTACGCTGCAATACATCTATACGCTTTAAAAAGAAAAGTATTTCATAGACCAGCCGAACCTCTGACTATGTGTCACAGAAAGAAGAATCGATAGATCGATTTAGAAAGACGACGGCGAAGGGAATTAATTTCGAAACATCGCATTCGCCAGTAAACCAAACATCATCGACGCGGCTAACATAAAGATACCGCCGGCGATGTACTCATTTGAGGAAACCGCAATACAGGCTCCAATCACGGCCCCCACACCCGTCAGAATCGAACAAAAATAAACCAGCCCCGCTTCTGCAGAACCTCTCTGTTTTTCCGCTTTGTGATCGTCTTCGCTCATGATAAGGCTCCCTTCAATGCGCTGAAAAGACTAGGTGGCGTTTATTAATTCAGAGGATGATTCACCTATAGTAAGCATTACTGAGATCGGTATTAACCGCGGCTAACGCCGTGCGGCTGATCCGGTTTTTGGTGACGCTCCAACCGGAATGCCCTATTAGCCGAAGGGCGTTAGCCCCGGTTCTGTCTTATATGCAAAGGCCAATTTGAATTAAGAAACACTACCGAGGGGTTCGACGTTTTATTCATCCTCCGTTTTATCACGTTTTCCTCTATGCGGTTTGATGACCGGTTGCTGGTGTTCGGAGTAGAGTTGTTTAATGTGAACTTCGGGGTCGCCGGTGATCAGGCGGGAGCGGCGGGTTTTCCAGATGTAGTTCCAGAGCCAGTCGAGCATGACTTTGAAACGGTTGCGGAAGCCGACCAGGAACATCACGTGTAACACGTTCCAGGAAATCCAGCCCAGAATGCCGCCGTAATGGATTTTGCCGATCGCGGCGATGGCGTTGCCGCGGCCGATCATCGCCATCGAACCTTTATCGTAGTAGCTGAACTGGGGACGTTCTTTCGGTGCGTTGCCGGCGATTTCGGCTTTGATAATTTCGGCGACAAAGCGCCCGGTCTGGATGGCGCCCTGGGCGAGGCCGGGAACCGGCTTTCCGGTGGTGGCATCGGTGGCGTGGGCGGCGTCTCCCACGACGAAGACTTCCGGGTGATTGGGAATCGAAAGATCAGGGCCGACAACAATCCGGCTGCCGCGATCCACTTCTGTGTCTAACGTTTTCGCAAGATCCTGCCCCTGTACGCCGGCAGCCCAGAAGACATTCTCGGCGGGAATCTTTTCGTCGCCAATCACAACCCCTTCGTCAGTTACATCGGTCACATGCACATTCAGATGGATTTCGACGCCCATTTTTTCGAGCACCTGTTGTGCCCGCACGCCGAGGTCTTCGGGCATCGGACCGACAAGACGCTGACCGCCGTCGACAATAATCACACGGGCCATGCCGCTATGAATGTTACGAAATTCCCGGGGCAGTGTTTCGGATGCGACTTCTTTGACGGCTCCCGCCAGTTCGACGCCCGTTGGTCCGCCGCCGACGATCACAAACGTCAGTTTTTTGCGACGGGCTTCTTCGTCAGCTTCCCACTCGGCTTCTTCAAATGCCAGGAACAGACGTCGGCGGATTTCGAGTGCGTCATCAATCGACTTCAAACCGGGCGCATGAGCCCGAAATTCATCATGGCCGAAATAGGACTGCTGTGCCCCGGAGGCAATTACCAAGTAGTCGTAATCCAACTCGCCGCCATCAAAGTCGACCAGTTTTTTGTCGAAATCGATGGCAGTGACTTCGCCCAGGGCGACATGCACGTTTTTCTGCTTCCACAGAATCTTGCGAATCGGTGCAGCGATATTGGCCGGGTCGAGTTCTCCCGTCGCGACCTGATACAACAGCGGCTGGAACAGGTGGTAATTCCGCTTATCAACCAGATCGATCTCAACCGGGGCGTCTTTCAGCGACTTGGCGACATTGATGCCGGCGAAGCCGCCTCCGATGATGACAATCCTTGGCAAATTCGAAGAACGATTCATAGTTTGCAAATCCCTGGTTTGAGTACGGAAGCGCTGTCTACTTTGAATGTCGGTTCGAACCGGAATCCGCCTTTAGTCAAAGACGTGGCCGTGTTCGTAGCGTTCGTCTTTTCCGGCCGCCTCGGTGAGTGCGGCGACATTGGATTTCGTGAAGAACCCTTCGTAGCCGTGACAGCGTTCCACATATTCGGTGATCAGAATGGAATAATCGGAGTGCTTCGAGAAGATCTGCTTCAGATTTGGTTCATCCAGGCATTCGCCGACCACGTGGGCCAGGAAGGGAATTCCTTTGTCTTTCAGCGTATTCACCACATAATCGACATTCTTTTCGCCGGCCCGGTGATTACCGTCGACCACTTCATAGGCAACGTGATGCAGACGGCGGCCGTAGTTGCGCACGAAGTCTTCTGTGGGCATGGGCAGATTTTCGAAGGAATTCACAAACGAAGGCGTGTTGTTGGCGGTAAATACTTTCGCGGGTGACTTTTTATCGTCGTCAACATAGCCGTTCCGCGTAACATTCGTAGACGAATTCATGGCGGAAATATTGTAGGCACCCCAGAAGTAGTGGTTGGACATCGTCAAAAATTCGAGGATCGCATCTTCACGTTCGCCGGCCAGAATGCGGGTTGCCAGATGATCGACTCCAAGAATCAGCGAATCGAGCTTTTCCGCTTCGGCAAATTCAACGACCTGATTTAAGGAATCAACGACCGAGGCATCCAGTTCGAAGGGCGTACCCAAATTCAGGGCATCGAAGTCGTCAATTTCGACCTGAGTATAACCGACGCGGTTGCAGGTAAAGTCGGACGGGAAGGTAAACGCAAAATGGGATTCCGTGAAGAACGGGTTTTTCGTTTCGTGGTGATAATTGAAACGAATGTTATGCGATTCGAGTGTTTTCTGTGTTTCCGCGACATCTTTCGTGCTGAAAATTTCGCCGATGTAGCGTGCGTTCGGTTTCTGGCTGGAGAGCGGATACAACCGATTGTACATCGTGATCTCATCCTCGTAATCTTTTTCCAGCGGCTCCAGTACGAATAGCCGTGGAAATTCGGGCTCGGATGTGAGGACATAGACTTTATGCGTGGTATTCCAGAACGAGGCGGTGTACCGGTAGGGGCCCATCAGATAGAGTTCATGCAGGTAAGGCAGGGCGTCACCCTGTTCGACCTGGACCACGATGCCGCGCATGGTATTCAGTAAATCGTCAACCCCGCTGCTCTGGCGACGTTCGTAGATTTTCATCCGATATTCGTCAAAAAATTCAGAGTTCTTTTTGTCGCCACCCGGTTGATACTCTAATGGATTGATACTCACTGGAAACTCCCTTTACTTAGTATGCCTTGATGGATCTGAAGAATCGTATGAAAGGAACTGCAGGCGGATCTGAATCTCCGTTGGGTCGCCTACATATGCTTATGTTACTGCATCGATCAAATTTTGTAATGTTGGTTCCCGTTTCTTTTCCTTTTTTCGTGGACCATTTTCCAACGCGAATACTTCACAAAACAGGCTTCGTTCCGGAAAAGCAGAACAGGATAACGCAAATTCGGAATGACTTCGCGTGCCTGGTGGACTATGCTGAGTGTACTGTATCAATTCATGGCATTGATGTGTAGAGGGATTGGGAAACGAATGAAAGGCCTTTCAAACTCGCGAAACGGGAACGGAATCGCTGTGTTGACCGTAATCTGCTGCCTGCTCTCAAGCGGGGGAGTTTTTTCAACTGCAGTTGTCCGCGCAGAAACAAAACAGCCCCCCAACATCGTGATGATCATCTCAGACGATCAGACCTTCCGCGACTTTGGTTTCATGGGCAACAAAGAAATTCAAACGCCGCACATCGATCGACTGGCACAGCAGTCGGCCCGTTATGTGAACGGGTATCTGCCGACAAGTGTCTGCAGCCCTTCGCTGGCGACGTTGTTGACGGGCCTGTATCCGCACCAGAGCGGCATTCACTATAATCATCCGCCGCCGGGTAATGGTGCGTTTAACAAGATGACATCGCGGAAGGAATATGAAAACACTCGCAGCAAATCCTTTCGATTGATTCAAAACGTGGAGACGCTGCCCCGAATTCTGGCATCGCACGGCTATCGCTGTCTGCAAACGGGAAAATTCTGGGAAGGCCATTATCGCAACGCCGGTTTCACGGAAGGTATGACGATCTTCCAGCCGGTCCCCGGCCAGACCTTTGGCGGCAATCGCAAGCTGGCCAACGGAGAACTCGCCGCACATGGAAACGGGGACTGGGGTCTCAAGATCGGTCGCGAAACGATGCAGCCAATTTACGATTTCGTGCGCGACTGCGAGCAGAAGTCGACTCCCTGGCTGGTCTGGTACGCTCCCTATCTGCCGCATCAGCCCCATGACTCGCCCAAGAATTATTTTGACCGATATCGTGACAACCCGCGTGTTTCGAAAGAAGAAATCGCCTACTATGCGAGTTGTTCGCAATTCGATGATACCGTCGGCGAACTGATTCAGTTTGTCGAACGAGAGTCCGATGCCAGGAATACCCTGTTTTTATTCGTCATCGATAATGGCTGGACGCCGGGAACCCGGCCGATGAAGTATCGCGAGAATTATCATCACACGAAAGCAAGCAAGCGTTCGCCGTTTGAAGACGGACTACGTTCGCCGATCCTGATTCGCTGGGACGGCGTGACAAAACCGGCAACGCACACGGCACTCATCAGCAGTGTGGATGTTGTGCCGACCTTGCTGCATGCCGCCGGGCAGGGGAGTGCCGCACAAAAATTGCCGGGCGTGAATCTCTTGCCGTCCGCGAAAGGCGCAGCGAAACTACCTGCAGACCGGGCCGTGTATGGCGAGATTTTTCCGGGAGATGCAACGGCGCTGGGACATCCGGAGCGGGACGTGGCGCATCGCTGGATTCGCAAAGGAAATCTCAAACTGATCACCGCACACAATGCCAACGCACAGGGAAAGACCTGGAACGATTATACGCGCGGCGATGTCCTGTTTGATCTGTCACTAGATCCGGGAGAAACAAAGAACCTGATTCACGATACGAGCCAGACGGCTGCGTTGGCAGAACTCCGCACACTGCTGAATGCGTGGTGGAACCCTGAAGCCTCTGATTAAACCTGTTCGTTTAGAGGATGCCGTACTTCGCGAAGGCTTCTGTGGCGGACATGCCTGCTTTAATACTGTCGCGGAATGTGTTTTCTTCGTGCACTTTTTTCCAGGCAAGCTGAATGACTTCGGTTTCCACTTTCTGCGGGACAACGGCGATGCCATCGACGTCGGCAAATACCAGATCGCCGGAAGAGAACAGCACGCCGCCGATTTCTACCGGGACATCGATGTCAATGATCCGCTGGCGGTCTTTGCTGTCATAGGGTGAGGTTCCCACGGCCCAGACCGGGAAGGGCATGGCCCGCATCTGACGGACATCGCGGACGGCACCATCAATGATCGCGCCGGTGCAACCACGGTGCTTGACTGCCGTTGAAAGCAATTCGCCCCAAATGCCGGATCGCATCGAACCGCTGGCGGCAGCGATGAAAACTTCGTCGGCGTTGATGGAATCGACGGCTTTCAGTTCCAGTTCATACGGGCTGGGATCACTGTGGTACATGTCGGCCCAGAGACTGGTTTTACAGCGTCCGACGACGACTTCCTCGACCGTCATCGGCAATAACTCTTTGCGGGGCGACTGATTCGTCAGGCCGATGGAATCCAGGGCATCACAGATGATGGCGGAATGCAGGGATTGGCGCATCATATCCAGGGTGATTGTTTCCGGTTGGGATTGATTCATAATTCACTCACGCTCTGTTAAAGTTGGCTGGAAATCTGTTTGGCTGTTTTGATAACCGCTTTGATAAATTGTTGTAACGCTTTCGCATCTGCACGGGCGGTCGGCACACTCAGGCTAATAGCGGCGACGATTTCGCCGTCCTCGTAAACGGGCGCCCCAATGCAGGTAACGCCGACATCGTTTTGATCCTGCTCGACCGCGTAGCCATCCTGTTGCGCGCGTTGATGAATCTTGCGGAGCTGTTTTTGATCGATCACGGTTTCGCTCGTCCGGGACTCGAGCCGTGTGCGGGCAATTAAAGCATCCCAGGCATCGTCACTCAATTCTGATGTGATGGCACGACCCAACGAAGTGGAATAAAACGGGTCGGTACTGTTCGGCTCGACGATACGTCGTAAGGGATGCGTACTTTCGATCACGCGCAGATAACGAACGTTGGTTCCCCGCAACACACCGAGATTGACGGTTTCCCCCGTTTCCTGATGCAGGGCACGCAACGCGGGGTCGGCGATTTCCGTCAAGCGGTCTTCCATTTCGCCCAAAGCCAGACGTCGTAACTTCGGTGTAATCTGATAGACCCCTTTTTCGACGCGGCTCACGTAGCCCAGTTCGATCAGCTCTCCGAGAATACGATGCACGGTCGGCTTATGCAGGCCCAGTTCCTGGACGATTTCGAGCAACGTCAGCGCACCGCCCGAAGAAGCCAGCACTTCCAGTACGTGCAGCGCTTTGCCGAGTGATGATGCTTCGATTGTGGAAGACATACTGAACCTGATCTGCAGTAAGTATGAAAAAAACGTAAATGTGGTCGCTGCTTGCAACCCACCGTGCGTTTCATTATAGTGAATACACCATTCCACGATAAGATATGGAGCTGAAATTTTTCACGTTTTTTCTGAGGGGCCTGTGATGCGTGTCGGAATACTTGCTCTGCAACACGAATCGAATACGTTTATTCAATCGGCGACCACGCTGGCGGATTTCGAACATGACGTGTTGGCGACCGGCGATGCGATTTATCCGATTTTCAAAACCTCAGCACATGAGATCGGCGGATTCTTCGCCGGCCTGGCGGAGACAGACCTCGAAGCGGTACCGATTTTTGTCGCCCGTGCGCTGCCGGGAGGCACGATCACCGCGGAAACCGTGAAGACGCTGGTTCGGAAAATGCTGGACGCACTGCAGAAGGCGGGACCTCTGGACGGTTTGCTCGTGGCGCCGCATGGTGCAGGTGTCAGTGAAAACGAACGTGACCTGGACGGTTACTGGCTGACACTGGTGCGTGAGCAGGTCGGCCCGAAACTCCCGATCGTCTGTACGTTGGATGCGCATGCGAATGTTTCGCAAGCGATGATCGATGCCTGCGACGCGACGATTGTGTATCGAACAAACCCGCACATTGATCAGAAGGATCGCGGCATCGAAGCGGCGCGTCTGATGCAACGGATTCTGAACGGTGAGGTCAAACCGACGCAAGCCGCCTGCTTTGTGCCGGTGGCGATTAATATTGAACGGCAGCATACGTCTTCCGAGCCGTGCGCGTCGTTATATACACAAGCGGATCAGATGCTGGAAGAACCGGGCGTGCTGTCCAACAGCGTGATTCTGGGTTTTCCCTATGCGGATGTCGCCGAGATGGGTTCCGGGTTTATTGTGGTGACGGATAACAATGCAAGCCGTGCGCAAGAGTTGGCGGATCAACTGGGAGAAAGCCTGATCACGCGCCGCGAAGAATTTGTGGCGCATCTGATTGGCATTGAAGAGGCCCTCGACCAGGCACAACAACTTGAAGGGCCGATCTGTTTTCTGGATATGGGAGACAATATCGGCGGCGGTTCGCCCGCAGACGGCACGACCATTTTACATGCGATTCAACAGCGACAGGGTCCGAACAGCTTTGCCTGTCTTTACGATCCTGAAGCAGCCCAAACGGCGATTGCCGCGGGACCGGGAGCCACATTGTCAGGACTGGCGATGGGAGGCAAGACCGACGACCAGCATGGGGCACCTCTGATTGCCGACGTCACGGTTGTCAGCGTGCACGATGGTCATTTTACGGAATCAGAGGTCCGTCATGGTGGCAAAACCGAATTTCAGATGGGCCCGACAGCGGTGGTAAAAACCGATTTCGGATTGACGATCATGCTCAATAGTCATCGCACGCCCCCCTTCAGTCTGGGACAACTCACATCTTGCGGAATTGAGCCCGCCGATTATCATATTCTTGTCGCGAAGGGAGTGCAGGCACCGCTGGCGGCTTACAAACCGGTCTGCCCGAATCTGATTCGTGTGAATACGCCGGGCGTGACTTCGGCGGACATGGAGCAGTTTCAGTACGAGTATCGCAGAAAGCCACTGTTTCCATTTGAATCCATCGACTAAATTGAATCTCTTTCACACAAAAGGAAATCCCATGCAGATCACAAAAATCGAAACTTCGATTGCGGAATCGATCATGCCCGGTCTGCTGCTGGTGCGGATTCATACCAGCGAAGGAATTGTCGGTTGCGGCGAAACCTATTACGCGCCGCATGCGGTCGCCGCGATGATTCACGACTGGATGTCGCATTATCTGATGGGGAAGAACCCGCTCGATATCGAAGCGCACTGGCGATTTCTGTATGAACGTGCCACGAACTTTGGTTCGCGGGGAACCGAACTGCGGGCGATTTCCGCCATTGATCTGGCGCTGTGGGACATCTTCGGACAAGTGACGTCCCAGCCGGTGTGGCAGTTACTGGGGGGCTGCGTGCAGGAATCGATCCGCACATACAACAGTTGTGGCGGCCCCTCGTATGGTGGCACGAGTGATTTAGAAAGCAAACACACGTGGCCCGGCCATGGCCGTGTGGGAAATCAGGGACCGCTCAACGATTACTGGTCCGCCGTCAATTCACCAGTTGCGCTGGCGGAATCGTTGATTGCGGAAGGTTATCAGGCTCTCAAAGTCTGGACGCTCGATTTTGCTGCTCACAAAACGAATGGGCCGTTGCATATTACCCATAAGGATATCACGCAGGCACTGGAGCCCTTTCGGAAAATTCGCGAAACACTGGGTAATAATATCGAACTGATTATCGACGGTCACGGATTTTTTCAACTCGCCCCGGCACTGCGGATCGCCAAACGGCTGCGGGAATATGACATTCTCTGGGCTGAAGATCTGCTGCGCGTGGATTGCGTCGATACGTTGAGTGATTTTCGTGATAAAGCGGAGATTCCGCTGGCGGTCAGTGAAATGTTTAACGGCCCCGATGACTATCGGCTGGCACTCGAAAAGCGGGCCGCTGATTTCGTGATGATTGATCCGACGTGGGTCGGCGGAATCTCTCAAACCAGAAATATCACACGGCTGGCACAGTTTTATAACATTCCCGTTGTGATGCATGACTGCACGGGACCGCTGACGCTGCTTTCGGGCGTGCATGTGGCGGCGTGTTCGAATAATGTGGCCTGGCAGGAAAGCCTGCGGGCGCACTTGCGAATTTTGTACCCGCAGTTGATCGACACACAAATCCAGGTGGACGACGGTCGGATTGTGATTCCCCAAACGCCGGGACTGGGTGTGGCCTGGTTGCCGGAACTTTTCGAGCCGGGGGAAAACCAGTATCGTATTACGGAACTCGCCTAGTCGGCTCTCAAGAACGTTTACTGCAACCCGGTGATGTTTCCCTGTTCGTCGATGTCGATGCGTAATGCCGCCGGTTCGGAAGGGAGACCGGGCATCGTACGAATTTCGCCGCATAAGGCATACAGAAACCCGGCACCGGCAGAGAGTTTCAAATCGCGTACAGGAAACGTGAAACCTTGAGGTCGTCCTAATAACTTCGGATCGTGCGAAAGCGAATATTGGGTTTTCGCGATGCAGACCGGCAGCCTGCCATAACCGAGTTGTTCGTATTCCTGAATGCGCCGCTGGGCCTTGGGATCATATTCGACGGATGCAGCACCATAAATTTTGGTGGCGATCGTTTCGATTTTGTCTGCGATCGACATTTCGAGCGGATAGAGATATTGAAACTGATTCGGCTGGCCAGCCGCTTTCACGACGGCTTCAGCCAGTGCGATTGAGCCTTGTCCGCCTCGTGCAAATGCGTCGGTCACGACGGCCGCAGAGGCGCCTTGCTCCAGGGCAATCTGCTGAATTTCTGAGAGTTCCTTCTGTCTGTCATTGGGAAAGGCGTTGATGGCCACGACAGTGGGGAGACCGTACTGGCGAATGATATCAAGGTGTGCTTTCAAATTCACGGCACCAGCGCGAATTGCATCGAGATTTTCTTCCAGGAGCGCGGGGGGCAAGGGTTTGCCCGGACGGACTTCAAACAGACCACTCTGCAGCTTCAATGCCCGTGCCGTACAGACCAGAACTTCGGCGTCGGGCTGGAGACTGCTGGTACGGCACTTGATATCGAAAAACTTTTCCGCGCCACAGTCGGCACCAAAGCCGCTTTCCGTTACCACATAATCGGCCAGACGGACGGCAATTTTGTCTGCGACGATGGAACTGTTGCCGTGTGCGATATTTCCAAAAGGCCCCGTGTGTACGAGAAACGGGGTCTGCTCACAACTTTGCACCAGATTCGGTCGAATCGCATCGACGAGCAGTGCCGCCAATGCACCGGCGCAGCCTAACGTTTCTACCGTGACCGGCTGCTTTTCATAAGTCATGCCGACCACAATCCGACCCAGTCGCTGTCTGAGATCTGCCAGATCAGTAGCCAAAGCGAGAATCGCCATGACTTCGGAAGCGGCAGAGAGTTCGAATCCGGTTTCGCGCAAGGGCGCCTGAGGTACCTGATCCAGACCTGTGATGACATGCGCCAAACCGCGATCGCATAAATCCAGGACGCGTTTCCAGGTGATCGTCGCGGGATTGATTTGCGGCGACTTTTTTCGTTTGAGATGATTATCTATGATGCTCGCCAGCAGATTGGTTGCTGCGGTTACTGCGTGCATGTCGCCGGTGAAGTGCAGGTTGATGTCGGCCTGCGGCTCCAGAGTACACTTTCCCCCACCGGCGCCGCCCCCTTTGATGCCGAATACCGGTGCTAACGAAGGCTCGCGCAGTGTGCCGATGGTGGTGTGGCCCAGTTGAGACAAGGCCATCGCCAGGCCGATCGTGGTGACGGTTTTGCCTTCGCCCAACGGGGTCGGGTTGATCGCGGTTACGCCGATGTATTTCGCCTGGGGGCGATCGTCGAGTCGTTCGGCGAGCCCGTGAACCAGTTTGGCTTTATAGCGGCCATAAGGCTCATAATCGTTGCGGCTCAGCCCCAGTTGTTCCGCGATGGCGTCGATTTTCTGCAATCCTGGATCACCGGTGACAGATTGACTTGGTTGATTCATGAGCGGCTTCCTGAGAGTATCTCGTCTGGTCGGTTCAAATCAGCGTACTATGAGGAAAATCGACTTTTCAAGTGAGTGAACTTCGAATTCTTTCCAGCAGTCATTGTGAAATTCAAAATAAATGTCCAGAATTTAAGGGTAAAAGCGCTTTCCTGCCAGCAGCTGCAGGAATCGGGGTCAATGCGGCCGCGAATGCGTTACCGATGAATGAAGAAGAGGGAAAGAAACCAGCCATGCAACTGACATCTGTCGTGACGCCGTTCACCGATGAGAACCTGCGGTTACTTGCGCAAATTGGTGTGACGCATGTGACAATTCGCTACCCGGGCAGGGGACTGGATCGACTGGAAGCGACGAAAGCACAAGTTGAGTCGTGCGGACTACAGATCGCTGCCATTGAAGGGTATCTGCCGATCGAAAATATCAAGCTGGGCAATGAACACTTCGATGCTGAGATCGAGGAGATGCGGGAACTACTTTCAAATATGCAGACCGTCAGCATCCCGTATGTCTGTTACAACTTTATGGCGGGGACGGACTGGGTACGGACCAAGCTGGATGCGCACGAACGGGGCGGCGCTCTGGTAACCGGCTTTGATATCGATCAGGCAGAACAGGCGGTTTCGCTGTCGGAAACGACACGTGAGAAAACCGCAACTACGATCACAGCTGATGAACTCTGGATGAATCTGGAGCGTTTTCTGACGGAGTTAGTTCCCGTGGCGGAAGCGTGCGGCGTCACATTGGCGATGCACCCCGATGATCCACCCCTCGATTCTTTTATGGGCAAAGCACGGATCATGAACTCGGTGGAAGGTTTTGAACGACTGGTGCAGCTGGTGCCGAGCCCGGCGAATGCGATCTGTTTCTGTCAGGGAACATTTGCGGAGATGGGCGTGGATATTCCAGCTACGATTCAGCGACTGGGCTCCCATATCAAGTATGTGCATTTCCGTGATATCCAAGGCAACCGCGAACGGTTTGTGGAAACATTTCACGACAATGGACCGACCGATATGTATGCTGCGGTCAAAGCATATCAACAAATTGGCTTTACCGGCCCGATCCGCCCCGATCATGTGCCTCAACTGGTGGGAGAGGAAGCGGGAGAACCCGGCTACACAATGCTGGGCCGGTTGCATGCGTTTGGATATCTACAGGGGCTGATTGAGGCAGTTCAGAAAAATCGAAATACGTGAAAACCTTTTCACATCACCGTCCACTGATTTGTTTGCGAGAAAAATTCAAATTGACTGGTGGAGGTTGGTCTGATTCCCTGTATAATCGCTCAGAGCAGAACAACTTACCCAGTTATATTGAATTCAAACTGAGAACTCGCAGGATGTGAGGGGATCTGTCAGAAATTGGCTGACCAACGGGCAGGAAGCATGCACAATCGCGGGTGTGTTGCACGTGTCTGCATCTTTACTCGAACAAGAAATTTCTCTGATCAGGAGTCAGTCTCATGCGTATCCGAATGTTATTCGCTGCAGCCGCCATCGTTGCCTGTTGCACTATGTTGCCTCAAACTTCCGAAGCCGGGAAACGGGTGACTTATTACAGTTCGCCGTTTCCTTATGTGGGTCCCGCGCCCGTGTATGCCGTTCCCGCTCCCGTCAATACGGCTTACTACGTGCCTGCGATGACCGCGTATTACGCGCCGGCGTTAGTGCCGGCACCTGTGGTTCCCGCTCCCGTTTACTATCAGCCGGCTCCCGTTTATGTACAGCCAGTAACGACCTACTATGCACCGGCGACCACTTATTATGCTCCCGGTAAAGTGGTTTATAAAACACGCGGACCCCGTTTCCTCGCGCCGAATTATAAAACGGTTGTAAAATACCGATAAGCAATCCATGACATGTAGGGGGCGAGCCATGTCTCGCCCCGACGTTTCAGGTACAGAAAAAGGGTAAGGTTTCTTGAACTGGAAACCTTACCCTTTTTTCAACAGTTGTTTCTGTCTTATCTCACTGTTGGGCAAGCCAACAGTGCCACACATTATCAGTTTTCATGCGTTGTGATTGGTGTGATCAGACTACAGTGTCCAGCCTTTGCGGTATTCGCGCTGGATGTACTGAGCGGCTTCGGGGACGTTGGTTACTTTGAGGTTATCGGCGTCCCATTCGAGTTTCTTCTGACCGACGCGATACGAAACATTGCCCAGAAGAACCGTTTCGGTTAGCGGACCGGCATAACCGAAGTTGCTGCCAGTCGGAGTGCCATTGCGAATGGCATCCAGCCATTCGATGTGGTGTGTCTGAGGTCGGGTCAGATAAGGTTCAACCGGTTTGGCTTCTTTGCCGGCTTCCATGAAGACTTTATTGGTGCCGTAGTCGGCGAGCAAACGACCGTCTTCCCCTTCAAACAGGACGGCACTGTTTTTCTCGTAGAGTTCGGCACCTTTGGGCTTCCAGCCGCCGTGATACCAGGTCATGTGCACGGGGGGCAGATCATCGCGTTCGGCGAAATCGTAATCGACGCGCATCTGACTGGGGCAATCGTTTTCGCCGCCGTGTCCTTTTTCACCGACGCCGACGATTGTTTTGGGATACTTCAGCTTCAAGGCCCAGAAGGGGAGGTCCATGTAATGGCAACCGAAGTCACCTAACTGACCATTACCAAAATCCCACCAGTAGCGCCAGTTGAAGTGGAAGCTCGTTTCATTATAAGGGCGGAAGGGCGCAGGTCCGATCCACTGATCGTAGTTGACGTAGGCAGGGGGATGATTTTCCTTGGACCGCTTACCCTCAATTCGTACGCCCCCGCCGACCCAGACATGGACACGGCGGACAGGGCCGATAACTCCAGACTGAACCATTTCCACCACCTTGCGGTAGTTGTCGCTGGCGTGAATCTGATTACCCATCTGGGTGGGGACCCCGGCTTTGGCAGCCAGATCGGTGAGCACACGTGCTTCGTAGACAGAATGGGTTAACGGTTTTTCACAGTAGACGGGCAAGCCTTTGCGGAGCGCCATCGCGGCTGCGGGTGCGTGCATGTGATCGGGAGTGCTGACCAGCACGCCATCCAAGTCTTCCCGGTCCAGGGCTTTACGATAATCATCGTAGGTATCAGCGTGCGGGAATTCTTTGGACGCTTTATCCAGACGATGCGCGTCGATGTCGCAGAGTGCCACGAAGTTTTCTGACTTGGTGCCGGTGATATTGGAGTACGCCCGGGCGGCGACACCAATCGTCGCCAGATTCAATTTTTCATTGGGGCTTTTCCTTTTCGGAGCGGCTGCGAGCGATTCCAGAGGCAGGGCGTTGGTGAAGGCGGGAACGGCGGTTCCGGCGATCAATGCTTTCTTGAGAAACTCACGGCGGTCAACTGAATTTGACATGGAAATTCTCCTTGGGTGGGTAATCCGGGGTGCATGTGGAATCGATCGGGAACTCACCTGACCAGCAACGGGGGCTTGATAAAAGCAAATGGCTCCCATTGAAATGCAGGTGAAAGCAGTTGTCAGCGATAATATATTAACGTTTTTTAATATATCGCATGGAAAAACGGAAATCGAGCCTATTGTGATGAAAGGTAGGAAATTTCAATGTGAGAGGAACTGGCTGAAATGAAGCAGGGGATGTCAGTTGGAGGTTTCGGAGGTCAGGTCTTCCGAAATGCTGACTGCTTTTTCGACGCCGGTCACCAACTGATCGAGGCGGAAGGGTTTGTAGAGCACACATTTGAGGCCGAGCTGGCGTGCTTTTACGATCGAGTGCGTGGGGTCATAACCGAAGCCGGTCATCAGAATGACCGGCAGGTGCTCATGAATTTCCCGGATCTGGGCGAAGCATTCATACCCGTTCATATCGGGCAGTCGAATATCGGCGATGACCACATCGTAGTGAAAACTACGGACCATCAGAAATGCTTCTTCTCCGTCATGGGCGGTTTCCACTTCACACCCAAGTCGACCAAGGAGTTCGTGAGCGGCCCGTCTGACGGAGGCATCACTGTCAACGACCAGAATCCGTTTGTTGAGCAACTTGGGATTCACCTGTCTCATCGTGGGCACTTTATGATGATGGGGCGTCTGGGGAGCAATTTCGTCTCCCACCTGTTGAATCAGTTGCTTAATATGGCGAGTGTCTTTAAGGATACGCTGCAATCGCTCGCACACATTAGGCTCGTGACCAATATACCGCTCCAGAATCCAGGCAGTATCGTTGAGGATCTCATCGACGGGGTCGACGACCCCACGCATAATTAATTCTGTACTGGCAGACGCCGTGGTTAATTTTTCGACGACCAGTAATTCAAGAGTATTTAACGCAATCGCGACTTCACGACTGAATAATTCCAAAAAATGCAGATCATTTTCATCAAAGGCCCCGGCATGCGGACTTTCCACATTGAATGTACCAAGGACTTCATCGTGTAGATTCAGGGGCACGGTCAGCGAACTATGGGCATCCGGCGCCCCCGTCATATACAGCGGGTCGTGTGCGGTATCTTCACACAGGTAACTTTTCCCCGTCGCCGCCACAAAGCCAGTCACACCGTTTCCTTCGGGCTCTGCATACAGGGTCCGGTTAGCCGCCACCTGTTCCATGCCCACTGCCAGTAGCACATCCAGACGATTTGTGGCTTTATCGAGAATGCGAATTTCAACGGTTTCGAATTCCAGCAAATCCTGTGTGTAGTGCAGGATTTTGGCTTTTAATAATTCGACTCGATCTTCAACGGTCATCTCGAAGATCTCTTCTGGTGAGAGATCTCCCAGTTCCAGCCCTGCCTGATAAATGGCATTCAGTTTTTGTCGCTGCAGAACTTCATCGGAGATGTCTCGCACACTGGCGACCAGGTAGGCTGGTTCCTGTTCTTCTTCAGTACTGGTCAGAACCGGCATCACTTCCACATCGTAGTAGCTCTTATCGCCGACACGTAAACCACTCTTCGCGATCTTACCTGTGGAAAACGCGGTATGAAACGGGCTAAAGTCCGGCCCTAAAATTTCGGGGGCTCCAAAGGCGTCATAGAACGAAGAGCCAATCAGCGATGTTTCCTGACCACAAAGTGTAGCGAGTTGATGATTCGACCAGACAATCCGCAGGTCGGCATCCAGAACAACTACCGCGTGAGGTAAAAACTCAAGTAGCGTCCCAGACTGAATTAAGGCCAGGGGTAAGACTCCGGGAGAGGCCGGCACGATCAAAGCCGAGACATTTCCCTGATCAAATTCGGCAATCCCTTCCGCCAGATTTTCCGGGGTCACGACCAGATAATCGTCTGTTGAGAACTGTTCTCGCAGCTCAGATGTCTGGTCGTCAGCGGGCCCACAGAAGAGAATTTTTTGCGGATTGGTCACTACGAAATCGGCCTTTGTCCACCAGGACAGTTGATGCTTGACTTAAAACGGTATCATCAAACCAAGATACCCGTTGTTTCCGCGAAATTTCAATGAGCACGAAAATTCATTGAGAAACAAGTCGTATCAATCTTTTATTACGTATTTCTACGGACGAATGATAGAATACCTACCCAGCTTTTGTGCTTTTTCGCTAAAATACTACTTTACACGCAAACTGTAATCATATCGTACCTATGAAATCGGCTTTCTGTCAGTCAAAATTAAGATCCAACACAAGGAATCTTCAATTTTCCCCAATTTCTGATCCATTTTGAATACTTTTTCTCAAGTTTCTACGCCTGTTCTCAATATCGGTAATTCATCCTACATCTCGGATTCCTTTCAGCATTGACACACGAGAAGACCGCATCATGTCTACGCCCTGGGTCGCCATTCAACGAAACCCGATTTCCGGAACGGGAAAACGGGCCTCACTGCTGATGGATTTAATCTTCCAATTGAAGCAGAACGGGATTCGTCCGCGGCTGTTCTCCAACCGGGACCGCATGCAGAAGCATTTGTCAGCACGTTCCGCGGAAGACCAGCCGGTGTGTGTTGTTGCAGCGGGCGGAGATGGAACGGTTCAAGACGTCGTAAACCGTTATCCCGACCACAAGATCGCCATTCTGCCTCTAGGGACAGAAAATCTACTGGCCCGTTATTTCGGCATTGAAAAATCTGGTCAGTTTGTCGCGGACATGATCGCCAGAGGTTGTACGCGGGAGATTGATCTCTGCGAATTGAATCAGCGTAAGTTCGTTCTGATGGCCAGCATCGGCTTTGACGCGGCGGTTGTAGAAACGTTGACCCACAACCGCACCGGTAATATTTCTCACTTGAGCTATCTGAAACCGATCTGGAAAACGCTGTGCGCTTATCCATTTGAGCCGTTGCAGATTACGACCGCTGAGAGCGAGCAGGAAATCACCGCCTATCATGCGATTGTGGTGAACATTCCCGCGTATGGATTGAATTTGAACTTTGCGCCGCATGCGAACGACCATGACGGGCTGCTCGATTTGATTCTCCTGCGGAAAAAAGGGATCTGGAGTATGCTCAAATATGTGTTGCGAATTATCAGGGGGACGCACCTTGATATCAGAAGCGTGCAAAGGTTACAGGCAAAACAGATCCGGATTCATTCGGCTCAGCCGGTTCCGATTCAGACCGACGGCGACGCTTCCGGATCGACACCGGTTGAGATCAAAGTCATTCCTACGGCGGCCCGGTTTATTGTCCCTTGCTCATCACTGCCGAATGATCAATAATTCACCCCTGATGATCGTCTCTTAACACAGCAGGAAAGGATTCACCCGTGCCTCAAAACCCCGTCACGATTGGTAACGTTCAATGTGGTACCAATCTCCCTCTCGTCTTTATTGCCGGCCCGTGTGTGATCGAAAGTGAAGAACTGGTCCTGACCACTGCGAAGCAACTGGCGGAAATTGCGTCGAAAGAAAACCTGCCGCTCATTTTCAAATGCAGTTTCGACAAAGCTAACCGTACCAGCGTCGACAGTTTCCGGGGGCCGGGTCTCGACAAAGGCCTGGCAATCCTGGCCAAGGTCAAACAGGAAACGGGGCTGGAAGTCACCACGGATATTCATGAACCGTCCCAGGCTGCGCCTGCTGCCGAGGTGTGCCGGATTCTGCAGATCCCGGCCTTCCTGGCACGGCAGACCGATCTGCTGGAGGAAGCCTCAAAAGCGGCATTGAAACATGGGGGAGTGGTCAATATTAAAAAGCCACAATTCGTAGCACCGGAAGACTGCATTCACGCGGTCAAGAAATGTGAAGCGTTCGGGCTGGACCAGCTGATGCTGACCGAGCGGGGAACCACCTTCGGCTATGGACGTCTGGTGAATGACATGCGGTGTATTCCCATTATGCACGGTATGGGAACCCCGGTGATTTTTGATGCCACTCACAGTGTACAGACGCCGGGTGGGAAATCGACGGGCGGACAACGGGAGATGATCCCGTTTCTTGCGAGAGCGGCTGTCGCCTGTGGTTGTGACGGCATTTTCGCGGAAACTCATCCCGACCCGTCTCAGGCACTCAGTGATGGGCCGAATATGCTGCCGCTGAGTGAATTTTCCCAATTTGCGGTTCAATTACAGAAATTCCGCACACTGGTTAATGAAATCGGGCAACCCACTGACATTCCATCTGGTTCAAAATAGGTTATAGTATAAAACAGGAATGCTTTCCGACTGTTGATCTGAAGTTCTTCAGAGAGTCTGACCCGATTATTCAATGCCGCATTGCCATCCCTCCCCGGTGGGAATGTATAGTATGACGAAGCCACGATTGATATGACTTTAGCCAATATTCCACGTACTCTGAAATTTACCCTGTCCGTTTTGCTGGGCGTCTGCTTCGTCGGACTGCTGTTAGCTATTCCCAGCTGTAAAAAACCGGCTGCACCACCCGCTAAAAAAGCAAAATCGGGAGCGAAATCGCAAACCTCTGAATCAGAGTCGGGTGATCCAGACTGCCATAGTTACATTGACAATGCAATGAGCATGCTGGAACCGGAACGTCTGGGAATCAGTTCGGATCTGGACAGTCCTGTGGGGCTGTTGAATCAGTGGACCTTTCAATGTGGCAACTTTGACAGCAAGCCTCCCGTACTGACAGATTCTCAGAAGCCCTTTTTCAAAAAATATCTGAGCGAAGCGCAGCTGGCCAAGATGGACCTCACGCGTTTTACCAGGCTAGACGGAAAATTCATTCGAGATTCACAGCTTTTTAACGGGATGATGAAAGCCGCGATTGAAGGGAAGAGCAATGATCGGGAACGTGCGACGTCTGCCTTTTATTATTGCATGAATAATCTCGCGCTCGTCCCGAATGAGAAAAACGCACTGCCGCTTTCGCCTTATGAATTCTGTATTTTTGGAATTGGTACTCCCGAGCAACGTGCCTGGGTTTATATCAGCGTGATGCGTCAGTTACGCATTGATGCGGTGCTGTTGCGCCCCACAAAACCGGCTCCTTACAAGCTGCTGATCGGAGTACTGATTGATGAAAGCGTTTACCTGTTTGATCCGGTGCTAGGACTGCCGATCCCTGCCAAAGAGCAACCCGCGGATATGATCCTGATTACCAACCCGGCGTCGCTGGCGGACGTGTATCAATCTCCGGAAATACTGATAGACTTCTACGGCGAGGAAGCGAAAAATCGTTTTTCAGCAGAGGAACTGAAATCGGCAGAAGTCGTGATTATGGGCAGAAGCAGTGAATGGTCTGCTCGGATGCGACGACTCGAAGATTCACTGTCCCGCAAACAGACGTTCGTTCTGTTTCGCAACCTCGATCCGTTTGAAGGGGACCCGGGTTTTATCAGTCACATTCAAACAATTGGCAAAGGGATTCTGAAAGAGGCGACGATTAAAGTTTCTGAATTTCCCGATGCGCAAATGAATGCGAGTGAAGCGGTTGCAGGCGAACAAGCCAAGAAAATCTCGGAAATGAAATTGCCATTTCGAGCGCCGGTTCCCTTTGACGTGAATGCCCGAGTGGAAAAACCAGGTGGCTTATTTGAAGTCAAGTGGGGGGCTCCAACTAAGAAATTATTGAAAACTAGAACCACACAATTGATGGGAAATCAACAGGCGGCAATTCAGAGTTATGTCACCACACGACTGGAAGCGGCGTTCCCCAGCGACTTGATCGTCCCTCAGGAAACCCGGTTGATGCACCTGATGGCGGCGCAACAGGCTGCCTATTTCCTGTCCTTAGGACAGTACATTTTAGGAGAAGATGCGTCGGCAGCGCGCTCTTTTAACGATTACTTGAGAATCTATGCACGCGTCGATCCAGACCGCACGTTAGCAGCCATGTATCTGATGGCCATCAGCGACGCAAAAGCCGGCAAACTATCCAGTGCCATTTTATTTGTCGCGGAGAATAAACCCCCTGAAGCCCTCAAACCGGCGTTCCCTTATCTGGAAAAACGCTGGCGCGCCATTCGCGAAAAAGCCTCTACGAAATAAACGCCTTCGCGGCATTACTTCAACCGAAATCTGTGACATGCTTGCCTTCTTCCGTCGCCGCTGGTTTTTATTGTGTATCACACTGGTCATTATCTTTGGCGTCTATTCTGGCCATCAGGGATCTGAAGAAGTGCTGTCTGAACTGAAACAGTTCATTCGTCCTTCCTGGCTGACCGCAATCGTGTTATTTCTGATGTCGCTCAGTCTGAACTCAGAGCACCTGCTGACGTCCATTCGCAAACCCGCTCCACTGATGCTTTCACTGGCGACGAATATCGTTCTGCTTCCGTTAATCGCCTGGGCGCTGCTGCCATTGCAGTTGACGCCCGATTTTCAGGTGGGGCTGATCATCATGGCGTGCGTCCCGTGCACGTTATGCGGTGCCTCAGTCTGGACGCGCCGGGCCGGAGGCAACGACGGAATTTCCTTAATGGTCACCATGATCACCAATGGCGCCTGCTTTTTAACGGTGCCGTTCTGGATTTTGTTGATCACGTCACGTGAAATTGAATTTGATCGTGTCGCAATGGTGACGAAACTGTTCTACGCCGCCATGCTGCCAGTCGTGATCGGACAAATCCTGCGACTCAACCCGCGGGTTAAACTGTTCGCCGACGGGATCACCTCGAAGCTGGGAACTGTAGCTTTAGTGTTTGTATTGTTTATGGTCTTGCTCGCAGCAGTTCAGACAGGGCATGGCATCAAAACGTCCGAAGTCGGCATCTCATTCGCCGCGGTTGCGATTGTCTGGATCAGTTGCATTGTGGTCCATGTCAGCGGTTTCGTTTCCAACATGCTGCTGGGCAAAGCGTTTCAGTTTCATCCACGCGACCGGATCGCCAGTGCGATTGCCGGCAGTCAGAAAACGCTGCCGATCGCGGTGTTCGTCGCCACCGATGCCTCGATGTTCGGCGACGCGGGAATTCCCTCGGCCGTCTTTCCACTATTGATGTTCCACACATCCCAGTTCTTCATCGACACAATCCTGGCCGACCGGCACCGCGAAAAATACGCCATGATTGAAGAAGACATGTTGCCGGCGGTGGAAGAACAACCGGTTTCTGCCTGTGAACAGTAGCGTAGAGTTAACCCGAGCGCTATTTGCTATTCCCCACATGCTGTATTTGTAATAACCTGATGCGCGCTGTTTGCGAGAGTACGAATTCAAACATTTGTAGAGGGAACGATTCTGATGCAGCAGGACCCCGGGTTCACATTGAATGGCACACGCGTACTTTTGTTTTTCGTTTGCTTTACTCTCCTGCTTTTCTTCATTGGCAAAAACGAACTGCGCTGCCAGGAAGTTAAGCACAAGGGCAAAGTCGTCATTCAGGAATTGGACGCTTTTGTCAAAGAGCTGGAGCGCATTCGCGACCAATATCGGGAACAAGATCGATTTCCTCAAAATGCGTTTGTGGAAGGTGTGATCAACCCGGGCAATCGTAAGTTTACGCTTGTGACGCGCGACGGAAAAATGCGACTCGATATCGAGAAATTTATTTTTTCAGGATTCAACAAAAAACCAGAACGGCGCACCATAATTAATTTGCATGATGGCCAGAACTTTTACGTGCTCAATAAAAACACCATCGTGATCAGTAATCCAGATCTGAATTATTTAGACTGGCGGTCTGATTCTACGAATGAAGTTCATCAGTTTTACATGCCCGACCTGTATGATATCGAACCGGTGGATGACATCAGACCGGTGGATGAATATTGTGACAGTCTTCTACAGATCATTCGCGCCGATCCCGTCAATAAAGAAAAATTGATCAAAGCCATTGCTTCCGGTCAGGTTATTCTACATATCACAAAGGATGGTCCGCTGCATACCGTCGAAGTATGCGGACCGATGGCCGATGACGGATCGGGGCGAATCGATAGCCGTCGGATCGTTCTGGATGAGCGTTATGGCTATTTACCAGTTCAGTCTCTTCGAATTGAAATGCCAGCCCCAGGTGCCTCTGCATGGAAAAAAACGTATCAGATTCAAACTCAGTACCAGGAAGTCGCTCCCGGAATTTACTTTCTGTCCCAGGGGAGGTCTGAATATGACTACCATAATCCTAAGATTGACAATGTAGAAAAAGAATCAGATTCTTATTCCTACGCTACCATCGTCAAGAAATCAGAGACTGGTACTGAAATCAACAAGCGGACAATACACTCCCGCACCGACATCAAGATTACCAAAGTGAAAAGGGGCAATTTCGAAATTGCGGAAGACTATTTTGATCCGAAGTCACTCAAGATCAATCCTGGGATCCATGTCTCCGACCGGCGCGCTCGGCCACCTCTTAGCTACACTTACAGTGAAAGCCACCTGGACGTGAAAAATCTGAATGACACTCTTTGGAACAAGCGCTCCATCCTGGCAAGATAAACACTGCTGCAGCGCGTCTGAGTTCGATTTTCAGTTCTGATAAATCACAACCAGAAAGATGACGGCTTCGCCGCGTCCGGCGTTGCTGATCGAGTGAGGCACGTCGACGCGATAGCTGGCGGAGTCTCCCGGGCCGAGCAGTGTGCTGTCGTCGCCTGACTGCAGTTCGATCTTTCCCTTTTCGACGGTCAGGAATTCACGCGTGCCTTTGAAGTGTGGTGCGCTGTTCAATTTACCGCCGGTGTGTAACAGTACCTCATAAAATTCGACATCCTTTTCCAAATGCAAGGGGGACAGCGTACGAATGCGGCACTCGGCATCGGAACGGTAATGAAAGGTCCGATCATCGGCGCGGATGACTTCAATCGAGGATGTGGAAATCGGTGCTTCCACCAGTTCACCCAGTGCGATCCCGAAGGCCTGCGAGATGCGAACGGTGACCGCCAGCGTCGGATTCGCTTCGCCCCGTTCGATCTGACTGAGCATCGAGCGGCTCACGCCACAAGCAGCTGAGAGAGAATCGAGTGACCAGCCACGTTCTTTGCGCAACGCGCGGACACGCTGCGAAAGCTGGCCGGAGATTTCATCGGGAGAAAGCTCTGAGGCAGTGTTGGAGACACTTTGTTTTCTGGCGGGATGGGTCGGCATATCTTTTTCCAATATAATGGAACACATCTCTTGCAAAACGGAATTACGTTTTCTATTATAGTGGATAATGAGACAATATAAAGGATTCTCAGTTCTGAACCCTCTCATTTTTTCGGGGATTGATTCGCATCATGAAAGCATTGGTCAAAAAAGAGTCAAAGCCGGGACTTTGGCTGGAAGAGGTTCCTGTTCCGACGATCGGGATCAATGATGTGCTGATCAAAGTCGACCGTACGGGCATCTGCGGCACCGACGTTCACATTTATAAATGGGACGACTGGGCACAGAAAACGATTCCGGTGCCGATGGTGGTCGGCCATGAATTTGTCGGCGAAATCGTGGAAGTCGGTTCCAATGTCGCCGACTACACGCCCGGTGAAATTGTGAGCGGCGAAGGGCACGTGGTTTGTGGCCGCTGTCGCAACTGCTTTGCCGGCCGGCGGCATCTGTGTGCCCATACCAAAGGGGTCGGCGTCAATCGCCCCGGCGCATTCGCCGAATATATCTCGCTGCCGATGACCAATATCTGGCACCATGATGAATCGATCGACCGCGACGTGGCTTCGATTTTTGATCCGTTCGGCAACGCCGTCCATACGGCGCTGTCGTTTCCGGTGTTGGGGGAAGACGTTTTAATCACCGGAGCCGGTCCGATTGGTGTGATGGCGGCAGCCGTCGTCCGCCATGCAGGAGCACGGCATGTTGTCGTCACCGATGTGAATCCGTATCGACTGGATCTGGCACTCAAGATGGGGGCGACCGTCGCATTGGATGTCCGCGCGAAAACAATTGCGGACGTACAAAAAGAGTTGGGAATGACCGAAGGCTTTGATGTCGGTCTGGAAATGTCGGGGAACCCGCAGGCCTTTCGTGACATGCTGGACAACATGTGTCACGGCGGCAAGATCGCCATGCTCGGCATCCCGGAGAAGGAAATCGCCATCGACTGGAACATCGTGGTATTCAACATGCTGACCATCAAAGGCATCTACGGTCGAGAAATGTATGAAACCTGGTATAAAATGACAGTGATGCTGCAGAGCGGCCTCGATATCAGTCCGGTGATTACACACCGATTCCATGCCAGCGATTTTGAAAAGGGATTTGAAGTCATGATGACTGGTAAATCGGGCAAAGTGATTCTGGACTGGAACAACATTTAACAAACGCGCGATTTTCAACGACTCAATCGCAATCAAATCGAACAGGACTTGTCTCATGTATGGATCGTTCAAACAGGAACTGGAAAAAACGCTGGCCTCGATTCGTGAAGAGGGTTTATATAAATCCGAACGCATCATCACCACGCCACAGGATGCGCATATTCGCGTTGCCGAGGGCGAACCCGTTCTCAATATGTGCGCCAATAATTATCTCGGCCTGGCAGAACATCCCGAAGTGATCGCCGCCGCCCATGCGGGCCTGGATCGTTGGGGCTACGGGCTGTCTTCCGTCCGGTTTATTTGCGGGACGCAGTCGATTCATAAGGAACTCGAAAGCAAACTCAGTTCGTTTCTGGGAACCGAAGACACGATTCTGTATACGTCCTGTTTCGATGCAAACGGAGGTCTGTTTGAAACGCTGCTGACCGCGGAAGACGCCATTATTTCGGACGAATTGAATCATGCCAGCATTATCGATGGCGTGCGGTTATGCAAAGCGCAGCGGTTTCGTTACAAAAATAACAACATGCAGGACCTGGAAGAACAGCTCAAAGCAGCCGCGTCCGCCCGGTTCCGCATGATCGCAACAGACGGCGTGTTTTCGATGGACGGTTATATTGCCAATCTGCCGGCCATCTGTGATCTTGCCGATAAATACGATGCGCTGGTGATGGTCGACGATTCTCACGCGGTCGGCTTTATGGGCGAACACGGAAAAGGGACTCCTGAATTTCACGACGTGATCGAACGCATTGATATCCTGACGGGGACGCTGGGTAAAGCACTGGGCGGTGCCAGCGGAGGTTATACCAGTGGTCGCAAAGAGATCATTGAACTCTTGCGACAACGTTCGCGGCCTTATCTGTTCTCGAACTCCGTCGCCCCATCGATTGTAACCGCGTCAATCAAAGCCATCGACCTGTTGACCGAGTCCACAACTCTGCGCGACAAACTGGAAGCGAACACAAAGCATTTCCGCACCGGGATTTCGCAGGTCGGCTTCGATGTGCTGCCGGGCGAACATCCCATTGTACCCATCATGCTGGGCGATGCCGCTCTGGCGGCGAAGGTCGCGGATGCTTTGCTGCAGAAAGGCGTGTATGTCATCGGCTTCTCGTTCCCCGTCGTACCGAAAGGCAAAGCACGGATTCGAACGCAGATCTCCGCCGCGCATTCAATTGAAGACCTGGACTTTGCGATTGAGAAATTCAAAGAGGTGAAACAGGATCTGGGGATTTAGCGCTGATGCCAGTTCGTGCTTCTTAATTCAAATTGGCATTTGCATATAATAACGAACCGGGTCCAGGTAGCGTTTCTTAATTTGAATGCCTCTTTGCAAATGGAAGAAACCGGGGCTAACGCCCTTCGGCTAATAAGTCATTCTGGTTAGGAAATCACCAAAAACCGGATCAGCCGCACGACGTTAGCAGCGGTTAATACCGATTTGAGTTCGATTATGATCCTGAGAATCACATTGAAGCCCAATAAATTAACGCGATCTGGTAAGATTCAGTTCGTCACTTCCGGTTTCTCGGGCGCGAAGCCCATCACCGCGTATTCGTAGCGGGTGCGGCCGCTGCTGTCGGCTCGCATGCGTTCGGCGACCAGCGGTAACCCCTGCGTGGCGGCAAAGCGGACGGACGCCTTGGCGTCTCCATAGGAAAAGAGAATGATCACCAGACTCTTGGGTTGCGGGACCGTTTTATAGAAGGAATAGACGCGATCCACGAACTCCTCTGGCGAGTCGGCTCGGAAGTCGATCGTCTGCTTTCCGATTTTCAAACGAAAGACGCCGTTCTCCGTCAGATACAGTTCCCAGATATCGCTGCGTTTGGTCAATTCGTCGTAGGTCAGAAAATGCTTGATCACATCTTCAGCGCGCGCTCCCGCGAGGTCCTGCAGCTGTTTTCGGATCTGTTCGATCTTGGCTTTGGTCTGCTCCGAATCGGGATCGGATTTGGATTTGAGCAGAGGATCTACCAGCGAATCGGGCAGTTGAAACAGCTCCTGAACCAGTTCGCCTACCCGGTTGCGTTGTTCCTGCGCTACTTTGAGTTGTTCCGACAGTTCCTGATTCTTTTTTTCTGAGAGCTGCTGCATGGTTCGCATGCGTTGTTCCAGTTCAGCCGCTGCCTGTTTTGATTGCTCTGCTTTACGTGCCACTTGTGCATTCTGTTCGGCTAAAGCGATGCTCTTCTGCTGTGCAGCGTCACTGAGTTCTGAGTATTTTTTCGCTTTCGACTCAGCCTGTTCAATCTGCTGTTCTGCCCGCTGTTCGATGCGGGCCGTCGTTTCCTGCGTATCCATGAATTGCGCAAAGATCACGATTAATAACAGATCGAGCAGAGGCGTGAGTTGAAATGTGAGGCGGCGTCGGCTGATCATTCGGATGCGGCGCCTCCCGATGCCAGAGCGAGTTCGCGTTTGGCCCGCACGACGGTGTCGCGGACATGCTGACGGTTTTCCACCAGTCCCAGAAATGAGGTTTCCAGAATACTGTTGAGAAACATAAGCAGAATGGCGGCGGCCAGCCCGGCAAACGTAGACCAGATCGCGTCGCCAAAATGGCTGACGATGGAACTGATAGTACCGGCGGTTTCCGCGCCCGTATTCAACTGCAGAGCAGCCCCCATCGCCAGAATCGTTCCCAGAACGCCGGCCAGCGGATACGCTTCAATCATCGTACGACAGATGTTGTAGCAGGTTTCGAAAAAATGCGAATTCAGATAACGACGTTTTTCATCGAGAATATGCACCCGCTCCGAAAGAATCTTCCGGTCTGCCGGGTTGGCTTTGGGGTCGAGCGTTTCATTGACGTCTGCCAGAAAGGCTTCGATCTGATCGGAAAGATGTCCTGAGGAATCGAGCAGGCTGCGATGTTTGAGGCCACGTGTGAAATCATCGAGTGACGAAGCGATGCCTTTTAAATCGCGGCGGGACCAGACCCAGAGCACAAAGAAAAAAAACAGATGCGCCCCACACGCTGCGATGATCACAAAGGTGGAGAGTCCTGATAACTGGCTTAAATACTGTGACATCAATTGGTTCCAGACTGGTGAATCGTTTCTGTGTTCTCAAATTTTAGCTCGTTTTGATCCTCAACGCAAAACGAAAGTCTCAATCAGACAAACGGCTCTAACACAAGGATCGATCACCGTCCCCTGCGTTCCTTGATGTTTCCTGCAGAGAAACAACGGCAGATCCGGGTGAGTCCAATCACAACGAATATAACGAAAAAGGATGCAAGACCTGCATGGAAGTCTTGCATCCCTGACTGAATTGAATCAGCGTTCAAGCTTTACGCACCATATTTTTCCAGACGGCCGGCGTGAGCCATGATCATCGACATCAGGTACTTGGCTTCGAACTGGCCTAAGCCCCCCTGAATGCACTCTGCTTCGCCAAAACTCTGGCAGGCGTCGAACCGGGCATTTTCAGCCGACAACAACAAGGGCACAGGATGCCAGCTGTGTGCTTTCATTTTGGAGGGAGTACTATGATCGCCGGTGACAACCAGCACATCCGGCTTCAACGCATTGATGCGGGGAATGCACGTGTCAACTTCTTCCGTCTTCGCGACCTTCGCGGCGAAGTTGCCGTCTTCACCAGTGGAGTCGGTGTACTTGTAATGCACGAAAAAGAAATCGTAGTCGTCCCAGATTTTTTCCAGGCAGTCCATCTGTGACTCCAGTGTCTGACCAGCGTCCTGTACATCCATGCTGACCAGACGGGCCAGTCCGCGATACATGGGATAGACGGCAATCGCAGCGGCACGGGTGCCGTAGACTTCTTCGAACGTCGGGATCTCCGGCATCTTGGCAATGCCACGCATCGTCAACAGGTTCGCGGGATGATCGTCTTTCAAAATGACGGCGGCCTGATTCAGAAATTCTTTACAGATTTCCGCGGTCTTTTGAGAGGCTTCATTCTGCCCCACGGGTTCAATCGGGGGAACTCCGGTTCTCTGCGGGTCGGTGTCGTGGATGTCTCCGCCGAGCCCCTTAGCACGCAGTACGATCACCAGCCGGTATTCTTTGACGTGACGGACAAAGACTTCGACGCCGGGAATTTCGATTTTGTCGAGCTTTTCGCAGAGGGCGGCACCAATTTCACTGGCGATACGGCCTGCACGGCGGTCGGTAATATTTCCCTGGTCATCCAGCGAACAAAAGTTGCCGCGAATGGCGACGTCATCGGGGCCTAATTCGAAATCGATACCCAGTGCTTCCAGTACGCCGCGACCGATGTTGAACTGCAGGGGATCATAGCCGAACAGTCCCAGGTGACCGGGTCCGCTGCCGGGAGTGATGCCGGGCAGAACGGGAATGCTGCGTCCCAAGGTTCCTTTGCGGGCGAGCTCATCCAGGTTGGGAGTGTTGGCTGTTTCCAATTCGGTTTTTCCGCCCGGTTCCTGTGGCAGACCGCCCAATCCATCAGAGACTAAGAGAACAATCTTGGAATCATTCTTTTTCTGCAGCTGTTTCATTAACGCGTGAAGGTCTGGCATCGAAATCTAAACACCTTATGATAAACGTTTTACATTGATTCGTTCGGTTGACAATGGCGAACACATTTCCGTCGCTTGCGCTATAACATACCGCAATCCGACCACATTGTTAAGCAGGACGACGCGACATTCAAGGCTCGGGCGTCAATTGCGGTTCGTTCTGCGCAAAACCGGAGTTTTCGACCACCTGCTGGAAAAACTGCAGGCTTTCCTCAGCCATCAATTCCGCGCTATAGAACTGACGAACACGTTCGTAGCCCTGTTGCGCCAGTTTCCTGCGATAGTCTTTGTCCTGATACAGCTTCTCCCACGCATCAGCGAGTGCCTGTGGATCGCCGGGAGGCACCAGCAGGCCCCCTTCGGTCTTCTCGATGAGTTCCGGAAACGCACCGTGTGCGGGCTGGACAACGGGCACACCATTGGCCATCGCTTCCAGCACAAACAGCCCCTTGGGTTCATGATAATCGGTTGGAACCGACAGCACTGAAAGACTCTTGTAGAAGGCGACTTTCTCTTCCCGCGTATCGGGACTGCCCCAGTATTGATACGCCTCATTCAGGGCAGCAAGCGGCTGTGTGGTTTCCTGAAAATAGGCTTCGCTTTCTTTCCCTAAAAACCCGCCCACACACAGGCGGCTGTCGGGATATTTTTTGTGAAACAGTTCAAACGCCTGTACCACGTTGTGGAGCCCTTTTTCTTTACAGATCCGGGCGAAGAAACCGATCGTAAAGGGTTCATGCTGACTCTCATTCGGCGTTCCGTCGTGGCCTTTGAGATCGATACCAAGCAGCATTTTCTGAAAATGATCCACGGGTAAATCAAGATACTTCGACATAAAGTCCCGGTAGTAATCGCTGTGAACCAGCACGCCGTCCAGCTGTTGTACGTTCTGACGAATCAGTTCCAGAGAGCGGCCGCGATACGGTTCGCCCAGCTCTTCCAGAAAGACATCGTCGCCTTGCAGGACACAATACACGGGACCCTGAAAATGCTGTTTGATGGTTTTGATCGTGCCCGACAGCAACGCATTGCTCAGGCAGACCACATCCGGCTTCAGTTGATCTCCGACGAACTGCGCCAGCTCTTCGATTTCCATCAGTTCCGGACCCTGTTCCCCTTCCAACAGGGTGACTGTCAGCGCGCCCAGTTCGTGAGCATCGTTGCTGACACCAAAACTGGTCGCCAGATTGATGATCCAGGGCGTATTCAGCCAGTGCTTCATGAAGCGAGGCAACCGCCGCCAGAGTCGGGAACGATAATTCAGATAGACATTGATGCCCCCCAGAAAGACGGGCGAACCGGTCATGTTCTGTTCATCGACGCGGATCGGCGTGTAGGTGGGAATCAGGGTCGCCTCGGCTCCCTGGTTGATCATCGCCCGGGTCCAGGTATTATCATGCATGCAGGCACCACAAAACATCCCGGCTCCCCCCGAGGTGATAATGGCGACGTGCAATTTTTTACTGGATGGTTCTGGCATAATGTGTGCCTGCTGGTAGCTTGCGGGAGGGTCAGGTTTGATTCAAATTCAGAGGCGCAATTTGTTCAACAAAGCGTTTTAATAAAGCAGTGGTTTCTGGAGTATCATGAATCGAATGGCGAAATTCTTCCAGCGAAAGTCCAGCGATTTTTTCGACATACTCGGGATAGGTATTCAGCCGCCCGAGGAATGAATCACGATCCAGTTCCGGATGAAACTGAGTGCAATAAATCGGACGGTCCAGAAATCGATACGCCTGATTTTCCACCCGATCGGTTGACGCCAGCAGCTCCGTACCCGGCGGCAGTTCGATCACTGTATCTTCATGTCCCATCAGACCTTGCAGCACGGCTCCTGAAGGACCAAATACCGGATCTGCTTTGCCGACTTCGGTGAGGGCAACATGATGCACGCCGATTTCGGCTCGATTGATATCGTGAACCACCTGTCCGCCCATCGCCCGGGCCATGGCCTGAAATCCCCAGCAAGACGCAAATGTCGGCTTGCGCGAATCATGCACGACCCGCAGACTTTCCAGAGCCACATCCAGCCAGCGTCCTTCGCCGGCAGCAGAATAGTGGCCGCTGCCCCCGATCAAAATGACATCCGACTTGACCAGATCCGTTTCCAGAAGGGGGCCGCCTAAAAGATCAAAGACCGCGATTTGACTGACATTCGCAGCCAGCGCTTTGGCAAAGCAGTTCACTTCCTGACCACGCATCGGATCATCGGAATTGCGAACCTGTAATAAGAGATAACGAATTTGTTGAAACATCGAGAGCCCGTTTAATTCCTACAAGCCTGAAGAGAGCAGCCTTATTTTCACCCGTATCATGCCAGTGCTCATAAAAGCACTGGCAAACACAGTGCATTGACGCGGAGCGAAGCACATCATGATTGTTTTATAGTACAGATCCCACTCTGGAATTGTAGTCATACACCCCCGAATCCAAAGTTTCGCCTTGCTTCAGGACCATTATAGCGTGTTCCAGGTCCTTTGAGCGAACCATCGACACTTGGAGATCACTCTAATTTGCAGGAAAGTGATCTGAAACTGTAGAAAACAGTTCACTATCCCTACAAGCCGAAATGGACAGAAATTCAATTACAATTTTTACGAAGATTTCATTTAGTATTTACATATGACTTGACAATTTGGGCCTTTACAAAGATAGTATCCCTTACTGAATTTGTTTTTATCTCATGCGTCATCTCCCGAGAGGATTATCAGTTTTCCTTTTTTTTAACCTCTTCGATGCATGAATTATCCGCGCCAGTCAGCTCGTCTTGACTGGCGTTTTTTTGTACTTCCCTCTCTCACTGGAGTATAATTCAGTTCGGTCAACCCATTCTCTTTACAGGAAAATGCCATGTTCATTCATCAGACGATCAAGGTGATTCTGTTAGCCGGCCTGTTGACCTGCTCTACTCCGCTCTTCGGCGAATCCAACCCAGCGACCTCTACCAAGAATCTCAAAAAGCTTGAAATGGGGACGATCTCTCCTCTGCATCGTAGCGACCAGATTTATCTGGCCGGTCAACCCATGCAAACCGATTTTGACCTGATTCAAAAAACGGGTGTGAAAACGATCCTCAATTTACGCCCCATGACCGAACAACGGTGGGACGAAGGCTCCTATTTAAAAATGCTGGAGCTGGATTATATCAATATTCCATTTCGGGCACCTGACACACTGACGCCCGCAGTCTTCGATCAATGTCGTAAAATTCTGAACGACAAATCCAAGCATCCCGTAGTCGTGCATTGTGCCTCTGCGAATCGGGTCGGCGCCATCTGGTTGACCCACCGCGTGTTGGACGACGGCATCAGTTTCGATGCGGCATTAAAAGAAGCACGGCAGGTCGGCCTGAAAACGCCGGGCTACATCGAACGCGCCAAAGCCTACATCGCCGCACAGGCGAAGTCGGAATAATTTCCGGGTCCGGTTTTTTAACCAATGCGAACTACACAATCTCTTGCAAAAGTTCGATCCCTTCTGCCACCACTCGGAAATGATGCTCTTGCTCATTGGGTTGATCAATGGGAATGTAGAGTGAGAACACGACACCCATTTTTTCAACGTTTGCATAGATCTCAGCCAGTTTCAGGTCGTTTCGCGACAGATCTACTTTGAGGTAACCTTCCTCTATCAAATCCAGTTCACAAACCAGTTCTGGCCATTGCTTGAGAATCGCGATTGAAAATGATTTCAGTGCCTCCAGTTCGCTGACCGCATTCTGCTGCCAATCGGCGTGCCAGTCGTTCGGCACGCACCAGGTTTTTGGATCTGAGAATGTCATGACGTTGCCTCTGCCAGTTATTCGCCTGTCGTATCACTAAGCAAAAAATACCTCACAGATCGTGCGTGGTGAAACAATGGCTTCTGCCTGCTCTCGTCGCGATGCGATCAGAGGCAGACCGCTGTGATCCCGTGAACTGTCGACCGTCTGCAGCCAGATTCTAATCAGCGAGATCATCGCCGAATGAGAGATACAATGAGACAGTTGTGCCAGCAACTGTTCGATTTCATTCGCACGGAGCTGACTGGTCGGGAAAGATTTGTTCCACTGAATGGCCCGCTGAAGATAAAGATCGACATAAAAAGAAAGAAAATGCACGGCGATCAGGATTTCTTTCTGCCAGGCAGATTCACTTTTCAATTCCAGGTTAAGCTGCTCCAAACAGATCTGCAACTCCTGATACCAGCGTTTTAATTCTTGCACGTTTTCTGTGAGAGTGAATGGACAGTCCTCACCAAAAGAAAGATCGAACAGTCTTCTGTAGTTCTCGTTTAACCAATCATGATTGTCAAAAAAGTCTGTCGTCATGCAAGCTCGCCAGAATAGAGCCTCTGTCGCGAAGGATATTCTTCCGAGGCTTTCTTGTGTCTGAGAGTTTGTGGAATTCGAGATGGAACACCAGACTTGATATCGCAAAGGCAGGTAACAGGACGAAAAGTGCAGAGCCTGAAACAGTGTTCTCGGCCAGAACTCGCTGGTTACTAAATGTTCTTCTGCAGACTGCAGCGTGCTGCAATAGGTCTCACACCAGTCTGTCGGGAATGTCCCGGTTTCCACAAGCGAGCCTGCAGGCTGTCGATTTCCGAACACAAGCTCTTCCAGCGCATCACTGATGAATTGAATCCGACTCTGCTTCATTCCCAATAATTTCCGATTTTCTGTTTTGACTCCTGAATCAGGATCTTTCCTGATTTGAACAGAAAAGAAGGCTCGCCAAAGTCTGGATCATAGACTTTAAACCAGACGTTTTCCCATTGGTGTGATCGTACATTTTCTACAATGAAATGTGAAAACTGTAGCAGCCTCAATCCGACTTCCGGGAGTTTACATTCCGTCACCTGTTCGAGAGTAAACAACACGCACAACTCAGGCTCTGATACGCAATCGAGGATCATCCTCACGATGAGATAGTGATCTTCCTGCCAGTCAATCGTAAAATAGGTCACAGTGTCTAAATCATACCAGGGGAAGTTTGCGATCAGTTCATCATCGATTTTAAATGTCTGCCCAGCCTGTAACTGGATCATAAGACTAACCTCCGCCTTCCTCGATTCCCGACTCGTAATGAAAATGCTCCTGGCTCGCGCTTGTAAATCTGCCGATAAATTTGGCGCCAGTCTGGTACTCCTTTTGAGGACTGAACATCCCCGTTTCGATTGCCCAGTCATAGACGCCGGTATCAACCGGATAGCGCGTCAGGACTCCTATCAGTTGATGCCGGTTGATCCACGTCTCGGCTTTTTCCCTGGAGGAAAAAACACCAATGGCGAATTGCGCCGAGGCACCATGAAAGACCCACATCGTATGCTTCTCTTCCTGTAACAAGATACTGCTCTTTCTTTCGTTTTGAACGGAAACACTTGAAATCTTGATTTTATTAAAATAAGCAAGGCTCATTCTGTGAGTATTTGATCTGGACACAATTCACGAGATCAGGTTCAAAATGAATCGCCCTCGAAGTTATACCGAATTCCTGAATTTTTTCCCATTTTAGCCGTTTTCTGAGTGATATTGGCAGGGGGAATCCGCCTTACAATGAGTACGGTCCTTCATTAGCTAGATTCTGCTGATCATCGGATCGCCTTCAGCACAGACATTCAACATTCAAACAGGAGCCCTTACATGCGTCGCACGACTATCATTACCGCATTTTTCTGTACGTTACTGCTTTCTGCGCAGTGGGTGAATGCTGCGCCGCTGGCCGAGTCGTATCTGACTTCAGGCCAGTTAGCGGCGGGGGAGACGGCGCTCAAAGCGCAACTGGAAAAGAGGCCAGAGGATGATGAAGCCCGGTTTGGGCTGGGGGTGATTCAGTTTTTCCAGTCATTCGAACATTTGGGCGGCAGTCTATACAAGTATGGTCTGCGGACTGAAGGCGTTTTTAGAGGTATGCCGGCTCCCATTGGACAATTACTCCCACAGAATAAAGATCCGGAACAAGTTTCTTATGCCGATGTCCGCCAGTTTTTGCAGACCTGGATAAACGATTTAAAACAAGCAGAGAACACGCTCTCTGCCATCAAAGACTCCGACGTAAAACTGCCGCTACATGTCGGATTGATCAAGGTCGACCTGGCGGGTACAGGGACACCAATCGATGCCGCATTCCTGATGGGTAGAGTCGGAACACCCGAGCAGGTGAAAGTAGCGGAAAAATTCGTGATCGGTTTTGATCGGGGCGATGCCGACTGGTTGGCGGGCTATTGCAATTTCTTGTGTGCCTGGGGCGAAGTCCTGCTGGCAGTGGACGGCGAGGAAATCTTCAACTGCACAGCGCATCTGTTTTTTGACAAGGTCGAGACGCCTTATCCATTCTTGCTGGAAGGACCACGTAACTTTGATTCACTGCGAAGGTTTAATCGCCCGCTGATTTCAGATATTCTCGCGTTTATTCATCTCTGGCGTTTCGAACTCAAAGAACCGAAGCGGATGCCGGCGGCTTTGGCGCATCTGGAAGACATGCAGTTCCACGCCAAATCGATGTGGAAATATTATCTGGCAGAAACGGACGATGAAAATGAATGGATTCCCAACCCAAAACAGACGGGCGTGCTACAAATTAAAATCAGCCAGGAAATGGTCGATACCTGGCTGGCCGTGCTGGATGAAACCGGTCTGGTCCTGCAAGGGAAAAAACTGATCCCGTTCTGGCGCGGCAAACCGGGTGCGCAAGGTGTGAACTTGCGACGCGTGTTTACCGAACCACGCATGATTGACCCCTTCCTCTGGGTCCAGGGAACAGCGGCGGCCCCCTATTTAGAGGAAGGCCCGATTACCGATTTTGCATCCCCCGAAATGCTGGGTCGCATCAACAGTACATTTGGAGGACGCAACTTCTTTACCATCGCGTTCTGGTTTAATTAACAGCGTGTCGCTTCTAGTCCTGCGTAAGGCAGGCATCAAACAGTTGCGTTAACTGTGCTGCATCAATGGCGGAACCGATGGCGACAATCCGGGTGCGTGGCCTGCGCGAGCCCCAGTCATCGAGTTCCGTCACTTCAGTACGACGGCCGACCGCTTGCAGAGCATGTCGTTTCTCGGGTGCCTCGGCGCAATACACGATGCCTTTGCAGCGATAGATGTCTGCCGGCAACTGACTGCGGACCATTTCACTCAGCGTATCGAGTGAGAACGACTGGTCGGTTTCATAACTCCAGGTTTCGAAGATCTGGTGGGCGGCTTCATGCTTTTGTGGTTCACTGTTTTCACTGCTCTCCTGTTTTTGTGATTCCAGATGAGCCGGATCAAACCGTCCGACTGCCAGTAAGACTTCGAGCGGAACTTCACAGCGGACGGCGTTAATGATGCGAATCCGGTTCAAGTGCTGGCCGATCCATTCACCGATGACTTCGATATGATCGGGGCCGACGAGATCCACCTTGTTGAGAACAACCATGTCGGCAAAGCCGATCTGCCGCAGTTTGAGTGCCGACAGCTCGTCATTGTCGGCGTGAGTGAAGATTGCTTCCGCATCGACGATACAAGTGATGCTGTCCAAACGCAGCAGGTTTTCATAGCGGGCATTCAGAAAGGTCATCACGATGCCTTCCGGGTCGGCCACGCCGCTCGCTTCCAGAATGACATAGTCGATCACATCGTCGCGCGTCAGCAGTTGTTCCAGCGAATTTACAAGGTCGTCGCGAATTTCACAGCAGACGCAACCATTCGTCAGATTGATCGTGTTCTCTTCGACGCCTTCGACGAGTTCGGCGTCGATATTGATCGCACCGAAGTCATTCACCAGCACGCCCACGCGCAGACCATGGTCGCCGTTCAGGATGCGGTTCAGGAGCGTCGTTTTGCCGGCCCCCAGAAAACCGGTGAGCAGAGTGACCGGCACGGGGTCGCGGCCAGGGATCACAATCGGTTCGAGGCGCGGTGCCGGCGCGAGGATGGGGCGTTCATCGTCAGTCATATTAGGCTCTAATATAGAAACAGAGGGACGTCACCAGTATACCGGCAACGTCCCTGTGAGGAAGCTTGATTTTATTGATCGTCGTCAACTTTGATGCCGCGTGCTTCGAGCATTTCGCGGGGATTCAAAGTGATGCCGGGCCATTTCTGAACCGGCTTGCGATAGGCGTCGGGCGGATAATATTTCTTCGGATCAATTTCCAGATCACGCAGGAACTGTTCCTGCTGCATTTCGCGTGGCAGACGCGGCGTGGGCAGTTTAATTTCTGCAGGCAGCTTCTCTCCCGGCTTGAGCAACCAGCGCGGGTCCATCGAGGCGGGGGCGGCTCCATCGGGAAGTAATGCTTCGCGCGACCAGATCGCATCTTTGGTGACGTTAATCACCTGCACATCGGGGCCGGCAAACATAAACAGCCCGTACCAGTTCGAGCGGACTTCTGCCGTCGACTCTGCTTCCAGAGCGGGTCCCGCATATTCGTAATGACAAATCGCCGCCATCCGAGGTTGCGTCTGCTTGAACAGGTAGCCGGAAGCGTAGTACATCGTGTGGAAGATATCAATGGTGTACTCCCAGAGTTCCGCCGGTGCGCCCAGTTTCATTGACGAAAGCTGAGGCACATCAATGGTCCCTTCCGAGACGAACACATCAACTCCCTTGCCGTACTTGGCCGAGAGTTCATCGGGCCGACCATCGCCGGTCCAGACGAAGGACAGACCGGCGTCTTCCCAGTCGAGGCGATACGCGGACGCACCATCTTTCACATGCGAACGTGGCCAGTGACGCACGGTCACGCCGTCTTTGTCGTAGCAGATGCCGTTTTCTTCTTTCCAGTCGAATTCGGTGACTTCAATATTCATGCCGTCGCCAATGGGGCAGGAATTAAAGTTTTCTTCGTGCCAGCGGTTCATCTCTTTCATATGTTTGATCATATGATTGATGCCCAGCTCAGGCGTTCTGCCCGAAGGACCGTAGACCCGCAAGGGAGTGTAACCGCCGGAAAAAGCACGGAAGGGGTAAAAGTAAGGCAGGTCGGCATAATGGTCGGAGTGCAGGTGACTGATGAAAATATCATTGATCAACGGCGCGGGCACCTGCATGGCGATGGCGTTCGAAATGCTGCCGTTCCCCAGGTCAAAAAAGAAACGCCGGGGCTGCGATTCCCCATTGCCGAGTTCGACCAGAATCGAGGTTCCCGACTGCAAACGCGTGGGCGGCCAGGGCGTACTTCCCAGAAACGAGATCCGCATTTCATTTTTTGGCAGAATTTCAGTGCCCGGCAGAAAGACGTTGCGATTTTTAATCGCGGGCCAGGGTTTGTAATAGTCGGGCAGACTGATCCCGCCACCAGGGCGGGGGCCATATGGATTTTTCATTTCGCAATCACTGTCTGCCGCGGAAGCAACGCCGGGAACAGATGCCGCCAGACCAGCGCCAACAGCAGCCGCACTCCCTTTGAGGAAATTGCGTCGGCCTTGACTATTTTTGTTGGATGATTGGTTTGGTTGTTGATCTTCTTGAGTCAAGAGAGTCTCCTCAACATCTGAACGTGTTTTAGTGGCAAATCGAAGATGGAATTGGGTAGAGGTGCAGACTAACGGCAGATTGGAATCACGGCACCAGAATGAAATTATTTGATTTCAGGAACGCACTTTATTAGTATCGTCCAAATCGAATTCCGTCTAATGCAATCTCTGAGTTTTCGAATTGATACGATTATGTCACTTGTACGAAGCACTCTCGCAATCTGCTGACTCTGTTTGGCAGCAATTTTAAAATTTTCTTAATAATCATCATTTTGAATCGATCGCAACTCACATATCGTTCTTTTTACGGGAGAATGCGAAAATGCAGCCGCATCCGATGATTGCCGTTAAAGATGTCGAAGCCAGTAGTGCCTGGTATCAAAGTTTACTGATTTGTCGTAGTGGCCACGGCGGCAAAGAGTATGAGCAGTTGATCGGAAACGATGACAGCCTGATCCTGCAACTGCATCATTGGGACGTACACGAACACCCTCATCTGGGCGATCCCGAACAACCCAAAGGCAACGGCGTGCTGCTCTGGTTTCGGATTGATGATTTTGATGACGCGGTTACTCGAGCCCAGACGATGTCTGCGGAAATTCTAGACGGGCCGCTGGTCAATCCGAATGCCAATCATCGTGAAATCTGGATCCGCGATCCCGATGGATATGTCGTCGTCCTGGCCGGACATTATGGCGATGTCTGATCGGTTTCACAGAATTCTTCCAAGCCCCCTACCAGAAATGATTGAGCAGACTATAATCGCCCAAGTGCGCTCAATCACTCTTTAAGTGAGCGGAATGGCGCTAGCCACCGTTTGTGTGAAACTCACCTTTTTTCAAAAACGGCGGCTAGCGCCGACCCGCTCAGAATTAGTTATCCTGGGAATGGAAACGGATGTCGCAACAAATCACGTCAGAAATTATTGAATCGTTCAAAAATCAGTTGGAAGACCATCCGATCTATGAGGCGATTGCCACGCTGGACGACCTGCAGCGATTTATGCAGCACCATGTCTACTCGGTCTGGGATTTCATGTCGCTGGTGAAGTACCTGCAAGGGGTTGTGGCTCCAACCGGCGCGCCCTGGGTGCCTCTGGGCGATGCGAGCGTCCGGCGATTTATCAACGAGATCGTACTCGAAGAAGAATGCGACGAAACCGCCGACGGCGCCTATTCGAGTCACTTCGAACTGTATCAGACAGCGATGCAGGAAGTCGGCGCAGAGACGGAGTCGCTCCAGGAATTCATCGCCTGTGTGCAATCAGAGGGAATACACGCCGCACTCGCGCTGCCTTGCGTACCCGCAGCTTCGCGGCAGTTCACCACGAACACGTTTGCCTTCATTGAAGAGGGGGCACCGCACAAAATCGCCGCCGCGTTTGCGCTGGGCCGCGAACACATCATTCCCGATATGTTTCGCTCGATCCTCAAACGCTCCGGCGTTACGGAAACAGAGGCCCCCGTGTTTCATTACTACCTGAATCGGCACATTGACCTCGACGGCGATTTCCACGCCCCGCTTTCACTGCGTCTGCTCAACGGACTGTGCGCGGACGACGAAACGAAAATTCAGGAAGCAATTCAAGCAGCCCAGTCCGCCGTCCAGGCACGGTTGCAATTGTGGGATGGGGTACTGGAGAGTATTCAAGCGTCGGTTTAAAAGAATTTGTGGATCAGGAGAAAGAATGGCTTTAAATTCTATCTGTAATCATTTACCTGAATGATTATATAGATAGCGAATATTTTCTTTGTTAGATATTTAGAATATTCCATATATGATCTATCCAACTGACCTTGAATTATTGGAATTTTTTGAAATTGAACCAAACAGAGAAGGAGATGTTCTGACTTACTATTCCAAAGACTCTTCTGGAATGACTCTTACATTTTCATTCAACCCCTATGACGGCTCTGTGCAAACAATTTTGAAATTCGAAGGCCGAGTAATATCTCTGGTATGCCATGAAGGTCTGACTCGAATGTGGATCGAAGACACGACACTCCGAGCAGAATTTGAAAGAGATGACTACCGAACAAACATGTCGATAGTACAAAGTCCATTTTTACAGGTCGAATGGTCTGGTATTCGGACTTTGTAAATTCTTCTCTCATATAAATAGAAACAAAAAAAATCACTAGCTCATTCAATTGATTAGTTTGTTCAGGATTCAATCATGACTTCCCTCTCATTCAAAGCAGCAATGGCGCATGTGGCTCCGGTTTTCCTGGATAAAGATGCGACGGTCGAAAAAGCCTGTTCGCTGATCCGTGAAGCGGCGCGGAACGGGGCACAGCTGATTGTGTTTCCCGAGACGTATATTCCCGCGTTCCCCGTCTGGTGTGCACTGCAGGCGCCGATTCACAATCATGATCTGTTCTGCGAACTGGCCGCGAACTCGATCCAGATCGACGGCCCCGAGCTGGCAAAAATCGCCGAGACCGCCCGCGAATGTGAGCTGTTTGTTTCGATGGGCTTCAATGAAGGGACCACCGTCAGCAGCGGCTGCATTTGGAATTCCAACGTGCTGTTCGACGATGCAGGAAACATTCTGTGTCACCACCGCAAGATCGTGCCCACGTTCTACGAAAAACTGGTCTGGGCGCCCGGCGACGGGGCGGGCCTCGAAGTCAACGCGACGCGACTGGGACGCGTGGGCATGCTGATCTGCGGCGAAAATACGAACCCGCTGGCTCGGTTCGCGTTACTGGCTCAAGGGGAGCAGGTGCACCTCTCAACGTATCCGCCGGTCTGGCCGTCGCATGATCCCGCCGTTCATGAAAACTACGACCTTAAAAATGCGATCCTGATTCGTGCGGGCGCGCATTCCTTCGAAGGCAAGCTGTTCAATCTCGTCGCCGCCGGTTACCTGGATCAAAACGCACGAGACCTGTTGGCAAAACGAGATCCCGAGGCAGGGCGAATTCTGGACGCGAGTCCGCGCGGCATCTCCGTCGCCATCGGCCCAGGCGGCACTCCGATCAGTGAGATCATGCAGGCAGACGAAGGTCTGCTCTATGCCGACGTTGATCTTTCCTCGTGCGTGGAACCGAAACAGCTGCACGATCTGGTGGGCGGGTACAATCGTTTTGATATTTTCCAGCTGACCGTCGATCGAACGGCGCAGCGCCCGATTCGTTTTCAATACCGGGACGATGATCCGACTGATGCGGACAAACCGACATTTCAGTCCTGACGTCAGACAGACGCTACTTGCCTTCCAGCATGTTTTTTTTTCCTGTGGGATCTTCCGTCGAATAAACGTGGACATCCTGTTGCGGGAACGGAATCGAAATGCCCGCTTGATCGAAGCTGCGTTTGACTTCCCGTGTTACCGTGGTTTTGACGGCCCACCAGTCGCTCGTTTTCGCCCAGGGACGACAGACGATATTCACGGAGGAATCCATCAAGGCATGCACAATGACATCTGGTTTGGGATCTTTCAGCACCAGTTCATGATTTTCAAGCACGTCTTTGATGATCTCTTCGGCGCGCTCAAAGTCGTCTTCGTATCCGATGCCGAATTCCAGATCGACGCGCCGGACTTTATTCGCCGTGATATTCGTGATCACATTGTTCCAGATAGAATTGTTGGGAACATGAATCGTCTGGTTATCAAATGTACGAAACGTGGTCGAAACCAGATTCATCTGTCGAACCGTTCCGGTAATCCCGCCCGCCGTCACAACATCGCCCACATCAAAGGGGCGATTGATCAGAATCATCAACCCACTGGCAAAATTACTCAACGTGCCCTGTAACGCCAGACCAACGACCAGGCCAGTCGCCCCGATCGCGGCTAAAACCGGCGTCATATCCACTTCCAGAGCGGCCAACGCGACCGCGAAACCGATCAGAAAGATCACATTTTTGATCGTGCCACTGATTAAATTTTCGGCCAGCTGTGTCAGTCTGACTTTGCGATCCAGCAGCCAGCTCACCACAGCCGAACCAATTTTGGCCGCTAACCAGGTGACCAGCAGAATCAGTAGAAACTTCACAAGATTCCAGAGCCAGCGCTGGCCTCCTTCTTTGGAAACCAGCCAGCCTTTGATGCCGGCCCAGCTGGCACTGGCATCAGACGTATCCAGCTCGATCCCTGAGACCGCTGTGACATATTTTTGATAGGTCGCGACATCCCCCCCTTTGAGTTCTAAAGAAGCCAATACAATTTCCAGTCGGTCACTCAAAGCCGTGCGTTCGTCCTGCAGCTTCATGAGGTTATTCAAAAAGTCTGCTTTCATTTCTTCAGCTGACTGAGCCGAAGCCTCAGTTCCCGATTCCGCTTTCTTGATGGAATTCTCGTCTTGCTTTTCTTCTTGTTTTTCATCAGATGTTTCGACTGACTTTGCTCCCTGATCATCCAGGTTCACCCCCAGATTCTCCTGTGCCTGCTGCGTCAGCTTTTCTTCGGTTTTCTGCGCCAGCTTATCCGCCGTCGCTTTGACCCGTTCGGCTTTTTTCAGAGAATCAAGGGCCTGCATTTCGTCGTCGGTCGACAGCGCTTCATTTGTTTTTTTGACTCCCAACCGGGCGGCTGCAATCTGCCGGGCTTTGTTTCGCAGGAGCTCAAACCAGGCATTGGCTTCGACTTGTAATTCCTCTTTTGTGAGCGGCCGAACCATGATTTTCAACTGATCCAGGGGGATTGAGGTATCAATCGTGGTAATCGGTTTTAAGTCTTTTGCGGGCACCGGTGGTTGTTCCTGCTTCGACTCTTCCGGTTTTTTATCTGTCTTTTTCGTATCTTGAGCCAGTGTCGGCAGGCCGGACATATAACAGAAAATAATGAGCAGGAAAAACAACTTGGAAATTCTCACGATTCACTCCAGGGCTTGATAACGTAGAAAGTAGATGCCAAACGCGCGCCAATCATAGCCTGATTCAGCAAACATTCAAGATGGCATCAAAACGAGATCACTCTGTGATTTGAATTTTTCTGGACCGTTTTTTATCGGGAAATTGAAAAAAACAGAAGTTCTTTTCAGGTTCTTACGTTATATTCCAACAGACGTAAAATTTTTACTGCAGCCGTTTTTCAAATCGTCACCGAAAGTGTTACCAGAACATGACTACGAATTACGATCCCATCGCCGAACAGTATCAACGCTCCAAACAGCAACCGTGGCGGACTTTCGTTGAATGTTATACATTGATGGAACTGACCGGCGATCCGCGCGACCTGACGGCCCTCGATGTCGCCTGCGGGGAAGGTTTTTATACACGTATGATTCGCGAACGGGGTGCAGCCCGTGTGACCGGCGTCGATCTTTCTCAAGGAATGATCGAGCTCGCCCAAAAACAGGAAGCCGCACATCAACAGGGAATCAACTATATTGTGGGAGATGCACGCGAACTGCCTGTCGCCGACGAGTACGATCTGGCGATCGCCGCATATCTGCTGAACTATGCCCGCACGCGCGACGAACTGCAGGCAATGTGCGACGGCATCGCGCGGGCCCTCAAACCGGGCGGGCGGTTTGTTACGGTTAACAGCAGTCCCGCGTTTCACTTTCCCAGCGCGCCCTCATTCCGTCAGTTTGGCTTCGAAACCACCACCGTCGGTGACTGGCAGGAAGGCACACCGATCACCTGGACGTTCCACCTGGAAGACGGCCCGTTCGATATCGAAAATTATCACCTGAGCGTCGAAACCCACGAAGCCGCGTTCCGCGAAGCTGGCTTCAACGAAGTCCACTGGCACACGCCCCAACTTTCCCCCGATGGTCTTAAAGACAACACCATCGACTTCTGGACTCCCCTGATGGAAAATTCGCCGGTCGCGTTTATTGAGTGTGTGAAGTAGACCGACTAGGCTTGAGAAAATAATTCCTAGGTGGGCAGAATAGCTCTATAAATAAACTGAGATATTTTAAGTAGCTATTGCAGTGGATCTAACAGCATTGACCAATAATATTCTGCGGCACCTTGCTGAGTTAGTTTACTCGAATCTTTGCTATTCGTAGAACCAAATCCAAACCCAGAACTCAAGAAAAGCATGTAACCATCATCATCAACGGACAGGGCTTCATTGTAGCTATTCCCTCCGCGCGATGCATCATTTGAATAATAGATTTGCTGATTCTTAAAAAATGCCCCTAAAGAAATCTGGCACTCACTTATGGATGTTCCATTCTTATAGACAGTTGCTGTGAATGTGTTTCTGTCGATTCTTCTGAATCTTGTTTTAATCTCAGAATTCCTTTTTTCTAATTCATTTAGAGAACCATCAAAATAATTTGCGATGAATTCGAATGTTTCTTCAAGAAATGTGTCTCGTTCTTGCTCTGAAAATTCTTTACGAACCCTAAGGTTACTCGACCGAACTTTGGGAAGACTACTCTTCTTAAAGTTTTTTATCAAAGAGCCACCTAATGGTGGATCGGCCTCTCCTTTCCCTAATTTTTCTATTGCTTCTCGAATGCCAATTGTGATTTCAAGAAAAGCATCATGAAAATTAGGATGTTTCGAAACTGGCTTACCATCTTTAGGTAGTGCTAATAGTTTTGAAAGTGGAGAGTGTTTCCAATCGCAGGGATGAAGAATTATTGGAATAACTCTGGCTTCACCGCTATCGTGCCGCTCAAGAGCACGCTTCATCTCAATTTCATGACAATAATCAGAATCAAGAAAATAAGGGCTCACAAGAAGCAGGATGATATCTGAAGATTCCAAATGCTGATCAATCTGTTTCCCAAATTCATCACCTGATGTAATTTGGCGATCATGCCATGCTTCAATTATCCTCTGTCGCTTAAGAGTAGAGAGATGAATTTCTAATTCATCCCTCAATTCTTCGTCTTTATGAGAGTACGAAAAAAAAACCTCGACTGACAACGTACTTATCCCCACCAGCAAAAATAATAAGCAGCCTGAAACCCCGATCTTAAAATACCACTATCAAGAAGCTTTTCGTATTACGCGAATAACTTCAACCATATTAGAGTCACATTTTGGACATCGAACAGGCGGCCCTACTTTGAAACGTTCGTAAGGACTTTCTCGGTCAATCACTTCGCATTCGAAACGATAATTACAACGTTGACATTTGAATTGTTTGACAAGCATTTTGCGTACTCCGATCACTAAGAAATTTAATTAAGTGGTCCAGATCGATCAGAGTTGTCAAACATGTAGAGAAGAATTATTGAACCAGTACACCTAAACGCATAGCAATAACTGTACCATATGAATCACTTCTACAAATCCAGACAGCGAAAACTTCAATTGTTATATGAGTGAAAGACGAATTAAATCATCGTTGGATACAGGAAACAAATTATGCCCCATGCTTAATCTCTTACATATTCGGAATTTAGATCAGTCAAATACCAATAGAGAAAAATTGAGAAATCAGCTTCCGGCAACAAGTGAAATAACCTCAGTTTTAACTAGCAGCGATATGAACAAGAAAAAGATTCTGCCAATTATACTTTATTCTTTGTAGCTTCACGCCAAAGTGGCAGAACGAACGATTTTCCCCTGTCAAATCATGTCAACTTATTTTCAATGACAGATAATTAATAAAACCGGTGGGTGGCACCTTGGGTTTGCTCATTAATGAAATATTGGTCTCGCTCCAACTGGGGCATTTTAGGCTTGTTACTATATGCTCTAACACGAAACCCACGAAGCCGCATTTCAGGAAGCGGGTTTCAAAGAAGTCCACTGGCACATGCCCCAACTTTCCCCCGACGGGCTTAAAGACAACACCATCGAGTTCTGGACTCCCCTGATGGAAAATTCCCCGGTCGCGTTTATTGAGTGTGTGAAGTAATCTCTGCACACGGGGCGTCTAATATTCCCAACATTGATGTTTTGGGCTCATGCTTGGCTCTGGACCTCAGAACGTGTATTATGTTCAGTTCCTTCGACGAGCAAGACTGAGTCATTCCAAGACGCAAACACGGGAGTAATGACAGATCATGAGCAATGCTGAGAAACTGGAATCGATGCTCGAATTCCTGTGTAACGACGTCTATGAAGTAATCTCAGCAAACCTTGAAAAAGCGCGGGAATATACAGAGCCTGACCGTATGGCCAAATCGATATCAGGCTTATTCGAATTTGCCTGCCTGGATGAAGGACTGCTTCTGAAGCAAGTGATTAACGCTTCCGCATTTAATGAAATACTACATATATTACGAGACTCGATTTTAACAGACTATGCCATTGATGAAGTCGAACTTGTCGTCTCAACAGCTCTGGTAAAGCACTCACTCCATCGTTTCTGCTGGCAGGAAGATTATCAACAATACCAGAATGGCTGTGATGCTGCTGGGTTTCAAAGACTGCTCGTACAATGGGAATCAGATCCAGCCTGGCTCGGGGGCGGTATCCTGGACGGTGCCATCGTTAATCCATTCGAAAAATTTATATTGATCGCCTGTTTTCTGAATGCTTCTGACGATCTGTTTCAAACTTACAAAAAAGTACTCCTGCAGACTGCAAAAATCATCCTGAATGCAAATGGAATTCAAAGTGCAGACCAGGTTTATTTTTCTGAGCTGAATGAGTACCTGAGCACAGTGGAACAATCATTCTGTTTCGAACTGCTCCCGAAGGCTCAAGTAAATCAGAACAGTGATACAGCCTGCGAAAGCACATCAGCAGAACAAATCAGTCAGATCGAACCAGAAGAGGCTTTAGAACAGGGACTGAAAGAGCTGAACAGCTTGATCGGTTTATACCCTGTGAAACGAGAAGTGACACGGCTGACCAATTTTTTGAAAATCCGCCAGCAACGTCTCGACCAGGGTTTGCCCGTTGCCTCACAGACACTGCATTTCGTGTTTACCGGAAATCCGGGAACCGGCAAGACAACAGTGGCACGCATCATCGCCAAGATTCTGTACGGATTTCAAATTCTGAAGACCGCGAATTTTATCGAAGCCGACCGCGCGACAATGGTCGGCGGCTATGTTGGCCAGACCGCGATCAAATCGAACGAAGTCATTTCTCAGGCAACGGACGGCGTGCTGTTCATCGACGAAGCGTATTCATTGGCGAAGTCGGGCGGACAGGACTACGGCCAGGAAGCCATCGAAACATTACTTAAAAAAATGGAAGACCTGCGTGATCGACTGGTGGTGATTGTGGCGGGGTACCCGAACGAGATGGCTGAGTTCATCAGTTCCAATCCGGGCCTGGAAAGCCGCTTCAGTCGTTATATTGTCTTCGATGATTATCACGTTTCCGACCTCTGTCAGATTTTTGAAATGATGTGCCGCTCGAATTCATACCAGTTGACGCCGGAAGCACGCGGCAATCTGGCAATCCTGCTGAATCGCATTTTCAGGGACCGTGATCAGAATTTTGGCAACGCCCGACTGGTACGAAACGCCTACGAACGGACACTTGGCAACCATGCAGACCGACTGGCGACCAGCGAGGGAAAAATCACACGCGAAGCCCTCTCGACCATCGAAGCGGTCGACTTGCCTTTCAAGATGGCAGACGGCATCTCACAGCCGTTTGACCTGACGAAATCCATCTGGCATGTGAACTGCCCCCAGTGCGAGAACAGTACGTCGGCCAGCCTGCCGTTCCTGGGTCAAATCGTCAAATGCAACAATTGCGGCACTCGTTTTCGCTGCCCCTGGTGGAACCTGGATCGTAACACGGTTCGAGGTCTGGAGGGTTTTGAAATTTACGAACGCGCAGCAGACCTGGATGGGTATGATATGCAGCCGGAGAAAGCCGAGGCCTGATATCAACTCCTGACAATAACGGTCAATGATTATATGAAAACTTCTTCAGAGATTTTGATTCGTGAGGCAACCAGCGCTGAGGCAGATGAAGTAGCTGCTGTCTTCGAAGCCGCTTTTGCGCCGATACGGTTGATCTATCGACCCACGGCGGAAACGCTGGTGCGTCAGGCGGATCAACACCGGGAAGAAACCCGACTGGTAGCTGTCATCGATGAACAAGTTGTAGCAACGGTTGAATTTGATCTCCATGAAACATATCTCCATGTACTCGGATTGGCCGTCCATCCTGATTTCCAAAGAAGAGGCATCGCCGGTTGTCTGCTGGATTGGATCAGTAACCACGCCATCAATCTGGGCCGTCACACAGTCGTATTAGAGACCATCAAAGAAACTGGCAACGTCCCCCTGTTTGAAAAGCTGGGATTTCAGGTGGTCGACGAAGCAATCGCCAGTTGGTGCGTTAGCGAGATCCACGAGCAACTTTATTTTGTCACAATGGAACGAACTTTTGTATGACAGTATAATTTTTTCAAAAGCAAAAATGAGCGGAATGGCGCTAGCCACCGTTTTTGATACAGCAACCCCAACACAAAAACGGCGGCTAGCGCCGTGCCGCTTACTCAATATAAAAACCGCAGTCTTTGGGAAGCATTTGAACCCGGAAAAGAGAAGGGCATATTATGTTAAAACATTCAAATCAGATCGGTCTGTTCTGCCTCCTTCTTCTATGCGGTACGTTGACGCGAGGTGAAGAGGACAGCCAGCAGAACTCCAACGGCTGGTCATCTCGACCAGAGGAAAACTACAAATTCCTGCGTCGGCCCCTTGAAGCGCGACAATCAGAAGCAATCCGTAAGACACTTCCCTTTCGTCAGATCAAACTGGAGCGCAGGGCACCCGGCGGGTATTCACTCGAAACGGGTAAAGGTTTTCCCGCTGTGATCTATTACATCGAATTTAATGCAGATGGCACAGCACTCTTGCACGCGATCTCGGGAACCGAAAAGAACGGCATTTACAAAGGGAAGATCGCACTGACCGACTACGCCCGACTCTGCCTCCTGTACGAGACGTTAATCAATGAAGCCGGGGATCCTGAAAAATTCGGTCACGTGATTCAATCCTCGCACCCCGTGACTTCCGAACTGACACTGACATTCCAGAAAAATCAGCCCATCCGCAAACATCGTAACGATGTCAACTTCGGCGATTTTAAATTCTGGGTCTTTGAAAATGTGTTTGAGAATATCGAGTCAAAGATCAAATGGGTGAAAGTGGAAGGGTGACAGGCCAGTAAAAAGTATCACCATGTGAGCGGCACGGCGATAGGTAGTGTTTATTAAATCAAACTAGCCTTACCAAAGACGGCTAACCGGGGCTAACGCCCTGCGGCTAATGGGTCTTTTCTGCGGTCATAGTCCTCAAAACAAGAGCAACAGCATACTGTCGGCCACGGTAAATTTTTACATTGATAACTCTATAGACCACAAAATCACGCTCAGAACTAATAAATAAACGCTACCTAGCCGCTGGTTGTGATTGATGGTCGTTTTCTCAAAACCGGTGGCTAGCGCCATGCCGCTCACTTCTTCAGCTCAATTGATTACACTTCTTGCGAAATAAAAACGCATTTTTTTCATTGCAGATGGAACGTCTGTAGTCAAATTTGCTGCCGTGACTGGTTATACTTGAAGCGTTCCACTTTTCCCGCGCATCGATTCAGAGGAGATTCAATATGACCAGTTCACGCATCACCCGTCGCGAAGCCCTGCAAACGACCGCCGCTCTGGGAGCCGGCCTCTGGCTGGGGAGTTCTGCTCAACCAACGCGGGCGGCCGCGAATGAGAAGCTGAATGTCGCCGTGATCGGCATCGGCGGGCGGGGATCAGCGAATTTGAGCGGCGTCGGGAAAACCGAGAACATCGTCGCGCTGTGTGATGTCGATGAAAAGCGAGCCGGGAAAGCATTTGAGCGGTATCCCAAAGCGAAAAAGTATACCGACTACCGCCGGATGCTGGACGACATGGAAAACCAGATCGACGCCGTCGTCGTGAGCACGCCCGACCATACACACTTTCATCCGTCGATGATCGCGATGACGATGGGCAAACATCTCTACTGCGAAAAACCGATGGCGCATTCGGTCTGGGAAGTCCGCGAGATGACCAAACTCGCCGCCAAGAACAAGCTGGCGACGCAGCTCGGCATGCAACGTCACGCACTCTCGAACATGCATCGCGCCGTTGAACTGATTCAGTCAGGCGCGATCGGCGATGTGAGTGAAGTTTACAGCTGGGTCAGTTCCAGTCGCGGCATGCCGGGCCAACCGGTCAAAACCGTTCCGCCACCAAAAACACTCGACTGGGATCTGTGGATCGGTCCCGCGAAGTATCGTCCTTATGCCGTGAACAAAAAAGGAGAGGGCGCACTGGCACCATACAACTGGCGGTTCTGGTGGGATTACGGTACCGGGGAAACCGGAAACTGGGGCTGTCATATTCTGGACATCCCATTCTGGGCGCTCGATTTGAGATACCCAACCCGCGTGGATGCCTCTGGACCGAAACTCGACGCCGAGCAGACGCCGCGAGACATGCAGACCAGCTTCGCATTCCCCGCCAACGATAAACGGGGCGCGATCAAGCTGCACTGGTCACAGCAGAAAGGGGGGCCGGTGATTCTGAAAGAGAAGGGACTCAAACTCAAAGGAGCCAACAACCTGTTTATCGGCTCCAAGGGAATGCTGCTAACCGGATTCGGCTCATTGAAACTGTTCCCCGAAAAAACATTTGCCAACTTCAAAGCACCAGAGAAATTCATTCCCGATTCCCCCGGCTTCTATAAGGAATGGACCGATGCCTGCAAGGGAGGTCAGCCGGCAACCTGCAACTTCGACTATTCAGGACCACTGTCCGAAACCGTGCTGCTGGGTAACACCGCCTTTCGCGCCGGCAGCGGCTTCGACTGGGACGCCTCCACGCTGACTGCGAAGGGGAACGACAACGCCAAGCAGTATCTCTTTTCCCAATTCCGCGAAGGCTGGGAAGAGTTTACGAGTTAGACTGATTGCGTTCTGATCAATCCATTCCTGAGCGGAATGATATTTGTGGGCGTGTGCCACTGCTCGGCTTGTCCGACAGTGCCTGTTCTGTGTTGGCGTTGCTACAATTAAACCGGCGGCCAGGTAGCGTCTCTTAATTCGAACGGGCCTTACCAAAGACGCCTAACCGGGGCTAACGCCCTGCGGCTAATGGGCCTTTTCTGCGGTCATAGTTCAGTAAACAGAGGCAACATCACACTGTCGACCGCGGCGTATTATTACATAGCTAACGCTGTCGACCTCAAATTCAGGTTCAGAGTCATTAAATAAACGCTACTTAGCGCCATTTCGCTCACATTCTGTTTGCTGAGATGCTTCAACAGAAAAAGTTTGGAAATGGAACCTTGACTGAGCTATGATGATAGAGAGTGTCTCCTCTTCTTCGTGAGGTCAGCATGTTTCCTTTCTCTTCTCAGATTCCCAAGCAACGACCTGTTAAATTCAGAGTTGAGGTAAAATCCCTGACCTGGTGGTTAGGGATCGTGACAGGTATTCCTCTCCTGTTCGAAGTTTCGTTCCTGCTGGTAACAGGCAGTATGGAGCGTTTTCTCTGGTTAAGTTCTCAATCCATACCAGCGCTGATTATCGTTTGGCCTATTTCTGTACCACTACTGATCTGGCTCTATTTTGGATGGAACAGTTGCCTGAAACGCGACGAACTGGGGAGCCTGCGTCTGCTCTGGCTGACGCCGCTGATTGTTTTACCGATCACCATGCTGTTCTGGGGAGCTTTGTTTTATAATCCGGATTTTTACAGTGGAATCTATGACCGAGGGCATATTTCCTTTCTGCGACTGATCTTCCTGTCGATGTTCGTTATCGCCATCCTGGCAATCCTGAGCAATCACGGGCGTAACTCGTTTGTGATTCCCTTCAGCCTGATCGCGCTTTTAATTAATTTCTTTTGTGCTTTCGCTGCCGGTTCCGCTATTTCAGGCGAATGGATTTGACGGTCATTCCACAGGAATTGTTGTCATGAAACCTCGTACACGAATCTGGATCAAAGCCATCAGTCTGCTTGTCTTGGTAGCGGTGCTGCATTTTGTCTATACATTCTTTATGCTGGCATTCCAGCATCAGCGAGCCAATCATCGATTTCGCTCTTATCGAAATCTGCTGCTTGATTTCAATACGTTAAATCTGATAGATGATCGATACGAGCACAGTTTTGAGGTGTGGGAATCCGGGAGTTACGCGATGGCTCCTTTGAATCGGAGAGACCAGGACGGCAAACCACTTTACAGTTGGCGGTTTGCGGAATATCTGACCTGGCCTGTGCCGCTTCCCAATGATCTCCACTGGACTGCTGAGGAATATCAACACTACAGAGAATCGGTCTCGTTGTATTTGTTTTGCAATGAACGAGAATTAGAAACCTTCGTGTTCGCGATGGGAGGACCGGACACTGCCTTTGATCAAACCAATCCAACTTTGGTGAAATCATTGCCAGAAGATCTGATTCTGTTTGCAGACGTGTATCAAAGCAAGACACACTGGATGCAGCCGGGCGATTTCAATGTGGAAACGCTGCCCGATCAAATCAATGTGCCGGGCGGTCTGGGCTCAGAAGACTATCCCGGTTTTTTCGTCTGTTTTGTGGATGGCCAGATCTGGTGGTTGAGTGATGAAACTCCGTTCGAACTCGTCAAACGCTTTTGTACCATCACCGAAGCCCGCAAAGCAGATCGCAAGATTCTGGAACCTTATTGTCGTGCGAAAGCTCAGGCCAATAAAGAGCATCTGCAGTGGTTGCCGCAAGAGCCTCCGGCTAAGAACCAGGAGACTCAAAACGGAAATACTGGTTGCTAAGACCGTGCCATTTATTAATCTTCCGGCCACATCGAGAGATCCCATTTAACGATGCCCATGTGATATCTTTGATGCCAGGGTAGGGTGTGGGCCGCGTGTTCGGGTTTCTTAGGGCCGAAATAGTAAGCGGTGACGATTGAGCCATCGTCGAGTTGCAGGCTGGAGGGATAGCCGGAATCAGTTTTGTGCCAGTCACGGGCCGGACAGGAAAGCAGGACTACCGGGATCGACCAGGCCTGGCCGCCGTTTTCACTCATGCGCATTACGACGCCGAACAGCCCGGGGATGCGACTGGTGATCGAACAGAGCAGGCGACCATCAGCCAGTTCGAGCAGGTGCGCATTTTCCTGTCCCTGAGGCGACATCAACCGGGGCTCTGACCAGGTTTTTCCTGCATCGGTGGAGCGAATGATTATTTCTCCGCTGCCGTGGGGCAGGGCACGATCCATCATATCACGACAGTCCGTACGACCGACGGCCAGCCATTCTCCGTTGGCACGACGCATCACGAATGTTTCATTCACATCCTCGGCGACTACCTGCTCATCGCCCCAGGTTCGGCCTCCATCGCGACTGAAGATCACCGCGGAGCAGGATCGTTTCGGTTTCACACTCAGCCGTTTATATACGGGAGAAACGAGGGTTCCATCGGGAAGCGTGAAAATATCGCCGTGCGGCACCAGCGCCAGATCCATATCGTGCCGGTCCCAGGTTTTGCCGTTATCGCGTGAGATACAGCGCTGCAGTTTAAGAAAGGGACGTTTCTGACCTTTGTGATAGCCGCTGACCAGCGTAACCAGATGGCCATCGCGGTTCAGACCAGTCGAATGGTTCATGCGAATCGCGTCGGGCTCTTCGGGATGGGCGGAGATTTTGCTGCGAAAGTTCCAACTGACACCGGCGTCCTGACTGATCCAAAGTTCGACATCGCTGTTATCGCCGTATCCGTGACTGGGATGATTATAAATCGCGGCGGCGAGTTCGCCGTTGGGAAGTTTCGTCAGGTTCGGCCAGAGTCCTTTGTTGTCAATCGCCACATAAAACCGGGCTCCGGGCAACATCTGGCAGCCCTGTAATCCCTGCGCAGTGACCGGACGATTCGCAGCGCTGGCGGAATGGGTTCCCAGTAGTAGCGGAGCTGTCGCGGTAGCAGCGACCTGTTTCAATAAGAGACGACGATTGATTTTCGATGCCGACGACACGTTCTGGTCATTCTGTTTCACGGGATAGAATCCTTCAGGTGGGAGGGTCGTAGGGAATTGTACGGGGAATGCGAACCATGTTATCCTAATCAAGGATTGATCAAGAAGCCAGAAAAAACAAACGGACTTGCTTCTCAGATCTTTCTGGAATTGAAAATAATTAGGAACAGGAACTGAGTTTGTTTATACTCGTTTTATGATTTGGATTGTCTCGTCTTCATTTCTTTTTTGTGAGTGCTTGATGTTATTGACGATAAGATTCACCGTGAGCACAATCGTGCTAATGCTTCTCTCGCTGTTTTTTACCGAGTCTCTCTTCACCGAGGAACCAAAACGCGCGCGCCCGGAGAAATGGGCAACGCCACTTAAAGTGGAAGGTGTGCCGAATCTGTATCGAGTGAGCGATAACCTGTACCGCAGCGCACAGCCGACGGCGGAGGGGATGCGGAATCTGAAAAAGATGGGCATTGAAACGGTTGTCAATCTGCGGTCGTTTCATTCGGATCGGGATGAAATCGGAAATACCGGGCTGGGATACGAACACATCTACATGAAAGCCTGGCATCCGGAACGAAAAGAAATCGTCCGCTTCCTGCAACTGGTGACGAACTCAAAACGGACGCCGGTGCTGGTTCATTGTCAGCATGGAGCTGACCGCACAGGAACAATGTGCGTGTTCTATCGGGTGGCCGTGGAAGGCTGGACCAAAGAAGACGCATTGCGTGAGATGACTGGAGGCGGTTATGGATTCCACAAAGTCTGGCGCAATCTCCCGAAGTGGATTGTGGACATCGACGTGAATTCAATCAAACAGGATGCGGGCATAAAAGCGAGTCAAAAAACCGAATCCAGCAAAACGGAATGAACTGTTAAACACGTTCGGCTTCTGATTGCACATCAACGTTTCACATCCCCTGGTGCGCTCTTCTAATGACCAACTCTCCCCGCGGTGTCTGCCAACGCAATGGCTGGTGGTTTTCACACCGGCTTGTTCGCTACCCGCTCAGGCACAATATGCACCTGCTTGAATCTGTTTTTGTCAAATACTACGAAAACAGCGGTTTTCCGCCAGTTTTAACGCTTTTACGGATGTTGGCACGGGCTTTGCGTTTCTGTTCTACCGTGGCAAGGAACAAACCACATCTGGTTAACAAGAATCAAAAACGGAAGGAAATGAAATGTTACGCCGAAGTATAAAAGTGATGGCCGCTGCTGCCGCCTTTGGAATCAGTCCTGCATTATTGACTGCTCAGTCTCCGCTTGATGGAGCCGCTGGGAAAGTCGGAGCAGGCGTTGAAGCGGGTGCGCAGGTCACACCCAAAGCCGATGCACCGCAGGTACCATTGAATAAGGCAACGCAAAACAAGGGTGTCAAAGGGAACCTGAAATCAGAGACGGAACTGAAATCGAAGTCACAGCTGAAATCCGGCAAAAAGCTGGATAGTCAGCTGGATACAAAAAATAAACTGGACGCCGACGCCAAAGCAGGCGACAAGCTGGATACCAATCTCGATGCGAAGAGTAAAACTAAGGGGAAACTAAAAACTCCCAACAGAACGCCTCTGAACGATCAGAAAAGTAAGATTGAACGGGAACGAAAAATCGGTCCTGCTGATGGAGCGATCAGAAAAGGTCTGCCGCAGACTGGCGATATGAAAAAGCAGGTTCGCGACGGTGTGAACCGGGCAAAAAGAAACGGGGCGAACATGCAGAAGCGTCTTAAGAATACGCCTCTGCCTCCTGACACAAAACGTCAAACGTTCCAGGGACAGGGGAAAGTCGAAATCGACGACATGGTTCGTCAAGGAACCGCTCACCTCGATATCGACGACGCAACGCGTGCTCGCTATCGTCACCATAACGGTCACTGGTGGTATAAAACCGAAAATGGTCAATGGTTGATTGATAACAATGGCCAGTGGGAACCGTTTGACCCGGTTACCTATCGCCAACCAAACCGTCCGATGAACCGGAACGATTACCAGGGACAAGGACAGTTTGAAGGAGACTTCCAGACTTACTCCGACGATGGTTACTACTACGATGACAGTGACTATTACTACAGCAACGGCTATGGAAACCGGGGGTACCATCGTGGAAACGGTTACTACGGGAACCAGTATTTCAACAATAACCGGGATCGCTACAACAACAATGGCCGCTGGAGCTCTGGTTACCGCGGTCGGATGAATGATCGTCGTCAGGGTGCTGCCATTGGAGCCGAAATTGGTGGTTCCATCGGTGGTCGACGTGGCGCAGCAATCGGTGCGGGAATTGGTGCTGAAATCGCTGACTAGTTAAAAATGGAATTACGATCAAACGTAAAATCCTGATTTGCAATGCTTAGTGCCGACTAAAGTGTTGCAATCCAGGCAGACCAACAGAAGGCCCTCTGTTGGTCTGCTTTTTTATGCGCGGTACGAAGCGGAAGTATTCGACTGGCGATGTGATATTCATCCCTAACCTGACAAATAACCGGCACTGTCGGACAAGCCGAGCAGTGGCACACATCCGTGTAAATGGAACTGGAAATTCTCTACTTATCACAACGTTTTCCACCACGAACTACATACCTATCGTGAGCGGAATGGAGCTAGCCACCGTTTGTGATACAGCAACCTAACACACAACCGGCGGCTAGCGCCGACCCGCTCACAGTGGGTATGCTGACAATGGTGTTTGATCTTATAGCGACCTTCCTTGTACGTTTCTTGATGATCGAGTAGTCTAAAGCTCAACCTCAATTCTAACCTGCAAGGAGCCTTCAATGAGCGATCGAATTATCATGCGTACTGGCGAAAGTCTTGTCGCCGGTGGTCCCCCTTTTACAGCAGCCGAACCGGAAGTCGTCATCGGAGAACTCGACGGTCCGGTCGGAACCGCGATCGCCACTCTCACCGGCGGTCAATCAGCGGGACACTCGAAAGTCTTCGCGATTCTGAACACCGACATTCAAGTCCGGCCCGTCACGTTGATGGTCAGTAAGGTCACCGTGAAGAGTAGCGCTTACACGAATATTCTGATGGGCACCGTCCAGGCCGCGATTGCCAATGGCGTATTGGACGCCGTCCGTGCCGGCGATCTTCCCAAAGAAAAAGCGAACGACCTGGGCATCATCTGTTCGGTCTGGCTGAATCCGGGCGTGGCCAACGATGAAAATCTCGATCATAAAGCATTGTTCGAAATTCATCGCAAAGCCACCGCGCAAGCGATTCACAAAGCGATGCACAATGAGCCTTCGATTGACTGGCTACTCGAACACCAGGACGAAATCACGCATAAGTATTATCAAAAAGGTCTCGACGGCACGCTCTAATGCCGCGAGAATCAATTCGGCTGTCCCCGTTTCACTTCACCTAGATTTTGAAAGCCCGTGACTATGAATCGCTCGCATGTCATTTCTTTCTGTTTGTTGCTCTGTGCCGTTCAAACTCTGATGGCGGCCGAAAAACCGATGGTTCAGAGCAGGACGGTGCAGGTCCCGATGCGGGATGGCGTGCTGCTGGCGACCGACGTGTATCAGAGACCCAATGTGAATCAGGCACCGGTCGTCTTGATGCGAACGCCTTATAACAAAAGCCGCGCCAAAAAAGCTGCCGAGCGATTTGCAGAGGCCGGCCTGATTGCCGTCGTGCAGGACTGTCGTGGGAAGTTTGAATCGGAGGGAATTTTTTATCCCTACGACAACGAAGGACAGGACGGGTTTGACACGATCGAATGGCTGGGAAAACAACCCTGGTGCAACGGAAAGATCGGCATGTGGGGCGCGTCATATGTTGGAGCAACCCAGTGGCTGGCGGCGAATGAACATCCGCCGGGACTGGTGACAATCGCACCGACGGCCACCTTCAGCAGTTTTTATCGCAACCTGTACCTGGGCGGTGCGCTGCGGATTTCGCTGATCGCCCGCTGGGCGTCTGGCAATTCCAAAAAACCGGAAGGAGCCGAAGTCACCCAAGACTGGCGGGGTACGCTACTGCATCTGCCAATGAGCGAAGTCGACGATGAAATTGGCTGGTCGATCCCCTGGCTGGAAGGCATGCTGACGCATCCAAAACACGATGGCTACTGGAACCGGACCGAGTTGACCGATGACATCGTTGATCTCAAACTGCCGATGCAGCATATCGTCGGCTATTACGATTTCTTTTCGCGCGAATCAGTCAACAATTTCACACGCATGCAGCAGCTGGCCCGCGATCCGGAAACACGTCGGCAGCAGCAATTGATTCTCGGTCCGTGGGATCATGGCTCCATCGGCCGATCGAAAGTAGGGGACGTCGACTTTGGTGAGAATGCAGTGATTGATGCGGCAGGAGAGAATCTGAAATGGTTCGAACGACGTTTGCTGGGCAAACAGCCGGAGCAGGACCATGCAGGTGTGCCCGTCCGATATTTTTCAATGGGCGACAATGTCTGGTTTAACGCGACTACCTGGCCGCCACACGGTTTTACGGATACGTCCTTTTATCTGCATTCGAACGGCAAGGCGAATACGAGTGCCGGTGATGGCACGCTGGATCTGTGTCCGTCAACCACCGATGAAGCCACCGACCGTTTTCAGGCTGACCCCAACGATCCCGCACCCGCCTGTCCGGTCACAGAAAAACGCCCGCTGATTTCAGCGACCTGGGCCCCCGTGGACCAGCGGCCCATTGAGAAGCGAAACGATGTGCTGGTTTATACGTCCGAGCCGTATACGGAGCCGTTGACGTTTGCCGGCAATGCGCAGGCGAAACTGTTCGTCTCGGCGGATACGCCCGATGCGGACTGGGTGGTCAAACTGATCGACGTGCACCCCGACGGCTTTTCGCAAAACCTGGCGGTAGGAATTCTACGCGGCCGCTTCCGTAATTCAGAACAGCAGCCCACGCCGCTCAAGCCAGGCGAAGTTTATGAGATCACCGTGGACCTCGGCCCTATCGCCGCCCAGATCGGCAAAGGACACCGGCTGCGGGTTGATATCTGCGGCGCGTATTTCCCGCTGTTCGATCGAAACCCGAATTCAGGCGAAGGACCGTTCGGGAAAAATGCGAAAATCTCAACCGAGCGCGTGTATCACGATCCAATCCGGCCGTCGCGGATTATTCTGCCGTGTAAGCCGTGATTACGTATTAGTAGTGAATCGTGACGACACATCCTGACCGGAATGGCGCTAGGTAGTGTTTATTTAAAAGTTTTGAGCGTGATTTTGTGGCCTATAGAGTTATCAATGTAAAAATTTACCGTGGCTGATAGTGTGCTGTTGCTCTTGTTTTGAGGACTATGACCGCAGAAAAGACCCATTAGCCGCAGGGCGTTAGCCCCGGTTAGCCGTCTTTGGTAAGGCTAGTTTGAATTAATAAACGCTACCTAGCACCGTGCCGCTCATTTTGTTGCTTATGAAAACCAAATTCGTTTCAGTTATTAGGAATCGGGACGACTTTCAGATTCACTTTGGATTCGTCGACAATGCTCAACACATCGCGGCAGTATTCGTGGCAATTGATGCAGGTATTCAGCGAGTGCATGTAGGAATACGTGGCGCCGTCGAGATTTTTTTCTTCGGCCATCTTTGCCAGTTTTTGTGCCTGCTTGCGGAGTTCCATGCGGTGATGCGCATACACGGGATCATTGTGAGAGGCCCATTCGGTGGCGATGCAGATACTGCCCAGCTCAGTCGCACCCCGATGGATCTGCTCAAAATCTTTGGTCACCAGTCCGTTGGTGATTTTTTGACTGCAGGCGAGTTTAGCCATCATTAACGCAGCCTGCTGTTCGCTTTTTTCTTCTTCCGGCTTGCTGGTTTCACTGGCGGCCGAAACCACACCCGCGATCAGGAAAACGACTGCCGTCACCAATAACCATCGTTGCGTCATGCTCATGTCTGGTCCTCGGAACGCGCGACAGGCCGGGCTGTTGCGCAAAAAAGATGTCCTGTTTCAGGCGGCCGTGCCTGTTTTGTTTGATCCGTATAATCGGCCTAATACATCCTATCGGCTATTGAGGTCCGAATTCTGAAACCGAGGGACCAGAAAGACTCAAGAATTGTCTCAAGCAGCAGCATGAAATTGATTTGCATGTAGATTTTACAATGTGGAGCAGTGAAATGTGATTTGTTGAGACAGATTGTGAGTCTGAAATAGTAGAAGGAATGGGAATTCACAAAAAGTCTTCGAGAAAGTGAGCTTAAATGAACCGCGAAAGCAGTTTGATGAACTCCATCGAGGCGGGCAAGACAAGCAGAAAGATCAGACACCCCAGCGCAATGGCTCTTTCGTCCAGTGAGGGATGTTTCTTGATCACCCGATGCCAGGAGAGATATCCGACGATCAGCCCCAGCACTGCACCCACGGCCGACCACTGCAGTTCCGTGATGAGATATTCATATTCCGCGACTTGAGAACTGCGCGTCATCGGATCAGGGTCAAACCCGTCAAAGACGAGGCTTGCCAGTCGCGGAAGCAATAGGGCGGCGACAAAAGCAATCGTCAGGACATGCAACAGTTTCGGAAACGTCTGTTCTCGATTCATGATCAGGCTCCTGCACAGCATTATAGCATGCCTTGGTTCCACTGTGCCAACTCTTGTTGGACGATATCTGTATCAGGAGCAAACTACATCGTTTCTTTGATGCCGGCGCGAATCAGCCACCAGTTGACGGGGAAGGAGGTCACAAAGCCACAGAGCATGGCGATCTGCATCATGAACCAGAAGATCGGACTGGTCTTCGCCATTTCCGCGCTCTCAAGTCCAAAGACCCCAAACAGACAGACGCCCATCCAGCCATACATGCCGATCTGCCAGAAGGTCAGCGAGAGCGAATCGACTTTGAATGCCGTCACCAGTCCTTCCTTAAACCCCAGGTGCCGCATGGGAACGATGCTGAAATATTGGAACGCAACACCGAACAATAGTGCCAGCACATAGTCGACGCCCCAGGCGAACCAGACAAGCGAGGCGCCCGACAGGTTGATCACCGTCGGCACCAGAAAGTGCATCCCCCCTTCCGCGATGATATCGCCGACCGTGCAGCCGCTGCCGCAATGCGTTCCCCCGACAACCACGCTCTGCCAGAACGGTTTTTTCGGCATCGACGACATCGCATGCTGCTCCATCGGCGGCATTGTGTCAGCGTGTTGTTCGCTGTGATCCTGCATCATCTGATGTTCGCCGTGCATCTCATGCTGGCTATGATCCGTGTGATTCTCGTGCATGTTGTGCTCGTCGTGATCCGTGTGATTCTCGTGCCCACCATCCCCCTCGTGCGGCATATCGTGCACGCTCATTCGTCCGAACCAGTAATAAATCAAAATCGCCAGCGGGCCGGCATACAGCGCCGTCAGCGGCCAGACCACATTCATGATCGCCATATGCTGGGGGTGCCGGATGACATCGATCAAGAGCCAGAGCGAACAGAGAACGGCGAGAACGAGCGAAAGCGTAGCGATGGTGGTCAACATATCAGAATTTCCCCGGGGCGAATGGAACATTGATTGTCAGACGGAATCCGGCAGCATTCTAGTGATTTCATGCAATCAGGTCAGTACCAAGTTTCCCTGTAGAAAAGCAAAACCCTTCCGTTTGGGACAGAGTCTGATAGAATCAATGCCTGAACTCCGTTGAATCCTTCATCACGAATAAAATACAGGAACCCACCATGAACGACTCCCGCTTGAAACACATTCTGCGTCCCGTGATCGCACTGGCGATCTGTCTGTCGCTGGCTCAGATCGCTGCCGCTGCTGAAACGTATGAACTGAACGTGGTCACGGATCGGACGGATGCAATTTATAAAACCGGCGAAACCGCCCGGTTTCTGATTTCGCTGACGAAAGACGGCAAGCCAGCCACAGGTGAGAAGGTCACTTATACCGTGGATGATTTCATCCCCGGCGCACCCGGCTTTCCCAAAGGTACCCTGATGATGGGGGTCGGGTCGGCGGAAATCTCTGTGAAGGCTGACAAACCCGGATTCCTGCGGTGTGTTGTTCAAGCGGGTGATAAGAAAAAGGTAACCAAGATTGCCGGTGCCGCATTTTCACCGTTAGAGATTGGACTCAGCCAGCCGGTGCCCGACGACTTTGATCAGTTCTGGGCCGACCAGAAAAAGCAACTGGCGGCGGTCCCTGCGGAAGCGAAACTGACTCCGGTCAAGCAGGCCGATCCGAAGCTGGACTGTTATGACGTGCAAGTCGATTGCCTGGGCGGCGCCCCCGTCTCCGGTTACCTGGCGAAGCCCAAAGACGCACAGCCCAAAAGTCTACCCGCGATCCTCTGGGTGCATGGAGCAGGGGTCCGCAGTTCGGCACTGGGGAACGCCGTCAAGGGAGCGAATGCCGGGATGTTGTCGATGGACATCAACGCCCACGGCATCCCCAACGGCAAGCCGGCTCAATATTATAAAGATCTCTCGCAAGGGGAACTGAGTGGTTATCGCCACGCAGGACGCGAGAACCGGGAGAAGGTTTACTTTCGTGGGATGTTTCTGCGTCTGGTACGGGCCATCGATTTTCTGACCGCACAACCGGAGTGGGACGGCAAAACGGTCATCGTCATCGGCCACAGCCAGGGGGGCGGCCAGGCGTTAGCCGCAGGCGGCATTGATGACCGCGTGACCTTTATCGCGACCGGAGTGCCGGCGATTTGCGATCATTCGGGCCGTGCCGCCGGTCGGATCAATGGCTGGCCGAAACTGGTCAACACACTGCCGGGTGGCAAACCCGATCCGACCCAACTCAAAGCCGCCCAATACGTCGACGCGGTCAACTTCGCCACCCGCTGCAAGGCAGACGGCATCATGAGCGTCGGCTTTATCGACAGCGTCTGCCCCCCGTCCAGTTGCTATGCCGCCTATAACCAGCTGAGCGGAAAAAAGCAGGTGATCAACAAACCGCTCATGGGCCACGCCGCCCCCGCGGACATTCACAAAGCATTTTTCGACGCGGTGCAGGAACACGTGAAGCAGCAGGCGAAGGAAAAATAAAAGGCAACAACCATGTGAGCGGAATGGCGCTAGCCACCGTTTTTGAACCACCAACCCCACACACAAAACCGGCGGCTAGCGCCGACCCGCTCACGGTGGGAGGGATTGCTAATGTTGTTTGTGAATCAGATTGTCTGTAGCGGCGTGAAGGCGTCAAGAGGAAAGGGGATTTTGATGTGGGGCAGACGGTGGTTGAATGTGTGCCGGATGGTGCGGGGAGTTGGCTGGGCGGTGTCGGGAATGCGCCGATGTGTGTCGACCCGCATAACTTTTGGAGGATTCCATTTGGAAAATCGGTCTGAAACAAGCGGTTTTTTGCAGGTGAGGTTAAAACCGGTTTCAGAGTTTCACCTGAACCAGCAGTGCTCACGCGCGCGACGCGCAACTTCAGATAAACTAAGTAACGCCGGGTTCGCGTCAAGTGCGATTTTCATCAGTGTTCGTTACCAGTTAACAGTGTTATTTCAGAACCAGTTCTGTTTATCAGCGGGGGTCAGGAATGGTTTATCGGCTAGAAAACAGCGGATGTTTTCCAGCAGCGTTTCCAGATGGCGTTCGGGGACGCGGGTGGAGGCGGCTGCGATATGGGGGGTGATGATGACGTTCTCCATTTGCCAGAGCGGGTGCTCAGCCGGCAGCGGTTCAATTTCGAATACGTCTAAACCAGCGCCGGCAATCTCGCCGTTCTGTAAGGCGGCGGTTAAATCCGGGAGATCGACAATCGCGCCGCGGCCGATGTTGATCAGGTATCCGGTTGATTTCATCTGCTGGAACTGTACGGTGCGAAACAGTTTTTCGGTCTGGGGCGTGTGCGGGGCGGCGATGACCACAAAATCACTGATTGATAACAGATCGTTCAAGCGGTCGACGTTCCAGACTTCCTCTACCACGCCGGGCACTTCTCTGGCGAGGGGATCAACGGCGCAGACTTGCATGCCGAACGCGGCGGCGCGGCGACAGATTTCCGCGCCAATGCTGCCGGCTCCGACGACGCCCAGTGTGCAATCGGAGAGATGCAGATGACTGCAATCGACTTCGCTGACCTGCCCCGGCCCGGTGACGAAATTCGGTTTGCCGGCCACGCCGCCAATCGGTTTCCAGTTCGACTTGGTCTGCTGCCTGATGTAGCGGTGCAGATTGCGGGCGAAACAGATCACGAAGCCCATGACATGATCGGCGATGACATCGTAAAACAAGCCGCGCATGTTAGTGAGCTGGCAGGGGTGGTCAACGAGTTCGGGGAAGACGTAATGTTCGAGGCTGGCGGTGGGGGACTGGACCCACTGCAAATTTTCCGCTACAGCGAGCAGTTCGGGTGTCATTTTGCCGAAGAAGGCGTCGGCGTCTTTTATTTCGGTGAGCGCTGCGGAGAGCTCGGATACATTACAGACGATCAATTGATCGGAAATTTCCTGAATGCGAGACAATCGCGTGGAATCGATGGCGGGGTAGATGAGTAGTTTTTTCATGGGTTCCCAGATTCAATCAAAAATGTTCGATGGTGCCACTGATGATGCGTTCGATACCTGCTGCGGTTTTCAGAATCAGAAATCCTTCATCGTCGATTTCCAGACATTCGCCTTGTTTCGATTCAAGTCCTGTATTGATTCGGATCGTTTTTCCGGTCAGCAGGCAGTATTGGCGCCAGGCCGACATAAAATTGTTGTTTTCGCTGGCGACATCATAGAGCCGATTCTCAATGCCGTTGATCAGGTCGACGAGTGTGGTTGCCAGCGAATATTTCTGGCGGGTGGTTTCATAGAGCGAAGTGCCCACCGATTGCAGGGCCTCTTCCGCGGAGAGGAAGGAGTTATTCAAATTGACGCCGACGCCGATGACGACGAGTCCCGGTTGATTGGCGGCGGTTTCGACCAGAATGCCGGAGACTTTTTTGTTCTGCAGATAAACGTCGTTGGGCCATTTTAATTGCAGGTTATATTCGGGGAGGTATTTTTCGAGTGTTTCACAGACGGCAAGTCCGGTGGCGAGTGCGATCAGGGGTTGTTGCTCGAGGGGAATCTGGATCTGGCTGACATCGACAACAAGGGAGAACGTTAAGCCTCCTTCCGGGGACCACCAGGCATTGCTGCCTCGACCTCGGCCGGCGGTCTGATTCCCGGTGAGAACCAGACGGGGTAAGCTGATCGTGCGCGGCGGATTTTCGTTTGCAGGAGGAGCGAGGTTATTTAGGGCCCAGGTGTTGGTGGAGGCCAGACTTTCGAAGTAGTCGAGATGTTCGATGAACGTTTCCGTCTGAATTGCTTTCAAGTCGTCGGCAGTAAACGGCAGCATTCCAAACTCATTTTCAGGAAGGAGACGAAGATCAGGAATTCTCGTTCAACGCGGTGATCGCTGCTTCTCGGGAATCGTACAAAGGCCAGAGGGTCCCGACTTTGATGCACTTGAGGATGTTCTGCATATTGTCGCAGGCATTACAGAAGACGGCATGTCCGCCGGTCTGTTTGGCGCGCTGGAGCAAACGAATAATGGCGCCGATGATGATGGAATCGAGATAATTGACTTCGGACAGATCAATGATCACGTTCTTGACTTCCGGTGCATCAAACAATCGCAGTACTTTATTGGATTCCACCTGAACATTGCTGTACTGGAATTGCATGGTCGAACCTTGAGGGATTACCACCAGATTGGGAGCAGCCTGTTCTATCCCAAAAATTTCCAAGTTTTCTACCATTGTTCAATTCCAGTCATCCGCGAGTTCAGGAACCCCTGAAAAACACTGATTATGTAGTATCAATTGAGAGCAAGTCAAATTCATCAAAATCTCATACAGAGCATACCTAACCTTATTACAAATTTCAGGGTTGGGACGAAAAACTCTCTGGAAAAACGAGGTGATTCTTTCAAAATGTACATCTTATTCTGTTGAGCATCCCGGGAAAACAGGCTCGGAATTCGCATTTTTTTCCTGTTCCTGAATCGGACGGACTGGTGATTTCAGTTGCCTCAAGTGAAATCGCTTAACTAGAATAGAAGCTGGTTTGGAGAAAAACAGATTTTGTCTGCTTGCCTCTGGTTGTATTCCGTATAATACCACCAATTGAAAACGTTGTCCGAGTCAGTAATAGCGCTCTAAACCAATCATTCCATAAAGTGAAGGAATTTTACCGGGAATGAGCCGATAAGATTATCCGAATCATCGGTAAAGTGATGTGAACAGCCTTCTAGATCAAACCCCTGAATCCGCCATTTGAATTGTCGTCTATGTCGTCTTCTAAATTATCCTGGAAAAGCAGCCCTCGAATGCTTCTGCGTTCGATATTGATGCTGGATGACAGTGCCCACTCCATTGCGCTGGGTACGGCGATCGGGATGTTTATCGCTTTGACGCCCACAGTCGGCATCCAAATGCTGATGGTGATCTGTTTTGCGTTTCTGGTGCGTCCCCTGTTTCGATTCAACCAGATTGCTTCGCTGATAACGGTTTATGTTTCGAACCCGCTTACAATCGTTCCCATTTACTGGTTCGACTATAAAATTGGCACCTATTATGTGGGCGGTTCGCTCACTCAAAGTGATTTCGCCCGAATCCTGGAATTTGAGGGGTTCAGTGGCTGGTGGGAAACGGTAAAGCAGCTTTTGCTGGAAGTCGGTTCGCCGCTGATTATCGGATCTCTTGTAGTGGCCACGTTTTTCTCTCTGGCGACGTATCCAATTATGCTCCGGCTGGTGATGCACTTTCAAAAACTGCGGCCAGCGGCCGACCCGGTGGAAACGGAAGCCCAGACTGTGGTGCCTTCCAAACCTGCCGACAAAGAGCAGAACGCAAAATCTGTGCATCTTCATTCCAGCTAGGCGTTGAACTCCACCTGAACTCGCTCATAATAATCAGTCTGAATTGATCTGACCTGAGTTCGACGAGATAGGAAGGTGCTTCGAATGCCGTCTCCCCAGTATGAATGTTTATGTGCGGGTATTATTGTTGCGGACCATGTCTGCAAAGCCATTGATCATATGCCCAAGCCGGGAGAACTGGTGCTGACGGATGAGATGGAGCTGACGATTGGCGGCTGTGCTTCGAATGTGGCCGCAGATCTGGCGAGACTGGATCGGCAGGTGGCGATCGCGGGCATTGTGGGGCAGGATGTGTTTGGTCGATACGTCGAAGAAAGCCTGATTCAGTCGGGCGTTCACTGTGACTATCTGATGAAATCGGATCAGCTACCGACCAGCGGCTCGTTTGTGATTAACGTGCAGGGAGAAGACCGGCGGTTCATTCATTCCGTGGCTGCGAATTCGTTATTCACGGGAGAAACGGTCACCGAAGCGCAGATTCGTTCGAGTCGAATTCTCTATCTGGGCGGCTATTGTCTGTCGGAAGAATTATCGCCGGACAATGTGGCTGAAATGTTTCGGATTGCGAAAGAGGCAGGTGTGATAACAGTGCTGGATGTGGTGACTCCGAAGCCGGATGACTATTGGAAGATGCTCAAGCCGGTGCTGCCGTTAAGCGATTATTTTCTCCCTAATAATGATGAAGGGGAATTAATTACGGGAGAATCAGACCCGATTGCACAGGCGCGTGCCTTCAAGGCAGCCGGGGCGAAGGCGGTGATTATCACCTGTGGGGATGAAGGAAGTATCCTGATGGATGACCAGCAGACGATTCATTCGGCGGTGTATCCGGTGAATCTGGTCGATGGAACGGGGAGTGGCGATGCATTTGTCGCCGGTTTTATTCACGGATTACTGGAAGGTGCCAGCCCTGAAGAATGCCTGCAGTTTGGTTCTGCATTGGGGCATAGCTGTGTCCGCGCTACCGGTGCGACGGCAGGCATTTTTACCCGTAGCGAACTGAATCAGTTTATCGATTCGCATGAGCTACAGGTAAAAACGCTCTGAGATCGCCGGCTCTCTTTGGAGTATGCTACTTCTCGTTTAAAAACGGCTGAACTGCTTTTTTCCAGACGAGATAGCCTTCATGATTTAAATGCAAGCCGTCCGACTTGAACAGTTCCGGACGCGGCTTACCATCGGCTCCCAACATGGGCTTCCAGACATCGGCGTACTCCAGCAGGCAGTTGTCGGCACATTGGTCTGCGATCAGCTGATTGGCTTTGACGATAGAATCTGCCAGTTTCCAGCGGCTGAGGCTGGGTTTCACGGCGATGAAGACAATTTTCGTCTGGGGCAGCGTTTTATGCACGGTTTTCACGAATTTTTGAAAGTCAGCAGCAACATCCTCGGGGGATCTTTTACGCGAGAGATCGTTATCACCGGCGTAAAGGAAGATCAGTTTCGGTTCATGCTTTAGAATGATGCGGTCTGCAAAATGAGTGGAATCGACGATTTCCGATCCACCAAAGCCGCGATTGATGGCGTCCAGCTCGGGAAAATATTTATCCAGGTCCCAGAGTCGTATACTGGAACTGCCGACAAACAGGACGCCATTTTTTTTGATACCCTGTTTCTGATCCTGCTTTTCAAACTGAGCGATCGAAGTTTCCCAGCGATCATAATCGTGCTTTTGTTTTTCAGCCGCCAGACTGTTCTGAGAAACAAAACACAGCAAAGCCAGTGGGATTGACAGATAAATACATTTGATTTTCATGATCTTTCCTCAAGTTTCTGATTCAGAAAGCTGTTGCTGAAGCCTTTTGAGTCTAAGTAAATATTCATCGCGAAATAACAGCGTCATGATACACGCTGGGAAACGGCATGCCAGGCAGAGAGTGCATCACGATTGGCGGCTACATCGTGCAGACGTAAAATATCGACAGATTGATCCGCCAGTGCAATGGATACGCCGACTGTACCAGCCAGACGTTCTTCCACAGAACGACCGAGCAGTTTTGATAAGAATCGCTTGCGGGAATGCCCAATCAGCACGGGGAAACCCAGTTTTTTGAACTCCTGAATGTGTGAGAGGATTTCCAGATTATGCTCGGCGGTTTTTCCAAACCCGACGCCGGGATCGAGAACGATCTGCTCGGGGTTTATTCCGGCAGCCAGCAAGGTTTGAATGCGTTCGCCCAACCATGTTTTCAGATCGGAAACGACGTCCTCGTACTCGGGATGATCCTGCATGGTTTGTGGCGTCCCCAGAATGTGCATGCAGATCACGCCGGCTTTCGTTTCAGCCGCCAGCGGAATCATTGCCGGATCAAAAGTGAGACCAGAAATATCATTAATAATGATGGCGCCGGCTTGAATCGCGCAGCGAGCGACTTCTGCTTTGGTGGTATCAATGGAAATCGGGACGGATGTTTGCGCTGACAAAGCTTCAATAGCAGGGACGACTCTTCGTAATTCTTCTTCAACAGAGACCGGTTCTGCTCCAGGGCGAGTGGACTCACCCCCAATATCCAGAATGTCGGCACCATCCTCGACGAGTTTCAGCCCTTTACGAACGGCGGAGTCAACATTGATTGCTTCGCCGCCATCGGAAAAACTATCGGGAGTCACATTCAGGATGCCCATTAATAGTGGCATCCCCCCTAAGGAGAGGGACTGATCCACGCATTTCCAGAGCCTTTGAGGCTCTGATTTACTGGTTGAAGTTTTTGAAGATGACAAATTCACACAACGTTCTATTTAACCAAATACTGTTGGGAAGGACTTTTTTGAATCAACTTGGTTTTACTGCCCGGGCTGAAGTCTTGCAAGGAAATTGGCTGAAAGTCGTTTCTGAATCGAGATTCATGATTTTGATGACTCAAACAATGCCGGTTTGAGTCTATATTTCCCTTTTTAGAATCGAATTTCGCCCTTCAATCGAAACAGATGCTCTAAATGTGTTCGCATGCTACGGATTTTCAAGTCGAAGGAATGTACGAAAAACGGCCCATTGGCAATACTTCAGGAAATAGAGGATTTTTAGAGAAACTTCATTTTTCGTATTCTCTTTACTTTGACAACGTAATTCGTTCTGGTATTGTAATCAGCGTATTTACTGTAACCGGTAAATCTTACCAAGCTAGAAAAACAGACCTGTTTTCCCTAAGTGCGTAGACTTAGGGACATCGTTGGAAAATGAACTAGTGACTTATTTTTCAACGGTAGTGGAACCACTTTAATTAAAGAATCTGAGGAGTACACCATGATTCGAAAAGCTGTCACACTCTCAATGATTGCTGCACTGACTTTGATCTCTGCATCTTTCAGTGTCTCTGACACAGAAGCCGGGTTGCTGAACCGTTGCTGCAAGCCAGAACGCGTTCGTTGCTGCAAGCCAAAACGTGAACGTTGCTGCAAGCCAGTTCGCGTTCGCTGCTGCAAGCCAGTCAAAGTTCGTTGCTGCAAGCCAGTCAAAGTTCGCTGCTGCAAGCCAGTTCGCGTTCGTTGCTGCAAACCAGTTCGTGTACGTTGCTGCAAGCCAGCTCCAGTATGCTGCCCCGCTCCAGCACCAAAGTGCTGTGCACCAGCCCCTAAGTGCTGTGCACCAGCTCCAAAGTGCTGCCCCGCTTCACCTTGCTCAAGCTGTGAATCAGGTTCACACGCTAAGCCAGCTGCTCCTAAGAAAGTAGAAGAAGCACCAGCTCCTCCAAAGAAAGCTCCAGCACCTGCTCCTAAAAAAGCATAGTGAACTGAGCTAACTCTGATAGATCATCCTTTTGAGTATGACTATCAGGAGCTAGATCTGAAAAATTGAAACGGCCCATTGCTTTGTGCAATCGGGCCGTTTATTGTTTGTATCGATCGTACTGGTTATGACAGTTTTATGCTCATCCGAGCCGATCGTTCAAGCAGATTTCGCGTAGGAGTGATCTGATTCTGATTGCTCGGGAGTGCTATGCCTCTTGAGCATCTTCTGCAACTTGGGAAGCATCTTGTCTCCCATCCGAGTGACTTGATAAAAAACTCCTGAATCCCGGCCGGAAATCTGGAATTTCAACAAGTCAAAGGCGATCAGTTTACCATGAATTCGAGGGAGGTGTTCAGGAACAACACCTTCTACCTCGTTCTGGCGAATAATCCATCCGTCAAACTCAGGATCCTGCTTTTTAGCCTGAAGCTGCGACTGCCTATAATGGTTCAACACGAGACACCATTCAGGGTTTTCCATCATCTGTTCTAATTCAAAGTCGATCATGCTTTTCTTATCGACTTTGCCTGAAAATCAGTCGCACGGATTTTTCTCTGCCGACACGACCGACATAACAGGACTATTGTCTTCCCTGATTCATTAAAAAATCAGGGAAAACTACTCAAGAACAGAGAGCACATTGAGACTTGTCCCAAGCGTTACTATCCGTATTTTTGTTCATCGTCTGCCTGTCATTCAATCAAGAATGGTCATTACATATTCGTTTTTGAATCGGAGACTTCACCTAATGCTGCATTCAACGCATTGGTCATCTCGGAATCATGTAGATGGTCTTGGGTATAAATCCGGAAAATCAAAAAGCTGACAGGTAATGCACGAAATAGTTCGTCATCGCTGAGCTCCTGTGTGTTCCCGGTACCTGGATCCAGAAGAAAATTCTGGCCTCCGGCGGGAAGCCTGCCACTGGGTCGATGATAGTGTCGGGCTACATCAATCCGGAGAGGAATCTGCTTTAACTCTGCAGGCAGCTTGGCCCGCACCCGCTTTTCCACCAGATCCGGTTCAGAAAAAATGGAGGTATGGACGGCAGATCCCGAATGAAAATTGATCGACCGTTCGCAAGCCATTTTCCATTCCACATTCCGCGCAAGGAGTCCCTGCCAGCGTTTCGCCAGATCTTGAACTTCTGGATTATCGCTTTTATGAAACCTGCCCACATCAACCAAAAACGAGGATTCAGTAAACCCCTGATAGTCATCCAGATGATCTAGTGGATTTCCATGAAACAGGTGCCGCATTGTTTCTGCAAAGATTTCCTCAAGCGCCAAATCGAGCGCGCGAACGGTGCGATGGTAATAAATCGTGCGAAATAAGTTTGCCCGGGTTTCGATAAAATTAACTAAAGCCGGCAGACCCCGCCCATGAATCGTGAGACCTTCCGATGTAAAAAAGCTGTAATGTATCAAGCGGGAAAGATCGACGGCCCGGATGTTATAGCCCGACATATACGCATCGCGAAGTACGAAATCCATATTATCCACGGTATAGATGCCGCTGAACATTCCTCTCAACTTACAGAGCCAATCAGGATTACCCTGCTCGCTCTCAGCATCTCCTGCGGGCCGGCGAATCAACCAGCCAATCTGCTTGGGATCCAGTTCTTCGAGAGGATTCAACTGACCATTCGGATTTCGACGGATCCCCCGAATCAAATCCCCCAGTTCCTGTTCAATAATGTAGGCACCAATATCCTCATGTGTCAGGTCAAATTGATCCAGATAGTGATCATCAAAAAAATGACCAAAAGGTCCATGCCCGACATCATGCAACAACGCTGCCAGCCTTACCAGACTTTCTACATAAGGCAGTGAAGGTACATTCCGGCAGGAACTGTTCAGAGAATCATACCAGGCATTGATGCAAACAGACGCTAAATGCATTGCCCCCAGCACGTGCTGAAACCGCATATGTTCTGCCGACGGAAATACCCACCACGCTGTCTGCAGCTGGTGAATGTGCCTTAAACGCTGGACCCAGGGATGATCGATAATTTCCTGTTCGGAGACTTCATCATCGGGAATCCCCGTTTTCGAGGTAAACGGGATATATCCGTGAATCGGATCGTGGGTCAAACTTTCGGAAATAAAATCGCGTACCATTTTCTCACTGCTTCAATTGCACTATAGTGCTGATAAAGTCTGGACAGGTTTTCATAATCTCAAATTTTGTTACAGCTTTAATTCATATGACGTTGTCGCACCTTCCAAGCCGTTTACAGTATCAAACGCACCACCCCCGGCGGAGTCGTGTACTTAGACGGATTGAAATTATCGCGTTGATTATCGGGCTGGTTGCCACTGTCATTCTACATGGCCTGCTGAAGATTACCACCATCGTCCACTGGGAATTAGGTTGCACCATTGTGATCGCAATGGTCTATTTCACATTGAGCCTGACGATTCGCTATCTCTGGCATCTCTCCCGAAAAGAATTTGTGAAGAAATACCTGGCGAATATTTTCATCTCCGGCCTGTGGGTTCTTTCATGCATTGCTATTCTGATTTTTCACGACCTGTTTCCCGATGGCGTTTCCGGGCGACTGGAATTGATTCTAGGCGTTTCCGAGTTCTGCATCATTCTGCGTACTCTGTATGAAACGATTATTTTAATTCGTCGTGTCTCTGCCCGTGGTTGGAACCCGGCCTTAATTGTGGTTGCCTCGTTTCTGATCCTGATCAGTATCGGGACCATCTTGCTGATGTTTCCCACCGCCCGTGTCCAGGATCCGACTGACAATGCGACAGAAGCGGCCCCTTTCCTGGTTGCTTTATTTACCTCTACCAGCGCCAGTTGCGTCACGGGACTGATTGTGGTTCCCACCGGTTCTTACTGGAGCAGAACCGGGCAGACCATCATTATGATTCTGTTTCAGATTGGTGGCTTGGGAATTTTAACATTTGGTGCGTTCTTCGCTGCTGCATTTGGCCGCACTATGCAGATTCGCGAGAGTGTCACTTTCAGTGAGATGCTGGAATCACATCAGCGCGGAGACGTCAGGCGGCTGCTGCTGGCCATTCTTGGAATTACCATTTTCACGGAACTCACGGGCGCATTTTTTCTGACAGGCCTCTGGCCGGAACTCCCCTGGCAAGAGCGACTCTATTACAGTTTGTTCCATTCGGTCAGCGGTTATTGCAATGCCGGTTTCAGTCTGATGGATGACAATTTGCTCAACATGGGACACCACTGGCAGGTGTGGGGCGTCATGCCTGCTTTAATCATCATTGGAGGGCTGGGGTTTGCCGTAAATTATAATTATTTGATTTATGGCATCACTCATTTCTCCAACTTTTCAATACGTAAACCGTTATTTAATCATCCCACCCAAAAAGTCAGACTGACCGTCTCATCGCGTCTTGTGACTCTGACTACACTGTTCCTGCTCATCGGAGGCACACTCGGAATCTATCTACTGGAATCCATTCATCAACAAAAAGAGGTTTCTGCGTGGGAGCAACTCAACTCTGCCTGGTTCCAATCTGTCACCTTCAGGACCGCGGGTTTTAACACGGTCGATTTAGCTGAGTATCAACCGCACACCAAACTTTTTGCGATTCTAATGATGTTTATCGGGGCCTCTCCTGGTTCAACAGGGGGTGGCGTGAAAACAGTCGTCTGTGCGCTCGCCGTACTTTCGGTCTGGTCACTTCTCAAGGGACGAGATCGTGTTGAGATCATGGGACGCACGATTCCTAATACTTTAATCAACCGCTCTTTGACCATTATTTCGCTCGGAATCCTGGTCCTGATGAGTTCCACACTGCTCGTAGTCATGTTTGAAAACAGGCAGGATATCTTTTTGGATCACCTGTTTGAAACCACCAGTGCTTTTGCCACGGTCGGCGTTTCCACCGGAATTACCGCGGAATTATCCCCCCCTTCCCATTGGGTTATCATCCTGACGATGTTTATTGGAAGAGTGGGACCCTTGACTGCCCTGATTGCACTGACCAACCGCGGGCCGTCTTACAGATACAGTTACCCGGAAGAAAGTGTAACTTTAGGCTAGCAGAGAATTAATTAAGCGCGATTTTATTTAAATGACAGACAATTCATTTTGATCAGGAGACTTCATCCAGTGATTAAAGTAGCGGTAATCGGCTTAGGACGCTTTGGAATTGAACTGGCCAAACGACTGGGAAACAGTGGAGTCGAAGTCATTGCGATTGACCATTCAGATAAGCTGGTCAACGAAGTCAAAGACGATGTCGCAATCGCAGTGCGTCTGAATGCGACAGATGAACTTGCTTTAAAGAGCCAGGAGGTTGACAAAGTCGACGCCTGTGTGATTTCGATCGGCGAAAACTTTGAAGCAGCCTTACTCGTTACCGTCATCGTCAAAAAGCTAGGTGTTCCCAAAATCATCTGTCGTGCGCAATCGCAATTTCATGCTGAAATATTTACTCAAATCGGCGCGACTGAAGTCATCCAACCTGAAGTCCAGGCCGGTGCCCACCTCGCCCGTTTGCTGGCAAACCCCCATCTGGAAGATTATCTGCAGGTTGGCGACGGATACACAATGATCGAGCTGTTGACCCCCAATCAGTTTGTCGGTAAAAACCTGACCGAACTAGCCCTGCGTTCTAAATATTCGGTGAATGTGGTCGCAGTCCGCAAGCGTAATTCGGAAGAGATCGAGAAAAAAACAGGCAAAGTCTATAACACCGACTGTGTGCCTCACCCTGATTATCAGATTCAGGAATCAGATATACTTTTAATCATTGGAACCGATCAAAACCTGGCACGGCTCCCGACCAGTAATACGTAACCAGCTCTGAATTCAATAAAGAGACGATGTAGCAGGCACGTCTTTACACCCAATCCACGGCACGTCCGACCGCTTTTTTCCAGCGTTGATACAAATGGTCGCGTTTAGTCGAATCCATGGCGGGCTGAAATTCAGCATCGAGAGCCCAGTTCTTTGTGACTTCGTCCTGATTCTGCCAGAACCCCACTGCCAGACCCGCCAGATAGGCAGCCCCCAATGCGGTTGTTTCATGCACAACGGGCCGTTGAACGGGAACATCCAACATATCTGACTGGAACTGCATGAGCAGATTATTCGCCGCGGCACCGCCATCAACCTTGAGGGTTTTCAGTTTGATCTTTGAATCCTGTTCCATGGCATGCAAGACGTCACAGCTCTGATAGGCTAATGACTCTAGAACCGCCCGTGCAACATGCTCCTGTGTCGTACCCCGTGTTATGCCAATCAAGGTCCCACGGGCATTTTGGTTCCAGTAGGGAGCTCCCAAACCGACAAACGCAGGCACAAAGAAAACATCGCCGGAATCCTCAACTTGTGACGCCAGCCCTTCGATTTCTTCAGCAGACTTGATCATCTGCAAGCCGTCACGAAGCCACTGTATGGCGGCTCCTGCAATGAAGACGGAACCTTCCAGACAATAGGTCACCTTTCCATTAATACGCCAGCCAATGGTGGTGAGCAGCCCCGTCTCTGAAGGCACAGGTTGCTCGCCTGTATTCATCAACATGAAGCAGCCTGTTCCGTAGGTGTTTTTGGCGGCTCCCTGCTCAAAGCATCCCTGGCCGAATGTCGCCGCCTGCTGGTCGCCGGCGATCCCCGCGATTTTGATCGGCTCTCCAAATAGATCAGGCGTCGTCTCGCCGTAGACTTCGCTGGAGTCTTTGACTTCGGGCAACATACAACGGGGAATGTTGAATACCTTGAGCAGTTCCTCATCCCACTCATGCGTGTGGATATTATAGAGTAAGGTGCGGCAGGCATTACTGGGATCGGTAACATGCACTTTGCCCCCCGTCAGCCGCCAAATCAAAAATGTATCGATTGTCCCGAACAGAATCTTGCCGGCTTTAGCTCGTTCTCTCAGGCCTTCAATCTCATTCAACAGATACTCAATTTTGGTACCGGAAAAATAGGCATCGAGTACCAGCCCCGTTTTCTCACGGAATAACTTCTCGTACCCTTCTGCTTTTAGTTGGTCACAACGATCGGCGGTCAGTCGACTCTGCCAGACAATCGCATTCGAAACCGGTTTCCCCGTCTCACGATCCCAGAGCACAATGGTTTCCCGCTGATTGGTAATCCCAATCGCGGCAATCTCCGCAGGCGTTGCACCTGACTGCTGAATCACGGTTTGCGCCGTTGCCAGTTGTGAATTCCAAATCGCCTCAGGATTATGCTCTACGAGCCCCGGCGAGGGAAAGATCTGCTCGAACTCCTGTTGTGCAGTCGCTTCGATTTGACCTTGATGATTAAACAAAATGGATCGGCTGGATGTCGTTCCCTGATCAAGGGCCAATACATATTTTGCCATCGAAATACTCCTTGAGTTGATTGAAGGCTCCTGGGGGCTGCGTTGCGTATTGATTTAACGTTCAGATTACGCCAGCCGAGCCAGGTTCTCAAGGAATTCCTGCTATTTCTTTGTTTACATCAACTTCAAACGCTCTGCGCATAAAAAAACTGATGGCAAGTGAAATCGTTTCACAAGCCATCAGTCAGTCACACTAATAGTACCTCCTGCAAAGTACCAGTGTCTTCAAACAGGTCTCAGAGCCTCGCTTAGTGATAAGCTTGCATTCCGTGCTCGGAGAGGTCTAAGCCCTTCATTTCGTCTTCTTCAGATACTCGGAGCTGACCGATCATCTTCAGGAAGAAGAACAGAATAAACATGGTGACAAAGGCATAGACCGGAATCACAACCGATCCCAAGATCTGCACACCAAGGTCGTAATCACCAAAGATACCTGTGGCAATTCCACCCCAGACTCCGCAGAGTCCGTGTACTGGGAAAGCACCCACAGGATCGTCGATTTTGAGTTTTTCCAAAGCCAGGATACCAAAGACGACCAACAAGCCTGCGATACCACCAATGATGATCGCTTCGATGTTCGTCACACTGTCACAGTTGGCAGTAATCCCCACCAGTCCAGCGAGTACGCCGTTCAATGCCATTGAAATATCGGGTTTTCCGTACATGATCCAACCCAGGATCATCGCAGCAACACCACCAGTGGCGGCTGCCAACGTTGTATTGGTTGCGATTAACATCACGGCATTCGTATTGTCTGTACCACCAAATGCCAACTGACTACCAGGGTTAAATCCGTACCAACCTACCCAGAGGATGAATACACCCAGCGTGGCCTGAGCAATATTGTGGCCAGGAATCGGAGCAGATTTGCCATCTTTCTTAAACCGTCCAATTCGGGGCCCCAGAACGATCGCACCAGCTAAGCCAGCAAATCCACCAACAGCATGTACGACAATGGAACCAGCAAAATCGTAGAAGCCTTTGGCATCTAACCAGCCACCGCCCCATTTCCAGTAACCGCTGATCGGGTAAATGAGCCCTGTCAGAACAATACTGTAAATCAGGTAAGAGCTGAATTTCAAACGACCAGCAACGGCCCCGGAAACAATCGTGGCTGCGGTTGCGGCAAAGGCGACTTGGAATAGAAAGTCGACTTGAGGATTCAATTTACCAGGACCAACCTCTCCACCTTCACCAATCCCAAACTGACCAAAACCAAAGAATTTGTTCTCAATATCGCCCGGGTACATCAATCCATATCCGACGGCATAATAGATTAAAACGCCGACACAGACATCCATTAAGTTCTTAAAGAGAATGTTGATTGTATTTTTGGAAGAGTTAAATCCGGACTCAACCATCGCAAATCCGGACTGCATGAAGAGCACCAGAACGGCACACAGAAATAGCATGCTGTTATCCAGAGCATAATACAGCTCAGGTAATGTGAGCGGTGCTGCTTCTTCAGCAGGTGCTTCCGCTTCTCCTTCTCCTTCCGCTGGAGCCGCTGTTTCTGTTGATTCTGCTGCAGGCTTTTCTGTCGGTTCAGCTTCATCAAACGCCAAAACCGGCTGTGAGAACGCTAAAACTACGACAAGGCTAGCCGTCAAGCCCGTGAGCGCATGTTTCCAATTCATTTTGTCGCAAACCTTTCCCGGAATACTCATCAGATGCTGTTTCGTTTGTTGTTTCAGTGAGTCAATTAATCTGAATGAGACCCCTAATTACCAATCAATAATTTGAGCACTTTTTTGGTAACTAGTCATAAAGCAAACAGTGTGCCTCAATGCAATTTAGGAAAAGGGTTAACAGCAGTATGTTACTTATTTCATGAGACTTATATCATCTCATAATAAATTAATATTTCCTGAAATCCGATCGAATGCTGATTTCAAATGCAGGATGATTAGGCATTGTCCCATTCAGATGCCTTCCAATTAGGCACGATAATGACGGGTATCAAAATGAATTTTCTAATGACCTGGAATCGGAAAGAGGCCACTTAAATATCACTCAGGCAGGCAGCCTGTCGGATTTGGTATTAGTCGGATTTGGTATTAATTGATTTGCTCAGTTGGCTTTAAAAAGAAGCAATCACTGCCAAGATGGCAGTCCCATACAACATCCAGAACAGACGATTATTCACAATCCTATATATAACCGTATCTTACGAATCATATTTCCGATTGGCATGCTGATTGCATTTAGTGTTCGCCGTGGTCGGGGTCCAGGTCGGATCCTGCCAACTTTGTTGTATACACCTAACATACTCACACGCCGATCCCCATTGGATTCGCAGGAAGAAATATTTATTCCGTGTGAGAGATCATCGTGGTCATGGGCAAAATTATTGGCCATTATTGCTGGTTGAGGAGAGACTGTGGCAAAACTTTTAAGCTTTGACGAAGAGGCCAGGAAGAGTTTATTGGCAGGAGTCGCCAAATTGTCGCGCGCAGTAAGCAGTACGCTTGGGCCGCGAGGGCGAAACGCTGTCTTGGACAAAGGCTGGGGAACCCCGAAGGTAACAAAAGATGGTGTTACCGTTGCGGAAGACATCGAATTGGAAGACCCCTTTGAAAACATGGGAGTCCAATTAGTTAAAGAAGCTGCTTCAAAAACGAATGATGTTGCCGGTGATGGAACCACAACAGCAACCGTTTTGGCAGAAGCGATCTTTCGGGAAGGCCTGAAATACATCGCTTCAGGTGCTGACCCGATGGCTTTAAGTCGTGGCGTTCAAAAAGCCGTCGACGCTGTCGTAGAGCAGATTGGGAAAATCTCCAAGGAAGTAAAAGGCAAAGACAAAAAAGCAATCGAGACCGTTGCCACCATCGCTGGAAATAACGATCCAGAGATCGGAAAGATTCTAGCCGACGCTCTGCTCAAAGTCGGAGCAGATGGCGTGATTACCGTAGAAGAAGGTCGTGGCGTTTCTACTGAAGTGGATCTCGTCGAGGGAATGCAATTCGAACGCGGATTTCTGTCTCCTCACTTTGTAACAGACGAAGACAATCAGACCTGTGATATGGAACGTGCTCGTATCCTGATCTACGAAGAAAAAATCAGCTCAGCACAAGCACTGGTCCCTCTCTTGGAACAAGTTTCCAAAGATGGTGCCCCACTGCTGATCATTGCTGAAGACATTGAAGGCGAAGCACTGGCAACTCTGGTTGTGAACAAACTGCGAGGCATTCTTAAAGTCTGTGCTGTCAAAGCGCCCGGTTATGGTGATCGCCGTAAAGCAATGCTGGAAGACATTGCCGTACTGACTGGCGGAAAAGCAATTTTCAAAGATCTGGGAATCAAACTCGAAGCGGTCGAGTTAAAAGACCTGGGCCAAGCCAAGAAGCTCCATATCAGCGCCGACAACACAACGATTGTTAGTGGTTCCGGAAGCAAGGCAGCTGTCACTGGTCGTGCTGATCAGATTCGTGCAGAAATCGAAGTCACTGACAGCGAATATGATCGTGAAAAACTGCAGGAGCGTCTGGCAAAACTCGCCGGTGGTGTTGCACAGATTAACGTCGGTGCTGCTACTGAAACAGAAATGAAGGAACGCAAAGACCTGATCGACGACGCACTGGCTGCAACGCGTGCTGCTATCGAAGAAGGAATTGTTCCCGGCGGCGGAATTGCTTTACTCCGATGCAGCAAAACACTGGACGGTCTCAAACTGACCGGCGACCAGGCACTGGGCGTCGCGCTCATCCAGAAAGTTCTGGAAATGCCTTTGCGAGCGATCGCAGAAAACGCTGGCCAGGATGGTTCCGTTGTTGCCAACCGTGTTAAAAAAGACAAAAGCAACTCCTTCGGTTATGATGCCTTGAATGATCGCTACGGCGATATGTTTGACTTCGGCGTTGTCGACCCTGCTAAAGTGGTTCGCTCAACTCTGCAGAACGGGGCAAGTGTCGCTTCCCTGCTGATGACAACAGATTCGATTGTTGTTGAAGAACCACAGGAAGAAGAAGACGATCACCATCATGACGACCACCACGACATGGGCGGAATGGGTGGCATGCCTGGAATGGGCGGTGGAATGCCCGGCATGGGTGGCATGGGCGGTATGCCTGGCATGGGAGGCTTCTAGTCTCGCTTACTGTCCTTTAACGAGGAGCGCCGTGAATCATTCGCTGGCTCCTCAGTTAAAACGATCAATCTAATTTCATCCGGGAACTGCTCCCGGATTCACAAATACAACCAGACTAACTGGAATAATTGGGAGTTAACATAATGGAACTGAATCCTCTTGATGACCGTATCGTGATTGAACCCAATGTGGCTGAAGAAACAACTGCTGGCGGCATTGTCCTGCCTGATACTGCTCAGGAAAAGCCTCAAAGCGGAACTGTCATTGCTGTAGGCCCTGGCCGACTTCTGGAAAGCGGCGAACGCTGCCCGGTCGCCGTTGAAGTCGGTGATGAAGTTCTCTACGGCAAATATGGCGGAACGGATATTGAAGTCAGCGGTAAAGATGTCAAGATCTTACGTGAAAGCGATATTCTTGCCAAAATCATTAAATAGAGAACGTACTATTATCGGAACACGAGACAGGAAATCGAATCGCTGACAGCCTTTCAATTTCGAACTGCCTTGGAAATCTAATTCAAACCACAAAATCACGCAGGGGAGAACGGAGTAATCCGATCCAATGTTCGTTCCTGTTAAACAGAGGAGTTTATAAGCGTGGCAAAGCAACTATTGTTTGAAGATCGCGCACGTGCCAAACTGCAAAAAGGCGTGCAAACTATTAGCGACGCTGTAGCTATCACAATGGGACCTACGGGCCGTAATGTGATCATCGATAAAAACTTTGGCAATCCACTGGTGACCAAAGACGGTGTTACAGTCAGTAAGGAAGTCGAGCTCGAAGACCCCTTCGAAAACATGGGGGCCAAACTGGTCAACGAAGTTGCTTCCAAAACCAGTGACGTTGCTGGCGATGGTACAACGACTGCCACAGTGCTGGCACGTTCGATTTATCAGGAAGGCTTGCGAGGATTGTCATTGGGTGCCAACCCGATGATTGTTCGTCGTGGAATCGACAAAGCCGTTGAAGCTGCTGTCAGTGCCATCGAAGAACTGGCAAAACCGGTCACGGAAAAAGCGGAAATTGCTCAAGTCGGTGCGATCTCTGCAAACAATGATTCTGTCATTGGAGATCTGATTGCCGATGCCGTTGAGAAAGTCGGCCGCGATGGTGTGATTACTGTTGAAGAAGGTAAGGGAAACGAAACCACCCTGTCTTTTGCCGATGGTATGCAATTCGATAAAGGCTACATTTCACCCTACTTTGTCACAGACACGGAAGGCATGAAGTGCATTCTGGAAGATTGCTACATTCTGATTCACGAATCAAAGATTTCCGCACTGCGAGATCTGGTACCACTGCTGGAAAAAGTCTCTCAGACTGGCAAACCACTGCTGATCATCGCTGAAGACGTCGAAGGCGAGCCTTTGACAGCTTTGGTTGTGAATAAGCTGCGAGGCGTGCTCAACATTGCAGCCGTCAAAGCACCAGGCTTCGGCGACCGCCGCAAAGCAATGCTGGCAGATATTGCCGTGCTGACTGGTGGTACCGTGATTTCAGAAGATCTGGGAATCAAGCTCGAATCGGTTGAATTGAGCCAGCTCGGCCAGGCCAAGCAGGTTGAAATCACCAAAGATTCCTGCACGCTGATCGAAGGTGCTGGCGAAACAGAAGCGCTGCAGGCACGTGTCGCTCAGATTCGTGGTCAATTAGCCAAAACCGAGAGCGAATACGATCGTGAAAAATTCCAGGAACGGTTGGCGAAGCTGACCGGTGGTGTAGCGATTATCTCTGTCGGTGCTGCAACTGAAGCAGAGATGAAGCAAACCAAGGCCCGTATGGAAGACGCTCTTCACGCAACGCGTGCTGCTGTGGAAGAAGGAATTCTTCCCGGTGGTGGTGTCGCACTTCTGCGATCGATTGAAGCCGTTGAAAAAGTCAAAGGTAAAAACGAAGACGAAAAGATCGGTATCAATATCGTTGCTCGTGCCTTGGAAGGACCGATTCGCAAAATCGCTGAAAACTGTGGAACCGACGGCGCGGTTGTCGCTGATGAAGTGAAACAGCTTTCCGGTTCAAAAGGCTATAATGCTAATAGCGGCGAATACGTCGACATGTACAAAGCGGGAATTATTGATCCGGCCAAAGTCGTTAAAAACGCCTTGAAAAACGCTGCTTCTATCGCAGGACTCATGCTAACCACACAGGTACTTGTCACCAACAGTGATAGCGCCGAAGGTGGTAAACAGGCTGATGTCGAAGGAAGTGTTCGATAATTTCTGTCATTTACTGAAATCATCCATTTGATTTTAGTAGGGACTTTGTGATATCAGACGGGCCGCCGTAAAAATGGTGGCCCGTTTTTTTCAGTTCTAACAGAACTGTGGAAGTCAGAAATCTACCAAAGCGGACTTGGTAAATTTCGAAACCTTTAAACGATGAGTTGTGAGATATGGCATCGAAACGCGATTATTATGAAATCCTCGGTGTATCGCGCGAAGTGACCAGCGTTGAAATTAAAAAAGCCTACAAGAAGCTGGCGCTGGCCAATCACCCCGATCGAAATCCCGGGGATGAGGAAGCGGTGAAGCGTTTCAAAGAAGCTGCGGAAGCTTTTGAGATTCTAAGCGATGAGCAGAAACGGGCTCACTATGATCGCTATGGACACGCCGACTTTGGAGGCGCTGGCGGCAGCCAGTTCCATGATGTCTCTGATATTTTCAGCGCCTTCGGCGACCTCTTTGAAGGGTTTGGATTCAGAGGTTCCTCACAACGAGGCGGAAATCGTCCCCGACAGGGAGAAAGCCTGCGGACCAATATTCAAATCGATCTCTTGGATGCCGCTTCTGGCTGTGATCGAGAAATCAGTATTACGCGACAGGAAACCTGCGAAACCTGTCATGGCTCTGGCGCTGAACCTGGTACACAACCCGATGAGTGCGATTATTGTGGCGGAGCAGGGCAGGTCGTTCAGTCACAAGGCTTTTTCCGCGTTCAGACAACGTGCCCGCGGTGTCGTGGTGCTGGAAAAGTCATTGTTGAAAAATGTTCTGATTGCCGAGGTGAAGGCCGGGTTTCCAGCGAAATCACATTAGACATCAAGGTTCCTCCCGGCATCGACAACGGTATGCAGCTCTGCCTCAGAGGAGAAGGGAACCCCGGCTTAAACGGGGGACCACGAGGAGATTTATACGTTGTTGTCGGCGTGGATGAACACCCTCTGTTCCGTCGGCAGGATCAGGAATTAAGTTGCCACGTCCCCATTACCTACACACAGGCAGCCTTGGGTGCGAATATTGAAATTCCGACTCTGGAAGGCCGACATGATCTGAAAATTCCTTCGGGAACCCAACCAGGCGAAGTCTTTCGCCTCAAAGGTCTGGGTATGCCTAACCCCCACGGTGGGGGACGCCGCGGCGACCTGCATGTGATTGTGCAGATTGATGTACCTAAGAAAATTTCAGAACGGGAAGAAGAATTACTGCGGGAATTAGCAGAAATCGAACACGCGGAAGTGTCTCAACACCGCAGCCCCAATCGAAATTCGTTTTTTGATAAATTAAAGGAATACTTCACACACTCTGATTAATCGAACTCATCAGAATAGAGAAGTCCCTTTTTTGTGTTACTCAATATTAGATCTGTTTAATTTAGCGTTATAGGTCAGAAGCATGGCAGATATGGAACAGCCTGAAGAAATCCAAAATCAGACTGAAGAAAATTCGGTTGAAGAAAGTGAAGCGGCCCAGGAAATGCCTACAATCGAAGAACAATTGCAGTCCGCAATTTCTGAGCGTGATGAAAACCAGGATCGTTTTCTGCGATCACAGGCAGAGTTGGATAACGCCCGTAAACGGCATCAAAAAGAACTGGCACAGATGCGTCAGTACGCTGCAGCACCGTTTATTCAAGATCTGCTGCCAGCGCTGGACAATCTGAAACGTGCCGTGGATGCCGCAGAAAGTGCAGATCACGTTGACGAACTCAAACGTGGTGTGGAAATGGTAGCGAAGCAGATTTTGGATGTCTTCGCACAACATCATGTCAAAGCGATTGAAGCCTTAGGGCAGCCCTTTGATCCCAACCTGCACGAAGCGTTACAGCAGATGCCCTCAGACGAGTATCCCCCGATGACCGTGATTCAGGAACTCGAACAGGGATTTATTCTGAACGACCGGGTGGTTCGTCCCTCTAAAGTGATCGTTTCCTCCGGCCCTGCTGAAAGTTAATTTGTTTCTCATTGCCTTTTTTTGTGAGAAGAGATCGATGCCAACTTACGATTATGAATGTTCCCAATGCGGCAATAAATGGGAAGAGTTTCAATCAATTACCGCAAAACCACTCCGAAAATGTCCTGCCTGCGGTAAGCTGAAAGCCAAACGCGTCATCGGCGCTGGTGCCGGGATCATCTTTAAGGGATCTGGGTTTTACCAAACTGATTACCGTAGCAGCTCTTATAAAAAAGCAGCAGAGGCAGACAGCAAAGCACAATCTTCAAGCTCAGAATCCAAAAGCAGCACCGATTCGGGTAGTTCAAAAAAGAGTAGTTCGTCTGATTCCTGATTACCTTTGATATTTCCGTTGGAATGATCTATATAAGAGTTTCAGGCTCTGATATTGCTCCTCTTTTATTCGTCTGAGGCTTCGATGATCCAACCTCAAACATGCCCCATTTGCCGTAAGGTCGTCACATTTAAAGCCAGTGACGACCAGTCGCCATTCCCGTTTTGCAGCAAAAAATGTCGCGACGTCGATTTTTTTCGCTGGTCAGAAGGACGTTATGCGATCGTTGAGGATCTGGATCCTCGGATTATTGAATTGCAGCGTCTGGAGCAAGAGGGTGAAGACGATTAAAGAGTCCTCTGACACCCCCTCCCCCCCGACTGAGACTGATCTTACCAATAGCCACGAAGCCAGTGGGATGTCTCCTGTGCTCAAAGGGACTATTTTCGGAATTCTTTCAGCATTCGCATACACTGCCGCCAATATCTCTCTGCGAGAAGCAGCAGTCGACAATAATGCCGACTGGGCAATCTGGATCTCTGCCTTGAAATCAGTCCCTGCGACAATCGTAGGCTGGGTGCTGGTTGCTTACCGGGGCTCACAGGGGCTGCCTGCTCTTCCGCCGCGCCGTCTTGTCATTCCCCTGATCCTGACCGGACTGTTGATGCAGTTCGGCGGGAACGTCATGTTTCAATGGTCACTGAGCCTGGGCGGGCTGGCGTTTACCGTGCCTGTCTGCTTCGCCACTCTGCTGTTTACAGGGGCCATCCTTGGAAGGATCTTTCTGGAAGAAGCGATCACCCCGCGGATGTTTGTCTCGATGATTATTCTGACGGCGGCGATTGTTGTACTGAGTCTGGGAGCACATCAGGCAGAAGAATCTGTGTTTGAACATATGGAACATCACTCCCGCTCGATCATCACCGTTGCACTGACCATTCTGGTGGCCTGTATTGCCGGCTGTGCCTATGGGGGGGGAGGGGTCATGATCCGAGGGACCGTTCGTGGCGAGATGTCTATCTCGGCAAGTCTGGTATTGATCAGTACAACCGGTCTAGTCTGCCTGACCAGTGTTGCCTTCTATCGACTCGGCTTTCAGATCCTCTGGCAGACAAGCTCCTGGCAATATCTGGTAATGCTGATCGGCGGTATTATGAATGCGATTGCTTTTTTCGCCATCGGTGCTTCGATGAAATATCTGACTGTGACACGTGTCAATTTATTAAACGCCTCACAAACCGCGATGGCTGCGTTTGCCGGAGTCTTCTTTTTTGATGAACAGGTAACGGTCTGGCTGTTATGCGGAACCGCTCTGACCATTGGCGGACTGTTTTTGATGGAAAAAAAACGTCCCGCCATTCCCAACAACACCCTCACACAGGCTACTCCCATAAGCTCAGAACAACAGGAGTGTAGCGCGAATGAATAATTCAGACTCTTCTCCGGAATGGCCCGCGAAAGCAGATTCGATCCCCGCACCTCCCGAACTACCGTATCCGGAAGTCGACTGCGACTGGAACGCGCTGCATTCCATTCCCATCATTGATCCCACTGCCTGGGTCACACCAGATGCGATCGTCACCGGACGCGTTCGTCTCAAAGCCCGTAGTTCCGTCTGGCACCAATGCGTTTTACGTGGCGATCTGGAATACATCGAAGTGGGTGAAGAGACCAATGTGCAAGACGGATCGATCCTGCATACCGATTACGAACATCCCTGTATCTTGGGCAACCGGGTCACGCTGGGCCACGCTGCCATCGTGCACGGCTCAATTGTGGAAGACGATGCCATGATCGCGATTGGGGCGACTGTGCTCAGCCGATGTGTCATTGGTAAAGGTGCATTGATCGCCGCGGGTGCTCTGGTCCGTGAAGGAATTCATGTCCCTCCGAATACGCTCTGGGCCGGCTGTCCCGCGCGTCAGATTAAAGTACTCACAGAACAGCAGCAGGAACGCCTCAAAGCAACCTGGCAACATTACGTCAATCTTGGTGCAGCCAGCCTCCAACAATTGGGACGCGAACACATCGACGCCCTCACTCAACGCGGTTAATCCGAGAATAACACCTGTTCACAACCATGAATGCTGCCCACGAGTAAGGGGCAGAGATTCAAACGACTCGCCTTCAAAAACCGTAAAACAGATTGAGCCCTCAAGATTCGGACAAAAAACCTGTGAGTAGTTCCCTTTTTTGCCTCGAAAACGGTCTATTACCTGTGGTATCCTTATGATTCATTTATTCAATGAAACTAATTAATTCAGGACCCTCTAATGACTAACAAGCAATCTGAGCCTTCCAGCTCAACAACGCGTCGTGAGTTTATCAAAACCGGTTCGGCAGCAGTTGCTGCTGCTTCTACCCTGTCCAGTGCCGTTTTTGCGGGGACACCTCAGACGGCTGCTCTGCAATCCAGTCTGTTTGCTGGCGGAACTGATGTCATTCGCGTAGGTCTGGTTGGTTGTGGGGGACGGGGAACAGGAGCCGCCGCACAAGCACTGGCTGCTGACCCGAATGCAAAACTGGTCGCGATGGGCGATACATTCTACGACCATCTTGATTCGAGTTTTAAAAACCTGAAAAAGAATCCCGTAGCAGAACAAGTCCAGGTCGACGCCGATCACAAATTCATTGGCTTCGATGCCTATCAGAAAGTGATTGACTGTGTAGACGTGGTTCTGTTAACAACACCTCCGCACTTCCGCCCCATGCAGTTGCGTGCCGCAATCGAAGCAGGCAAACATGTTTTCGCCGAAAAACCAGTCGCCGTTGATGCACCCGGCGTTCGGTCAGTCATGGAAACCTGTAAACTGGCGAAAGAGAAAAATCTCTCGATCGTCTCGGGGCTCTGCTGGCGCTATCACCAGGGTATGCGTGAGACGTTCAAGCAAATTCACGAAGGTGCCGTCGGTGATGTGATGGCCATTCAGTGCAGCTATAACACCCGTGGCTTATGGATGTTTAAGCGGGAGCCGGAATGGAGTGATATGGAATGGCAGATGAGAAACTGGCTGTACTTCACTTGGCTTTCTGGTGATTTTAACACCGAACAGCACGTTCACAGTCTGGATAAAATGGCTTGGACGATGAACGATGAAACCCCCATTTCCTGTAGTGGAACCGGAGGCCGTCAAACACGAACGGGTAAAGAATATGGTCACATTTTCGATCACTTTGCCATTGTTTATGAATACCCCAATGGCGTGAAAGGCTTCAGCCGTTGTCGTCAGCAGGATGGATGTGCCGTCGATGTTTCAGACCATGTGTTTGGAACCAAAGGTCGCGTCGATGTCTTCAAACATCGCATCTATGATCCTAAAGGGGAAAAGACCTGGCAGTTCCGTGACAAAAGTAAAAACATGTACCAGGTTGAGCATGACGAATTCTTCAATAGCATCCGTTCGGGCAATCCCCTTAATAACGGCGATTACATGACCAAGAGCACCATGCTCGCCATCATGGGGCGCATGGCTGCATACACCGGAAAATCGATCACATGGGACGAAGCGATCAATTCGAAAGAAGATCTGACTCCCGCCAGCTACGAATGGGGTCCACTCCCTGTGCCACCGGTCGCGATGCCTGGTGTCACTGCGTTTAAATAAATTATGATTCGTTAGAATTGTTGATTCCATCGATCACCTACCCCTACACGCTCTCAGATTTTTCTGGGAGCGTGTTTTTTTATATCAAACTAAAAAGTCTTCAACCGAAAATTCAGTTCCTGGAAAAATTTTGAGAATAGAGAGTTTTTCGAAACATTTTCTCGTCTCTCGGGTTTGATTTTTGTAGATTCAATTGAATCGGCTGCGTTAAAGTTCCAGAAGTTGTCCCAGATCTTGTTTTGGATCTCGGGAATCACTTTCAATTGAATAAACGGTCAATGTTGTAAACCCATTGACTAGAGACACTTAACATTTCATAACCACATTTCCGGAGACTAACAGATGCGTTTCACTCGTCTACTTTCCATTGGCACAACTCTGCTCGCAGTCTGTGCTACGACAATGCTTCCCGCTCAACCTCCTGAAGGCGGCGATCGTCCTGAACGAGGTGACCGGCCCGAAGGTCGCGAGCGTGGTCCCCGCGACGGCGATCGCGGTGATCGAGGTCCTCGTGACGGTGGCCCCCGTAGAGGCGGTTTTGGTGGACCTGGTGGTCGTCCCAACTTTCTGATGATGATGCCAATTATCGTAGTGCTTGATGTCAACAAGGATGGCGAAATCTCCAAAGAAGAAATGGAGAATGCCACTGCGTCCCTTCAAAAACTGGACAAAGACAAAAACGGAAAGCTAACACAAGAAGAATTGCGTCCGGACTTTGGTGGTTTTGGCCGACGCGACGGTGACCGTCGTGGCCCCGGAGGTCCTGGTGGATTTGGAAGACGCGATGGAGGCAATCGCAGTGGTGATTTTGTCGAACGAATGCTGACCAACGACAAAAACAAAGATGGCAAACTCACCAAAGATGAATTGCCCGAGCGGATGCAACCGATGTTTGATCGGATCGACACCAACAAAGACAAAGAAGTCGATAAAGCTGAGTTAACCAAAATGGCAGAACAGTTTAACTCACGCAATCGATCGCGCGGTGGAGATCGGGGTAATCGTGGTGGTGGACGTCGTCCTGAAAGCGATCGTCCCAAGCGTCCTGAATCAGAAGAAAACTAAAACTTTCTTTTCCATTTGGCTCGTTAACTCATCTTATTTTCAGGGACATTGATATGCACCTCAAAATTGCTATGTTCGCTTTGTTGATGTTAATTTCCTCAAGCGTTCAGGCAGACTGGATGCGGTTTCGCGGGCCAAATGGCTCAGGAGTTTCTGACGAAAAGCAGGCCACTCCTGCTGAATGGAGTCCTCAAAAAAACCTGAAATGGAAAGTGGCACTGCCAGGTCCCGGTTCATCCAGTCCGATCATTGTCGGTGACAAAGTTTTTGTCACCTGCTGGTCGGGCTATGGGATGAATCGGAATGACCTCGGCGATCAGAAAGATCTCAAGCGGCACCTTGTCTGCCTGGATCGAAACAGTGGTAAGATCCTGTGGGATAAAACAGTCGGCCCGGTTCTACCTGAAGATGTCTATACAGGCATGTTCGCCGAACATGGTTATGCATCGCACACTCCCACCTCCGATGGCAAGCGGGTGTATGCCTATTTCGGTAAATCGGGAGCTGTCGCGTTCGACCTCGAAGGCAATCAGCTCTGGCAAACGATTGTGGGCGATGAACTTGATCCCCGCCGCTGGGGGTCTTCCTCAAGTCCTATTTTGTATAAAGATTTGCTCATTGTAACGGCGACGGCAGAAAGCGAAGCAATTGTCGCGTTGAATAAAGAGACCGGTAAAGAAGTCTGGCGACAAGAATCATCAGGCTTCAACTCAACCTGGGGCACTCCCATTATAGTGAACCATGGTGACAAGCGAACCGACCTGGTGATCGGCGTTCCCTATGAAATCTGGGGACTCAGTCCAGACACCGGTAAACTGCGCTGGTATTGTGAAGCCATGCCGACCGAGACCTATTGCTCCAGTGTGATTGCTCAGAATGGAGTAGTTTACGGAATTGAAGGACGGGGCGGCGGATCGATCGCCGTGCGAGCCAATGGAAAAGGGGACGTCACCAAATCACACGTCCTCTGGTCAGGCCGGGATGCGAACCGAATTGAAACCCCCGTCATTTATCAGGACCGAATCTATTTCTTCTCGCGTGGCATTGCCAACTGCATCGATGCCAAAACCGGCGAACGCATCTTCCGGGGACGACTCGAACAAGGAGACGCTGTCGCAGCCGATGATAGAGAAGAACCAGCCGGAAATCGTTTTGGCGGACGCAGGGGTAGAGGAGGCGGCGGTTTTCGTGGTAGCGACTATTCATCCCCCATCGTTGCCGACGGTAAAGTATATTACACTTCCCGCTCTGGCGAGACCTATGTCATCAAGGCCAGCGACAAACTGGAACAAATCTCTGTCAATCGTCTGACCAATGACAATGAAGACTTCAGTGCCTCTCCCGCAGTGAGTGATGGTGATCTCTTTATCCGATCAGACAAACACTTATACTGTGTCGGTGCAAAGGACAGTTAAGACGAAAGGCGTTCAGGGTGGTTACTCGCCCTGAATCGTTACCACCAGACGACGACTACCGCCGTGGTTACGGTGCTCGCAGAGATAGATTCCCTGCCACGTGCCTAGACAGAGTCGGCCGCCACTGATCGGAATCGTAAGCGAATTCCCAATCATTGAGGCTTTGACATGCGCGGGCATATCATCGGGGCCTTCGCAGGTATGCACATACGGAAACGATTCGGGAGCGATCTTGTTAAAGGCCATCTCCAGATCAACGGGTACATCCGGGTCGGCATTTTCATTGATCGACAGTGAAGCTGACGTATGCATAATAAAAACATGCATGATGCCAACATCAATTTGTGATAACTCGGGAATTTCGCTCAGCACTTCACGTGTTACGAGATGAAAGCCCCGTCTTAAGGCAGGAAGTCGAATCTGCTTTTGAATCCAGGCCATGCTAGAGTACTCTCTGCTTAATCGTTGTGAGTGCGATCGGGAGCCGCTTCACATTGGGCACGCCAACGCAACCAATGATCGGCAAGCGTAATTGCAATCATCGCTTCGGCAATCGGAACAAATCGAGGCAACAGACAGGGGTCATGTCGCCCTTTGGTTCGGATGGTTGTCGGCTCGCCCTGTTTTGTCACAGTTGGTTGTTCGATCAACAGGCTGCTGGTCGGCTTGACCGCAGCACGAAACACAAGAGGCTGTCCTGTTGAAATGCCACCCAGACTTCCTCCATGCCGGTTGGTGTCTGTGGTAATAATCGGAGCGTCTTCTCCAGCTTCAGCGATGAAGTGATCATTATTCTGACTGCCCCGCATTGTCGCACATCCAAAACCCGATCCGTATTCCACTCCCAGAACAGCGGGAATGCTGAACAAGGCTTTGGCGATGTCGGCTTTCAACTTATCGAAGACCGGCTCTCCCAATCCCGCGGGAACGTTGATGGCCACGATTTCTGCGACTCCGCCTATGGAATCGCCTTCTTTTCTTACCTGATTGATGAATTCGATCATCTGACGAGCCAGATCATGATCGGGACAACGCACCGGGTTCAAACTACCATCGGAAAACTGTTCGACGTGATCGGCGGTAATCAAAGTGGGATCTGCAATCTCGGCCTTTAAGTGACCCACCTGAGTCACGTAACCCAAAATCCGTCCGCCAAACGCAGCTGCCAGGATCTTCTTGGCAACGACTCCGGCTGCGACACGGACATTCGTTTCACGCGCACTGGATCGCCCGCCACCTCGATAATCACGGAAGCCATATTTGGCATCATACGTGTAATCTGCATGGCCGGGGCGGTACTTGTCTTTGATATCGCCGTAATCTTTACTACGCTGATCTTCGTTCCGAATCAGAATCGCGAGTGAGGTGCCCGTAGTAACGCCTTCAAACACTCCGGAGAGAATCTCAGGATGGTCGGCTTCTTTCCGCTGGGTCACAATCTTACTTTGACCTGGCTTGCGACGGTTGAGATCGACGAGCAGATCTTCCACGCTGATCGGAATTCCCGGAGGAACACCATCAATAATCACCACATTGCCCGGACCGTGGCTTTCACCAGCTGTCGTAATCCGAAACGCTTGTCCAAAAGAATTTCCTGCCATACCTTGATTGTAACGGGACATGGAGGAATGTCATCCTTCCCGAGAGGCTCCCCTTGATGAATTCGGCGAGAAGGTAGGAATTGTTCCGAATATTCCCGTTAAGAACCTGCAGGAATCCCGCGCAACTGGCTAAAATGTCCCTGAAAACGGGCGGCTCTGCATTGATTGGCCCTGTTTATCTGTACCGAGCCTCGACGGCGATCATCGCAATTCAAGGAAAGAAATCAGACCGTGCCCCAACAGCAACCGAATAATCTTCAATCTGCCCAGTTATCGGGCTGCATGATTCTGACCCTGATGATCTTTTTTGGCTGCATGATGCCTTTGATCTTTGTCGATCTGGCGGAATCGGCATTACGCAATCTGCACCTCAGTCCTCAAGCAGCAGTTCTGGTGCTAATCGGCATGATCTTCGGATCATTGTTTAACTTTCCGATCGCCCGCTTCCCGCTTGATAAAGAAGTCAATGTCCCGATGTTTGAATCGCTGGCGGGGCTGCAACTGATGCCACAAATGAAAAAATTGCGTCAGGAAGCGATTATCGCCGTCAATCTGGGAGGCTGTATCATTCCCGTTCTTCTGGCGGTCTGGCTCTCGAAATTTATCATTGCTGCTGGCCCGACATCCATCATCGTCACGGTAGCTGGAATTTGTCTCAATACTATGATCTGCTATCGTATGGCACGTCTGGTACCCGGTATGGGAATCGCCATGCCCGTCTTGATTCCACCACTGACCGCCGTGATCGCAACCTGGTTTGGCTTTGGCATCGTGGGTCCTATGCTGGGAGATTTAGGAGTCGATTTCCGGCCTTTGTATGCACCCGTCGCTTTTGTAATCGGCATCTCAGGTCCACTGCTGGGTGCAGATCTATTACACTGGAAAGATTTCAAAAAACTGGAAGCTCCTTCGATCAGCATCGGCGGGGCGGGAACCTGGGACGGAATTGTGCTGTCTGGCATGATTGCCTCACTCCTTGCTTAGTCGGTTTTATGTTTTACTTGAGTTCTTCCGTAAATGTCGATTGATACTCTGTTGTGAAAGCCTATAAACTCTCCGAACAGGAAATGGAATTCGGCTCCTTAATCACTCCGGGCTCGCACAGGCTGAACGATCAAATTAGTTAAGGGAAATCAAAAACCATGGACTGGTGGCAAAATCTCTTATTGGCGGGCGTAGGCATTCTTGCCGGCATCTTGAATGTCCTGGCTGGCGGGGGTTCCTTAATTGTCATGCCAACGATGGTGTTTCTGGGAATTCCCGGCGCTGTGGCGAATGGCACGATCCGCATTGCGATTCTAGGGCAGAACTTGACCGCCATTGCCGGTTTCCGCCACAAAGGGTTTTCTGATTTCCGGCTCAGCTTCTCATTAGCCCTCTGTGCTCTTCCGGGTGCGTTTCTGGGAGCATTTCTGGGATCAAAACTCAATAACACCTGGTTCAACCGTGTGCTGGCGATCGTGATGCTTGGTGTCCTCGTTTGGATGATTCTCAGTAAACGCAAAAAGAAAGCAACACCAGATACGCCTGAGGCTACTTCCTCAGCAGAATCGGATTCGAACTCGCAGCCTCCAGCAATTCATCATGAGAACACTCTAACCGGCCACCTGTTGATGGTCCTCGCGGGCTTTTATGGTGGTTTTATTCAGGCAGGCATCGGATTTATTCTGATTGCGATTATGAATGGCGCGATGAAAATCGATCTGCTGCGAACCAATATGCATAAGGTGTTTATTGTTGCGATGTACACGTTAGCCGCGATTGGAATCTTCGCCTGGCAGGGAAAAATTGACTGGGTTACAGGCTTCATTCTGATGTTGGGAATGTCCGCCGGAGGTTGGATTGGTTCGAATCTGGCTGTCAAAAAAGGGGAATCTTTCATTCGTGCCGTGTTATACACGGCTATTGTTTGTATGTCGATCAAACTATTATTCACTTAAAACAATCACACATTGATTCGTGAATCGTATAGAATATTCTCTGGTCAGACGGGTTTCATCAGTAACAGATCGAGAAAGCAATTGAATATGTGGCGAGGATGGCAAATAGTTCGACTTTTGATTTTGATAGTGCCGTTTCCGCTCTGCCTGTTGGCCTGTGCTCCCGCTGCCGAACCAGTCACCAAACCGGAATTTGATGCCGGCCGCTCCTATGAGTACCTGAAATCCATCTGCCGCCTCAAATCACGTATCAGCGGGTCGCCCGGCATGGCGGCTCAACAAAAATTGATCTCGGAACATTTCAGAAAGCTGAAAGCCCAGGTTCAATTTCAGTCGTTTGACGCTCCACATCCCTTAAATGGGACTCCCGTGCGGATGAATAACATGATTGTCAGTTGGTATCCCAAAGCAAAAAAACGGATTCTGCTGGCCTGCCACTACGACACGCGACCGTTCCCCGACCGCGACCGGAGACAACCGCAGGGGCTTTTTATTGGCGCAAATGATGGTGCCAGCGGCGTCGCTTTCCTGATGGAATTGGGAAATGTGATGCACAACTTGAAAATCAGCCAAGACTATGGTGTTGACTTCGTGTTTTTCGATGGTGAAGAACTCGTCTATCGTGAAAACGACCCGTATTTCCTTGGTTCAAAGTATTTTGCCAATCAATACAAAACAGAACCACGGGATTATGAATACGTCTATGGCATTCTGTTTGACATGATTGCCGATAAAAACCTGGCCATCTATATGGAAAAAAACAGCCTTAAGTATGCCCCCCAACTGACGCGCAGTATCTGGGAAGCCGCTCAAAGAGTGGGTATTAAGCAATTCATCCCACAAGCCAAATTTGAAATCCGAGACGATCATTTACCCTTGAATGAAATTGCACGAATTCCCACCTGTGATATTATCGACTTTGATTACCCCGCGTGGCATACCACACGAGATATTCCACGCTACTGCTCAGGGGCCAGTATGGCAAAAGTGGGAAAAGTACTCATCTACTGGTTGCAGAATGCTCCCTGATTCACATAACAGACATCGAATTGCTTCTCTAGTTTTTCTGACAGAACGCATCACCGGCGAAATGGATTCAAAGGTATGATTGATTCAATATTACTTCACCGAGTCCAGTTTGCTTTCACCGTTTCTTACCATTATCTGTTCCCCCAATTGACAATGGGCCTGGCCCTGTTGATCTTCATACTCAAGACCATGGGCTTGAGAGGAAACCCCTGGGCTGATGCGGCGGCTCGCTTCTGGCTCAAAATATTTGGCCTGACATTTCTGATGGGCGTTGTCACAGGCATCCCCCTTGAATTTCAATTTGGTACCAACTGGTCCCAACTTGTGAAAAAGACAGGATCGATCTTGGGACAAACCCTGGCAATGGAAGGGATCTTCGCGTTTTTTCTGGAATCGACGTTCCTGTATCTCCTGATCTTCGGCGAGAAAAAACTGGGAAGAATCGCTCACTGGATCGTGTCGTTCCTGCTTTTGGTGGGAACATGGCTCAGCGGTTACTTCATCATCTGCACGAACGCCTTTCTGCAGCACCCGGTAGGATATTGGATTGACGAGCAGGGTGTTTTCCATCTGACTAGTATTTGGGCACTCCTCAGTAACCCTTGGGCGATCAAACAGTACCTGCATACCATGACAGGCTCTGTCATCACCGGCAGTTTTACGATGGCTTCGATCGGTGCCTATCATTTACTGCGCGGAGAACATCTGGAAATCACCCGGCGGTACCTCTCCGTGGCTGTGATTGTTGGGTTTCTTGCCAGTATCATCGCCGCCGCCCCGACCGGTGACTGGGAAGCCAAGCAGGTCCAAAAACATCAACCAGTCAAATTTTCCGCGATGGAAGGGCACTTTCACACCGAAGACGGCGCCGGCCTGGTCCTGATCGGTCAGCCCAATCTGGAAGAGCTCAAAATTGATAATCCGATCATCATCCCCAAAGTACTTTCTTTCCTGACGTATGATAGCTGGAATGCGACAGTCAAAGGCCTGACCGACTACGATCGCGCACTCTGGCCCGATAATATCGAATTACTCTATTTCTCCTATCACATCATGGCCGGCCTGGGAACGCTTTTCATCGCCTTAATGGGACTATGTTTGCTGTTGGTCTGGAAACGGAAGCTACATACCAGTCGTACCATTCTCTGGCTGCTCATGCTCTCACTGCCGTTCCCGTTTATCGCGAATACGGCAGGCTGGTTTACGGCAGAGATTGGACGCCAGCCCTGGTTAATTTACGGATTGATGAAAACCACAGATGGCGCCTCTCAAAATATTTCGCAGGGAAATATCATGTTCACCTTGCTGGGCTTTATGGGACTCTACCTGTTTTTGTCCGTGTTGTACTTCTTTCTCACAACTCGGATTATCAATCAGGGGCCTGAAGCAATAAAGCTCAATCAATCAGACTCTGCAGCGGAGGCAGGCACGTAGAATTATGGAAACGGTTTGGTATATTCTGCTGCTCTTGATGATTTCCACTTATCTAGTCCTGGATGGGTTCGACCTGGGAATTGGTGTTCTGCATCTGTTTCTTGCCAAAAACCGGCCCGAACAGAAACAGATCATCCAGTCCATTGCCCCTGTCTGGGATGGAAATGAAGTCTGGCTGATTGCCGCCGGCGGAACCATGATGATGGCCTTTCCGGGATTTCTAAGTGCGCTGTTCAGCGGATTCTATCTCCCCCTGACAATGGTCGTCTGGCTCTTGATCTTCCGAGCCATCAGTATCGAACTGCCGCATTATCTGTCCGATTCTTTGTGGGTTCATTTCTGGAATATCATGCTGTTTGTCTCCAGCGGTTTGCTGATTGTCATTCTCGGAGCAGCCATGGCGAATGTGTTTCGCGGCGTTCCTCTGGATCAATCAGGGACGTTCTTCGAACCACTCTGGACCAATTTTCGAATTGGGACTCAAACAGGAATCCTGGACTGGTACACGATTTTAAGCGGCATCACCTCAGCTGTGATTCTTTTACATCACGGCGCGCTCTGGCTCATCGCGAAAACCGATGGGACCGTTCAGCAACGCGCCAGACGTGCTGCATCCTGGTTCTGGGATCTGACAATTGGACTGACCGCGCTGACGCTGATAGCCAGCTATTCAGTTCAGCCACAAGCGAAAGCAAGTTTCACATCCCATCCCTGGATCATGGTGCTCCCTGCCGGGGCGATTTTGGCTCTGATCTGTTCGTTCTTTTTTCGAATCAAACATCGGAATATGGCAGCATTTTTAAGCTCGGCCCTGTTCATGTATTTGGTCATTTTCAGCGGTGCAGCAGCGCTATATCCTAACATGCTGCCTGGCTTGAATCCGGAATTCAGCTTAACAATCTACAATGCGTCTCCTCCTGCTGAAGAGCTTAACACAGCGCTGTACTGGTGGATTCCCGGCATTGTACTGGTCGGCATTTACTTTACGATCCTGTTCCGCTCACTCCCCAAAACCATTTCGACAGCATCCTCTGAAGAGCATTAATCTTTTTACTCAAAGTGAATGTGGTAGAGTTTCCAGTCCTCAAAACATGATAAATCGCAGTTTGAAATAGTACGAATCACAAATTCCGAGCTATGAATCCAATACCTGGAATGTTGCAAAAATGCAACATTTCCCTAATCCCCCATTCACTGAGCATCATTCCCGGAAAATAAGCGATCTTTGATACTTCGCTATTTTTCCATGTCCGACCAGTCTTCAAAATAAATTCCATCGGACACGTTTCATCTCAAACCGATTTTGTTAGACTTAAACTGAGAAGACTGGAAAAGTGATTTGGTAACATTTCAACACCCCAAGGGATTTCTCCCACCACCGATCAAGGATGCAGAAATTGTGACAGATACGATCCCGGGCATTATCGTTGGAACCCTCCTGGTTTTATTTGGTGCGGGACTGATCCATTTGCATCGGACATCATGGTTTCACCGCCAGCACGACGAAGACTTAAGCGATGATGACTATCTTTTCTTCTCCAAGCAATACCGGCGGCGGATGCAAACCTCGAGCCTACTGGTTCTGATTGGTTTTTTGATCATGATCGGCGACGCCCCCTATATGCCCTGGAAATCATATCCGGGGCTCTTTGCTGCCTACTGGGGTGGCATTCTTTTAGTCGCCTTCTGGGTGATCCTGTCAGCGATTGGTGATATGAGCGCCTCACGCGTCAGATCTACGAATCTGATTTCCCGCATCCAGGATCAACAACGCCTGCTTGAAAAACAACTCATGGAAATGAAAGAGAAGCAAAAGCAGACGACGGATAAAAATTCCACTTCTGAAAAAGAGAAGTGATACCGAGCGTACAATCTAATCCCGTAGTTGAGCCAACCTTCACAAGAAAAAAGAGGACTTCTAGGAAGTGACACACTCTTTTTTAATCAACGCATCAGAAGGTAACCGCTCATAACCGAACATCTCGAATGCTTTTTGCCAGCGTTCGTAGATTTTCTTCTCCTGGTCAGCGTCCATTTCGTATTTGTTCTTCTTGTAGGATTTTTGATCCTTCAAATACGGCTGCATGTTCTTTTCTAACTCTTCAAATCCATCGAGATTCAAGTGCTCGTAAACTCTTCGCAGCTCACTTACGGGGTCAGCTTCGAGATCTTCAAAGCGAACCTCATGCAGTTGACCTTCCGGCACAGTCTGGCGATCACGCTCGTAAACGTGCAAATGATTCTCATAAATATGAGCCATGTCCTCTTCTAATTTTTCCATATCAAGAGGAGCAAACCCATTGTCGCCAAACATGGTCCGACGCAGATGCAGTGTGGAATTATAAACCTTGTACGGGTTTCGATAGATATAAACGAAGCGGGCATCGGGAAACATTTTCAGCAGAAACGGAATCCGAAATGTATGCGTTGGAGACTTCAGCAACACACGCTTATTTCCACCGGCTTTAAACGTCAGCTTCTTCATGAAATAGATAAAGTTTTTTTTCCAGAGCGAAGCTTCCTTGGGAGTCAATTGATCCAGCTCGTAATAACGCTCATAAACCTCCGGCTGATCGCTGAAGCCGATTGCCAGGTAAGGAGACATCAAATGCAGCAGCATGATCGACGTCTCATCTTCCTGTGGTAAATCCCAGGTGACCGGCATGTTGTCCATGGGACGCTGCTTCGGCAACAAACGCCGCACGACCTGTTTCAGCAGAGGCTCGGTGAGTAGAAAATGAGAAGGAAACAGCATGGCTCCCATATTAGGATAGATGAACTGTTTATCCATCGACATCAGATTATGAAGCAAAGTGGTACCACTTCGCCAATGCCCAATGATGAAAACCGGCGGTTCCAGTTTGGTCTTGTTAACTCTCCGACTGAAAATCAAGTTTTCCAGCAAACTGAAAAATGAATTCGAAAGGCTGAAGAACCCTGAAGAAATCAAACGAAACATGCCAGACCAGCGAATGGTGGGCCGTAGTCTCATCAACTTGATGAAGTTCGTGAATCCGATTCCAGACCAGACACAAAAAGGGCCTTGAGAAGATCCACTGTTATTTTCCTGGCGTTTAGTCATCTGCAGAGACTGTCCTACACTTTATCAACACAAGTCAAAGCCCAGCTAATCAAAATTCCACCTGTCAATCAGAAGACGTTGATCAATACAACTCGGCCGAAATGTAAAGAATATACTATCATTATCTGAGATTGTCTGTGGGTAGGTAAAGAAGATTAGTGGCAATATTGTTAATTCTATACCACTTTATCCAAAAAAGAACTGACAAGGTTCGTTGGATCTATCATTAGTTTATTTCGGCATCCCATGAGAAAGACTTCGACGAACTCTTTCCCGTTCAATGGGTTTGACCAAATACAGACAATACCACACCGAATAAAGTGCGTGTCCTTACTCACTCTAAACTAACTGTTTCTCCTCATTTGTACAATTGACACGACTAATATTCGCTCGGATTCAAACGATCCATATCCAAGCTGCAGAAGTATCGGATGACATTATACTTTTTCATGAGCGAGCCTGAATAGTGGACACCAGCCTAGTCGACTAAGCTTCTGATCTCCTGAAAATCGGCTTTCAGCGATGAATACAAGCCTTGAAAAACAGGGTAGGACTGGTTGTATACTTTTTTGTTTTTAGGGTTTACGTTCGTACTTTCTACAACGCGAATCGTGGCACCGCAGGCTTCCACCACATCCTTATAGGCCCCGGTCCCGGCAGCAGCCAGCAACGCAACCCCATACGCCGGGCCTTCTTCGGCGTTAATTGTCACCACTTTTTGACCATAGATATCAGCTTGCATCTGCCGCCAGAATTCGCTTCGTGCGCCACCACCAGATAGTCGGATCTCTTTCACCGGGATATTCAGTTCCTTGATGATTTCTAGAGAGTCACGCATCGCATATGTTGCCCCTTCGATCACAGCGCGACTCAAGTGAGCACGACCGTGTCTCAGGCTCAAACCGATCCAGGCAGCCCGTGCATCGGGATCCGCATGTGGTGTCCGCTCCCCGGTCAGATACGGCAGGAAAAATAAACCTTCGCTTCCTGCAGGCGCCTCGGCTGCCTGTTCGGTAATCAGTTGATACGGGTCCACTTTCTGTCGTTTCGCGAGCGCGACCTGCTGTTCGCAAAGTTGATTCCGATACCACTGCAGGCTGCCGCCGGCAGAAAGCACCACGCCCATCACATGCCACTTGTCTCGAACCGCGTGACAGAATGTATGAGCGCGTCCTTCCGGATCGATCTGCACTTCATCGCTATGAGCAAATACAACTCCGCTCGTTCCCATCGTCGCTGAGATCGCCCCTTTTTTGACAATTCCATTGCCTACCGCACCGGCGGCCTGATCACCACCGCCACCAACGACCGCCACCCCTTTGGAAAGCCCCAACAGACGAGCGGCGTCTTCAGTTAAATGACCACTGACATCTTCTGATTCATAAACTTCCGGCAGCAGACCGGCATCCAGTTCCAGTTTACTCAACAACGGTTGGCTCCATTTTCTCTGTTTGACATTCAGCAGTAACGTTCCCGATGCGTCACTGACCTCGGTCGCAAATTCGCCCGTCAGTCGAAAGCGAACATAGTCTTTCGGCAGCAATACCTGAACGGTCTTATCAAAGTTTTTCGGTTCGTGATTCCGCAGCCAGAGAATCTTAGGAGCTGTAAAACCGGTTAACGCAGGATTCGCCACCATGCGGATCAGTTTCTTCCGACCGCCGGCACGCTCCTCAATCTCAGTACATTCCGCAGCTGTCCGCTGATCATTCCAGAGCAAAGCAGGCCGGATGACTTCGTGCTTCTTGTTGAGAAACACACTTCCATGCATCTGACCGCTCAGGCCAATCCCTTTCACATCTGCAGGCTTAATCTTTCCCGCTTTCAAAACCTTACGCACACTCTTGATCGTCGCCTGCCACCAGTCTTCCGGATCCTGTTCCGACCAGCCAGGATGAGGGCTGTAAAGCGGATACTCAACCGTTGCCGAAGAAAGAATGGTTCCGTCTTCCTGCATTGCCAGCGTTTTCGTACCACTCGTTCCAATATCCACACCCAGAAAAACGGCCATACTGTTTACCCTCATCCTAGTTAGTCAATCAAATGCTGTTACCAGCATCACAAGCTGTCTTGAAACGATAAATGATTACTCTGGGCAGACACAACCAATGGGCTGGACTTCGGCAATTTCACGAACCCAAATGTTACGGAACCGGGTATCATTTCGATGAAACTGCAGTTGAATCGGCAGCTTCTCTTCATGAGCAGTATAAAATGGTGGCTGATGATAAAAGGTAGCACCTTGCAGTTCCGTATGATTTTGCACAACAACACCATTCTGGATCACGGTGACATATGCTGGTTTAACGAGTTGTCCATACACATTAAACCGGGGGGCGTTGAAAATGATATCATAAGTCTGCCATTCTCCCGGCTTGCGACAGACATTGACCATCGGTGGGTACTGTTTATAAATTGAACCAGCCTGACCGTCAAAGTAGGTTTTGTTCTGATACGAATCGAGAATCTGAACTTCGTATTTTCCCATCAGAAAGACACCACTATTTCCGCGTCCCTGTCCTTTGCCTTCAATTTTTTCGGGAGTCGCCCATTCCAGATGCAACTGGCAATCGCCAAAGGACTGCTTCGTTTCGATGTCCTGAGCAGTGGTAATTGCATACCCATCCTTAATTTTCCATTTATCGCCGCCTTTCCACTGATCCAGATTCTTTCCATCAAACAGCACAATCGCATCGGATGGCGGCTGATTGGGATTCGCGGTCACCACGGTCGGCTCTTTCCAGATCAAACCATTCTTATATTCTTCCACCAGATTTCCATAGGTGTGATAAGCAGTTCCCAGAAAGAGGACTACGATTAGAATATGAAAACCCTTGCGCAAGCCTGTCATAATGATGTCCTTTTATCTCTATCTTAATTGTGTAAAGAATGAATTTTACAATTTGAAATCTAATTGGTTCTGACTAAAAGAATCTGGTGAATCAATAGTCGAGGCTGGCGCCCCCTTCGGCTTCGAGGGCCTGTCCCGTCAAAAAGCTCGAATCGTCAGTCGCCAGGAATAGTGCCAGACGCCCCATTTCTTCAATCGTCCCCATGCGTTTGAAAACCTGAAGATCAGAAACACGTTTCAAAGCCGTCTCCGGATCGGGCAGTGATTCCGCCCAGTCCCGCATCAACGGCGTATCAATATTACTAGGCAGGATCGCATTCACTCGGACACCTGCTTCGCCCAGTTCAATCGCCAGTGATTTTGTAAAGCTGACCTGAGCTCCTTTGGTCGAACAATAGGCGGTCGAATGATGCTGCCCCAACACCGCCGTCATCGACGACATATTAATAATCGTCCCTTTGGTTTTTCGTAAATGCGGCAATGCATACTTCGCACCGGCAAACGTGCTGAGAAAGTTCACACGCATCAACTCTTCCATTTCTTCGATGCTTGTTTCTTCCAGCGACATTGCCGGCGGATGAACTCCGGCATTGTTGATGATGCAATCCAATCGGCCGAACTGTTCCACAACCAGCTCAACCGCAGATAAAATCTGTTCATGCTGACCGACATCACATTGAACAAAGATCGCTTTGCCCGGACCTTTCTCATTGAGCTCACGAGCTAAATCCTGACCCGCTTTCATGCCTCGTGCCAGGATCGCGACCATGCCGCCTTCTTCACAAAACACACGCGAGCAGCCTTCACCAATCCCTTTGCTGCCACCGGTTACAATCACGGCGCGATTTTTAAATCTCATGTTTCCCTCAACCGATCTTTCTCGCAGGAACAAACTCGGAATCGACGATCAAAACTAATGGTTCATCAACCCTGAATTGACTGGTGATCAATGCCTGGCGAGCACACCAAAGAGCGTGCGGACCATTTCGGACAACGTGCCATTCCAAGTCTGATAAGACACTAGTTCCGGTTCGTTATTTACGGTAACAATTACCGCGAGGGAATTCCAATCAAAGGCGGAATTGAATTCTCAAACAGAGATTAATTAAATGAGCTTAATTTTCATTGCATTCCAGTAATACTGATCAGCCCGAGTTTACTGCTCTGAACCGAGGCGTAAGATTTCCGGAAGCTCTGCCAGATTCAAATTGCCGCCACTTAGAATCGCTACGACCGTCTTACCTTGAAATCGCGTTTTATTGTTCAAGACTGCAGCCAGTGCGGCAGCACCTGCGCCTTCTGCCAGATTGTGCGTCTCTTTCAGAATATGATAAGCAGCGATCCGCATTTCATCTTCACTGACGAGGAGAAAATCATCGACGACTGACTTCATGATTTCCTGCGTCAGCTCAGCCCCTGATCGCGTAGCCACTCCCTCAGCCCAGGTATCGGCGGACTCCGTCGTCTGCAGCATCCCCGCTTTCCAAGACAACTGATTGGCTGGTGCGTTCGCCGCCCCGACGGCGATGATTTCCGTAGTCGGACTTAAGTGTCTGGCAACGATGCCTGTGCCACAAACGCCGCTCCCCATGCCAACCGGAACGAGAATCACATCGGGTGTCTTCAACGTTTCAAAGATTTCAATGGCCTGAGTGCCCACGCCGGCAATCAGAAGCGGCTCATTGGCGGAATGTATGTATCGCCGTTTTCCATCGACCAGTTTTTGTTCCAGATACTGCTTCGCTTCATCAAAGTCTTCTCCTGCTTCGATGATTTCCGCACCCAGCAGTTTGATGGCACGGACTTTATCCGGGTTATTGTTTTTCGGAACCACAATTGTACATTTCGCACCAAACTTGCGCGCGGCGTATGCGAGCGACTGACCATGATTGCCGGTCGAACAGCCCATGATCCCTGCAGCACGTTCTTCCTCTGAAAGTGTACTGACCAGATTGATCCCCCCACGCACTTTGAACGCACCGACCGGCTGGTGATTCTCATGCTTCAAATAAAAATTGGCTCCCGTCAACTGGCTTAAGCCAGGCCATTCATAAAGGGGCGTCGGTGCCAGTACTTGACGAACACGGGGTAATGCTTCCTGAACATCCTGAAAGGTCGGGATTCGCATAAGGGGTACCTGGGTATAGAGATTTCGCAAGAATGAGTTTGTCTGGAATGACACAACTCTTTTGTTGAAGTTCGTCAGAAAATCGTTCGTTGTCAAGTTCTGTAACGCTTGATTTCAAGATCAATCACGAGAACAGATTGTTGCATAGGGTCTAAACGCCTGTTATTATTCGAATAGAGATTGGCTGTGGTCAGCAGATCAGAGAGCAGTCTCGTAAATTCCTACCTGCCAGACTTTGGGAGTCTGGCTACCGTTAACTCCATTCGTTACGGATCGGTATCACCAAACCAGTTTGCAACGCGTTTGATGTACCAGGAACTCCGGGGACTGATAAAATTTCCCCTGGTCCTTCTCTCGCGTCCCCGACTGAGGGCGAACTTCCATGTACCGGTTAACATCAAGACATACTTTGATTGGACTGCTTGTCTGTTTGGCGCTCCCCATCCAGGTCTGCTTTGCACAGAATCAAGTCAGTTTCAATCGTGACATTCGTCCGATTCTTTCCCGAAACTGCTTTCATTGCCACGGCCCCGATTCCACACATCGCGAGGCAGACCTCCGTCTGGATCTCGAAACCGGACTCAAATCAACCACAGACGATGCAGCAGTTATTCACCCCGGCAAACCCGATCAAAGTCAGTTATTCGAACGCATCAGTAGTAAAGACACTAATCTGGTCATGCCGCCCGCTGACTCTGGAAAATCGTTGAAACCTGCTGAAATCGAATTGATCAAACAATGGATCGCCGCCGGCGCCCCCTGGTCCAAACACTGGGCCTACCAGCAGCCACAATCATCGTCGATTCCTGACGTCAAAAATCAAAGCTGGCCCGTGAACTGGATTGACCGTTTCATTCTTTCACGTCTCGAACAACAGAACCTGCAGCCCGCCGCGGAAGCCGATCAAGTCACGTTAATCCGTCGTCTCAGTTTTGATCTGACCGGATTGCCACCCACTCCCCAGGCAGTCGATCAGTTTGTCAAGGACCAAAGTCCGGACGCTTACGAAAAACTTGTAGACCGACTCTTGGCTTCTCCCCATTATGGCGAGCGGATGGCGATTTACTGGCTGGATCTGGTCCGCTTTGCGGATACCGTCGGTTATCACGGCGATCAGGACCATCACATCTCCCCCTATCGCGACTATGTGATCCGCGCGTTTAACGAAAATCTTCCCTTCGATCAATTCACCCGCGAGCAGTTAGCGGGAGATTTACTGCCTAATCCCAGCTTGCAGCAAAAAATCGCCACCGGTTATAACCGCGTGCTGCAGACATCTCATGAGGGTGGCGTGCAGCGCAAGGAATATCTGGCGATCTATGCCGCCGATCGCATTCGGAATTTTTCCGGGGTCTGGATGGGCGCCACCATGGGTTGCTGCCAATGCCACGATCACAAGTACGATCCCTATACCACCAAAGACTTTTATTCGCTCGTCTCGTTTTTTGCCGACATCGATGAAGACCAGCATTTGAGGCGCGGTGCAGACCGGATTCCCACGATCAGAGAACCGGAAATCTTTCTCTATACCGATCAGGAAAAACAACAGATCTCAGAAATCGAAGCCAACATGAAAACGACCCAACAGGCTTTGAAAACAACCAAACAAAAGGAAGAACAAAAAACTCTCAAACAAAAACTGGAACAACTGAAAAAAGACCGAGCCGCCATCGATAAACGAGCGCTCAAAACGATGATTACGGTCTCCATCAAACCGAGGGAAATTCGAATTCTGCCTCGCGGCAACTGGCTTGATGAAACCGGCCCCGTCGTTCAGCCCGCTATTCCAGAATTTCTGGGAACGCTGAAAACAGAAAAGGATCGCTTAACTCGCCTGGATCTGGCGAACTGGTTATCAGCTGAAGACGGATACGGCTTAATGTTAGCACGCGTCATGGCAAACCGCTTCTGGTACCTCTTCTTCGGCCGCGGGATCGCTCCCGTACTGGACGATTTTGGAGGACAGGGAGGGCCGCCTCATTATCCGGAACTCCTCGATCAACTGGCACTGAAATTTTACAAAGACCATTGGGACGTCAAGCAGACCATCAAATTCATCGTCATGAGCCGCGCTTATCGGCAGTCTTCTCTCGAAACGCCGGAACAGCGAAAACTGGATCCGTTCAACCAGCGTCTCAATCGACAGGCACGCTTTCGCCTGCCGGCTGAAATGATTCGAGATAACGCACTGACCGTCAGCGGTTTATTAGTCACTGAGATCGGCGGCCCCAGCGTGAAACCCTATCAGCCAGCCGGCTACTATCGTCATTTGAATTTCCCCAAACGGAAATATGTCGCAGATACAGACGACCGCCAATGGCGTCGCGGCCTGTATGTGCATTGGCAACGCCAGTTTCTCCATCCCATGTTAAAAGCCTTCGATGCCCCAAGCCGTGAAGAATGTACGGCGCAGCGTCCCCGATCGAATACTCCGATCGCTGCGATGACTCTGCTGAACGATCCGACTTTTGTAGAAGCCTCGCGTAAGTATGCCGAAGATGTTTTGCTAAACGGTGGCGATTCGGATGCACAAAAAATCGGCTATGCGTTCACGAAAGCAACTTCGCGAGCTCCTGAAAACAGGGAAACGGAAGTACTGCTCAATTTATTAAACTCCAATCGCCGTGAATATCGGTCACAGCCCAAAGCCGCCGTTGAACTGACAAAATCCGGCTTGGCGAAAACGAACCAGGAATTAAACGCCAAAGAACTCGCAGCCTGGACGGAAGTCACACGCGCCTTATTGAACCTGAATGAAGTTGTGACGAGGAACTAACAGAATGATGAATCTCGATCAGATACAAACCAGTTTGAACCGTCGCACATTCCTGGCAAATTCCGGTGTCGGTCTGGGAGCGGCGGCACTCAGTTCGCTATTATCCGGTGAATCAACCGCTTCAGCTAAATCACCGTCGAAGCCGTCGCTTGTCGGCGGACTGCCCGGCTTGCCGCATTTCGCCCCCAAAGCCAAACGGGTGATTTTTCTGTGCATGGCCGGAGGTCCCACACACCTGGAAACGTTCGACTATAAACCCAAGCTGGCAGCCATGGATGGAAAACCATTTCCCGAAAGCTACACCAAGGGACAACCGATTGCCCAACTGCAGGGGAAAGAACTGAAATGCCAGGGGCCGTTAACCAAATTTCGTAAGTACGGAAAGAACGGACAGGAGATCAGCGACTTCCTGCCCTGGACGGCAAAAATTGCGGACGACATCTGCATTATTCGCTCGATGGTTACAGAGCAGATCAACCACGATCCTGCGCATACCTTTCTCAACACAGGCACCGCCATCAGCGGGCGGCCCTCCATGGGCTCCTGGATCACTTACGGACTGGGTAGCGAAACAGAAGAACTGCCGGGCTTCGTTGTCCTCACCAGCGTCGGCGGGCGAAATCCGCAACCGATTGCCTCCCGTCAGTGGGGCACCGGTTTCCTCCCCAGTCGCTATCAGGGAGTGCAGTTTAATTCAACGGGTGACCCCGTCAACTACTTAAAGAATCCGGCCGGCGTCAGTGCCCGTCAGCAGAAAGAATTAATCGAAACCGTCCAGACACTCGATCGCTTCCGCAATCAGCGCGTGGACAATCCCGAAATCGAAACTCGCATCGCCGCGTATGAAATGGCATTCAAGATGCAGACCTCAGTCCCCGAACTGATGGACCTGTCCGGCGAATCAAAGCAGACACTGGAAATGTATGGTGCAGAACCAGGATCGGGAACCTACGCCACTAACTGCCTGCTCGCCAGACGGCTGGCCGAGCGAGGCTCTCGTTTTATTCATCTTTATCACCGCGGCTGGGATCATCACGGCGGTCTGATTCGCTATATGAATACCTGTTGTGGCTTAACCGATAAACCAACCTGGGCTCTCATCAATGACCTCAAACAACGTGGCATGCTCGATGAAACCCTCGTAATCTGGGGAGGAGAATTCGGCAGAACTCCCATGTTCCAAGGCAAAGGGGGCGCAGGCCGCGATCACCACATTAAAGGATTTTCCATGTGGATGGCCGGGGGAGGGATAAAAGGCGGAATTACCTATGGTGCAACCGACGAGTTGGGCTATAATTCCGTAGAAGATATCGTAAATGTTCGAGATCTACATGCAACAATGTTACATCTGCTCGGAATCAATCATCAACGATTCAGTGTGGAGTTTCAGGGTCTGGATACCAGACTCACGGGAGTTGAGGAAGCGCACGTCATTAAGAATATTCTTACGTAGCATGGCACTATATAGTCCCTGTGAAACGCCCCGGTGGTCTCGATCATCGGGGCGTTTCCTTTTGGGGAATGGAACAGTCATCAGATTCAAGCGGCTTTTAGACTTTCAGATCTTCTGCCCCTTGCGCCAGATCACTCTGATACCGCTGTCTGACCGGCTCAATGATGTCCGCGATAAACGCATCCACCTGTTCGGGGGCACGACCAATATATTTTCGGGCGTCCAAGGCACTGTTTAAATCACAGCCGGCAAAGGCAGGATCTTTCTGCAGGCGTTCAATCAGATCATTTTTCCCACCGCGCACTTTGACTTCCGCACCCGCAGCCTGGCTGTGAACACGAATCTGTTCGTGCAAATCTTGACGGTCACCGCCCGCTTCGACGCCTGCCATTAAAAATTCTTCCGTCGCCATAAAGGGCAGTTCTTCGTTGAGATGTTTCTCAATCACTTTCGGATAAACCACCATCCCATCCACAATATTTCGATATAAAATCAAAACGGCATCAATGGCGAGAAATGATTGGGGCAGCGACAGACGCCGGTTGGCACTATCGTCCAGTGTCCGTTCCATCCACTGCGTCGCCGCGGTATCTTCTGCATTTGCGGTCAGGCTGATGGCAAACCGGGCCAGCGAACACATTCGTTCTGAACGCATCGGGTTGCGTTTGTACGCCATCGCCGAGGAACCAATTTGATTCTTTTCGAACGGCTCTTCCAGTTCCTTGCGGCTTTGCAGAATCCGAATATCATTTCCTGCTTTATGAGCAGACTGACCAATGCCACTTAACGCCGACAAAACCTGGGCATCGACTTTGCGCGAGTAGGTCTGCCCTGTGACGGCATAACGGCCGGTGAATCCCATCTTCTCCGTCACCCGCCGATCCAGCTCATCAACTTTTGCATGATCACCTTGAAAAAGCTGTAGAAAGGTGGCCTGAGTTCCCGTCGTACCTTTCACGCCGCGAAAACGAAGTTTTTCCAATCGATACTCGATTTCTTCGAGATCCAGAATCAGATCATAGCACCAGAGCGTCGCCCGTTTGCCGACGGTCGTTGGTTGAGCCGGCTGCAGGTGTGTGAATCCCAGGCAAGGCAAATCCCGATACTCGTTCGCAAACTTCGCGAGGTGATCGATCACCGATACCAGCCGCGCCCGCACCCGTTCCAGACTTTCGCGGATCATCACCAGTTCGCTGTTATCGGTGACAAAACAACTGGTGGCTCCCAGGTGAATGATTGCTTTGGCATCAGGGCAACGCTCACCGTAAGTATGCACGTGTGCCATCACATCATGCCTTAGATCTTTCTCAGCCTTCGCAGCCAACTCAAAATCAATATCCTCGATAGCAGCTCTCAGAGACTCAACCTGCTCAACGGTGACAGGCAAGCCCATCTCGTGCTGTGATTCTGCCAACGCGACCCAGAGCCGACGCCAGGTGGAATGTTTTTTCTGAGCCGACCAGATCTGGCTCATCTCTTGTGATGCGTAACGACTAATCAACGGATTTTCATAAGTAAGATGACTCAATTTCTTCTCTTTCTTCGGTTCGGTGAACCCTGAAGTTCACTCAGATTCCATAAGCTCTTTTTTTCACAATGTACGGTACGCGGCCGGATTCCTACAACGGAACGACTTTCACATTCTCGGCGACATGAATTCCCATCGAGATCACCTGCCCGTTCCACTCAGAGACGACAATTCCCGCTTCGACATTTTTTTCTTTGACCGTCCCTTCGGAACCGATTTTTAAACCCGAGCGGGACAGGAATCGTAGAAATTCGGTTTCCTGGTCAGTCACCTGGACAATTTGAACGTGCGTCCCGGGCTGGCATTCAGCCAGTGTCGTCATGTTCGGATAAGCGCGACGCATCTGGCCGTCGATTGACGGAATCGGATCTCCATGTGGATCGGTCTCCGGAAAGCCCAGATACTCGTCAATGTGATCGACAAGAAAATCACTTACCGCATGTTCCATATTTTCTGCTTCCGCATGAATCTGATCCCAGGTCAGTTTCAACGTCTGAAACAGAAACAGTTCAATCAATCGGTGTCGTCTCAGCACCCGAATCGCCGACTGCTTGCCACTCTCCGTCAGACTGGCCCCTTCATAGGGACGGTACTCCACCAGCTTGGACTGTTTCAGGGTTTTGAGCATACTGGTCACCGTTCCCGGCGCCACATTCATGTATTTGGCCAGTTCGCCAGTACTAATCCATTCCGACCCAGACTGCAGGCTGATTTGTAAAATCGCCTTCAAATAATTCTCGACGGTTAAACTAGTTACGTTCACTGGTACACCCTGTTTCATCAAATGAGCAACTCTTACAAAACCTGGACACAGGCTCAAAGATTACATGGATCACGAGAAACGTAACCATCGTCCAGAGATCTCCATCGCTGCTCGCAAGCTCCGTTTATCCTAGCAACATCACAAAATAGTTGGAACAAATACCCCTTACGAAATTGATTGCATTTCAAGATAGCACCTGGTTCCCTCCTCTATTTGCAGATGACGTCAACTCTCTGACATATAAATACTTACCACTGTTTGTCGCGATCCCGTTGATTCCCGGCTTTTCTCTGAATTCCGATACTTTGGGTGATGCTGATACTCGGATTGTGCCGATTTTAATGATTGTATGGTTTCCTCTCGATCCTCTCCTTTTACCATCATATTGTCATAAGGAAGGCCGGATGTTCTGCTGGCGCTTGGTTAATTTCAGGTTATTGGTGATGTTCCTGTTAGCAGGATCATTCAATACTGCCGATGCGCAAACACTCTATCGCGAGATCAGTTCACCTCAGAACCAGCAACGGCAAACGGCCGTCATCGGACTCTTAGGCGAATTCAAACACTGCGCCGCGTATGAAATTTCCAATCAAAATCTCGATTTGAACAAGGTAGTTTCCCAAGCAGGGGGCATGACTCCCCAGGCTTCGGGCATCATTCGCATCATTCGAGGCGGACGTATCAGCCAGGACCTATTTTATTCTCCCGAAACTGATTTCCCCCTGATGCACGGCGATGTTTTGATTGGACTGGAATCATCGGCGAATGACATCAATGTCTCATCTGATCATAACTGGAATGGAATCCAGAGGACTCAACAACAGGCGACTTCCCAGCTGATCCAGATTGCAATTCTCAATTTAGTCGACCGCCCCGTCGTATTTGGTGTACCGGCTGAAATCGCCGATCTGGCTGGAATTCTACGCTGCCTGAGACAACCTCTCGAACACTATCCACAAATTGCACAATCCATCAAAGTCATTCCTCCCAAACGGATTCGCAGCAACAACATTTCCGAAACCAGAAAGCTGACATCGAAATTCGCAACCGGAACGGTTCTTGTTCTGGGTCCTTCCAGCGGCATTGATCTATCAATGATTCCCCAATCTCTGCCTGGACCGAAACACTTACAGGCAGCACAGGCTCCGATTCACGAATCACCAAATGAACTAAGGCAGCCGGCGTCGGTATCACTGCAAAAAGCTCCTTTTCGACAAGCCAATTCTTTCACAGAAGAAGAACATCCGAATCAGAACGGCGTGACGCACCCGGAAAATATTCCGCAAACCTTAGAAACGACTCCGCTAAAAACGAGAAAAGGAGAACTACAGCTCAACGGGCCCGTTCTGCAGCAGACAGCCGCCAGTTTGGCCCTGGTTCCCAAACCAAATACTCCCCAAGCTGAAGAAAACGCCACGAAGCAACAGGACTCCGATTCTTCAACGGTTCCCAACCTGGATCTGGCGGTAGCCCCCGCGCCTCCTGCGGATTCCGTCCAAGTTTTGAGCGATGAAGATCTCTCTAAATTCGAGGAGTTCGAAGAGACGGATAATTCATCTTGGCCACAATGGTTCACTTATTTACTATTAGCAGCCTTTGCTGGTGGGGTCTGGAAATACCTCCAGAAAAGAGCAGGCCGAACTAACCCAACCAGACACAAACACACTCATGCCGTTACGACAGAGACGGCGGAATCTGAACCGGCAGCGATCATTACCAATTGGGATTCCTTACCTCCATTGCCGAAAAAATCACTCCTGGAACAAATTCTGGAGAATGACATCCCCATCATCGAAGAGACGCCACAGATTCCAACAAAAACATTTATCTATGGTCGTCACCAAACCAGATCTGCACGCATCGATCAAAAGGAAGAAACGCTCAAAGGGCCACACTTTACAAAGCAAATCAAGCCTGAGCCACAGGTTTCCGAAAAACAGGAAATGACGAACTCAGTCCCGGAAGCTTCGGAACCACGCTCGACCGAAAAAACATTGAAAGCACCTGCGTTTCGCTTTGACCGATCACATCCCAAAACAACTCAACCAGCTGATGAAAATGCGACTCCCTCTAAAACCGTTCATGCCTCTGGTTCCAACCAAAAACAGTCGGCTGCAGCGGAAGCAAAGCAGAATTCCGGAATCCTGGATCGGGTTCTACAGGCGATGCAGGGAGTCATGCCGAAATGAGTAGTTCATTATACATAGGCTCAACCTGCCTGAGAGTTTTACAAAACGACTCCAATCATAAGTTAACACGTCGCTCGATTGAGACCGCATATACAGTGATGGAGGATACACTCGAGAATCGTCAGTTACTGCAAAAGATCGCAGTGCCGTTTCTCTTCTCCGAGGGAACACTGATCATTCCGGGAGAAAACGCAGCTCAAATCGCTCGCTTTTCACATTCGCCGCTGTACCCGCTTTTTACAAAAGGGGAACTGGTTTTAAATGACCCGGTACATCGGCAGTTGCTCTCAACCCTGATTCAATCCGTGCTCCCCAAAACACGGAGAACCGGCGAATATTGTTCGTTTATCACACCGGGAACGGATTCTGCAGCGCCGCTGAGCAAACTGGTCGCACAGTTAATTGCTTTGCAAGGATTCACTCCCTTTGCAACGACCATTACACAATCTGCCGGTTTAGCAGCACTACCTGCCAGTCTACATTATTCAGGGTATGTCGTTTACCTCGGGCATTCACATTCCGAAATCGGCCTGATTCACCAGTCTCGAGTGGTCGTACGACATTCTGCTCCTTATGGCAGTGAGTGGCTCGACGAACAATTGGCTTATGCATTCAAATTCTTTAAAACAGATTCCGAAGGGGAAACCGTTCCCGATTCTGAAAAAGCCAGAACCAAACGACTCAATCCGGACATCAACCTCAGTCCTTACCTGTCTAATCATTCACTGCTAACAAACTGGTACGAATCGTTATTCGACAGTCTGTTGGACCAGTTCGCTTCTAAAATGGGTTCGATGCAGAAGTATATCGAAACACTGGAAACGCTTCCGGTGGTCTATATGGGTGAACTCTCACACATTGATGGGTTTGATGAATTGCTGGCACAGAATCTCTCCAGCCGAAAGATTCGATTCGATAATGGGCAGGTCACGCTGATCAAGGACGAACACTTCACGATCACCCGCGGTGCTCTGGTGATGGCAGCGATGGAAGAAGAAACGCTCAGTCGGGCTGCTTAATTCTGTTGAACCAGATCCTGTGTTAACTGGTTCATGAAATTCAAATAGTCCACTTCCATCGTCCGGATATTGGTTTTGAACGCGTGTTTAAAATCCTGCTCACGCTCATCAGCCGAATATTCTTTGAGCGGATCACGCTTTGAAATCTGTTTAAGATAACGGGCATAACGAGCTGGTTGCGTTTCTACCAGAAAAAACGTCAGTGCCCACGCCTCTGCATAAGCGTCTAAAGTTGCGGAATGAAACAGGTGATCGTCTCGAATAAATTCCCGTAACGACTCTTTCGCACGGCGTTTCTGTGCATAATGATTAAACCACAAAAGCCGCGTTCGATTAATCCGCGAGACCGACTTGGCGCGTCCTCCTGTATGAGCGCGCAACTCATCCGACTCAAACGTCGTCGCCAGGCCTTCTACAACCCAACGAGGATTCTCTCCCACCCGCGAATGCAAACCAGTATTAAAGGCGACCTGATGCGTCGCTTCATGAATCATGGTATCACGCAACGCTTCCGTCAGATTTTTACCCGTGGTTGATACACGCGAAAATGCGAGTTCGCTTTTGGCCTGATTCTGATCAACGTCAACAGAAGACGTCGCCGTACGTTGATCGAACAAAGCAGTCCGGTTCGTATGCGGGTGATAGTATCCCAGCAGACCATCGCCGGCACGCACACCATCTTTTTTACAGTATGCAAAAAACTGATCTCGGTCAGGAAAAATAACCGTAACCATCGGAAATTCGGGAGACTTGACCTGATACCCCCGCAGTGAAAAATAATGCGAAAAGGAATCGTACAGATCTTCAAACACGCCGCCATATGCTTTCGCCTTACCACGCGGTGCGCAAATCAGATAATGTCTGGTCGAGATCACTTCATAAAACGGACCAAACTCTTTCTGCAACTGCTGCTTCATTTTGTTGAGCGGCAGCCGTTGAAATTCTGATGCGACCCGGCGGTACGATGTCACTTTTTTCAGTGGCACCTCTGACAGTCTGCCGGTCTGATCCATCATCCAGCTGATATCGTCATTGTGCGCAATCGACTTGCCGATGAAAACCTTGTTGCGGGTTTTCATCTCAATCAGGGAAGGAGGCTTTGCAGTCGCCGACGTCTCAGTCATCAAACCGAGACCAGCTACCAGAATGCCAGCCAGAATAATACGAAAACAGGATAACATCACATCAGTTTCTAATCAGGTTGCAGGTTCTGTTTCAGTCAATATTCTCTCTATATATAGTGTAATCCCCAATCGGGAGCCCGGTTCCAGAAAACAGCACTGATCGCAAATCAGTGATTTAAGAAACAGGAATCAAAGGGAACGTAGCGGTTATAATCATCGCAACAATTGTATTCCTGAATTCTCGCGGTGGTTCCCGGGGTCAAACTGGTTACAATAGATGTGTGCCGACATTTCGATTGGTAACGTTTTTTGAACGAGAATGGGAAATACCACTGTGTCACGTGTCTGGTTATTAACAGGAACTGCTGTATTCGGCCTGCTCTGTTCTCTCACAACAGTCAGTGCCACTACCATTCTGCTCGAACAGAAAACAACCGAGCAGGAACAGATCAAACAGCAGATCTCGGAACTCATTCAAAAACTCGATTCAAACCAGCGGCTCGTTCGGCAACAGGCAGAGCTTCAGTTAGCCGCATTGGGAAAACCGGTTTTATCGTTACTCCCTCCACCAGAACTCGTTTCCAGCAATTCCGCGCGCGAAGCCCTGAAACGAGTGCGTTTGAAAATTGAGCAACAGGCCGCACGAGACTCGCTCAAAGCGTCTACGATTAATCTGTCAGGCAAGCATTCACTCAAACACATTCTTAACGCCATTTCCGAGCAAACCGGCAATCAAATTGATTCCAGCCAGTTATCTGACGAAGTATTAAACAATCAAATCCAGATCCATTTCAAAAAGACATCCTTCTGGCAGGCGATTGACAACTTAACTCGAACCCTGCCGCTAGCATTTCAGATCAATGGAAGTAACGGGCATCTGCAGCTTGATCCCCTGCCAGAGACATCACTACTCCCGTCAAAAGAGAAAAGCCAGATTTACTATGACGGGCCGTTTCGAATTGAGGTCGCCAGCATTGAACGACGTACGCTCCTGGGAACCATAGATCGCGAGTTACTCAGGGTCACGTTTCAAATTCAGGTGGAACCACGTTTAAGACCACTCTTCCTGAGTTATTCTTCACGTGAACTTCAGGCTAAATCAAATCGAAACATCAAATTGCCTCCGTTTAATCCAGCAGCGAAATACGAACTCCCACTGGGGGAAGGTGGCAAGAATTTAAAATTCACGATGCAATGGATTATGGACAGCAGGCAACGCCCTGAAACCGTCCAGGTTCAGGGAAACCTGAAAATGGAATTAGCCGCTGAGACACTGCCCATTACCTTTGATCATCTCTCGCGATCGCAAGGAGCCATCAGGCGACGTGGCAATATATCCGTTGAGTTAGTGGAAGCAGAAGCAATTGAGCTTGCGTCTACACAGAATCTGAATGTGCGCATTGCTCTCAGCTATGACTATGGCGGCCCCGCATTCGAGTCGCACCGGACCTGGATCTATCATAACCGTGCCTATCTCCAGACCCCGCAAGGCAAACAATACTGGTTGAACGGCTCATCGCAGACAACGCTGGAAAGCGCCGGAAAGTTTGGAGTCCTCTATCGGTTCACAGACCTGCCTCAAAAACAGAAAGACTTCCAGTTTACCTATCTGGCTCCCACACTGATTACGCCTGCCCCGATTCAGTTTCGGTTTGAAAAACTGAAAGTGCCCGCTAAAAGCCAGTAAGGCTGTTTACTTTTGCCCGGCCAGGATTTTTGCTTCCTGCTGCACACGCTCGACCATGCCAAACAAGCCGTTCTTTCTCTGTGAGCTGAGATACTTATCAAGCTGCAATTGAGAAAAATATTGTTTGACATCAATCGCCAGGACTTCTTCCGGAGTTTTATTATTATAAATGGCAAGCAACACCGCGATTAATCCCTTTACGATTAACGCATCACTGTCCGCGTGGATCTCCAGAACCCTCTGATCTTCAACCTGCTTTAACTCGGTAGTAAGCCAGACCATGCTCTGGCAACCATGCACACGGTTGGCTTCTGTCTTATCAGAATCGGGCATCGGCGGCAGTTCAAATCCCAGATCGATCAGAAAGTCACAACGTTCTTCCCAATCGTTCAGATACTCAAACTCCTCTATCAGCTCTTCAATGCTTATCATGTTCTCGGTCGCATTTTGTGTTTTTGAATTCTGCTCTAATGTCATTAGAGAATTTCCAGTGGTGGTCTTGTCGGGTTTTCAATCAAAGTGCGGGCAATTTCAATCGCAGTGTTCTCTGCCACCTTCAGCAGATGTGCCTGCGATTCACAATCCTCTGTCACTAACTGAGAGATATTTCCCACATCCGACTTTTCCCGGATTTCTGCATTCATCGGAATCTCTCCCAAAAACGGAATCTGCAATTCCTCGCCCTTTGCCTGGGCACCACCGCGGCCAAAGACCTCTCCCGACATATTCTCCACAATTCCCAAGACGGGAATTTTCACCTGCCGAAACATCTGCACCGCTTTGACGGCATCCAGTAATGCCACCTGTTGAGGAGAACAGACCACGACGGCACCAGCCATATCAAGCAGTTGTGATAATGTTAACGAAACATCACCTGTTCCCGGGGGCATATCGATTACCAGATAATCGAGCTCACCCCATTCTGTATCCTGGAGAAATTGAGAGATCGCTTTATGCAGCATCGGCCCGCGCCAGATGACGGCTTGCTCGGGCTCAACAAAAAATGCCATCGACATGACTTTTAAGCCATCCGCTTCCACCGGAACGATGCGTGTGAGCGTCTGCCCATCCTTACCCTGAAACTCCTGGGCTACCGGTTTTTCACTGGTTCCCACCAGATGTGGAATGCTTGGCCCATAGACGTCTGCGTCCACCAGTCCAACACGTGCACCAAATTCTTTGAGTGCAAAAGCCAGGCTCGCCGCAACAGTACTCTTGCCAACTCCCCCTTTACCGGCACCGACGGCAATCACATTCTTCACTTTCAATCCCAGCCGGCCGCCTGAATTCTTACCTTTGATATTAATTGAGTATTCGATCTTCAGATCTTCGCAATCAGGAAACTGAGTCCGAACGGCGTTCTCAATCAATTCTGACAATTCGGACTGCAGAGGATAAGAAGGAACAGGCAATTCAATTTGAATCGAAACCTCCCCGGTTTCTCCAACCGTCGCTCCTTTTAAAAAGCCCGATGTGGATAACGGCTTTTGAAAGACAGGATCGACGAGCTCTTTGAGACAGCTCTGTAAACTTGTTTCACTCATTTCAGAATTTGCCATCAGCGTTTAGTGCTTTCCAATAACTATTAAAAATGATTTGTGTCTCAGGATATTCGTAATGTTGTATCGGATCTGATCGGGGAAATGAAATTTCCTTGCAGTCATCTCAATCAGCAACTTTCTGTACTTTTGATTGAAGCTTCTGTCTGTGTAAGGTGGAATCAAAATGCCAGCGGCAGATCTTGGCGATGCGCTCAGGTTCCAGACAGCCTGTCTGCAAATGAAACACCCCTAACTCCCGCAAGGCCCATTCCAGGTTAAATAAGGGGGCCTCTGAGTAAATCATCACCGGAAAAGCAACATGCGCCTTCAAACACCTTTGTAAAAACTGCAAACAGATCGGATTGCCAATTCCCACATCGATGATGACCACAAGTTCTTCTGCAGTTTTCCGACGAGCATGCTGAAATAGAGTACTCTCAGCAGAAAACCCGCGAATCTGCCAATCCGTTTCCCCTTCAAACTGCCATTGAAGCTCAGAGACAATGTGTGCCCGCTCTTCCAGAACAAACACGTTTCTCATAAAACCCAATCCCGTTAAACATACGGACACATCACAAGACCTGAATCGACAATAATATGCCGCAATCTATCCCAATCGTATACATGGCCAGCTTGAATACAACTCATACAAGGGCTCTGAAACGACTCCTCAAAGTTTTTTTCGATTCCCAGCCTGGATAAACAATAAGGAATTCTAAACAAAACAAAATATACATAACAGCACTAGGGTCGCTGCTTAGCAATAACGTGAGGATATTGCCTTACCCCCAAATCAAAGCAGAAGACGTCATAATCGATACAAGTGACGTTTCAGGACCCACTTTGGGCCAAGAGTCCACAAATTTACGTTTATTCGAGGACTTTCTGGTGAATCTGGCCGAAAAAAATAAGCAGGTTTACCTTTTTAATTACGTGAGGCTTTGGACTCCCAGGTTGATCAGAAAACCTCATCTGATTCAACTCTGATTGAGTACCTCACGACCGTCCACGAAGCGAATCCTTGGAGATTGCCTAAATGAAATTGTTAAGTTACGTTGCCGCTTTAGCGGTTGTTTGTTGTGCTGGCGCATCTGTTGAAGCTGCTAGCTTCCTTGGAAAAGGTTGCTGTGCTCCTAAACCAACTTGCTGTGCCCCAGCTCCTAAAACTTGCTGTGCACCTGCTCCTAAGTGCTGTGCTCCTGCTCCTAAGACTTGCTGTGCTCCTGCACCCAAGACTTGCTGTGCACCAGCTCCTAAGACTTGCTGTGCTCCTGCTCCTAAGACCTGCTGCAACACCTGTGACTCATGCTGCGGTCATCGCAAACTGTTCAAAGGATCTTTCCTGAGAGGTTGCAAAGACCGTTGTGGTAAAATGTTCAACCGTTGCAAACAGCGTTGCTGCAAAGTGAAAGTTCGTTGCTGCAAAGTGAAGAAGTCTTGCTGTGCTCCTGCACCACGGACTTGCTGTGCACCAGCTCCAAAACCAACTTGCTGTGCACCAGCTCCTAAATCTTGCTGCAACTAATCAGATTTGAGGATTTCTGCAATCCCGGCACTAAGGGATTGGCCAATCAGGTCAGAAGGGCAGCTTCAATAATCGTGAACGTCAAGTCCGAGGGAAATTTTTCCCTCGGACAGACTTCACAAAACAAATTGAGCTACTAGAAGTCCTTTAAATTTGAGAACGTGATCTAAGCAGGTATGAAATTAAAAATGATGTCTCTCTTTCGGAGAAACATCATTTTTTTATGCGCAGATAGAATTCTCCCCTCATCCAATTCAGATCCTTTTAATTTCCATGAAAAACTCTTAGACTCAAGGCAGATCAAAACGTCCCTTGAAAACCTCTGTTACGGCTCAGCTGCCAAGTATGATTCCATGAAAATTGAAGACCTGCTCACACGATTCCAATGGGAACAAATCCCCAATTCCACGGGCCGGTTTACGCTTAGTAAATCGGAAGCATCGCTGTCGATCGAAGACCTGCTCGATTCAGATGAAGTCCAGATTAAGCAATATCCATCGGCACATCCAGAGGAAGTAATTCATGTTGTGGAACTCGAAGATGGAGGTTTGATCTCCTACCAGCGAAAAGATAAAACATACATCCACACCTTAAACTCAGAAAATATGTTCAAAAGAAAACAGTGGGAACTTGGAATCATTTCGTTCAGCCCGCGACAAATGCCCGAGAATCCAGAGGACTAAAAGTGAACCGTTCTCTTGTTCATCCAATGATTTCAAATCAACAGCGTTAATCATTCCAAAATAATATTTTTCAAAAGAGCTACCTCATTTTTTGAAATTTTTGATGGTTTTCGATCCAAACTTGGCTAGGATGTCTGTGGGCAGCCTCAAATTAACTCCATTCTCATTTCGTTTATAAGTTCTATTAATACAACTTAGCGATGAGGAGTGCGGTGTGCCCCAGGCAATTTGGAACGAGGCGATTCTGGTTGATTCAGACGAGAGCATCACGGTTGATGGAGACGTTTATTTCCCTCTGGAATCCGTAAACAATCTCTTTCTGAAAAGAAGTTCATCGACTTCGATCTGCCCCCGCAAAGGAAAAGCGCTGTTCTTCGATGTCGTCGTAGACGGAAAGATGAATCGCGATGCTGCCTGGTATTATCCCGAACCGGAACAAGAATATCCGCAGCTGATAAATCGAATTGCCTTCTGGAAAGGCATTGAAATCCGCCAGTAAACCTGAAGTCGATCATCCCTGATTGGTGCTATTGACCGTACCAGCTAACCAGCTTCTTGATATCTTGTAAACGCGACAAATTCCTCACGCGACTGCGAAAATGAGGCAGCCCGAAAACAGGCGAGTATCCGTGATGATGATCGGCAATACTCATCGCCTCGTTCACATCTTCTGGTAATAGTGTTGATCTACCCTCACCCGCGGCAATCCAGCGGGCAATCCACATGATCGCCGGAAACATCAGCGCCAGGTGATAAAAACCTTCCACAAAAGGAACCTCATAATAAGCGGCTCCGAAAAAATGTAGGCCCTGAATTTTCACTCGATAATACCGCGCAAACAGTTGTTCGCACTCTGGCGGGAGTTCACCAAATGATTCTTCCAAGAGCGAGAAAGGAACCGATTTAAATCGGTCCTGCAGACGGGGAATTCCACCTTGACCGAAAGTAAATTTCAGGGCCGACACCAATAACGAGAAACGCCTGGTTAAGCCACGGGAAGAAGCGGCAAACGTATCTTTTCTCGCATATTGTGCAGCCAGTAAACGGAATTGAATGCCCCCCAGGCGGCTGGGGGCAGTACGGTCCAATTCCAGATCTCCCGGAATTTCCTGCACCGTTGCCTCGCTGATTAATTCCAGAAATTCATCCAGACGTTCCCCACGAATCGTCTCAAACCGTGACTGCTCGATCAATTCCACCCAGGAAATTGCCCGCAACAGATTGATCAGAAACCGGGAATCCTTCGCTTCAAAAAATTGATTCAGTGTTCCAACCATCTTCAACGTATCAGGCCAGCCCAAGGTCTCTTTCGGCGTCAACGCAGGAGCAGGAGGCGCCTTCCAGCGTTTAGGAAGGACCTGATCGACAATTTTCCGGATCTCGCCAGATTGCTGATCAACCCGTTTCCCCAAATTGGAAACGACTGAGGGACAACTGAACCGTAAACTCACCGCGATCTTGTTTCCTGCCGGATGAAAAGCATAGGGATAGACCTGACACGCCAGTGGTTTCGCCGGCTCACCAAACTTGGCATGAATCCGACATAACCCCTGTTCATTCAGAAAAATACAGGAACCATCCGACTGATGCGCTAATCGATAGCGCCCGCTGGTCGGAGACATTCCCAGCTTCACAATCACAGGCTGTCCCGCAGGAATCGATTCATCCTCGTCCCAACGCTGTTTCTCAATTCGCTCCTTTTCTTCCGCCGTGATTTCGATCTCATGCTGTTTACAACAGCCGGCACAGTTATGGCAGTTCCAGTTCTGGATCGTAGGCAGAATTAAGGGAGGTGAGGGCATCAGAACTCTTTGATCGAAACATGTTTGGACAGGAAAACACGGCCATTTATTGTAAAGATTACAAAAACGAAACGCAAAGTATCTTATCCTGTCATTTTCTTGCCAAGTTTTTCCATCGGGTAGTCAGAATCCCAAATTCGGTATAGACACATATTCAAGATTCTCTAAAATCCCGCTCGCTTGCTGGAAACAAGTTTGTTTTTGTAACCGTCTCCCCGCAGAGAACGATCACATCAATCCCCGCTGCATGTGATGCAAAAACTCCCGAATTCTTCGCTTCAGCAGGCACACCCGTCCATAGATTTTTCCCTCTCTGTAGATCACCAGTCTCTTCCGGGAAATCACTTGGAACTTTAAGGACCCAATCATGTCGATACGATTTCTATTCAATATCTGCTGGTGCGCTCTGCTGAGCTGCGCTATCTCCGGATGCTATTCCCACCATCAGTATCCCTATGGGGGAACTTATCCCGGCCCGTATGGTGCACCCGGTCCTTACGAAATGGCACCAGGCAGCATTCCACCCGGCAGCTATCCGGTACAGCCCGATCTGGGACAACCAGTTCCGCCGCCTCAGGGATCACTCCCCCCAACCGGCTCTCAGGCTTACAGCGATCAGTTTCCCAGCAATACAACAAACAATACCAACTATGATGGCGTCGATTCCCAATGGAAACAACCCGCCAATAGTGCGCCCGGTCCAAATAGCGCACCCTTTGGCGCCAATCCAACGGCATCAGGTAGGAACGCCACACCCGGCAGTGGCTTAAATCAGAACTCCACTGGCAGTCAGGCCGTTCCCAGCTATCAGGACCCCAACAAAATTAATTCCAATCCGCAATCGTTCGGCAATGAGTTTCCACAAAACACCACACCCCCATCCAGTAACACCAGCAATTCCTTCCCTGGAAATGCCAACGATGAATTCGAAAGTAATCAAACACCACAGCCCCTGGGTGGCAACTCCACACAAATGAACGACCAGTTCGAGCCCAGCAGCAACGATCAGTTCCAGAGTAACCCACCCGATCAGTTCCAGCAGCCTAAAGATGAATTCCAGCAAAATGACAACGAAGGCTTCAGCGTTCCTAAAGTGGAACAGCAAAGTTTCGAAAGCGACAGCAATACTTTTGGCCCGAATAACAGTCAAATGTCAGCTCCCACAGACAACGATGTCTTTGGAGCCAACCCGAAAAAATTCGAAGCCAATCCAATGCCTGACAATACCTTTGACGCCAACCCCAACGACACATTTAACGCGAATCCCAACGACAGCAGTCAGGAATTTCAGCCTCCTGTTAACAGCTTTGAACAAAACGATGATACTTTCAGCCCGAACAGCAGCTCGTTAATGAACTCTGCACCCTGCAAAGTCAGCCACGCCGATCATCAATCCCGTGTCTCTGGGCCACAACTCGTCAAGTCAGACGACCCATTCATGGCACCTGCAAAATTTCAATCCGCTTCGTTTGAATTCCCCGCTGAGCCCAACCAGCAGACATCTGCTGGTCAATCACCGTCTCCTTTCAATTATGACAAACAAAATTATCGCTGGTTGAGAGGCATTGTTGAATTCGACGAGCAGGAAAAACAATGGAACATTACCTACAACGCCACTCCCGATAAATCAGACCGATTCGGCGGCAACATCGTACTCATCGATCAGGGACAACTGAACCGTTTCACAAACGGAGATGTCGTTCTCATCGACGGACACATTGATGGTTCACAACAGGACAAAATGGGCAAACCATGCTACCGTATTGCCAAAGCACAAAAGCTGGTCCCCAAAAAATAAAGCAGAATTTTCAGTCGCGGATGTCGCACACATGCGAAAATCCTGAAACAACTTGACATTTTCATTATTTTTAAGAATAGACATTTCAGCCCTGATTTCAGGGCTTTTTTTACGTCTTGACTCCTCGCTCCCCCTTCCTAACATGCGGAGATAACGTCGCGCGCGCGAGAGAAACACGATTTTCACTTGCTCCTTTTCGCACCTGTTGAAATTGACCCCACGAAAACCAAGCGACTTTTGATGTTTTTCCTGCCTGCTGACCACGTCCCATCCCCAAATGGTCATTTTTCGTAACGCTTCGAAGGCATTTTTTGAAACATCAGAGCAGATAAATGCCCCTGCCAAGCGACCTCGTGAACAATTCATGTCGCATATTTTGCGGTGCCTCTTGACCCGCTCATGCACTTCAACATCATGGCTCTCTGTCAGGAAATTCAAACAAACAAAAATTAATGATCGGACACACATGACAACCTCACATTTGCAAATACGTTTCCTTGTTACCGCAACAGCTTTGGTGAAAGCGATATCACTCGCTCAAATCGACGGGCTCTCCTAACACAGAAGACGCTCCGACAAACCTGAATACAGGCTAATGGATATAACCCGGGGCACTTATCTGAAAATGAATCAGCGCCAGTTTTGATTTGAGCAGGTGATGAACATGCCGCCTGCCATCAGTGTCTTCTATAAAAACACACTCTGCATACACTCTAAGAACAGCCGTTTTAAGTCGAATAACGGCTTTTTTATGAAACCCTTTTCATGAGCGGGTTTCGTGTTAGAATCCCTTATGAAGAACTAGTTTATAGCAAACACGCGTCCCCTGATTCCAACCCTGTCCGTCTTTAGTAAAATTCAAGGCCCACGGAGCTGGTAACACAACAGGAACTCCAACGCGGACTCAAATCTGAAACAGACAAACATGACCGCCGATATCACATCAATCCGACACGATTTTCCCATTCTGAACACGAAGCTCCCCAACGGGCAGCCCCTCGTTTATCTGGATAGCGGCGCTTCTGCGCAGCATCCCAAATCGGTCATCAAAAAAATCTCGGAGATCTACGAGCACTATTACTCCAACGTGCATCGCGGCGTGCATCAACTGGGAGACCGCGTGACTTCAGAAATGGAAGCCGCCCGATCGCGGATCCAGACCTTCATCGGCGCCAGTGCACCGGAAGAAATTATTTTCACCTCCGGCACCACCATGTCCATCAATCTGATTGCCCAGACCTGGGGCCGTCACTTCCTCAAAGGGGGCGACGAAATCATCCTGAATGAAATGGAACATCATGCCAACTTCGTTCCCTGGCAGGCCATCGCCAAAGAATGTGGCGCAGTTCTCAAATTCATTCAACTCACCCCCGATGGACGTCTGGACCAGGAACACTATCAATGCCTGCTCTCTCCCAAAACAAAACTCGTCGCTGTCACTGGCATGTCGAACGTGCTGGGGACAATCAATCCGATCGAAGAAATGGCCGAACGCGCGCATGAAGTCGGCGCCCTGATTTTTGTCGATGGCGCACAAAGTGTGCCGCACATGCCGGTCAACGTCGTCGAAAGTGAAATCGACTTCCTCGCGTTTTCCGGACACAAAATATTCGGCCCGTCGGGTATCGGCGTCTTGTACGGCCGCAAGGCACTCCTGGAACAGACTCCCCCCTTTCTGTTTGGCGGGAATATGATTTCCGAAGTGCATTGCGAGGAATCACACTGGGCCAAACTCCCCGCGAAATTTGAAGCCGGCACTCCTGCCATTACCGAAGCCATCGCCCTGGGCACCGCAATTGATTATGTCTCAGAGCTCGGCTTTGATGCGATTCAACAGCAGGAATACATTCTCAGTCAACATGCCCTGCAGAGACTGCAGGAGGTTCCCGGCTTACAGATTTATGGCCCGCACGAACTCGAACACCGGGGCGCGATATTCAGCTTTAATATCGAGGGCGCACACCCCGAAGATCTGGCCACGTTGCTCGATCGAAAAGGCATCGCCGTCAGGCACGGCCACCATTGCACCATGCCCTTGCACCAGCATTTAAACATCGCTTCCAGTGTCCGCGCCAGCCTCGCGTTCTATAATACTACCGACGAAATTGATGCCCTCATCGACGCAATTGAATTCGCCAGAAAACGACTCCGCCTCGCCTGAGTTAAAAACAGGTATTCGATCCACTCGAATACCCTCCATCGTTTCACGACTTCCGGGGGCCACCGCTCGGCTGGCCCGACGGTGCCGGTCCAGTGCCAGAGAAACGCTTCCAACTTCCGTTGCTGTAGGGGCGGTGCCTATGTGCCCGCCCGCCTTATGGGGTTCAACTTTGTATTACTTTTTTGATGGAACTTATTGAAACCTTCGCGTTCTGGCTCACATACAACCCTGACCCTGCGGGCAGCCACACAGGGCCGCACCCACAGTAAATTGTATTTTCGTGTCCTTTCGCGTTTTTCGAGGTAGCAAATATTTTCCACCGCGCATAAAAACAGCCGACGTTTTTGCGTCGGCTGCTTCTTTGTTTCAAGTTCGCACGTGAAACTTCAGACCAGTTTCACATTTTCTGCGCGTGGTCCCTTTTCTCCGCGTCCTTCTGTGAAGGAAACGCGTTGCCCTTCGTAGAGCTCTTCAAATGACACGCCTTCCAGATTTGACGAATGGAAGAACAGGTCTTTGCCACTTTCTGTGTCAATAAACCCAAATCCCTTTTGTGTCACTTTTTTGATTGTACCTTCAGCCATCTTCTGTTCCGATTCCTAAAAAATAAAAAATGCAGCGTCTCCCGAAACAACTGGTTCAGGCCGCTCAGCTGCAAGAGATAATCTTAGCGGACCAAATCAATAAAACAAGCAGAGTGAACAAGAATCGCCTGTTTCCCTCCCATTTCGGACCAGACCAGCAGCCGAATCAGCCTGTATTTCCTGAGTTAACTCGACTTCGGAAAACTTTTCCCGAGTTCTCGCCTTTTTCTGATTTTGACACCCTCCCGACCTGTTTTTCCAGAGAGGTCGACCCGACACACAAATACCACACGATCAAAGCTTGAGGTAACTCTGAATCGAGGTCGAGGCGAGAACTGTAAATAGAAAGTCTCAGATCAATCAAACAAGAGACTTCAATACTGACAACGTAACTTTTCCAGTATTGGCTCTGCTTTCTGCTCTCTTCACTATTCTGGAGGGAGAGAGTTGCGATCCCATCACACGGATGTTGTTTTCTGTGTGAAAAACACCCCTGAAATGCCAATAACAATGCAATAATCTACTTGACAATTGTACTGAAGCAACGCACTATTGAAGGTAGTTACGTCCTGTCTCTTGTTCCAATTCGGAAAGCGAGTACTCATGATGGTTCCTCGCCCTGTTACTGTTTTTCAACTCATTACAACACTCATCATCCTCACGCTAACACAGGCGTGGCACACCTCAGCTGCGGAAGCACAAAAACGGTCAACCCGGTTCAATGCCAAACCTGCAAATACAGTTGAAGCCGCCGCCTTTGAGTTTGCCCTCTCGGCTGATGAAGTGAATCAACTGATTGGTAAAAAAGCAGATGTCCTCACTTCCAACGGCAAAGAGGAACAGGATGTCGAGATCACGCGTTTCTTTACCGGCCGCGATAAGAGCCAGATCAAATCAATGGAAGTCAAAGCCGAAAATGCCCGCCGCGGCAAACGGCTGTTTGCCACCCGCCTCGTTGAAATGACGGTCGATGACAAAACTTATCATTTTCAATATCTCCCCTCGCTCAAAGCAGCCACCATTGAAGACCAGACTAAAAAGAACGCTGCGATCAAGGACAAACTTCGATCATCCAACCAGCAGTTCTGGGAAGAGATCGCCGATGAAGAGCAGTTGAAGTACGTCGAGGAATACAAAGAATTTCTCACGAAAGTCGGCGAGCATTTCAGCGCGCTCAAGATGAAGTTTTATGAAACAAAATATTTTTTGTTTTACACCGACATGCCTGCCAAACAGGTCGCCCCTTATCTGATTCAACTCGACAAGATGAATGAGCTACTGGGCCAGTCGTTCGGTTTCAAGCCCGGCCATAACATCTGGCGCGGCAAAGCCGTCATCGTGGCGTTTATGGGGAAACCCGCGTTCCTAGAATTCGAACAGCAGTTTTATAATCGTACCGAAACAGGCAACGCCATCGGCCTGTGTCATTCCCACGGCAACGGCAAGGTGATTGTTTCCTGCTATCGCGGCAACGATCCCAATTTCTTCGGTGCCGTCCTGGTTCATGAAACCGCGCACGGCTACATTCACCGTTATAAAAGCACGGTCCCGATTCCGACCTGGATCAATGAAGGCATCGCCGACTGGATCGCCATGCTCATCGTTCCCTCTTCCAAAGAAGTCCGCTTCCGCCAAACCGAAGCCGCCACCCGTCTAAGGCAAACCCAGACCTTCGGCGGTCAGTTCTTCAATTCCGACCGGCTCGACGGCTGGCAATACGGCTCCGCCAGCGCGATCATCCAGCTCATGCTCAAAGCCAGCCCGGAACAATTCAAACTCTTCTTCAACGGCATAAAAGAAGGCCTCACCTGGCAAGACAGCCTGCAACGCGCCTACGGTTTAAGCGTCGAACAACTCAGCCAGGCCTACGGCCAATCCATCGGCATCCCACTGCTGACACCCTGAGAAATGTACGTGTGAAAGATAGAAATCATCCCCTAAATGAAATAGCGGGCGTGTGCCAAGGTAAGGAAATTATTGTTCAATAAATATACAACACATGATCTCATATAGAGGCAGCGTGTGCCACTGTCGGCTGGCCCGACAGTGCCGGGATATAGCCTTCCAATGGGTTAAAAACATGCCCCCACACAGAAAACAGATCAAACATTACCATGAGCCCGGGGACTGCCATGAGCTGACGTTTTCTTGTTTTGATAGGAGGCCATTACTAACAAACCCGGTTTGGAAAAACATGCTTTGTGAGGCGATTGATCGGGCATTAACCCGTTATGAGTTTCATCTGATTGCATTCGTGATCATGCCCGAGCATTTACATTTACTCGTCTACCCAACAACCCACGAAAGCAAAATTGATCGTTTTCTGGCTGCTATCAAACGTCCATTTTCCTACCGGATAAAAGAACTGTTGAGAGAGCAACAACACCCGCTATTAAAAGATTTGACAATCCGAACTCGGCCGGGAAAAACGGCCTTTCGTTTCTGGCTGGAAGGTCCGGGGTTTGACCGTAATTTCTTTTCTGAACAAGCCGTTGAAGCCGCAGTTAATTATCTTCATCTCAATCCGGTGAAACGAAAGTTGGTCTCAGAAGTGAAGGACTGGAAATGGTCCAGTGCCCGTTGGTACGAAAGTAACGGTGAAATCATTGACTCTGATCTGCCAACCATCCATGGCCTGCCCTGGGAGTTTTTTCATCAAACAAACTAGAAGTGATAGAATCCGGGAAGCCTGCAGCAATCACTGTCGGGCAAGCCGACAGTGGCACACCGTGAGGCTGAAATATGAATGATAACAAGCCCCCGATAGTTAGCACTGTCAATGACTGGTCTCTTATTCTCTTCTTACCGACATTGTTTGTCTTTACCCTGGTCACTATCGGTTTTTGGAACGAGTGGGAGCCATTGATCCCCGTAGACTATCAAACCCTCTCGATGATTCCATTCGGGATACTTTACTTTTGCTTCACCTACTGTCTGATCAAAATCGAAATAAATTGGAAATCAAAACACAAAACAGAAGCACAAAACGATCTATCAATGTAAGTCAACCAACAAACAGAACAGGCAGCGTGTGCCACTGTCGGCTTGCCCGACAGTGCTGAGATAAACCCCAACAATGCCAATATAGGACCATCATTGAATGCCCCAAACCGATCAAACAGCAAGGTCCTGGTTCAACTTACGGCGTTTCTGTGTTTTCATACTTTTTCTCGCTGCTTTTTGCACTGCCCCACTGGTCATCCAACGTGGTCAGTCCCTGAGATTGACAAGAACGATTCGGAACCAAGGGGGCGAAGTCTCGTTTCGTATCAGCATCCTCACACCCTCGACTTATCCACTGCCACCCAACCTGGAGCCCTTGGTACGCCCCATTCGACAAATCTCGACTACAAGATCGGATGTTATCAAAGTCAACGATCGATTCATCGACTCTCTGGGAAACCAACCCCAGCTCACCTCTCTTTACCTGGGGACAGAGAAGCACCCAACGAAAATGACTGATCAGAGTCTGATTACTTTAACTCAGTATCCACTGAGCACAATCATCATCACCGGCGGAAATTTCACTGACAAAGGCTTAAATGAAATAGCGAATATTTTAACCTTGGAAGAACTCGGATTACATCACTTAAAAATCACCGGAGCGGAATTTCACACAGCATCGTATTTAAAAAAACTACAATATCTGGATCTCTCTAATACTAAAATCACGAACCAGGGTCTGGAAAAACTGTCCGCCATTCCCAATCTAATCTATCTCAATCTAAGTCACACCTGTGTGAACAGTGCTGGTCTGCCGCATGTTCTGAAATTTCATAAACTGCGTCGACTGAACATCAACAATTTGCCCCTCAGTCCTGAATCAATATCCTGCTTGGCAATAATGAAGAAACTGTATTCTCTCAGTTTGCAGGGAGCGTCAATCACGGATGCATTGATCAAGCAGTTGTCACAGGCAAAACAAATCGCTCACCTGACCTTAATCGATACGCGGTTGACAGATCGGGGACTAAGCTCTCTGGGAAATATGACGAACCTGGAATATTTACAGATCATAAATTCAGACATTACTGATGCAGGCTTAGAGCATCTTAGAACTCTGAAAAAATTAGAGTACCTTGACCTCTCAAACAACCGGCTGACTCATGTGGGCCTGAAACACCTGTCGTCTCTGGAAAACCTGGACTATCTCAATATGACAGATACTGATCTAACAGATTCCGCAAAAGAAATTCTGATACGATTTCCTCGACTAAGATGGATTGACATCAGCGGAACAAAAATCTCTCCAGAAACGATCAAAGCCATCAAGCAATCTACCACCATAGATAATATCATTGAAACAGTAGTGCTCAGTTCAGAATAATGTAATCAGAACCCACCAAAGGTGTTGCTTTGAGCAAACCCACTCTCACACCCCGACAGCAGCGAATCAAAGTTTGTGCAACTGTCATACTTATTGTCGGTTTATTTCAGCTCTGCATCATGTCGTTTGTAGAAATAGCAAGACCTCCACTCTTTTCAGATGCACTCCACTTTGAGCTGGCAGATCTTGATTGCAGAGAAGAAGCGATCAAGCGGATTCTTGCCTATGAAAAAAAACATGTGATCATCCGCATGATATTCCCGGTTGCAATGGGGATTATTCTGCTTGTTATATCTGGTGTTTTGTTCCACAGCCTGTCTATTACTTCTGAAGAGAGTGATGTTTCTTAAGCCAGCCCCTGATATCGCCATTCCCAAGCATTTTCAGATCCCCTAAACTAACCGCACCAGTCTTATCACAAAACTCGCATCGCACCATCAAGGAAGATCGTATCCATGTCTGTCGTAGCAGAAGAACTCGAGAACACACCAGCCGCCAGCAAAAATGTGCGGGTTCTGGCGGCAGGCTTTATCGGCAATATTCTCGAATGGTACGACTTCGCTGTTTACGGATTCTTTGCCCCCACGCTGGGCAAACTCTTTTTCCCTTCTGACAATCCAACCACGTCTTTAATCGCTGCCTTCGGTGCCTTCGCTGCCGGCTTCTTGATGCGGCCCGTCGGTGCGGTTCTGTTCGGACATATCGGCGACCGACTCGGACGCAAGAAAGCACTTACGCTCTCAGTCATGATGATGGCCGTCCCCACCCTGCTGGTTGGCGTGCTACCCACGCATGCACAAATCGGCGTCACCGCTGCAATTCTGATGGTGCTGTTACGCATGATTCAGGGAGTCTCCGTCGGGGGTGAATATACGAGCTCGTTCGTTTTCCTTGTCGAACATGCCCCACCACACCGCCGCGCCTTTTTTGGTTCGTGGAGCATGATCGGCGCCACTTGCGGCATCCTGCTGGGTTCAGCCGTTGGTGCATTAATTAATACATTCACGACCGACGAACAACTGCTGGAATGGGGCTGGCGGATTCCGTTTCTGTCCGGGGTGCTGGTCGCTTTCGTCGGTTACTTCATTCGGCACGGAATTCCCGAACAGCCTCTATCGGAAGAACTCTCCGAGCAGGAAGCCTATTCACCACTGAAGGAAGCATTTGCCAGCCATAAAAAAGAAATGTTACAGTCATCCGGGATTAATATGATGAACGCTGTCACATTTTATACGGTCTTCATCTACCTCTCGTCCTGGCTCGTCGAAGAAGTCGGCGAGGACCGCGCCGAAGCACTCGACATCAACACCATCAGCATGGCGGCGTTAACCCTGTTTGTTCCTATCGCTGCAATCCTGGCCGATAAATTTGGTCGCAAACCATTTCTGCTGATCGGCTCAGCCGGTATCGCACTGCTGTCGCCGACATTGCTTGGCTTGATGCACCACCACAATTTCGCCCTGATCCTCACCGGGCAAATTGGTTTCGCACTGCTCGTGGCCTGCTTCGCCGGCGCTATCCCCGCCACGATTACCGAGCTCTTCAAGCGGGGCGTGCGTGTGAGTGCCGCCAGCGTCAGTTATAATCTTCCGTTCGCCATCTTCGGAGGGACCGCACCGATGGTCGCCGCCTGGCTCGTCAAAGTCACAGGCAACCCGCTCTCCATCGCCTGGTACCTCTCCGCCATCGCCGGCATCACGTTTTTCATCATTCTCACAGTCAAAGAAACCAATGGCAAATCGCTGGATGAGTAAATATCGTGCTACATCCCAACTGACTGTGTGCCAATCGTGACTAACCATAGTGCCGGTCCAAGTCCATCTTAATCCCACCAACGTGTGTTGCTGTAGGGGCTGACCCATGTGTCAGCCCGCAGTGACAGCATGCAAATTAAAATTAAGAAACGAACGCTTCAAGCGCCCCATTCTTCACATGATATAATCCAACCCTCGAAAGGCGGGCGGACACACAGGTACCGCCCCTACACTGCCCCTTATTTCGTGTGTTTTCGTGCTTTTCGTGGTAGAAAAAAATTCTCATCCAGATAAGACAACCCGTTTCGGTGGTCAACGATTCAAAAAACATTGCGAAAGCTCGCCGCAGATCACAGCATCGGCTCACCCGTCTCGGCGGCGAATTTCATTTTTTCGCCTTTATTGAGCAGCACGTTGCCCCCTTGCTGTTCCTGCAATACAAATTTGCTCAATTGCCCGTCGAAATAATCTTTACCTGATTGCACATTCGCATAATGTGCAGCGACAGTCGCCGGATCCAGTGCATAATCGTAAAAGGCGACTTCATCAATCACGCCGGTGAACGGTTCGCGCCCGACCAATGTTTCGAACCGATCCGAAATCAGATTACCGATGACCGCCGGTTTGGAGCCGCCGCTGATGATCATCGTCCCCACCGGAAAGCGATGGCTCATGCGTAGTTTGCCATCGATGTAAATTGCTTTCACACCGGTCCATCCGTTATACGTCGCGACGATATGATGCGGTTTACCATCGCGGATTTCTTCCAGCGTGGGTCGCCCCTCCTTGCCGTCTAACGGCATATCCAATTCGCTATAGCCCATACCCGACAGAAACAGACCAAACGAAAGACAAGGGCCGGGGTCCACCGTCGGAATTTGTGTGATACCGGCTTTGTCGTCATTCTGAAAGCTCAGCAAAATTCGATAGCTGCCGTCCTCTTTGCGGAAGATTTCGTCATAATCGAAAGGATCTTTCTTTTGAGGTGTATTCGGAGTCTTCCACTCGGAAATCACCAGTGCTTCGACGGTGATGCCGGTCGAAACGGAAAAATCACCGGTGCCGACTTCTTTACCACCTCCGCTTCCCAACAGCAGACTAGCATCAGGTCGATTATTAAATCGGACGGCACCCGCTCCCACTAAACCGGGGACCCGCTTGGTATTTTTTCCAGCTTGAATCGAACGATTGCCAATCGAATCAATTAACGGTTCCGCCTTCGGTTGATCGAAGGTCCAGAAAAAACGAGGCAGGCGGCCGCGCGGCTTCACTTCAACCTGGCCATCCAACACATGCACGTAGGTCTCAGCCGCCTCGTTGACACTCACTTCGTATTCCGTTCCCCGATCAACGACCTCAACGCTGGGTGTCTCCAGTGTAAAAGAATCTGTTCCGTTTTTTCGTCGCGCCGACAGCGTGCCGGAAAACAGCGTGCCCTGATTCTTACGTTCCATACCAAACAACGCGGGACTTTCGACAGAGATATCAGCGCCTCCTGAAAAGGCCACTTCCACATTCCCCGAAGTCACCTTCACCGTACCCGGCTGAAAATGGTGCGTTAACGCCGGAGATTTTCCGATTAATTCCCATGTTGCCTGTGCCACCTCGGAAAGTGTGGCCACTTCATCCGGGGGCGTCGCATTGTCATCGAAATAATATTGGGACGACTGCTCAGCAACCTGGGGTGGTACTTCCTTTTGCAAAGGCTCTTTCAAAAGCAGAAACAATCCCACCGACAGCAGACACACCACCAGACAAAGCGCCTGCATAATGGAAAGCCGCAGCGATTTTTTTTCTTTCACTGGTTCTGCTTGATATTGCTTCACCGATTTTTCAATCGCCGTCGAAGAGAGCAGCTCACCTGATGTGACCGCACTGGCTAAGCCCATATGCAGAAAGATATAGTCCAGATAGTCCTGCCGATACTCGGGGTGGTCCAGCAGCAGACGTTCCAGAGTCTCCATCTCGGATTCCGTGATGATTCCCGAACATTGTGCGTCGGCCAGTTCCCAGATCTGTTCGGAAACGGAATTCTCGGGTTTACTCATGAAGACACCTCGCTGGAAAGACGACGGTTTACACAATCAAATAATGCTTTCCGGATTTTTTTGATCGTTTTATAAATCGCGTGCGAGGAACATTTCCAGCGCTCCGCCACGGTAGCCGCCGTTTGCTGTTCCCCATAATAGGCATCAACCAATTCCCGCTCACGGGCACTAAGTTTTTTCAGACACTGAGTCAGTGCTAACTGCCGCTGGCTCTGTTCTTCCATCATACTCGAAACATCTTTCGCCAGCTCAGTCACCAGGCTGTCACTGAAAATCAAACGCTTGTTCTGATACTTGCGGCGATATTTGCGCACCTGATTAAAGGCAATCCCATATGCCCAGTTGAGAAAACTGCGGTCGTGATCGTATTCAGGAAACTCTTTCCACAAGATCACACACGTTTCCTGAAAGATGTCTTCCGCAGCAGCCACATCCAGTACCAGCGCCATAATATAGCCGTAAATCTTCCGATCATCCCGGGAAAACAGACGGAAAAATTCTTCGCTCATGACCGGATTATTCAGATGCTCACTCATGTCGAAGTTAAGTCTATCACTACCAGGGTGTTGGAGGGAATCGGATCAGGGAAAAATCAGCGCAGCAGAGAACGCAAAGGCGTCTCCGCTATAGTATGTGGCGCGATTCACTTCAGATTGGTACCAAAAAATGCACGATTTGCCAAATTTTCAACGAAATCACAAAACTGATGGTACTAAATCATATATCGGCGCGCCATATACTTAATGAGGACGCGCTGTGGCTCTCCCCTGATCCCACTCCTCGAAACAAAACACAAAAGAATCACGCTTAAAAAACGACCGAGGAGTCTTTGACTAAATATTAACCGCATACTTTTATTTCCGGTTTAGACCAGGGAGAACCGATGTCAGTCGCTCGAAAACAAGACCGCCCCCCACGTTCCGCGTTTACATTGATCGAATTACTGGTGGTGATTGCCATCATCGCCATATTGATTGCGCTGTTACTTCCCGCGGTACAACAGGCGCGCGAAGCAGCCCGCCGCAGTACCTGTAAAAATAACCTGAAGCAACTGGGACTGGCGCTGCATAACTATCATGAAACGCATCGTTTGTTTCCTCCCGGCATGATTTATCGCGTCGTCACCACTTCATCCCCTGGCGGCAAACGAACTCCCTTCTGCGTGCACCTTTTGCCCTACATCGATCAGGCCAATATTTACAACCTGTACGACCATGATCAAAACTGGCACGCCACCGTCCACGACCCCCAACCCGCCGGCAACGGGGTCCGCCTTGTTCCGATTCCTGTCTGGCAATGCCCGACCGACCGTGAATCAATCTGGAGCGCCAATCCCGATGGTAGTATTCGTGGCAACTATGCTGTGAACTGGGGGCAGGGAACGTTCGGCAATCAAATCAAACCATCTCCCTTTCGAAATACCTTCGGCGCCCGCATGCGGGACATTACCGACGGCTCAAGTAATACTCTGGCAATGATGGAAATGCTCAAGCCGGAAACCAGCGCAGACGACTATCGCGCCTGGATCTGGAATGATGAACCGGAATCCGTAGTGATGACGCGCGTCGGTCCGAACAGCTCTGCCCCCGACCTGGTAACTCATTGTGTTTCCGAGACTGGTCGTCTGCCTTGTACAGGAGGGATTTCGGCAAACAGCAGAAGTAACGCATCACGGAGCCTGCACGTTGGTGGCGTACACGCGCTATTGTGTGATGGTGCCGTACGATTTATCTCAGAAAATATCGACCTCAACACCTGGCAAAGCCTGAGCAGCATGAGTGGCGGCGAAGTGATCGGCGAATTTTAAACCTCGCCGCGTGCGACCCAACTTCGTGTCTCTTGCAACGTTTATGTTGTAGTCAGTCAGTTGACGGAAAAGGTGATTTCAGTGCGTATTTATAATTTGATCATTTTATCCCTTTGCACCACGATGCTTTTTCTGACCGGTTGTGGAAAAGGTGACGCCTTAAAACGAACGCAGGTGGAAGGCATGGTGACACTCAACGGCGCACCGGTCAAGCAGGGCGTCATCACGTTCATTCCCACTGGGAAAGGTGCGACTGCCGGAGCGAGTATCGAATCAGGAAAATTTGTCATCCCTGAAGAAACAGGCCCCAGCCCCGGCGAATACCGCGTCGAAATCGATTCCAGTGTTCCCACAGGCAAACAGATTCTGGATACCGATGGCGAAACCATGGTTGACGAATTTGAAAATGGCATCCCGCCCCGGTTTAATCGGCAGACTGAACTGAAAGTCACTCTCAAAACAGGTAATAATCAACATTTGTTTGATCTGGAAACAGAGTAAGCATTTTTTTTCAAACAGATCAACCAGAGGCCGCCTTGTCGGTTATAATTGAATCCCCAAAAACATGCGGCATTCCCACTTCGGTTCAGCCCATTGATTCTCCCACTCAGAGAGAAATAGAAAAGTGAATATGTTTTTTTTCATCCAGAGGAAAATCAGAACCACACTACTATGTTTATTCTTGCTCTGCCTGCACTCCGTGTCGACAGCGTCAGCAGCAGAGTTCCCCTTTGAAAAACAGGTGGCACCGATTCTGCAACAGCACTGCATTGAGTGCCATAACGACAGCACCCGCGACGGTGGCCTTTCACTGGAAAGTCACAGCAGTACCCTCAAAGGGGGCGAAAGTGGTAGCATACTGGTAGCAGGCAAGCCAGACGAAAGTCCGCTATTGGATTATGTGAGCGGCCCCGAACCGGAAATGCCCAAAAAAGGAAAACCGTTATCCAAAACAGAAATTGAAACACTCAGACAGTGGATCAAAGCGGGCGCCCCCTGGCCGGACGGAACGCGGATTCGCGAAGCCCAGCTCTCTCAAACCGACTGGTGGTCGTTCCAGCCGCTGAAGAAACCGGCGGTCCCGGCACTCTCAGCAGAAAATCAAAAACGGGTTCGTACTCCCGTCGATGCCTTTCTACTCGCCAGACTGCAGGAGAAAAACCTCTCCTTTTCCCCAGACGCCGACCGTCGCACACTCATCCGTCGACTCTATTTCGATCTGATCGGACTCCCTCCCACACCAGCGGAAATCAACAAGTTTGTCAACGATCCGAGCCCGCGAGCCTATGAGCGGCTCGTCGATCAACTCCTGGCGTCGCCCCGCTACGGCGAACGCTGGGCACGTCACTGGCTCGACGTCGTGCACTACGGCGACACACACGGCTACGATAAAGATAAACTCCGTGAAAACGCCTGGCCTTATAGGGACTATGTCATCCGTGCCTTGAACAACGACAAACCTTATTCCGAGTTTATTCAGGAACAACTCGCCGGCGATGTCATCAAACCTGATTCCACCGACGGCATTCCTGCCACCGGCTTCATCGTTGCCGGCCCGTTTGACTGGGTCGGGCAAATAGAAATCAATGAAAAACTGATCGAGAAAAAAATCACACGCAATCTCGATCGCGATGACATGGTCGCAACGGTCATGAATACCACCGTCAGCCTGACAGTCCAGTGCGCCCGCTGTCACAATCACAAATTCGATCCGATCGCCCAGGAAGACTATTACGGCCTGCAAGCCGTTTTCGCCGGCATCGATCGGGCCGAACGGGAATACGATCCGGATCCCCAGACAGCAGAACAACGCCAGAAATTATTGGCGGCTCAAACCAAGACCCAGAAAGAATTCAAAAAACTCTCCAACCTGATCCGCTCACGCGGGGGAAAAGAACTGGCGACACTGGACGCAAAAATCGATCAGGCGCTAAAAGCCAAACAGGGGCAGGGCGTCGAATATGGTTATCACAGCAAAATTGAAAAGTCGGACAAGAGCCAGAAATGGGTACAGCTCAATTTCAAACAACCGATCACCGCAGAGCAAGTCACGCTCTTTCCCGCCTATGATGACTTTAACAACATCGGCGCCGGCTTCGGTTTCCCCCAACGGTTCAAACTGGAAGTATCCGACACGGCCGATTTCAAAACAACGAAAACCGTGATTGCCGATCACACACAAGCGGATTATCCTAATCCCAAAACCCGGCTTGTCGAATTTGATCTGAAAGGCCAGAGCTTTCAACACCTGAGAATGACGGCCACGAAACTCGCGCCGCGCTCGAAAGATTTTATTTTTGCATTAGGCGAAATCAAAGTCCTCGATTCTGAAGGCAAAGATATCGCTAAACAAGCAACCGTCACATCCCTTGATTCCATCGAAGCACTGCCGCGCTGGTCGCGCAAGAATGTGAATGACGGCAATTTTTATCAAAGCCCCGATTCCAATACGGATCTTCAAAAACTGCAAGGGAAACGAAATCAATTGATCTCTGACCTGTCCACTGCTGAAGAAAAAAAGACAATGCTGCAGCAGAGTCTCAAGTTAAAGCAGATCAAAAAGAAATTGGACCAGCTTCCCCAGCGTCAGAAGGTCTTCGCAGCCGCCACCCACTTTTCCCCGCGAGGAAATTTCAGACCGACCGAAGGAGAACCGCGGTCCGTGTTTCTGCTCAGTCGTGGCAGTGAAAAAGCGCCCGTGAAAGAAGTTCAACCGGCAAGCTTAAATCTGATCGAAGGTCTTCCCGGCGAATTCCAACTCGAAGATCCAAACAATGAAGGCGCTCGTCGACTTGCCTTGGCACAATGGATCACCCGCCGGGAGAATCCGCTGACGTGGCGCTCGATTGTGAATCGCGTCTGGCAATATCATTTTGGCAAAGGCATCGTTGATACTCCAAACGACTTTGGGAAAATGGGCTCACTCCCCACACATCCCGAACTGCTCGATTATCTCGCCAGCCGATTCCGCGACGAAGGACAGTCGCTCAAAACATTACACCGCATGCTGGTCTTAAGCACCGCCTATCGGCAGTCATCACGCTCCCATGAACGGGGCAATCAAATCGACGGGGATAACCGCCTGCTCTGGCGGATGAATCGACGCAAACTGGAAGCCGAAGCCATTCGCGATGCCGCTTTGCAAGTCAGTGGAAAACTGGACCTCACTATGTACGGCCCGGGAGACCGATTGTTTGTGCTGGAAAAACCGCAACATTCACCCCACTATCTTTATGAAAAGTTTGATCCCACAACTGCCAAAACTCTACGTCGCTCGATCTATCGCTTTGTCGTTCGCTCCGTTCCTGACCCGTTTATGGAATCACTGGATTGTGCCGATCCATCGCAGATTACGCCCAAGCGAATTCCCACTCTCACCGCACTGCAGGCTCTCTCACTAATGAATGATCAATTTATGGTGAGCATGTCGGAGTTCTACTCGCAAAAGATGGAAGCCGAAGCAGCAGACTTGCCGGCTCAGATCAGACTGGCTTTCGAAACCTCGTTAGGCCGGACGCCGAATTCAGCAGAACTGCAGATCTTACAGACCATCGGGAAACAGCATGGCATGAAAAATGTCTGCCGTCTGATCTTCAACAGCAATGAATTTATCTTTATCGATTAAGTAATACAGAAAGTGATCTCATGGATCGTCGTGAGTTTTTAATGTCGGCTGGGGGAGGGCTGGGGGGAATCGCGCTCGCCTCTCTGCTACAGAATGACCAACTCCTGGCTGCTGCACCCAACACTCAGATACTGCATCACCCGCCGCGGGCCAAACGAGTGATTCAACTTTATATGTCGGGTGCCGCCAGTCAATGTGACACCTTTGACTACAAACCCGAATTAATCAAAGACAACGGTAACGCCTGGGACCCCGGCGAACAGGTGCAATTGTTTCAATCCTCGCCAGGCAAAACGATGCAAGCCCCCTGGAAATGGAAGCAGTACGGCGAATCGGGCAAATGGTTGAATGAGTGTGTGGCACCGCTGGGTGACTGCGTCGACGACATGGCATTCATTCACAATATGGTCAGCAAGTCGAACGTACATGGCCCCGCTACTTTTATGCAGGCCACCGGCTTCATTCTGCCCGGCTTTCCCGGCATGGGAGCCTGGATCAGTTACGGTCTTGGCAGTCTCACTGATAATCTGCCCACGTTTGTCGTACTACCCGACCCGCGCGGCTTTGCTCCCAACGGAGCCGCCAACTGGTCTGCCGGCTTTTTGCCTGCCAGCAATCAGGGAACCATCATTCGCCCGAATTCAGAAAACCCCATTTCTAATTTGTTCCCACCCAAAAACGATTTCATCACCCGCCAAAGTGATCGCGACGTCCTAGCTGCATTAAAACAATTGAACCAGCGTCACGAACAAGAACGCGCGGGAGACTCACGTCTCAACGCACGAATTCAGTCATACGAACTGGCTGCCAAAATGCAACTGCAGGCGCCCGAGGTACTGGACCTCTCTAACGAAACCAAAAGCACGCTCAACATGTACGGGCTGAATTCCGTCGACTTTGAAGTGCAGGAAGGCATCAGTGAAGCCGCCGAAATCGCGTACTTTGGTCGAAACTGCCTGGTGGCGCGGCGTTTGTTAGAACAGGGCGTGCGGTTCGTGCAGATCTGGTCGGGAGCCGATAATGGATTTCCCCGCCGCAACTGGGATTCGCATGAAGATATCAAACGCGATCACTGGCCTTTAGGCCGCGGCATGTCCATCGGCGCAGCCGCCTTGATTAAAGACTTGAAACAGCGCGGCATGCTGGATGACACGATTATTTTATGGACCACGGAATTTGGTCGAATGCCCTGCAGTCAAGGCAGCAAAGGCCGCGACCATAATCCGTTCGTGTTTACCAACTGGCTGTCAGGCGGCGGCATTAAAGGGGGCACGACCTATGGTGAATCAGACCAATGGTCCTTCAAACCCGCGGATCCCTCCAACCCCACGATGTGCTATGACGTGCATGCCACGATCCTGCATCAACTGGGAATCGATCATGAAAAGCTGACCTTCCGACACAACGGCATCGACCGCCGTCTGACCGATGTACACGGGCATGTCATCAAAGACATTATTTCATAACAAATAAAAAAACGAGCGGCCGGTTCAACACCAGCCACTCGCGATTTAGTCGTCTTTTAGTTGAGATCAGACTTCGATTATTCGAAGTTGCCTTTGGTCAACTGAGCATCCAACCAGGGGCCGGAGAAGACTTCTGAAGGACGCAGTTCAACAGTTGCATCTGTGTAACCAGATCCACCAGAAGCAGAACCAGTGAATCCTGGGTTCAGGAAGCCGTCACCGTTCAGGTCAACAATAGCTTTGACACTACCGTCAGCCATCAGGATGTTACAGATCTTGTTACGACCACGACCATGCCATGCGTACCAGTCACGAGAATCCTGCAACCACAGTGTACCGTCAGCACCGGGAGTTCCAGTACGGTTCGGGTCAGGCAGTTCCGTAGGAATCGCACCAACAACGTTGGTACCAGCTGGCATCAGATCGATCGCACCGCCGGTTCCTGCAGCCGGGTTCCAGTAAGCAGGACCATCGTTGAAAGATTCAGCCAATCGTTCACCGGCTTCGACGAAACCAGGAATTGTGTCGGTTAAGACAGCTTCGCCCACATCACCAGGAGCACCACAGCCCATGAAGGAGACGGCGGAAGAAGAAACGCGTGAGGAATCCAGACGACGAATCGTCAGAGGTCCCAGTGTACCACCAAATCCTTTTAAGCCAGATGCAGTGACACCAGCGTTGGTTTTCGCACCGGAACGAACCAGGAACCAGCTAGCAGCATAGTTCGTACCGTAGCCATCTTCCAGAAGTTTCGCAACTTGCAGAATACGAGCAGGTGTTCCTTCGGTTCCTGAAGTCCAGGTAGAACAGACACCTTCCAGCAGACGAGCCGGTGGTGCACTGTCTTTATTACTTGTGTTTGCGACACCGATCATGTCGTTCAGCTTTTCAGCACCTAACAATGTAGAGGAAGGGCACAGCATCTTCTGGGGAAGACCAGCACCACTGTTAACCATGTCGGCAACCCAACCCCAAGTGTCAGGACATCCGTCACGACGGAAGTCATAAGCACCGGTGCAGTACCGGCCGCTAGGATCGGTAGAAGCGAAGGCATGCATGGAAAGACCGAACTGACGCAAGTTACTTTTGCACTGTGAAGAACGTGCAGATTCACGAGCTGCGAAAACTGCTGGAATCAGCAGAGCAGCTAACAAAGCGATGATCGAAATCACCACCAGAAGTTCGATCAGCGTAAAACCTGATCGTTTGACATTGAGAACACGGGATTTTTTCATTTTGTTTCCTGTAGTTTTTGAAAGAGTTTGACTGATACGCGAACAATGAAGGCTAAAACAAATTACTTGTGTAAGAGAAAAACAGGTCATCCCCATCAGTTTGGCTTTTGATGTATGATTCTGATCTGCCCCCCCAAAACTCACTTTTACTTTTCACTTCTGAATTGAATTCAATCTACTTGTCCTTGAAGTTTTCGTTGCCGGCTGAAATCTTCAATTGGGAGTACGATATCGAGTGAATGTGAAGTTACTTCCGCCCGACCTGTTAAGAACCGATGAATAATGTGTAGCAATATTGATCAAACAGGGACTTTTGTTATGGTTTCATAAACATACAGCAAAGATTTCGCGCGAATCTTCATAAAAATGTCTCTCTAATTTTTGATCCCACGAAAGACAAAACTTGAATTTCGCATGTCGCAGCCCCTATAATTGATGAGAGAAATCTTCAGGCAACCCACCCACCTTTGCCTGACCTAAGTCGCCTGCTCAATTAGAGTTAGAATATGATTGAGCTACCCCACTTTGGGTAAAGTGGCGGACCGGTATTCACTCGTGTTTGGTTTTGAGATTTGGAAATCATTCCGATTAACAGAAAATCCGGGTTTGCAGATGCTTTGACAAGACTCAACAGTCCGTCAATCTCCGCCTCGTTTCTTTCTTAAATCCGACGATGATTTTTGACGCTCTGCGGTTGACCGAAAGAAGAATTATGGTCGTTCGAACGTGCTCGTTTTTGTTCCTGTGTCTGATCGCTTCCGCTGCGTTGCTGTTTCAAAATGTGTCTGCAGAAACAGCAAAAACAACACCAGTTGATTTTGATTTTGCAACTGACATACGACCGCTGCTATCTGATGCCTGCTTCTCCTGTCATGGTCCCGATCAGGAACATCGCGAAGCAGAACTGCGATTGGACTTAAAAGAAAGTGTCTTCGATTCGCATGATGGGCACGCGCTGATTGTACCGGGTAAACCAGCCGAAAGTCTGATCTATCAGCGTATGATTTCGACCGACGAAGACGAACGAATGCCACCCGTTGATTCCGGCAAGAAACTATCCAGGTCAGACATTGAAAAAATCCGCAAGTGGATTGCCGCCGGCGCGCCCTGGGCCTCACATTGGGCCTTTCAACCACCCGAAAAACCAGCATTGCCTGACGTCAAACAAAAACAACTTGTCCAAAACCCAATCGATGCCTTTGTGCTTGAAAAACTGGAACAGCAACAGCTGACGTTCTCTGAACCAGCTGACCGTATCACGCTTCTCAGGCGACTGAGTCTGGACCTGACCGGACTGCCGCCGAGCATTCAGGAAGTCGATCAATTCCAGAATGACACAGCCCCGAGCGCCTATGAAAAACAGGTCAAACGACTGCTCGCTTCACCTCATTACGGCGAACGCTGGGGACGCATCTGGCTGGATGCCGCCCGCTATGCGGATTCCAACGGCTATGAAAAAGATGCACCGCGCGAAGTCTGGCTCTATCGCGACTGGGTCATCGACGCGTTCAATCAGAACATGCCTTACAACCAGTTTGTACTCGAACAAATCGCCGGCGACCTGCTACCGAATGCCACTCAGGATCAGATCGTCGCTACCGGTTTTATGCGAAATTCGATGCTCAACGAAGAAGGAGGCATCGATCCGGAAGAGTTCCGCATGGCAGCCTTGTTCGACCGGATGGATACCATCGGCAAAAGTGTGTTGGGCCTCACTCTGCAATGCGGTCAATGCCACACACACAAGTATGATCCCCTGACCCAGGAAGACTACTACCAGATCTTTGCCTGTATCAATAATTCCTACGAAGCCAGCATTCGCGGCTATACCGATGAAGAACAGGAAAAACGCCGCACGCTCTCTGAAAAAATCAATACGATCGAACAGGCACTTAAAGCAAAGCTGCCCGACTGGCCCGCAAAAATGGCCGCCTGGGAACAGGCAGTCCAACAGAATCAACCTGAGTGGACCGTGTTGAAGCTGACGAATACCGACAGTAACTCACAACGTTATTTCGAACAGCCCGATCATTCGATGCTGGCGCAAGGTTATGCCCCTTCCAAATTCACGTCCAATTTTGAAGCCACCGTAGATGCCTCTGATCTCAAAGCCATTCGGCTTGAACTTTTGAATCATCCCAACCTGCCCGCAGGCGGCCCCGGCCGATCCATCGAAGGCTTGTGTGCGTTAACTGACATTAAACTCACGGTCGTCAATCCGAAAGATCCGAAGCAGACAACCAGCGTGAAATTCTCCGAAGCCACCTCCGACTTCGGTAATGAACGACAGCAGTTGCCACCGAAATATGCTGACAAAAAAGGAATCCGTGGCTTTACCGGCCCTGTGGCTTATGCCATCGACGGTGATAACACCACAGCGTGGGGCATTGATGCCGGTCCCGGACGATTCAATCAGCCACGTGAAGCGGTTTTTCGTGCAGAAAAACCATTCGGTTATCCGGAAGGTACGAAATTAAAAATCAGTCTGGTGCAGATGCATGGCGGCTGGAACAGCGACGATAATCAAACCATGAATCTGGGACGTTTCCGAATCTCCTGCAGCGCTTCTGAAAATGCCAAAGCCGATCCGGTTCCCGACCCGGTCAGACAAATCCTGCAGATTTCCCACACAAAGCGAACACCACAACAACAGGATCAGGTCTTCAGCTACTGGCGGACGACCGTCCCGGAATGGCAGGCAGAAAACAACGAAATCGAAGCGATCTGGAAACAGCATCCCCAGGGAACCACCCAACTCGTTTATCAGGAACGGCCTGAACCACGCTCGACACACCTGCTTGATCGCGGCGACTTCCTCAAAAAGAAACAGGTTGTCGAGCCGGGAGTTCCCGATTTTCTGAACACCTTACCTCAGGATACCTCGGTGAACCGTCTGACGTTTGCCCGCTGGCTCGTCGATCGCAAGTCACCGACCACTGCCCGTGCCATCGTGAATCGCGTCTGGCAGGCGTACTTCGGGAAAGGTATCGTCAGCACTAGTGAAGATCTCGGTTCACAAGGCGCCGCTCCCACGCACCGAAAACTGCTGGACTGGATGGCGGTCTGGTTTATGGATCAGGGCTGGGATCTGAAAAAGCTACACACGTTGATCGTAACCTCGCGGACCTATCAGCAGTCTTCGCAGGTCAGTCCGGAACTGTATGCGAAAGATCCGTACAACCGTTTCTTTGCCCGCGGTCCCCGTTATCGAGTCGATGCAGAAATCGTTCGTGACATCGCACTCAAAGCCAGCGGCCTGCTTAATCCCCAGGTGGGTGGCCCGTCCGTCTACCCGCCGGCTCCCGCGTTTCTGTTCGAAAAACCAGCCAGCTACGGTCCCAAAACCTGGATCGAGGCAGAAGATGACAATCGCTACCGCCGCGCCATTTATACGTTCCGCTTCCGCTCGGTTCCCTATCCCATGCTGTCAGCCTTTGATGCACCCAATGGCGATATCTCGACCGTCAAACGAACCCGTTCAAATACGCCTTTGCAGGCATTGACCACTCTCAATGAAACACTCTTTATGGAATGTGCCAACGGATTGGCGGAAACCACGCTGAAACAACAGAATGCGACAGACGAACAACGCATCGAAACGGCCTTTCGTCGTTGTGTTTCCCGTTTTCCTTCTGCGTCTGAAAAACAGGTATTGAACCAGTTCCTAGCAAAACAACGAACTTACTTTGCGAAACATCCGGAAGAAGCCAAACAAATTGCCGCGAAGAAAAAAACGAACTCGGATACCGCCGATTTCGCAGCCTGGGTCGCGCTCTCACGCGTCCTGCTCAATATGGATGAAACGATTACCAAAGAATAACGACGGGCAAAAGAAGTACTTTTCTCTCTAAAACAGAGTTATTTTGCTGCTACGATAACACAGGTAAAACATGATGAACCAAAATCAACACCCGGCCCACCCCATCGCGCGACGCTGGTTTCTGCAACAATGCGGCGTCGGCGTAGGAGCCATCGCCCTGCAGCAGATGTTACAGGAATCCGGCTACGCGGCTCCCGCAAAAACCGGTGATATTGAAGATCCCTTAGCGCCCCGGCAGCCGCACCACGCCCCCAAAGCGAAGAATATTATCTTCCTGTTTATGGGCGGAGGCCCCAGCCATCTGGAACTGTTCGATAACAAACCGGTCTTGGGGAAATTTGACGGCAAATTGCCCCCCGAAGAACTCCTCAAAGGCTATCGAGCCGCGTTTATCAATCCCAACTCGAAATTTCTGGGCCCCAAATTCAAATTTGCAAAACACGGCAAATGCGGTGCGGAACTCTCGGAGATCCTGCCGCATCTGTCCGAAGTCGTTGACGATCTCGCCATCGTCAAAAGTATGAAAACCGACGCCTTCAACCATGCCCCGGCTCAGATTCAGGCATTAACCGGCTCACAGCTCTTCGGCAAACCCAGCCTGGGTGCCTGGACCATCTATGGACTGGGCAGCGAATCCAAAAACCTGCCGGGCTTTGTTGTTTTCAGTTCCGGTAATAAAGGCCCCAGTGGCGGAAGTTCCTGCTGGGGTAGCGGCTTTCTGCCCACGGTACATCAGGGTGTCATGTTCCGCGGCGGCCAGGAGCCCGTACTCTACCTCAAAAACCCTCCCGGTGTCTCTGATCAATTACAGCGTGATTCACTCGATACCTTAAAAGCCTTGAACCAGAATCATCTGGAGCAGGTTGGCGATCCCGAAATTGCGACCCGGATCAATTCCTTCGAAATGGCGTATCGCATGCAATCCAGTGCCCCGGATGTGATGGATATTACCCAGGAAACAAAACAGACCCTCGAAATGTACGGTGCCGAGCCCGGTAAAAGTTCATTCGCCAATAACTGTCTGCTCGCCCGCCGACTCGTCGAACGTGGCGTACGCTGCATCCAGCTATTCCATGAATCCTGGGACCAGCACGGTGGTCTTGTGGGTGGCTTGAAAAATAACTGCAAAGCCACCGATCAGGCTTCCGCAGCGTTGATCAAAGACCTCAAACAACGGGGCATGCTCAAAGATACGCTCGTGGTCTGGGGCGGCGAATTCGGACGAACGCCCATGGTGCAGGGGGGCAACGACGGTCGGGATCATCACCCCAATGCCTTTACCATGTGGCTGGCTGGCGGCGGCATTAAAGGGGGCACGACCATCGGCCGGTCTGATGATTTCGGTTTCAATGTCATCGAAGACGAAGTTCCTGTCTACGATTTGCATGCCACGATTCTGCATCTGCTCGGCTTAAATCCCGAACGACTCTCGTTCCGCTTCCAGGGGCTCGACCAACGCCTGATCGGTGTCAATCCGGCGAAACTCGTCAAGAAGATCCTGGCCTGATTATTCAGATCTGAAAAAAAGAAAACCCCTTGTGCGAACACGCAAGGGGTTTTTGTTTTCTAGTTTTATGCTTGCTTTAAGCAGCAATTTCCTGCTCGAATTGTCGAACGGGGGCATCGTTCAGACGATTCAGGAATCCGTTGTGTTGTTGATCAAACAGTCGTTGCAGACCATCATCCAGCATCGGCATCGAAATGCTCAGAGCACGACGAATTTTGCGTGTGTGTAAGGAGGTCTCACCATTAGCAAAACCGGTGGTACGTTCATTGAGCACATTCGCACGCGGTAACACAGGAACGGTTAATCCAAATGTCGCCGCCAGTCGTTGTACGAATTCAACAGGGCTGATTCGCTCGCCGCCTGCCACATGGAAGATGCCCGTCAGTCGTTCCTGATAGGCATGTTCAATAATTGCAGCCAGATCCGTCGCTAACAGCGGAGTCGCATGGCGATAACAATCGAGCTTTGAATAGGTGCCTGCTTCCAAACTTTGTACCAGCTTCTCAAGCTCACCTGCCCCGTAAGTCGCCGGGGTCCAGCCAAAGACATTCGTTCTGATAATCAGTGTATTATCACACAGGCTGACTTCGCGTTCGATGGCGCGAATCATTTCTGCCTGCTCGCTTTCACACACTCCGGAACAATCCTCTTCATGGAACATCCAGGGGCCGGTAAAAATAGCATCAGAAGAGATGTGTGTAAAACGGGCCGAATGCAATTCCGCAGCATTCACCCAATTCCGTACTGCCACGACAGGATCGTTCTTGTAGATTTTGTCAGGATCGATCGACCAGGCAGAGTTGGCAGCAACGCCGCAATAAACGACCCACTGCGGACGAACCAGAGACAACCAATGCTCGGCTGTCTCGACATCATCTTCCAGATAAGTATGAGTTTCGCATCCCTGGATGGAAACCGGTGTCGTTGAAGTTAATCCTACAACCCGATATCGACTGGATAAGCAGGTTGCAATATTTGCTCCGGCAACCGTATCAAGTCCAATAACCAGAACTGTTTCCACGCCGCGCCTCCATGCTATGACGTTGTTGTTATATCAGTCAGTACATTGTTCTTACTCTGAATTTCCAAATCGTACTTCTATTCTTTTCGACAGAAATACGATTCCGAAATCAAACTCACAAAACAATCCCTTTGTTTCGTGAGGGGCGGATTATAGTTGGCATTCCTGATTTTCACCAACCCCAATTTTAAAGAGAATTTCATAACCCCGTTTCGGCTTGAAATTCAGATCCGATTCCACTCGCTTCACCTATAATACTTTACCCATATCAAGTATCTGGATAGCTGGGCAGCAGCGATTCATCCTCAAAATCCGCTCCTGTGAGAACTGAAACCAGAAATTTTTTTTGAAAAAACCAAAGCAAATTGGAAAAAAGATTAAAGGTTTGTCGCTTTTTTTTATTTCATTGCCTTTCTTTCGTATTGACCTGCCTTTTGAAAAGCAATATCTTCCCGCCTCACATTAGTGATCTCTGCGCCTGATCCACAGGCCTGTCACTCACCTCCCACACTGATTACCCGTCATACTGATTGATTCAATTTACCTTTCGTGTTGAAACAGCAGTGATTCCTTTCGTACGAAACGTAATCACACACTGATACAATTCCTTCTCATAAAGACTTTTCAGAAAATGTCCGTTTCGCGTCATTTACCGGAATACCCGATTCTTTTAGCAGGGGTTGCTACGCCTGTCGTAAACGGATTGCGCGAAATGGGGCTGCCGGTCACTGAACTCCATGAAGAACTGGCCCAGCTTGCCGGCTATCAGCCATCGAACTGGAACCTGTTACTGGTCGGAGCACAGAAAACATTCAATGCACAGGATTTACAGACTCTCTCTCACTGTCAAATCCCGATCATTGATCTCTCTGAATTCACCAGTGAAGCGGCCGTCGGACGTACGAAAAATGAATTGGGAACGAAATCCAATACTGGCAGCGAACAGTTCAACTCGGCCTTTGTGAATCAACTCAAAGAAAGAGTACAGCAGACTGGCGGCGCCTGGATTCGATTGGCAGATTATCCCTATCCATATCAGGGAGTCATTTGTTATGGCGAATCGGCTTTAGGAAAAGAATTTCGAGAATTTTCCAATGTCATGAGTCCGCTGACGGTTCCTCTGGAAATGTTGCATTTAAAGGCGGAGTATGACTGGCAGGGAAAATCGGACAGCCAGACACAACGCAAATTACGCGTCGAACTGGTCAGCAGATACCGACAGGGACTGCCGATTTCATTACCGTCGGTTCCTTCACGAGAAGAACTCAACCAGCTATTCCAGAAAATCAACCTGGATCGCAAACAGATTCCGCTGGTCTGGATCACCTCACTGGAAACATTTTTCCGCTGGTGGAATTTAAGGCGTCAGCTCTCAGTGAGTATCAGCCATTCAGCCACTGGTTGGGAAACGATCATTTCAGGAAACATCCAGGGATTTCACCCCGGACTGCAAATCTGGAAAGGTCGCCATTCCGCGACGGTCTCACTCTCGTTGGGCGTGAATGAAATCAGAGACGAATCAATTGCGTTTGCTGCGAATCCGGAAAGACACCCCGGAGGATTTACTGCACACTGGGCTGGCGTGAATTCCAGCCTGTTTCCCATCGACTTTAAGAAACCAGCGACCTCGGTCGCTTCGTAATACCACTAACTATTCCACATCTCAGATTAATTCTCAGCGATTGAATTTTTCGATCGCGACATTGTAGTAGAAAAGGATTGTTCTAATGAAACGCTTTGGTTTAATGATGCTGGGTCTTGCGTTAATTTCCCTGACAACAGGTTGTCAATGCGGACGTTACGGCAGCTGCGGAAGCTGTAATTATGGTCCCACAATGGCACCAGCCCCGTTTGGCGGTGGCGGATGCTCTTCAGGAAATTGTGGCGTTGGTGCTCCAACCTATTCACCACAGGGAGCTTACAACACATACGATACCTATCAGTCAACAGCAAGCGCTCCTGTCATTCAAGGAAGTGTTCCGACCACCGCTGCTGCACCACTTGACCCGCTTCCCATGTATTAATCGGAATACTTGAGAAGGTCTCTTTTATCGTTTTCTTGTCGTCTCGGCCTGGTTCAGGCCGATGGGATAAACAGACGTTTTCCCGGCTTGATTTCAGTAAAATTACTGCAACAATGCTATTGTACGCAGACGTATGGATTGTATCTCCCGTTCAGCCCTGATATACAGGTAATAACGTCGTCTGGTTTCTCTCCTGCGCGAACAGTTCGGTAGGACAGACGAGTGTATTATTTGAGACCTTTACCTGAGTATCATACCCCGCCGGGTATCTGTAATTATGGCTGCTTTACAAATCGTTAACTTTCCTCATCCTGCACTCCGCTGGAAATCCAAACTCATCAAAAGTATCTCGCCGGAACTGCGTGATACCGTGAAAACCATGTTTGAGTTGATGTACGAAGCGCGGGGCATCGGTTTAGCCGCCAATCAGGTCGCACTACCGTATCGTCTGTTTGTGATTAACCTGACATCCGATCCAAATGAAACCGAAGAAGAATTCGTATTCATCAATCCGGAAATCACGAAACGCAAAGGGACTACGGAAGGCGAAGAAGGCTGCCTGAGCCTGCCTCAGGTGTATGGAGACGTGAAACGATCCGAAGAGATCACCGTCGAAGCCTATGATCTGGAAGGTCAGTTGTTCGAAATCACACTGGATGATCTTGCCGCCCGTGCCGTCCAGCACGAACTCGATCACCTCGATGGCATCATGTTTCCAGACCGAATGGTGGAAGCCAAACGTGTCGAACTGGACGCACTCATCGCTGATTTCGAATCAGAATTTCGACACAAACAGGAATCCGGCGAATACCCGTCTGACGAGGAACTTCGCAAACAACTGCAACAGCTTGAAGACGCACTGGGATAAATTGAATCGCGCACTCTGACTGGCTCGCCGTTCGAGATGTCCAAAAAACGCTTCGCCCTCCACAACAGTTTGATACAATACCCCGGTTGCCTGCGACGAAATTAAATTGTCCATCGCCCGCCTTGAGGAGACTCCGCCGTGCCTTTAAAAGTTGTCATGATGGGAACCGGCACCTTCGCCATTCCCGCATTTCAGGCGCTGATAAATTCGGAACATCAGGTACTCGGATTATATACTCAGCCCGATCGAACAGGCCGCGGCCATCATCGGCACAAAAACCCCATGAAAGAACTGGCACTTGAACAGGGAATTCCGGTGTTTCAGCCTCCCAAAATCAATACGCCCGAATCGCTGGATGAATTACGGCAGCTTGACGCGGATGTGTTTCTAGTCGCCGCTTATGGACAGATTCTCTCACAAGAACTTCTGGACATCCCGAAATACGGGGCCTTCAACCTGCACGCCTCTCTGCTGCCGAAATACCGTGGGGCTGCCCCCATTCTGTACGCCATTCGGAACGGGGAAACCAAAACCGGCGTTTCTCTATTTCGCATCGAACGTGCACTCGACTCCGGTCCGGTCGCCGCGATGGTCGAAACCAGCATCGGCCCCAAAGAAACCACGGGAGAAATCCAGGACAGACTGGCCGATCTCGCCGCCCCGCTGGCGCTGCAGGTACTCCAGGAAATTGAGCAGGGTACTCTGCAAGAAACACCACAAGATCATACTGAAGCAACCTTTGCGCCCACGCTCGACAAACAGGAAGGTGCCATCGACTGGAGCCAGAGTGCATCACAAATCGCGTGTCACATCCGTGCAATGCAGCCTTGGCCCAACCCGTTCTCATTTCTCCACCAGTCAGAACAGGAACCCCTGAGATTACTGATTTTGGATGTAGAAATACTCAACACAGAGCAAATAGACTCTCTGAATCTCGACCAGGGACTTCAGAATTCTGCCCCAGGCACTGTAATCTTCGCCAACACGAAACGAGTCCTCATCAACACAGGCGAGGGAGTTCTAGAACTAAAACAGATCCAACCTCAGGGAAAGCGGCCCATGCAAACCAGCCAGTTTTTGTGTGGCAGGAAAATCCACTCCAGCGACCGCTTTGGAAACCAACCTTCAGAGCAAGGGTAAGTGAACACTAAGCCACTCCCAAATCAGCAACTTCACTCTTGCCGCATTTTCCTGTTTCTGAGATGATCCCGCCCCTGAACTGAGGCGATACAGTATTAATAAACACAAGGAAGTGAATTAGATGCGCCGAATTATCGCGGCTCTAATCTTCATGATGATTGGAGCCGGAGGCATGTATGCCGCGTTTGAATTTCATGTTGTTCAATCCAAGGAAGGTTGGCTCTTCATCCCCAAGTCACAAGCCGGCCTGCACGATACTTACGCCGACATCAGAAACTGGAAAGCAACCACCTGGAAGAGCCATCCCAAATTAGCGCAATCCCTGGTTGATAACGGCAAAGGAAATCTCATTATTCAATCAGCGTCGAAAGGATTTTTCGACGGCCTGTTTCAGAGTGCCCCTAAAAAACGTTCTGCTGAAAATAAACAGACTCCAACCCGACGATATTAAATCAAACTCTTAAATTTGAGTTCCATCAACGCGCAAATAGAGTACGACCTCAAACTGTGAAACGACAAGCAACCAACAGTCCGAACCGGACCTCCAACAGGAAGTCTCAGCCAATGCTCAAAGCACTGACTTTGAGTCTCTGTCTGTTGTTATGCCTGCTGTTGACTCAAGGTTGCCGTAGTGCTGCCAAAAATCAAACAGTGCATCTGCCGGCCCGGCATAGCGTGAGTGCAGAACAACTCATCGTGCTGAGTGACTTCAAACTCGGGCAGGACCATGAGCTGTTTCAGGATCTGATCAAGCTACGTGAAGATGTCGCCGCCACGTTGAATATTCCACTCAACAGCGAACAGGTCACCGTCTACCTCTTCACCAATCAGGAAGAATATCGCAATTATCTGGATACAACCTATCCGGGTCTGCCTCCCCGCCGTGCCTACTTCGTGGGAACGCCCAAGGAATTAGCAGTCTACACATTTTGGGGTGAACGCATTCAGGAAGACCTGCGGCACGAATTCACGCACGGTCTGCTTCATGCCAGCTTGAAAACCGTTCCCTTATGGCTTGATGAAGGACTGGCAGAATACTTTGAAGTCGCCGGCAATACGCCCGGACAAGTTAATCGCGATCATGCTTCGCGGCTTTCCACCGCACTGAATAACGGCTGGAAACCCGATATGAAACGACTCGAACAACTCGAAAAAGTTTCTCAGATGCAGCGGGTCGATTACCAGGAAGCCTGGGCCTGGGTGCACTTCATGTTGAACAGCACACCGGAAACGCGAGACACACTGCTCGAATATCTGGCAGAACTGAAAACCAACAACAACCCCGAAGAACTCAGCGCACGACTGCCCCGCGATATCCCGGGCGTTGACCAGCGGTTTGTGAACTACGTCGCCTCGTTGAACACGTTCCCCTCGCGCTAAGTCGCATCATCTTTCCCGCAGCGTGCTAACAGTTTCGCGCCCTGCTGACTTGGGCGATGTCTGCCAATCAGCTAAGATGCAGCAGTTAAGTATGCCCTCAACTGGACGACGTCCCCGTGATACTGGATAAATGAGATGCTGGCCCGACTGCGCCTGTTGCTGGAACTGATTCGATTCAGCCATACCATTTTTGCACTCCCGTTTGCACTGCTCTCTGCAGTGCTGGCCTGGCGCGGCCAAACGGTTCGCTGGCAGGAACTGGTCGGCATCCTGCTCTGCATGCTCTTTGCCCGCTCCGCTGCGATGGCATTTAACCGACTCGTTGATCGGGATATCGACGCCCAGAACCCCCGCACCCAAGGCCGACACATCCCCGCCGGTCTGATCAGCGTCCGCACGGTATTCTTTTTTACTCTGCTGACATCGCTGGCATTCATCGCCTCGACGCTTTTGTTCTTGCCCAATCGCTGGCCCCTGTATCTGTCCGTTCCGGTCCTGCTGTTTCTGCTCGGCTATTCCTACGCAAAACGCTTTACAATCTGGTGCCATTACTGGCTTTCCGCTGCTTTGATGCTCTCGCCGCTGGCCGCCTGGATCGCCATCCGCGGCAGTCTCTCACTGGAACCGGTTCTGCTGGGGCTGGTCGTTTTTTTCTGGGTCGGTGGGTTCGACATTATTTACGCGTGTCAGGATGTCCATTTCGATCAGGAAACCCGGCTCTCCAGCATTCCTTCACGCTGGGGCATCAGAAAAGCACTCCGCTTCGCCATGCTCAGCCACGCGTTGACCATAGTCTGCCTGTTCAGCCTGTGGTACGTCGCAGCACTGGGAATTCCCTTTCTGATTGCGGTCCTCGCTGTCGCGGGACTGTTGATTTACGAACACCTGCTGGTCAATCCCGATGATCTGGGACGCGTCAATCTCGCGTTTTTTCATGTGAACGCCGTCATCAGTATTGGTTTGTTCTTTGTGGGATTGATCGATGTCTGGCTCGCATAAGCGGGCCTGAATCGTAATAATGAACGGTGTCTCCCGTTGCGTCCTCTTTAGGCTCGCAACGAACTCATTTGAACACCTGAATAAGCAATAAAGAATCAACAGTCAGTCTGATGAATCTGAATCAAACCGAACAACAACAGTTGGATCTCATTACCCGCAAAGTCGAAGCCGGCGAACGCATCAGTTTTGATGAAGGCGTTTTTCTGGATGAGAAAGTCGATATTCTGACGCTGGGCGGACTGGCCAATCAGATTCGCGAACGCAAAAACGGCAACTTTGCGTTTTATAATACCAACATCCATTTGAACCCGACCAACGTCTGCGTCTATCGCTGCAAGTTCTGTGCATTCCGGGCCGACCTGAAATCACCCCGCGGCTACACTTTCACTGACGATATGATCCGCGAACGTGTTCAGGAAGCCCGCGCCACGGGTGCAACGGAAATTCACGTCGTGGGAGGCCTGCACCACCAGAAAAAGTTTGACTGGTATTTGAATGTGGTTCGCGTGATTCATGAAGAATATCCCGAGCTGCACATCAAAGCCTGGACGCCCGTGGAAATCAACTGGTTCAGCTTTATGACCAAAAAACCGACACGCTGGGTTCTGGAGCAGATGATGGAAGCCGGCCTATCCAGTATGCCCGGCGGAGGGGCGGAAATCTTCCACCCCGAAGTGCGTGAGCAGATTTGCGAGCACAAGGCCGACTCAGAAACCTGGTTTGAAGTGCATCGCGAAGCCCACAACCTCGGCCTGCGAAGTAACGCCACCATTCTCTATGGCCACTATGAACAGGCAAAACACCGCATTGATCACCTTTGCCGCTTGCGAGAATTACAGGACGAAACCGGCGGCTTCCAGACATTCATTCCTCTGGCATTCCATCCGGAAAATACAGGCATGTCAGAAATCCATAAACCATCGGGACTGATGGACCTGAAAGTGATTGCCCTGTCACGCATCATGCTCGATAACTTTGACCACATCAAAGCCTACTGGATCATGCTCGGCGAAAAGACCGCACAGACAGCACTGAGCTTCGGAGCCGACGACCTGGACGGGACCGTGGTTCATGAACTGATCTACCACGACGCCGGGGCCAAAACGCCTGAAGGCTTAACAGTCGAACAATTACACCGTCTGATCAACGAAGCCGGCCGGATTCCCGTTGAACGCGACACACTCTATCGACATATCGTCAGAGAGGGCGCTGACTGGAGCGTAGGCGAACCAATTCTGACCTCCGCCGCTTCGTGAGTGATTGATTTCAAAACAGGAGAGACCCACTATGACCGATTCTGCCGTTACTGACTCGATTCAGGTCCAGTCGTTTGACCACATCACACTGGTCGTGAAAGATCTGGAAGCCTCCCGTCAGTTCTACGTTGATTTCCTGGGAATGGAACATGTTCCTCGACCGGGGTTCTCATTTGAAGGGCACTGGTTTCAAATCGGAGATCAGCAGATTCACCTGATCCTCGAACACGATCAATCAGGAAAAGCCGGGAATCTCGACCCTGATCAGAACACGCGCACCCATCATTTTGCGTTTCAAGTCAACGATGCAAAACAAGCCTACGAGAAAGCCGTCAGTCGGGGAATTCCCATCGTTTCGCCTCCCAAATCGCGGCCCGATGGTGCCACCCAAACCTTTGTGAATGACCCGGACGGCCACATTATCGAGCTCTGCTCACTCTCATGAGCCCCCAAACCTGCTCCGGATATCAGCATTTTAACGGTTTTTCAGGTATTCGTTCAGCAGGGCACAGAGCCAGGAAAAGTTAACCACTCACAAGCAGCAGAATCGACTGGAAATTCCACCAGATGATACGGTATACTTAAAAAAGAGTCTTCATTGGCTCTGTTTTTAAGAATTTGCAGCTCAGACTGACTTCCAACAACCATACCGCTTTAAGAACGAGTAGAGAGGGACAGGGATCGCAATGACGGATGCACCCAAAAAAATGATCATGGGCTCAATGGCCGTTTCCGGACTGGTGGCTGTTCTCGCTCTGGTGGATATCATTATTGGCATCCCGTTCCGAGGCAGCACGATGATGGATATCATGTTTCTCATCTCAGCCGCTCTGGTTCTGTTTCTCTGCTGGGATGCCTGGAAAGACCTGCGATAAGCGCAAATCAGGCACGTCTCAAGCTTCTGAATCAAGCTCCGTTTCCGGAGTATCTGTTTCCACTTGCTGATCCACAAACTCATCCATTTGTGTATCAGATAACGCTTCGATTGGTGAATCAATCGGTTTGGGTTTGGATAATAATGCCGCCTCATCGACCATCTCTTCATTCCCGGTCAGATCAGTCAACTGCTGTAGCAGTTCACGAATAATCAGTTCAGCATGCACTTTTTCCTGCAGCCAAGTTTCCCGATTCTGATCCCAGGCCGCATCCCGAATCGACATCTGCTCTGCTTCAAATCGCAACTGTTCGCTGCGCAATCGTAATTGTTCGTCGCGCTCGGCAATCCATTCAGAAAGATCCTGACGCTCCTGTCGAAATTCATCACGATGGCGATGAAATACTTCTTGAGAATGATCCAGTTCCTGCCGTTCCACCGAGAGAGATTCACGTAACTGACGGTAATGCGTAGCCAGAGCATCTCTGGCTTTCTCCAATCGCTCGCGAGCCGCTTCTTCACCTTCCACCTGAGTCAGTTGTGCCCAACCTTCCTCAAGAGCCAGACGCATTTCCAAGGTACCGCGATGCGTCTCTTCCACTTCAGCCCTTAATGTATCCAATCGTTCGCGACGGCGTTCCAGATTTTCAGCATGCAATGCTAACATGTCTTGCTGACGACGCAGTTCAGCCTTTTGTGCGTCGCGGTCTTTTTTCCAGGACTCATATTCTTGCGTCATCCGCTGCGCCTGATTCAGTTCCTGGCGTTCGACCTTACGCCGCAGTTCTAAATGCAACGTCCGTTCACGACTCAAAGACTCTTCGCGCTGATGTAATAAGTCCCGGAACCGATCAAGCTGTTTCATTCGCAACAGATGAATCCGTTCGTTCTGTTCGTGCTGCTGTTGCTGGATCTGCTGCTGCCGCTGGAATTCATGCTGTTCCTGCTCGACCTGCTTTCTCAACCGCAGCAGGTGATTCTCCTGAAACTTGATTCGGTTCTCGATCAGCGTACGCTTCTGTTCAAACTGTTCTTCCCGGGAACTGTATTCGCGCTGCAGGTCCTCGCGCTGAATTGTCAGCTGGTGTTCGATCTCTTCAGAACGAATTACAAAGTCTCGCTTTTGCGATTCCAGCGATTCCAGCTCTGCCTGTTTTTTTGACTCCCACTCCGCTTTTTGTGTTTTCAGCTCCAGCTCAAATTTCTCTTTGCGAGAAGCGAGTTCTTCTTCTACTTTTCGAATCGCGGTTTCATGAATCTCACGTTCTCGTTTCAGATGGTCCAACTCGGTCTGCTTCACGCCCCGCCACTCTTCCTGAGCGTGTTCCAGGTCGCGCCGCTGATCAGACAGTGAAGACAGAACATCCTCACGAATTCGGTCCCGTTCCTGATTTAAGTCCAGACGCTGACGCTCCAGGGCTTCCCGCTGCTGGGCAAATTCAATCAGAATCTGATCTCGCATTTCACTGCGTTCCAGCTCCAGCGCATCCTGAGCATCGAAGACTTTCTCCTGCTCGTGCTGCACAGTTTTCGCCAGCTTTTCGCACTCCACCGCTTTGCGAATTAACTCTGTTTCTTTCTCGCGTACGCTGGCTTCGCGTTCGTCATACTGCTCCTCAATCTGACCGACCCACATCCGAATTTTGCGTCGCTCATTATCAAGCTCACTCAATTGACTGTTCAGCGTCTGCTCTCGACGGCTGATTTCAGCAAACTGCGATTTCAGATAATTGGCAATTTCACCCGCCTGCGATAACAGCTCAGCGCCCGTTAAAGAAGCACCTGATTCCGTCGCCCCTTGTGTCTGCGTTTCGGCAGCAACCGCTGCAAAAGAGAGACTTTCTTCAAGCGCTGCCTGCTTCTGCGCACTGAAAGACGAAGCTTCATTCTGTGGAATGGGTGCCTGCGAAGTGTGGGGAGCGTCAGCCCGGCGTTCGACGCCTTGGGGACTGGAAAGCGGCTGAGAGCCAGATAAATCGTCGCTCGACGGTCGGATACCCGCAAACGGAGAAGGGGACTCTATTTTCTGCTCAGGCTTGGTTTCATCGCTCATGCCGGGATTCCTTTCCCTGAAAAGCGTCTCGCTTTGTCGTCTGCCGCAAGCACAAAAATGAGGAATCCCATTCCTCAAAATCACTTCGCACTTGAGTTCAAACGAATCAGTTAAACGTTAAAAAGGGCAGAGAAGGATTGAAGACCATCCTCTGCCCACTATTTATTCAAATCACAATTTCAATTGCGATTATAACTGGCTGTCAAGAGATGCAGAAAAGCGTTCTTTGGGAGTCACACCCACGAACGTTTCAACAACTTGGCCATTTTTGTAAAGCATCACGGTGGGAATGGCGCTGATGTTATTGGAGGAAGCCACGCCCGGATTTTCATCCGTGTTCAACTTTCCCACACGAACCCGGCCTGAATAATCGCTGGCAATTTCTTCGATGGTCGGCATCATCATTTTACAAGGACCACACCAGGGAGCCCAAAAATCAACTAAAACTGGTTCCGACGCTTCAATTACTTCAGATTGGAAATTCGCATCAGTGAATTCCAGGACATTTTCAGCCATTACTGGTTGTCTCCGTTACAATTGGATTCGATATACTCGATTGAAAAAAGCAGAGAAAATCGCTTCGACTACCCTGCAATGACATCGGTTCCCTATTCCAGGATCGCGCTAACCCAATGGAAATCAAGAACAAAATTGCTTCGCTTCTCATTGCAATTGTAGAGAATTATAGAGATCCTGTATATTGTGTCAATGCTCTCTACGAAGCGGCAAATGACAAAAACTCTTATGAAATAAGGGATTACGCCACGCGGTACATCGCGCATCGAAATATTTTAAACTCGACAAACTGAGTCTCTCTCGACAAAATAGGGACACCACACAATTGTCATAATCGTCTTATATTAAAGAACTTAATGACAGAACCTCTGGGAGCGGATTATGCACTCGTACATCAAATCTCTGTTACTGGCAGCACTCATCAGCGCCCTCGCTCCCATTCCAGCACACGCCGACGAGGCAACCGAAGACCCTTTTAAGCCTTTTCCGGATCAACTCGCCCCCTCGCTGTTTAATGAAGTTGAAGATAAATACCAGTTCGGCATCCGGGCCGAGGAAAAAGCACTCTACTACGACGTCCTCAAGCATCTCCGCGAAACCAGTCTGGAAGACCAGAAACAGGCCGCCCAGTTCAACCTGCAACAAAGACGCGCAGAACTCAAAACCTTTAAAGAGCATCCCAATTTGAAATTCCCGGTCTTTCCGGATCTCTTTAAAAACAGTGATCGCTATAAAGGCAGGCTGGTCACCTTAACCGGACGGGTACGCAAGCTGATTCATTATCCGGCCGAAAAAAATGAGTATGGCATCAAAACACTTTACGAAGCCTGGCTGTTTACCGACGACTCACAACAAAACCCGACTGTCGTCATCTGCACCGAAGTGCCCCCCGCACTGAAAGACGGACTGCCCAAAGGGACCGATGTCATCGATCACGTTTCCATCACCGGCTACCTCTTCAAAATGTACGTTTATAATGCCCAGGATACGACACGGGTTGCTCCCTTAATTTTAGCGAAACAACTCGAATGGAATCCCCCGGTCGTTGATGAACAAGGCAGTCAACTCTTCTCTCAAATCCTGGCGGGTACGCTGATCATCCTGATTGCCGGCGTTGCCTTCGCGATGTGGAAAGCCAGTCAGAAAGATAAACAGTTCAGAGAGTCACGCTTGCAAACCAGCGAAGAACAAGTCAGTTTCAACCAACTGGAGTCACAGTCCGCTCCCTCTCAATCAAAATCAAAGCCATTGGCGGAATCCAAATCAGAACCAAAAACAGAATCGAAGCCAGAACCCAAAACCGACGACAAAACGCCGGAATAAACGTCCTCTTTAAAAGAATATTGCATCACTAGTATGAACGCGGATCTCACTCTCGCTCCTGTCCTGAACCGTCCACTTAAACTGGCCGTTCTGATTTCCGGCGGCGGAACAACACTCACAAACTTTCTGAAAAAAAAAGCAGCCGGCGAACTGAATATTGAGGTTCCGCTGGTTATCGCCAGCCGCCCCGACTGCGGCGGAGTCGCCAAAGCTGAAGCCGCCGGTCTGCGCAGCGAAGTGATCAGACGCCGCGATTTTGAAAACACACATGACTTCAGCAGCGCGATTTTTGACCTCTGCCGCGAAGCCGAAGCCGATCTGGTTACACTGGCTGGTTTTCTGTCACTGATCCATATCCCCGATGACTTCCAGTATCGTGTGATGAATATTCATCCGGCCCTGATTCCCGCCTTCTGCGGACACGGCTTTTACGGCCATAAAGTTCATGAAGCGGTCGTCGCACGCGGCGTCAAAGTCAGCGGCTGTACTGTGCATTTCGCGGATAATGAATACGATCACGGTCCCATCATCGGCCAGAGTGCTGTTCCCGTCAAAGGGACCGACACTCCCGACGAAGTCGCCGCCAATGTCTTCCAGGCCGAATGTGAGCTCTACCCCCACGTCATCCGACTTTTCGCCGCAGGCAAAATCAAAATCGTCGATCGCCGCGCCGTCATCGAAGAGTAAACTCCACTGCCAATTTTTCTCGACCTAAAGCTTCTGACTTCCCGGAGGCGGACCGAAGGGGTTGCTCGAATTCGGCGGAATCGGATCGTTCGTGTACATTACTTTGTCATACAGCTCCGGCGGTAGCACGCGAAGTACGGTAAACAATCCATGCACGCCATGGTACCAGCCTTCCCGCATCCCTTGTGTCTCTCGACGACTTGTCAGTTTATACACGTCTTCCGGCGTCAGTTTCGCGCTCGACATCATCTGTGGGAATCCGGGCACTTCAAAACCGGCTTTGTTTTTATTATCGCGCACGATGGGTCCGACCTGTGTCACCATATGATTCATCATGTGGTGGAACATATGGCAGTGCATCACCCAGTCTCCCGGATTGTTTGCGACTAATTCCACCTCGCGCGATTGCGCGACACCCACAATCACCGTATTGCCAGGAATCCACGCCGACTCCGGTATGCGGCCCCCCTCTGTTGCAGTGACCCAGAAGGTATGACCGTGCAAGTGCATCGGATGCTGATGCAGCGTGCTGAAATTCAGAAACCGAATGCGAATGCGTTCCCCCAGCTTACAGACCAGCGGCGTTGTGTAAGGGCCACAACGACCATTGATCGTCAGAAAGTTCCAGTCCATCGACGTCGTATCAGGAATACTGGTATTCGGCAGCATGGAAAACTGTTGCGTCATCAATACGAAATCCCGATCGACGGTGGGCTCAAAAGCAACCTTGGGATGAATGATAAACGGGACCACCATCCCGATCGCTTCCTGCATTGCGACATGAGGATGTAGGAAGTAACTGCCTTCCTGATGCACATCATATTCATACACGAACGTCTCACCCGGCTTGACCAGATTCTGAGTCACCGCCGGAATCCCGTCCATATAGACCGGCAACTCCATTCCATGCGAATGCAGCGTGGTCGCCTCTGGCAGTTCATTCTTGAAAATAATCCGTACCCGTTCCCCTTGGTACATCTCGAGCACGGGCCCCGGAAACTGTTCATTGTAACCATAGGCGTCCATCCAGATGCCCGGTAAAACCTCGCGGCGCACCGGCATCGCACGCAGATGAAACTCCCGCGCCCCATCAACAATTTTCCCGAACGTCGTTGGCAAATCGGGGGCAATGACATTCACGGGCGTCAAACCCGGCGCGCGAAGACCGGGAACAAGCTTACCCCGATCCGTCGGACTGCCGATTGGCCCACCCAGGCCGGGATGCATCCGGGGATATCCGTCATCGACTCCAGGGCCTGCTTGGGAGGCTGCATCCGCTTTCGCTGTTTCAGCCTGTTGCCCCATGACCGTACCGGCGGCAAACAGACCGGCGGTCGCAGCCGCACCTTTGACCAGAAATTCTCTGCGATCGTTGGGAGTCACCATGATTCCTCTTTCATCCAATAATTAATTTCATTCGTCCCGCGTCATCCTTAGCGTGGCTTCGGAACCGCGTCGATATGTCCACCGCTGAGGGGAGCGGGAGGCTGGGTTAATCCCCCCGTCAACAACATGCCTCGAATCACAATATCCGTTTCGCGGTATGCCAGTAGTGCATCGACATACTGCTGTTGCAGCTCCAGACTACGTCGTTGCGCCAGCAACACATCCAGCCAGGCCGCCCGCCGCTTGAAATAACTTTCATAGAGTAGCTCGTGAGCCCGTCTGGCTTTGGGTAACATCTCATTCTGATATGCCTGAATATGCTGCCAGGCCGTCTGGTAGTCACGGTACTTCTCAGCCAGCTTCATACTCAAGGTTAATTCCAGCCGTTTCACATCCGCCCGCGATCGATTCAGATCCGCCTGTGCCTGATCGATGGTTCCACTATTGTTATCAAAAATCGGCAACGCAATTCCGGCGGTCACCCCCGCCACAGAGTTGTCCGTTTCAAAGTTGTGACCAAAATCGACGTCGACCAGAATATTGGGAATTGACTGAACGCGTTCGCGCTCAACAGTGATTTCATCGTGATGAATCTTTTCTCCGGCAGCGATCAGCTCGGGACTGTTCTGCAACAAATGATGAAACGCGGAATCCCAGTCCAGTTTTTCTTCGGTCGGTTCCAGTGACCCACTCAAAGTAGAACGGAGCAGATCCGGCGTCCCCACCATCGCCATCAGATTCCGCCACGCCCGTTCCAGATTGTTTTCCGCCTTTTGCAAGTTTAACTGATTCTGGCTCAGATCCACTTCCGATTGCAGAAACCCTGCCATATTGGTCTGCCCCAGATTGAGCATTTCCTTGTGGGTCTGCATATTATCTTTCGCGTTGGCCAACAACTGCTTTTGAAGTTCCACATGCTGCTGTGCTGCCAACGTTTTATAGAAATGAATCCGCACATCATTCAGTACACGATCATATTGAGCGGAAAGATTGGTCTCTGCGATGCAGGCCGCCTGTGACCATTTCGCACGACTGAGTTGCAGTTTTCCCGCTGTAACAAATTCCTGAGAAACATAGGCGCCCTGCAATTCACCCGCCGTCCCTTCGATCCCGATCTGATCACTGGCATACCCGACCACCGGATTGGGATAAAGTCCCGCTTGATAAGCGGCTCCCGAGGCGGCATCCACCTGCGCCATCGCCTGGATCAATGTGGGATTGTTCGACAGCGCCATTTGTTCGAGTGTTTCCAATGACATCACCACGTCATGTTCGCTCGATGGTGTGGGCAGACTCTCATCAGGAGCCGGCAACAGAATTGACTCCGGTTGCGTTAACGGCAGCGCGATCTCTTCTTCATGATCGACTTGACGCGTCGTTGACTCGGAACGCTGTTTGGGTGCGGTAAAATCATCGTCGTCTTCAAGTGCAAGACGGTACGGCTTTTCTTCTATCGCCGAGACGCGGTCTACACTCTGCTTCAGATCCTGCGACTTCGAAGCGTGATGTTCCGGCCCCGTGGCACAACCACTGGCAATCACCATCACTGCCGATACGGCTATCGAAATTTCCCGTTTCACCGCGACCTCCCTGTCGGCTTTACACGTGCGCATTCCTATCGCGCAGTCATAGTCTGTTCATCGGCGAAACGAGTTTCTCGCGGTGCAGTGTTTTGCTCAAAACCACTACAGACGTCAGATCAGAACGACGGCAACCCGATCAATCAGGAAAACCGACATATTCCGATTATGCCGGACCAATCACAGGCAGTGACACAAGAGGAAATGGAGTTTAGGTTTAGCTTCAGAAAGAGAAAATCCGGATATCCGAATCGGAGAAGAAAGAAAAGCGGGCCACTTTGGTGAGAGGAAGGCGAACCTCCGATTCTGCTTCTCAACAGGGCTCCATCCTCTTCAAGCCAGGTGATTTGGCGAAACTTTACCGAATTCCGTCCTAAAGTGAATATTTTCTTTAGGTAAGATGAAGCTTTTAGGAAAATTCAAAACAACTGACAGATTTTGATTGATTTTGAAAGTTTATAGGGGTATTTTGAAAATATTGATTGAATGTCAGCGCTTTGTAAGGCATATTCTTTAGGGAATTATATCGTCTCAGGAGGAGTTTGCATGTCAATGTTGCTTGACGAAAGACGGGAAAGCATCCTAAAGATTGTTGAAAACAAGGGATTTGTGTCTCTTGTGGATTTGATGGATTCTGTGGGTGCCTCTGAATCTACCATTCGGAGGGATTTGGAGTATCTTGACGGAATCGGTCAAATTCGACGAACCCGTGGTGGGGCTGCTTATAGTGGAGAGTCTTTAGCTACATTTGAAGATCGGTCCTTTATGTCATCCAGGCAAAAAAGGCAGGTTGCTAAAGCTGTGGCTGACATGATCTCTCCCGGTGAAGCAGTGCTGATGGATGGAGGGACCACCACACTGGAAGTCGCCCGGCAACTGGCGGGAAAACAATTACAGGTTGTCACAAATTCACTGCCGATTGCCAATCTGCTGGTGAATCAGCCACAAATTGATTTGATGTTGATCGGGGGATTCCTATTCCCCAAAACGGGAGTCGCATTAGGCAAGACAGCAGTTGACTCACTGAAGAGTGTCCATGTTCGACGGCTCATTATCAGTGTCGGCGGCATTACAGAAGGCGGACTATACAACAGCAACATGTTACTGGTGGAAACAGAACAGCAAATGTTTGAAGCAGCAGAAGAAGTAATCGTTGTGACAGACAGCACCAAATTCGGCCACTCGGCACTGGCTTATTTATGCCCGCTGAATACAGTCGACCACATTGTCGTTGATGACGGCATCACGGAGGAATGGAAAACCGTCATCCAGGACGCAGGCATCGAACTAACGATTGTAGAAACATAAGCATCCCATTCCGGTAGAGTTTACTCATTCAATTCGAAAAATTGAGATCTGATATTATGACACAACTTTCTAATTCCATCTCACGCTCGCAGGTAGAACAACTGGTTCGCCAGGCTTTATCACAACAACTTGGAGCAGGCCCTGCTACCGCACCTTCGTCTGCCCCGAACCCGCTGGTGGTGAATATCTCCGCCCGGCACATTCATCTTTCACAGGAACACCTGGAAGTCCTCTTCGGCAAAGGAGCTGAGCTCGAAGTTCAGAAAGATCTGTACCAGGAAGGATACTTCGCTGCGACTCAAACCGTCGCCGTCGTCGGTCCCCGCCGCCGGATGATTCCTAACGTGCGCGTCTTAGGACCCTGCCGGGGTGATACTCAGGTGGAACTCGCTTTTACCGACACGATCTCACTGGGCCTCGAAGTTCCCATTCGCATTAGTGGCGACCTCAAAGGCACGCCCGGCTGTGTGCTGATGGGTCCCAAAGGCGTTGTTGAATTAGAATTCGGCGTCATCCGTGCTGCCCGCCACGTACATATGTCTCCCGCCGACTGTGCTTACTACGGCTGCTCTAACGGTGATAATTTACATCTGAGAATTGAATCGGCAGGTTGCACGACCGTTCTGGAAGACGTCGTCGTGCGTGAAAACCCCGAAGTCAAACTCGAAGTCCACATCGATACCGATGAAGGCAACGCTGTCGATCTGGACCATGCAAGCTCCGTGAAACTGTATGTCCCGGAAACGTGTAAATGCAAACATAGCTGATCCCCGTGATCGGCGAATTGACTCTTGTAGCAGAATCAACTTCTGGTTCTGCATAACGAACGAACTGTTTTTTTCTTAACTATCTCTAAAAAGGAGAACTGACTCATGGCGAAAGCAATGGAAGCCCTGGGAATGGTGGAAACAAAAGGGCTGATCAGCCTGATTGAAGCCGCCGATGCAATGTTGAAAGCGGCCAACGTACAGATGATTGGCTGGGAAAAAGTAGGTAGTGGTCTGGTAACCGCATTTGTTGTCGGTGACGTTGCTGCTGTCAAAGCTGCTGTCGACGCCGGTGCTGCTTCTGCCAGCAAAGTAGGCGAAGTCGTGAGCGTTCAGGTCATTCCACGTCCTCACGAAGAACTGGCAAACGTTCTGCCAGGTAAAACTTCTGCTGCAAAGAAATAATTACGGGTTATGAACATTGACGGCTGAAATTCCTGAAACTGATCGTAACGACGATGATCATAACCAGCTGACGTTCAACTGGTATGAAGCAACAGGCAAATCAGCTCAACCCATCACAACTAAACAGATCGAGGACAAAATGAGTTCTGAAGCTATTGGTCTTATTGAAACTAAAGGTCTGGTTGCTCAAATCGAAGCATCCGACGCCATGCTCAAAGCTGCCAACGTGACTCTGGTTGACCAGATTCAAATCGGCGGTGCATTTATCACCACAGTCATTCAAGGGGATATCGGCTCAGTTCGTGCAGCCGTTGACGCTGGTGCTGCTGCTGCTTCTCAAATCGGAGAACTGGTTGGCGCTCACGTGATCGCACGCCCCTCTGAAGGTCTGATGTCTAACTTTATCTAAGAGAACGTACTGTTGGTTCTTTCCGGTCATCACATCCAGTGCTGATCGGAGAAACGGAAGTCGAAACACCAGTCTCTAAGTCACAGAATGGATTCCTGCAATGAAAGTACTTGTCGCCAATTTAGGTTCTACCAGTTTCAAATATCGCTTGTTCGATATGCCCGCAGAAGTGCAGCTTGCACGCGGCGGCATTGATCGGATCGGCGGCGAACAGAGTCATTGTTTCGTGGAAATTGGTGAGCATCGGGAAGAGCACGAACAAAATGTGCCCGACCATGCAGCCGCCGTCAACTTGTGTCTGTCTCAATTGACCAACCCCGAATGGGGCTGTCTCGAGTCAGCCGATGAAGTTGCCGGAATTGGATTCAAAGCGGTCTTTGCCGGAAACTTGAGTGGCATTCGTCTGGTAGATGAAGAATTACTGACCAAGATGGAGGCGCTGGCAGATATTGCACCTGCTCACAACCCTCCGTATGCCCGGGCCATGCGACAACTGCGTCAGGCATTCCCTGAAATTCCGCTTGTTGCCGCATTGGAAACCGCCTTCCATGAAACTATCCCGCCGGAAAATCGTACCTACGCCATTCCCTTTGAATGGCAGGAAGAATACGAAGTCAAACGCTGGGGATTTCATGGTGCCAGTCACCGGTATATCGGCTCTCGTATGGCTGAACTCACCGGCAAAGACGATCTGAAGGTCATCTCCTGTCACTTGGGAGGCAGTAGCTCTTTGTGTGCCATGCAAGGTGGTGTTTCCAAAGCCAACAGTCTGGGAATGAGTCCCCAGACAGGATTGCCGCACAATAATCGTGTGGGTGATTTTGATCCGTTTGCTCTGCCTGTCTTAATGAAGGCCACCGGAAAATCTCTGGCGGAACTTCTGGAAGACCTGTCGAGCAAGGGAGGCCTGTTAGGCATGAGCGGATTGAGTGGCGACTGTCGCGATCTGGAAGAAGCGGCTGCCAATGGACACGAACGGGCGCAACTGGCTCTGGGCGTGTTTCACTCTGCAATCCGGCATTACCTGGGAGCCTACCTGACGGTACTGGGCGGCGCCGATGCGATTGTTTTCACGGGTGGAATCGGTGAAAACAGCGTAAGTTTAAGAGAAAAAGTTTGCAGCAACCTGGAATGGGCGGGAATTCGTCTGGATGCCGAACGGAACAAGTCAGCCTCAGATGAGGCACAAATTCAGGCGGACGACAGTAACGTGCAAATCTGGGTCGTACCGACCAATGAGGAAATTGTGGTTGGACGGCAGACAGTAGAAACCATCGAAGGGCGTTCGTAACGCCCGCAGAGAATAAGTATCCTTTTCAGGATTTTACAGGAGTTGGTTCGATGTTTATAGGACGTATTACCGGAAGCGTCGTTTCGTCTCAGAAAGTCGAAACGATGGTCGGGCAGAAACTGTTCATTGTCGAACCGTTGCGAGTCAACGAAAAAGACCAGAGTGATCTGACTCCCACCGGACGATCGTTTATCGTCGTCGATACCGTGGGAGCAGGGCAGGGTGAAATCGTCTTGTGTGTACAGGGGTCATCAGCCCGCTTCACACCCGAAACCAAAACACTACCCATCGACGCCGCCATCATCGGCATCGTCGATCAGGTCCACGTGAATTCAAAAGAGATTTTTAACTCGAAGGATTAATGAGCGTTCTGAACAGGAATCGAACGATGACAAATCAACCACAACAACTAAATCCGGAGCAGCAAATCCGAGTGATGTTTATCATCTGGATTGCGATGATTATCGGTGTGGTTACGTTTGGCATCATAGCTGGGTTCAAGGGGCTGGATGTAGAACCGGGTGACGGTTTATCAATCATCACCTATCTGGGAATCGCGATGTCAGCATTGATGCTGGTACTGCGTACGTTTGTCCCGAATCTGGTTGCTCGCAACCTGTTTAAGCAAACAATGCAAGCAGCACAGGCAGAAGGAAATCAGGATGAAGAACAGATGCTGGGAAGATTCTATGCGACCTTCATGACCCGCATGATTATCGGACTGGCATTACTGGAAGGAGCCGCAATGTTCAATCTCGTGGTCTTCATGGTAGAAAGCCAGATACTCTCTATTGTAGCGGTCGGCATTTTACTGCTGGTCATGATTGCGTCGATACCAACGAAATCAAAACTGGACGGATGGATTCGCAACCAGATGGAAAACTATAACCTGGAACACCAAAACTGAAATTCAAAAGACTGAGACGGCGGCTTGAGCTTTGTCTCACAGCCAGACAACTCGGGGAGAAATAGATTATGCAGACGACAGAAGAAGCCATTCGCAGTGTCGTACAGGAAGTGTTATCACAACTCAATAATCGAGGCGGCTATGGTTCCGCTTCCTCCACACCACAGCATGATGGTGACTGGGGTGTCTTCAGCTGTGTTGACCAGGCTGTCGCTGCGGCCAACGATGCACAGAAACAACTGCTCAACTCCTCGCTGGAAAACCGGGCCAAAGCACTCGAAATTGTGCGTCAGATCTGTGATACGCAGGCCGAAGAACTGGGCCGCATGGAACTGGAAGAGACCAAAATCGGTCGTCTCGATCATAAAATTGAAAAGCTGCACTTAATCAAAAGTATTCCCGGCATGGAATTCATGAAGACGGAAGCCGTCTCCGGTGATAACGGAGTCAGCCTGACTGAATACGCTCCCTTCGGCGTCATCGGGGCCATCACTCCCGTCACACACAGCCTGCCCACACTAGCCTGTAACTTCATTAACATGGTTGCCTCCGGTAATACACTGGTCGTCAATCCGCATCCCGGCGGAGCCAAAATCGCCTGCGAAGGAGTTCGACGTTTCAATCAAGCCATCTATCAGGCAACCGGCTTACAAAACCTGGTCACGATTTTGGGAACTCCCACGCTGGAATCCGCCGATGCCATCTTCAATCATCGCGGCGTGCCTTTGCTGTGCGTTACCGGTGGACCTGGTGTGGCTCGTGCCGCATTGGCTGCCAAGAAACGAGCCATTGTCGCTGGTCCGGGTAACCCGCCCGTCGTTGTCGATGAAACAGCGGACCTGGAGAATGCGGCCAAATCGATCATCATCGGAGCGGCTTACGATAACAACCTGCTGTGTATCGGCGAAAAAGAGGTCTTCGCCGTCGACAGCATCTTCAACGAACTGATGTCCGCTATGGGACGGCATGGCGGATATCAGTTGAACGATCAACAGGTCGCGCAACTGACATCACTGGCATTCTCGCCTCCGACAGAACCGGGCGGACACGCAGTACTCAATCGCGATCTGATCGGCAAAGATGCATCCGTATTGGCCGGTATGATCGGCGTCAGCGTTCCTGCAGGTACACAGTTACTCTACGGCGAAACCGACACGAACAACCCGTTCGTGCCCGAAGAACAAATGATGCCGTTCGTGCCCTTCATTCGCTGCCGCAATGCCGATCACGGAATCGAACTGGCCAAAGAATTCGAACACGGATTCCGACACACCAGCATGATCCACTCACGAAATATTGAAACGATCACCAAAATGGGCCGCATCATGGATACCACGCTGTTCGTGCAGAATGGTCCTTGCGGTGCTGCTCTGGGGAACGGCGGCGAAGGTTATGGGTCCTTCAGTATCGCAACGCCGACCGGAGAAGGAGTCACCAATCCGATGACATTTACACGCTTCCGTCGTTCTACGACTGTGGGGCATTTCAGAGTCATATAATACAACAGAACGTGGACAGGACCGTAGTTCTCTCTACAAAACAGCAGATTACCGCCTCAGGAATGAAATTCATATGTTGACAGGACGAGTCATAGGACGAGCAACCGCAACGGCAAAACATCCCAGTCTTGCCGGCTGGCGACTATTGCTGGTGCAAACACTCGACATCCAAGGCAACGCAGAAGGATTTCCTGAGCTGGTCATCGACGAACTGGGGTGCGGCAAAGGCGATACCGTCCTGCTCACTTCAGACGGAGCCGCGGTACGGGAAATGGTGGGAACCAACAATACCCCCATTCGCTGGGCCACAATGGGTGTTATTGATAGCGAATCATCAAATTCAAAACAAAGTTAATTACAACGATATGCAGTTTTCGGAAGAGTTAGTCAATCAGGTGGTCGCCAATGTTTTGTCGACCCTCTCCCAACAGGGGCAGGGCGGACAAACAACGGGCAGCGTACCCTCTGTGACAGCGGCTGCCGCTTCCGTCACTTTATCAGAAAAAGTCATCACCGCAGATCTGCTGGCAGAAAAGGCCAAGGGGCATTCCTCGGTCGGCATCGCCGCGGGATCACTGTTGACGCCTTCAGCCAAAGATTATCTGCGAGAATTTCAAATCAGCGTGCATCGTGCCACGTCGTCTGCTGCTCCTGAAACAGGGCAGGGGACTCCCTGGCGGGCCATTGTGCTTTCTAACTCAATGGCTGTTGAAAACGCGCTGACCACCATCGAACAACAGACCGGCGTACGCTGGTCACAAGAGCTGAGTTCTTCACTGGAAGAATCCGTCAAGGAAGCGATCAGCAGTTTATGTCGTGCCGATGCGGCAGGAGTCATCCTGTTCGCCTCCACGGCAGAGAAAGCCGCCTGTCTGGCCAACCGAAACGAAAAAGTTTGTGCGGCCGCCATTCAGGACGTGAACCATTTACGAACCGTCATCGCACAAATGAGCCCGAATCTGATTTGTGTGAATCCGGAACAGAAATCGTTTATGGAACTGAGAAATCTGATGAAGGTCTTTGTCAACGCAGGTTAGTCCCTGCATGAGGAAACAAATAATGAAAATCGCAGAAGTCATCGGAAAAGTGACGCTTTCACGCAAGCATCCCAGTCTGGATGCTGCCCGGTGGGTGATTGCGATTCCCTTAAAGAGCGATGAGCTCAACAGCAAGAAAAAAAAGAAAACGGAACCATTTATTATTTACGACGAGCTGGGTGCTTCACCGGGCTGCCAGATTGCAGTCAGTGAAGGAGCAGAAGCAGCCGCTCCCTTTCACCCTGATGTAAAACCGATTGACGCCTATGTGTCGGCGATTCTGGATCAGGTCGAAGTTTACTAATCAAATCACAATCACAATTACTGAAAACACCATTTTTAAATTTACGTTTGGAGTCAAAACAATGTCAAATCAATGGAACAGTGGAATTCACGACCGAAATTTGAAAGAAGAGATCTGCGAAATCGGACGTCGCGTATACAATAAAGGATTTGCAGCGGCTAACGACGGAAACATCTCGATTCGTGTCGGCGAAAACGAAGTCCTCTGCTCTCCGACCATGATCTGCAAAGGCTTCATGAAACCCGAAGACATCTGTGCCGTTGACCTCGACGGAAACCAGATTGCCGGTACTCGTAAACGAACCAGCGAAATCCTCTTGCACCTGGCGATCATGAAAGAACGCCCCGATGTCAAAGCTGTCGTTCACTGTCACCCGCCACATGCAACCGCCTTCGCCGTTGCTCGCGAGCCGATTCCACAGTGCGTACTGCCCGAAGTTGAAGTCTTCATGGGTGAAGTTCCCATGGCGCCTTACGAAACTCCGGGCGGACAGAAATTCGCTGACACCGTGGTACCGTTCCTCAAAGGGGGCACGAACACCATCATCCTGACCGGACACGGTACCGTCACTTTCGGTAAGTCTCTGGAAGACGCTTACTGGAAAACGGAAATTCTGGACGCGTACTGTAAAATCCTGTTGTTGTCCAAGCAACTCGGACGCGTCAGCTACTTCACGGAAACAGAAACCCGTGAACTGCTCGACCTCAAGAAGAAACTGGGCTTCGATGATCCTCGCTTCCACGTAGAAGACTGTGACCTGTGTGGCAACAGCGCCTTCCGTGACGGATACAAAGAAGGAATTCCACAGCAGAAATCGTTTGAACCTGCTCCCAGCTACCCGGGATACCTGCAGAAGCCATCGACCGAAGCCACTCCGACTTCGAACGGCGGTAACTCTGAGCATTTAGTTAAAGCGATCACCGAACAGGTGATGTCAGCACTGGGTAAATAATTCTTCTCAGTTGAATATTTTCACAAACACACATTACATCATCATATAGAAAAGATTTGATTATGAATGTCAGTATTATTGGTGGTGGCGGACTCGTAGGTTCCTGTGCCGCCTTCGCATTACAGGCCGGAGGCATCGTCCGGGAAATTGCTCTGGTCGACGTCAATCAGGATCTGGTGGAAGGCCAGGCCCTCGACTTGTTGCACGGCAGCTCTTTAACCGCCGACCAGAAAATTTACGCCGGCGGAACCGAACTGGTCAAAGACAGTGACGTAATCGTGATCACCGCCGGTCTGCGACGCAAACCCGATGAAAGCCGCCTGGATTTGATCAACCGCAATGTCGAATTGTTCAAAAACATTCTGGCAGACGTCAAACGCGTTGGCACGAAACCAGGAGCGATTGTCTTCGTCGTTTCGAATCCGGTCGACGTATTGACTTATCTGGCCATGAAAGAACTCGGACTGCCGCCACAACAAGTGATCGGTCTTGGTACTGTTCTGGACACGACTCGTCTTCGCAGCATGCTGGCGGCCCGCCTGGATGTGCCACCGACACAAGTCTCGACCCTGATTCTCGGCGAACACGGCGACAGCATGGTTCCCATCTGGTCGGCCGCTCAAGTGGGTGGTCTGCCGCTGGACAAGTTCCCCGGCGCGAGTCCATCTCTGATTGCCGAAGTCGAAAAGAAGACGCGTGGCAGCGGAGCCGAAGTCATCAAGAAAAAAGGGGGAGCCGGTTTCGCGGTGGGCGTCAGCATCGCCGATGTCGTGCACTGTATCGCCCTTGACCAACGTCGAATTCTGCCTGTATCTTCACTCCAGAATGGAGCCTTCGGTCTACGGGATGTCTGCATCTCCGTTCCAACCGTCATGGGTCGCTCCGGTGTGATGCAGCATCTGGAAATCGAACTCTGGCCGAAAGAACAAATGGCTTTGACTCAGTCGGGTAAAGTACTGCGGGAAACCGTCGACAAAGTACTCGGCTGATCTCGATCGGTTAGTCGATATATTATAATTGCGTTCAGCCACTATTGCGTTTTGATTTGAAATGATTGTCTGATGGAAAAATCACTTGATCGAAAAATTCAATCGATCCACGCTGATCCCAGCGGCTCGAAAGAGTTTATCATCGCCGATGCCAAGGATGCGGATATGGCCTTCGGCATTGGTGCTCCCGGTCTGTCGCCTGAGCGGCATGACCAGGAACTCAAATACAAAACGCTGGCTGAATACCGACAACAGATTCGTGAAGTCATTCAGCAGGAAGTGGTGGACATCGTCCTGATGTCCGCCAGTACCAGCGAAAAGTTGACGATTGACGAACGCCTGTTCGACAATTCGCCGATTACCCCCGCCGCCCGCGCCAATGATACGACCGACGTCCACGTGCCTCGCGGCGGTAAGATTCATATCCCGGCGGCCAAGCCATTTCGCTCGGCCAGCCTGGATCATATTCAATGCGGACATCTCGACTGCAAACCGGAAGAACGGGCCTACGGCGCTGACCTCGGTCTGTATTCGGTCACGTTCAATAATAATCTCGAAGATGATCTCGATACGTTAGAACGCTACAAAGAATTCCGCGAAGAAGCCGAACGCAAGAAATTCCGCCACTTCCTGGAAATTTTTGATCCCAACACCAGCAACGCCGTCGCCTCAGACGTCGCCCCCGGGTTCATCAATGATTTGATCGCTCGGACTCTGGCCGGCGTCACTTCAGCCGGACGGCCTACGTTTCTGAAGATGGTTTATCATGGACCTCGGGCCATGGAAGAACTCGTCGCCTATGATCCGCATTTGATCGTCGGCATCCTGGGTGGCTCCGCGGGAACGACTCTCGACGCATTCCAGTTAATCTATGACGCCAAAAAATATGGTGCCCGCGTGGCGTTATTCGGTCGCAAGATTAATCAGGCCGAGCACCAGCTGGCATTCATTCAATTCCTGCGGTTTCTGGTCGAAGACAAAATCCAACCGGTCGAAGCCGTCCAAGCCTATCACGGCGTACTGCAGGAACTCGGGATCAAACCGCATCGCGAACTGGAAGTCGATCTGACTTATCAAACCGCCGTAATGAGTTATGGCGGCGAAGATGGAAAAACCTTCAGCTTCCCCACAAAGAAAGCAAACGGGAAACCGGCAGCGAAGACATCCGGCAAAACAACTTCGTCTCAACCCGCGACCAACGGTAACGGGGCTCCTGATTTTGCTTCGATGAATTCGGAACAGCGACTGGCTTACCACCAGAATCGCCTGAACCGCATGTTTGGTGAATAAGATCCTCAGCCTGATGTTGAGTACTACAGCATTAGTGATAAAAGAATTCACCGTGACCGATGGTGTGATGTTCCCCCAGGTTATAAACAATGACCGCAGTAAAAGCCCACTAGCCGCAGGGCGTTAGCCCCGGTTAAGCGTCTTTGGTCAGGCCCGTTCGAGTTAAAAAACACTACCTGAAGCGCATTACATTTTACTCTCGCACGTCTCAATCAAATAAATTCGATTCAAATGGACCTAGAGACTCTACAGCAAAACAGGACACAGTCTAACTTCTGTGTCCTGTGTGTTGAGACATCAGCACAAGCGGCTTAGAATACACTTTCTGATATTCAGCCGCCTTTCATTTTGCCAACACAAGGTTCAGTCGCTTGAGCAAGTCCTCAAAAAAGAGCAAGCAGAAAACCGATGCACCTCAGTCGGAAACGTCTTCCTCGCAAAGTGCTCCCTGGTTTACCGGTCTCATTCTGATCTCCGCCGTTGGGCTCACCTGGATCTTCTGGGGCGGTCTCTGGTCGGGCGGCGGCTTGATCGGCGGTGACCTTTATACCTACTTCTTTCCGCAAAAATCGTTCTTCGCTGATCGGCTCCACGCGGGCGAATTTCCGCTCTGGAATTCGAACATCGGGCATGGCGTCCCGCTTGTCGCTGAAAGCCAGACGGGTGCCTTTTATCCGTTCAACTATTTCGCCTACCGCTTTCTCCCCGTGAATGCGGCTTATAACTTCGTCCAGATTTTGCACTACATCCTGGCGTTTGTGTTTACCGCCATGTATGTCAGGCGGCTCGGCTATTCACTGATTGCGGCCCTGTTTGCCGGACTCGTTTATACCTACGGCTGGTTTCCTTCGCGAATCTGTCTGGAATGGGCCATCATCGGCGGCGCCTGGCTGCCACTGACACTCTGGTGTGTGGAATCGTTTTTTCAGACCCGGCTTTGGCGCTATCCGATCCTGCTCTGCTTCGCACTCGCCATGCAGATTCTGCCAGGACATTTTAATCTCGCATTTATTACACAGCTCATGCTACTCGTTTACATCCCGGCCCGGATCTGGTTCAGCCGCGATAACGCCACCGAACAACTCAAACCCCGTCGACGGTCCACGGTGATCCTGTTACTGCTGGCATTGATCGCCGCCTATGGTCTTTCAGCCGTGCAACTGGGGCCGACTTGGGAATTGAAACAGTTAAGCCAGCGGGCTGAAGTCGGCGAACGCTCCCACCAGCCGGGCTACGGTCATATTCCGGTCTGGTATCTGTCGCAGGTCGTTGCTCCCTGGGCCTGGTACCCCTATGAAGTCAATCTTGATGCCGGTCTTGGCCCCGGATCTGATGCGACCAACCAGGTGGAAGCACACCTCTATTTCGGCATCGCCACCGTGCTATTGCTGATTTATGGGACATTCCAAAAAGCCTGGACCGGCGATCGCCGACTCGTGCTATTAGCCATCATCGGCTTCCTGGCATTGCTCTATACACCGGGCTGGTTCCTGCCGCTGACGAAACATTTGCCCGGCTTCAGTTTCTTCACGGGCCCCGGTCGATATGGGATCGTGACTACCTTCGCCGTCGCGGTTCTCGCCGGTGTCTGTCTCGAACGACTCGTCATGAACTGGAACAAGATGATCCAACTGGTGGTTGTCTCACTCGTCTGCCTGTTTACGATCGCCGACTTCTGGATTGTCAGCCGGTATGTGACGTACGCCGCCATCATCCCCAATCCGCCGATCAATCAGGTCGAAAAGAGTGCCTTAAGAAAAATCGTCAACGAATATGGCAAACCTGTAAGACTATTTGCTCCGGGAGCCAACCTGCCCACATTGATCGGCGTGTCATCCACCCCCGTGTATCTGGGCATTGGCCCCGAACAGTATTTCGATCCCAAACTGACCATGCCCGCACCGCTGCCGTTTAAAGAACCGGCGACTCCCGAACAGATCGAATGGCTCCGTAAAGCCGGAGTGACGCATATCCTCAGCCAGCACAAACTGGACTTGAATCGATGGCCGGTTAAGCCGGTTTGGAGTGACTTCGATGCAGTGATTAATCCGGCCTGGGGCCGCTTCGATGAACCGCTTTACTTCTACGAATTGGAAGGTTCTCGCGGCCGCCTCGCCTGGACGCATCCGGAAGCCAATCAGTCAGCCACGATTAAAACCTACCGCGCGAATGAAATCATCATTGAAGCCGACACGCCAACGGAAGACACTTTGATTCTGACCGACCTGTATTACCCCGGCTGGAAAGTGTATGTAGATGGTCAGCCCGCAGAGGGAGAATTGATCGAAGGCATGTATCGTGGCGTAAAACTACCCGCGGGGAAACATGAAGTGATCTGGACCTACCAATCAGGCTGGTTTTTGATCGGCGGGATTATCAGCTGTGTCACGCTGTTAATTATTATGACGACAGCGCACTTCCGATTCTGGAATCCGATTCTTTCTCAAATGAAAAATCGGACGATGGAAGTGAAGCCTGACTGAGTTTAGAAGTAAACTGGATTTAGGTCAGGTCGAGATAAACTCGATATGTGAGCCAGAACTGGAGCCTTCGAAGTTATTACTGTCCGAATAATTTTCTTCGTCGTCTTCGTCGTCAGCTTTTTCCAGTTCATCGCTGGGCAGCATATCGTTCACACTCACATTTTGCCCGCTGTCTGAAATGGCAACAGGAAATTGCTGCGAGAGATCAACGTCTTTCGTCGGCTTCTTGAAGTGCTGTACCGAAGGTGCCTTGGTAGGAGCATCATCTCCGCCAGGGGCGTTGTCAGAGGAGTCGTTTTTCTTCTTGGAATCAGCGCCAATATTTTGCAGATGATAGGCGACGTTACCGATCTTCAACTCGTCATTCAGCTTCAACCAGGCCTGCTGATCGATTTGCTTACCGTTGACAAAAACGCCATTCATACTTCCCAGATCGCGGACGACCGGGCGGTCATTCACAATCGCCAGGCAGCAATGCTTTCGGGAGATTTTAGGGCTGTCCGTAATGACGATATCACAGTCCGGATGGCGTCCTACTAGAATGATTGCCTTATCAAGCACGATCGGGCGACCTTGATTCACAGGGACTAAACAGACTGCCATAGAGGACTCCAGTACGAAACGGTAGCAAACTTAAGGAAATTTCATTATACGACTGGCCCAGTAGCAAGTAAAAGAAAAAAGTCAGCGGTCAGAGAAGAGTCGAAGAAATCCACACAAGAACCCGCATAGATTACGCGGCTTTTGGGTATATGAATTATCTATAAATATCGGCTACGACTGGATATGCACTCGATCATCTGATCTCAATTCTCCCCGGTTTGAGTGAGAAAACGAAAAAGCAGTGATTCACCTGCCTAGTCAATCGACGTGGACACTGCCCGATATAATCATTAACTTCGGCATAACCGCACTGGCGTATACCGTGCAAATTGAATTCAGAGTGGATTCTTTGGTTCAGGAAATGATTTGTAGGAAACTTTTCTGAGTTGCCTTTTTTAATAACGAATTGAAAGTTCGGGCATGTCGGAAGAGAGTTTCTTCAGTACATTGATTGGCACATTGAGATTGACGAGAGAGAGCTCACGCAAGTTTTTCAGTTCCTGCAATCGTTCAAGCCCTACTGCTGTGACTTTAGTGCCTTTCAGATTTAACGTTTTGAGTTTGACCAGTTTCACAATATGTTCCATGCCTGCATCAGAAATCAGGGTCTCTTCTAAATCTAATTTCTGTAGTTCGTTGAGTCCAGTTAAATTCTGGAGCCCGGCGTCAGTAATGTTTTTTCCGCGAAGGACAAGTTCTTTTAATCCGGTCAGTTTTTTCAAGTGAGCCAAACCCACATCCGTGACTTGTGGTGCTAATACTTCTACTCGCTCCAAAGTGGTTACCTCTTTGAGACGCGCTAATCTGGAATCTATGTGTTCCAAATTATTTTGTTTTCGAAGATCATGATAAAAAACGACTACTCCAACCACTTCTTGAAATCCCTGTTTCGTCACTCCCACATTTGCTCCCAGCTTTCGGAGAGAATTCACAACTGCTTGAATTTCCTCACTAAGTGGAATCGTAAAATCTATTTTGCACTCTGGAAGATGTGTTTGAATCTTGAGAACTCCCTCTGTCGTGACTTTGGTTTCGTTTAAATAGAGACTGGTTAGATGTGTCATTGTCTTCAAGTGCGCGAGTCCTGCATCCGTGATCGCTGTATTTTGTAGAGAAAGACGAACGAGTTTCTTAAGCGATTTCAAGTGCTGTAATCCTACATCAGTAATACGAGTGTGACTCAAATACAAAACGCTTAAATTCGTAACTTTAGCTAATTCGGTCAATCCGGTATCGGATATTTGTGTTCCATAAACAGACAATAATTTCATTTTCGAGAGCCCATTCAATCTCTTCAGTCCCCGATCATCCAGAGCTGTACTACCGAGATATAGCGATTTCAAATTAATAAGTCCTTCCAGATTTTCGATCCCGGAAGAACTGATCTTCGTACTTTGTAGAGATAAGCTTTCTAAAAAAATGCAATCTTTCAAATGGACCAATCCTGCATCAGAAATCTGAGTGCCTTCAAGACTCAAATGCTGGAGATTCGTCAGACCGCTTAAATGTTGAATCCCGGCATCGGTTATTTTGGGACCAGTGATCATCAAGTTTTTTAAGCTGGTTAAATTCTCCATATGTTTCAGACCCGCGTCTGTAACATCCTGATTATTCACAGTAAGATTCTCTACATGCTCTAACCCCTTCAAAAGTGCCAATCGATCATCAATGTGCTCTCGCTTACTATTTGCACGGTATTCTCGTGGGAAAGAGATAAAGCGAACGGCTTTCATATTTCCCCGTTGATAGATACTGACAGAGGCACCCAATTCCTTGAGCCGCGCTGCAATTTTTTCCTCATTCATCGCAAGAGGGATTGTATAATCGACCATGCAACCAGGATGATCCTTCTGAAATGCTTTTACCCCATCCTCGGTTACTTTGGTGTCTTTCAGGTGCAAACTGGTGAGACTCGGCAGTCTTCCCAGATGTTTCAAGCCGCTATCCGTCACTTCAGTCTGACTGAGATCCAGAACTTTGAGACCGGCTAAACCGGTCAGATGCTTCAAGCCGTTATCCGTAATTTGATTACGGGAAAGTTTAAGTGTCGTCAAACGGGTGAAGTGTTTTAAATACACCAGACCGGCATCAGTGATCTGCGTGTCGATAATGCTTAAGCTTTCCAGGTTGGAAAGATTCGCCAATTGCTTGAGACCATGATCCGTGATCCGGGCACCGATGATTCCAAGTTCCCTCAAATCAGTGAAACGCTGCAGATGTTCGAGGCCCGCATCTGTCAGTTGTTTCCTATTGATACTCAGCTGCTCTAAGTGTTTGATCCCTCGAAGCAGCTTTAACAGAGAATGAATGTGCTCTGTTTCCGGTTTCTGCCGGGAAGCAGCATTAAATGAGACAATAAAATAGTCCGTATGCAGATCTTTTTTTAAACGAATCAAGACGACTCCTGAATTTTTCAGTCTTTCAACAATTTCCTGCATTTCTGCTGAATCCTGTGGCGAAGCCAGGACCATGCAGCGAGGATATTCCTGCTGCATCATTTTGACTCCTGACTTCGTAACTTTTGTCTTGTACAAAACCAGTTCCGTCAATTTGAGCTTCCTGTCTTTTAAATGTGCTAAGCCAATATCTGTGACTTGCGTGCCATGTAAATTCAATCGCCTTAATTTGGAAAACGGTTTTAGTGCTGCGAGGCCCGAATCATCGATCTGCGTGTCCTTTAGATTCAGAACTGAAATCTGGTGGAGCTGATTCAAATGTTTCAATCCCGTACTGGTAATTTTGGTGCCTTGCAGGTTGAGGTATTTTATGTTGATTAATTTCCGTAAATGCATCAGGCCAGAGTCGGTCACGGCGGTCTCTCGAAGACTTAATGAGTGTAGTTTCGTGAGATTCGAGAGCGCTGCCAGATTCGCATCACCAATTTGATTCAACCCAAGTTTCAACGAAGCGAGTTCTGTTAACTGCACCAGAATATTTAAACCGGCATCGGTTATTTTTGTATTCGTGAGAGACAAAGTCTGCAAATGAGACAAGCAGGCGAGATGTTCTAAACCGGCATCATCAATAGGTGCCTTCGATACATCCAACGATTTCAGTTGGGGTAGCGTTTTTATTTCGTGAAAACCAGCTCCTGTAACCCGGGTACCATCGATACTTAATGTTTCCAGATTCGAGAGTCCTTTCAAATTGACAAGCCCCGCATCGGTTAATGGCAGGCTGCTTAGATGCAACTTTCGTAAAGCGGGATAATTTTTGAGAGAGGCAAGTCCGGCTTCAGTGATGGAGGTTCGGCTCAGATCCAGCTCTTTAAGCTTGGTCAAACCTTTGAGAACAGCCAGGCCGTTATCTGTAATCCGCGCCCCCGATAATTTGAGCTGTTCCAGTTCCGTCAAACCGGACAGGTGCACCAGTCCTTTGTCTGTGAATTTTGTAGACTGAAGGCTGAGCGATTTCAAAGTCGAAAGTTCTTTGAAATGCTCTAACTGAGTGTCAGTCACTTGATTTCCAGAAAGACTGACCGAGGTCACCACTTCTGAAGTTTGAAAGGGAGCTTTCTGTTGTCTGGTTATCATCACCCGCGCCCGCAGGGCTCTCAACGCGGCGATGGCGCGCTGAGTATTCATAGAAAGCTTGAAAGTAAATTCGATTTTGCAGTTTGGGAGTGCGGACTGTAGCTGCTTAACCCCCTGATTTGTCACATTCGTTTTCTGTAGATTCAAATATTTGAGTTTGTTGAGTTTCTTCAGATGGATTAATCCCGCATCACTCACCCTGGTATCATTCAGATTCAGGCTTGTTAATTTCTGGTGTTTTACAATATGAACCAGACCTGAATCGGATAGAGGCGAATGCATTAACGACAGAAAGTTTAAGCTGGTATGGTTTTTGAGAACTGCCAGCCCCTCACCTTTGACACTTGTGGAATTGAGAATCAGCGACCTCAAATCCTGACTCTCTTTCAGGCATTTCAGTTTGTGATCATCAACCTGTCTGCCGGAAAGCGTAACGCCAATGATATGTTTGATTTGATTCGTGCTGCTATAAGAAACAGAACCGTGTAACTGCTTCACCTGAGCAACCAGAGCCTGGTCTGCCGACGAAAGCGGACGAGTGAATTCAATTTTGCAATCCGGCAATGCGGCCCGGAGTTGATCAACTCCAGACTGACTCACGAGGGTGTGTCCCAGATCCAAATACTTCAGGTTTTTGAAATGGTAAAGATGTTTCAACCCGGCATCACTGACCTGGGTCTCAAATAGATTCAATGATTTCAGCTGCTTGAGATCTTTGAGATACACCAGTCCGTCATTGGAAACATGCGTTCCCAGCAGCCAGAGTGTTTGCAGTTTTGTGAGCCCTTGGAGATGCTTCAACGCATCATCAGAAAGCGCCGCATTTCGAATGTAAAGGTGCGTTAAGGCTGGAAAGTTTTTCAGATAAGCTAGCGACTCATCCTTGAGGGGGCTTCTGATAAATTCCAGATTTTCCAGTTTGGTCAAACCAGTAAGATGTTTGAGCCCACTACCAGTCACCTTGGTTTGATAAAAGCCCAGCTTCCTGACATGGGTCAAATCTTTCAAAATCACAAGCCCGGCATCATCAATTTGCGAGTTTGAGAAAGAGATGGCTTCAATCTTCGGGTTTGAACCTGTCTTCGCAAATTCAACTTTACCATGCAACGCTTTGATCCGCTGCACTGCCTGCTCTTGAGACAAATTAATTTTAGAAGCAGGGGGAACTTTCTGAGACCTGCAAACAGAGCCTGTCAGACAGAAGAGCAGTAAAAAAAACAGTGTAGTTCGCATTATGGTGTGGTTCCAAAAGGAAAGATAAACAGCAGGCTGACAGAACGCGATTGCACTAATGAATACAACTATAACATTGTACGCACATCAATTCCAATACTGCGATCATTCGACTTGAAAATCCGAGCTGTCAACAAATGCAATCACTAAAGCAACTGCCGGGCTTTGATATCTAAATAGCGGCTAATGAGATTCACCGACAGATTTTCCGGCAGCGTGTCCAGCACCAGCAGGCCGGACTTTTGCAGTGATGCGATTTGTGTGGTTTGCGTTGCCACAATATCCGCGGCGGCGGCGACCTGAAAGGCTTCGCGGTCCGTCTCCGGAATCGCATTCATCCGATGTTGTAGCGGCACGTTTCGCAAAAATGCAGACAACACCAGATGCGGCCAGCGCATCATTCGCAGTGAATCGCTGAGGTGGCTCAGATGCACTTCATCCAAAGCATGCGTCAAAACGACCACCAGCGAACGCTTACGGTAACGCAGCTGAAGTTGCTCGGACATCAACTGATAATCGGAGGCTTCATAAACCGGCTCCAGATCGTAAACCTGTCGGATCAGTTTCTGAATCGAACCGGCGCCCCGAATTGGGGGTACCCAGCGCTCCACCTTGTTCGAGCAGGCCATCAGCGAAACCGTGTCCCCCTGTCGCAGCGCGATATAGCTCAGTAAAATCGCCGCGTTCAAAGCCCGATCAAAGTGCGTCACCCCTTCCGCCTCATTGCACATCGAGCGGCCGCAGTCGATCAGAATGATGATGTTCTGATTTTTTTCGACAACGTACTCCCGACTGATTAACTCCTGATGCCGCGATGTTGCTTTCCAGTCGATACTGCGAAATTCATCACCCCGCCGATACTCGCGCAAACGCTCAAATTCCGTTCCGCGCCCTTTTAAACGGGAGAGCCGAATTCCTGTCTCTGCCAGCCGATTGCGGCGGGCCAGCAGTTCAACGCCATGCACGGCTTTGATATCCGGGTAGATACGTACTTCCTGATGAATGTCCCGCTCGTCATATACCGTCCATAAACCGAGCCGACTTTTCATCTGCAGAAAGACCCGACGAAACCGGTTTTTCCCCCGATGCAACGGCTCCACATGATAGATGCTGTAATGATGCTTATTCGGTATCAGCTTGATATCAAACGGAAGATCGGAATAATGACAGGGCAACGGCGGCTCATCATGCACGTGAATCAACAGCGAAACCGGACCCCGATTCGTAAACCAGAGTTTCACACTGTTCTGCGTGCCGACACTGAGCACATCGCTGACATCACGGTACACTTCAATCGCCAGCAGAGAAGGAGTGATGACCAAATCTACCAGCGACAGCAGAAAGACTCCCAGACAGATCAGGATGCCGATTTGCCCTGCTTCAGCCCAAACGGTTCCCAATGCAAAAGGGACCATCGCGGACGCGAATAGAAACAGTAATGGGAGTCGCGGCATCATTGGCGAGGCGCCTCGACACTTTCCAGGATTTCGCGAATCACGTCATCCACATTCATGCCTTCAATTTCCGCTTCGGGATGTAGACGAATCCGATGGCGAAGAATCGGTAGCGCCAGTTCTTTCACATCATCGGGAACCACAAAGTCACGCCCCTGACAGGCTGCCATCACGCGGGAACCAATCAGCAGATTCACACTCGCACGGGGGCTCGCCCCCACCTCAATCGTATGCCAGCTGCGGGTCCGCGAAACAATCGAGGTGATGTATTGAATGATCGAAGGCTCGACAATAATTTCGGTGGCCCGTTTCTGAATCTGCAGAATGATTTCGGTATTCAACACAGATTCCATGCCGAAACTGCCCAGGTCGCGGTTATCCTTACCGTCAGCATACAGTTTGAGAATCTCGTTTTCCTGATCCTGCGTCGGATAATCGACCATCAGCTTGAACATGAAACGATCCAGCTGCGCTTCGGGCAGCGGATAGGTTCCTTCCTGTTCCAGTGGGTTCTGCGTCGCAATCGTGAGAAAGGGACGTTCGAGCGGATAAGTTTTGCCATCGACGGAAACCTGATGTTCCTGCATCGCTTCCAGTAACGCCGATTGTGTTTTGGCGGGAGCCCGGTTGACTTCATCGGCCAACAGCAGATTGGTAAATAGCGGCCCCTGATTGAAGGTAAAGACTTTCTCGTGCATGTCATACACGGAATGCCCTGTGATATCCGAAGGCATCAGGTCGGGCGTAAATTGAATCCGACGAAACTCGCTCGACAGCACGTGGCTGAGTGCATTCACCAGCAGTGTTTTCCCCAAGCCGGGCACGCCTTCGATCAGCACATTCCCTTCACAGAATAACGCGATCAAAACGCCTTCTACCAGATCTTCCTGACCCATGAGAACTTTTCCCACTTCGGCCAGTGAGCGTTGATAGTAATCTTCGATTTGAGAAACATCCATGAATGAACCGTAACCCTGACTGTCTAGCTGAAGTATGTAAATCAAACACGATTCGGAAATCGCCGATCCGGAACTGATGTTCCCTGAGCCGTTTATTCTAAATCCAATCCGGTTCGAATTTCGAGCAACTCAGTCAAGAACTGACCGTTTTTTTCAAATTGGCTGATATCAACACACACTGTCCTGACTCCTGAAGTTCACCTGACCAGATTGAGTTGGGACTGAAAAATTTCCTCTTGACGCCCTCCCGCACTTCGCCATCATCCCAGTTGCGCGTCGCGCGCGTGAGCACCACTGGTTCAGGTGAAAAAGTGAAACCGGTTTTAACCGCACCTGCAAAAAAACGCTTGTTTTAGAACGATTATTCAAATGGAATCCTCGAAAAGTTATGCGGGTCGACACACATCGCCACACAACCGCCCCCCTGTCAACCAGTCCCACCACAGCCCCAACACACATCTGCACTCCTTCGCCAACCATTTCGTTTCTCTCCCCCTTGACCGCCCCACGCCCTTCCTGAAAATAGTCACGATTTCATACCAGAAAAAAGTAGGGTGCGGCCCTATGTGGCCGCCCGCGGTATCGACGTAATTTATGTCAGCCCCAACGAATGTTCTTACAGAAAACAAAATTGACTTTTCGTGCCCTTTCGTGTTTTTCGTGGTAGCAAAAAACAAACCAGACCATGGCAGCCTATGTCGCTTTTGGCTTGCCAACAGCGATCAAACAAAAGAAAATCCACCCACCCTGAGCGGGTCGGCGCTAGCCGCCGTTTTTGATACAGGAAACCTAAGCCCTCAAAAACAAACTCTCACGCAAAACAAATCCTACCAGATATCCCCGCCCCCACGCAGATAAACACCCCGCACTGAAATTCATTGATCATGAACATACATTCTGATAGATTGAAACCGTCTCAAATTTTGGCTATCAATATTGATCCGACTGAAATCTTTCTAGACTGAATGCAAACATTATGGCAACTGACGAAACACACAATGCTGAACTGACCGCATACGTGAAGCGACTGACATGGGTTTCTATCGCAAATCTTGTTGTGATGGTTGTGCTGCTGGTCGCCCTGGTAGCGATGATGATCCCCAAACTGGAACGTGCTGTCGCCACGACGGAACGTGTCGAAGCGCGGTTCCAATCGTTCGCGGATGACGTGCAACCTGTCATCGGAGCCGGAGCCGGCAAGGCTGTCGAGACCATCAAGAGTATGGATGCAAAACGACTTTCCGAAACTGCGACGGAGAGTTCGGACAAGACGATTCGTGCGCTGGGTGAACGTGCCAAACGCTACCTCGACCGGGACAAAAAGAATTCCGAGAAACCGGATTCCACTGATTGATCCCCGCTGGTTGTAACTCAAAGTGGCGGATCACCATGGCATACACCGGAACGGGGCTTGCGAGCGTTTTGACGTAGACAATCAACTTTCCTGGTCTGGTGATGCCGATCGTAATTCACCTGAAGAAAGGGAGCCCCATTGACTGACGTCGATACCAGGTATGTCAACACAGACCTCGATTTGCTTTCGCCGTTCGCGTTTGATGTTCTCCACACGGAACTCGCCGCTTTGTGCTGTCCTTTGCACTACGCGGAAACTGCAAACGGTACATGGTCGGCTTGCTACGAGGCAAATCAACTACAGTCAGACGCCCCGAACGACATCGGTGCCTTTCTTGCTGCGATCGCAAAGTTATCTGATTCAGCCACGGCTCAACTTGCCGCCTGCACAAAACGCGATTTCAACGTCGGATTCGATTGCTGGGACTCATGGGGATTTAATTACGCTTTCCCGCTTGACCTGCTCACGCAGGTTGCCAATGCCGGGTTCTCGATTTCGATTACGCTCTACCCGATGCGCAAGACAGACGGCACTCCCAGGCTCGACCCAGACAAAGAATAACCACCATCCACCCTGAGCGGCACGGCGCGAGGTAGCGTATATTTATTAGTTCTGAGAGTGATTTTGTGGTCTATAGAGTTATCAATGTAATAATTCTCCGTGGCCGACAGTGTGCTGTTGCTCTTATTTTAAGGACTATGACCGTAATAAATGCCCATTAGCCGCAGGGCGTTAGCCCCGGTTTTCTTCCATTTGCAAAGAGATATTCGAAATGTGAAACGCTACCTAGCCGCCGGTTTTGAACCTACCAATAATCTTCCGCGTGCACAGGAATCCCAATTGATCGCCATTCGCGGTCCTGATAAATTGAGTCAGAATATATTCCTGTCTACGGTGAGGCTTAAAAAGTCATGCGAAAACAATCTTTGGGACTGCGAAACCCGGAAGAGATCCCTCTCGCTGGCACCACGCTTCGCGCACTCATGTCCGAGAAGATCACCGTAGCTCAGGCGAGAAGCGAATTACAGAACTCCGGAGATCCGGGCGACCTGCTACGAAACGAAGACGAGGTTTGGCGGTTCCGAACTCCTGCCTGGACATGGTCGACAATGTCAGGTGTAGAAGGCATCGTAGTCCTTCGCGACGGCCTCGCCGCCCATTGGCTTGTCACTCGAATGAACTGACCATCAACCTGGCAATCCTAATACATCCTCCTGATGGGAACATGCAGGTGATTCTGTCCGATTGAAAAGGAGATAAAAATGAAACCACGTCTTTTTCTACTTCTCTTCATGGCAATGATCTGTAGCGCAGACGCAGCAGACCGAAAACGTTCCAACTTTCCGAAGCGTAATCTCAATCGAGACAGCATCGTTGCCAAGATTAATACAGTAACCGTTCTCAAATTCGAGACGGATAAACCAATCTCAGAGCTACGCTTCTTCTTCAACGGAAAGCAGATTCAGCGGGAACTGGTAAAGACAGACAAGACCGGACTCTATCTTGCTGTTGTCCCATTGAACCACAGGATCGATCTCCATGCCAAAGTTGGTGGCAAAAATAACCTCTTCACCGCAAAACTACCGCTACTGCTCCGCTCCGACGTAATTGAACAGGAATCATATGGGCCCGGAAAAAAACTCAAGCTGAAAGACTGGACCGAGGTCTATACCATCTCCCGATCCGATTTCAAAGGGAAGAACATCGGCAGTTTGAAAGTTGAGGTCAAATGAACTAGGAATGAAGCACTGTCGGACAAGCTATTTAGTACGGACACATTGGTAACAACCGTTCGTCGTCGAACGGAAGCAGCCTACCTCGTAGAGATGGAAACCTCGACATACTTATCATTTTCGATCAGGGAGTCCGTGTATTGCTGGTGCTCATCTGCTGCCATTTTTCCCTGGTATTCTGTGATTTTGTCAGCGAGCGGAATTTCGTTGTCCAGATCAAAAAACAGTTGATCGGTATTTTGGATAATCGTTCTTCCTTTGGTTCGTTCGAGCAGCGCCTTCAAAATGGCACGGTTCGGCATCGTCGATTTCCATCCTGAACTGATCACGTCATAATTGAGCGTGGCCATGGCGACCAGATCAGGATGATTCATCATTTCGAGCCCGATGCTCTGTGCCGTCCCATTGTGACTCAGGTGATGGGCCACCTTGTAAAAGACAACCCGATTCAGAAGATCTTCCGTCGTCAGGTCAGAACCTGGCAATACTTTATTCCACTCAATCCCCTGCCAGCTTTCCCAACTCCCGAACTCGGCATCTCCGGGAAACAGCATCACCTTGCCGCTTTCTTCAAATTCGATCGCCAGTACCAGGCTCAGGTTGTTCGTCAGGCTGTTCATGCGCAAGGCCAAATTGGCTGAACTTTGTAACCATTCATAATCGATCCGCCTCCAGGCCTCCTTGGGGTCCTCATAGGGAGATTTGCGGAAAGTCGACTTTGAAGCAAACGCGGAAGCGGAAAACGGGGCGAGGGTCGTATTGCTGGAAACATCGCCGTCAAAATTCATCGTCCGGGTAAAATAGTCGCTATCCTGAAGCTGAAAACGCAATGAGTCGAGCGCATAGTCTTCAGGATCCAGCTTCTTGTTATGCTGATAGGATTCGCCTGCCTCCCCACTTTCCTTGGCAACTTCAGCGTGAGACGTCGGCGGCCCGAGAACAAAAATTCGAACCCCATCCAGACCTTCGATATCGTAGAGGATCTCGCGGGGTGAGAGATAATTAATCTCATGCTGCCGTTCCAATTTCTCTTTGGCAATTTGCATTCCTTTCAGCGGGCCCTTGTATTCCCTCTCATCCTCGTTCACATGCAGACTGGCAAAGCCCTGCACCGATTCCGCAAAATTCTGGTGAAACGACAACAGTTCGTCCGCAGCCAGCGAACCGGCCAACTGGTTTTTAAAATTCGCGGAATTCATATCCTCATTTAACTGCCGGGCGGCTCTCGCAAGAGCCATCTTTTTCTGTCCATAGTCCGTTTTCCATTTCTTGACTTTGGGTTTGGCATCGTTCTCCGTCCAACCCATCCACAATTCGCCGACAGAAAGCCCTTCGACAAATAATTCTTCACAACGCTGAAAGCCGAGGACATGGTCCTGATGCTCGTGCGTAATCACCAGTGCGTCAACATGACCATCAAGATCGTTAATCAGTTCCTCGACAAACGGCGTGAGCCTGGCCTTCGATCCACTGATGCAGCCGCAATCAAACAACATCGTGTAAGTGGTTTCCGCCTCATGTTGAAACTTCAGCGAAATACAGTCTCCCGTCCCCATTTTGTACATGCGGACTTTTACAGAAGTGATATTTTTTTTCGGATTGTCAGGCATTACTGAACCCTGATGCTTAGTGGTTGTGCAGGATGGAAAACATGTGACCAAATCGATTGTCGAGCCCCAGGCCGAAATAGTGCGCGAATTCGGAAACCGTGTCTGGCAAGACTTCAGTCTGGAATTCGTGCTGGCTCATAATCCGGGCACTGGGGAGTCGCGTCTTACTTCCATCCAATCGCTTTGGTTCAAACAACGGTTTCGAGATCGCATATTTGAGCCGCACTGTTTCAGTTTCGGTTTTCTGCTTCTGTTTTGAATTCGACTTCTCTTTTGTTTTCGGCTTCTCTTCGTAATCCAGATCAAATATCAGTGTCGAGCCCCCCTGGACTTCGAAGCCGCCGGTAGGTCGTTCTTCATGTAGAGGATCGTAGTAGCGAACAAATTTTCCACCATGGATCACGACTCCCATTCGTTGAATCAGACTGAATACGATCTGATTGACAATTTTGCCGTCCGGCCCGACCCGCGAGACAATGCGCAGGTTTTGTACCTGAAACGAGGGACGATCGCGCACCACCGAGTCGCCAAAATCAAATTTTTCCCAGTTGAAAATCAGTCCGGTCAGCTTTTCAAATTCGTAGGTAATCTTGAATTTCTGAGTCAAACGCCGGTGTAACCCGGTCACACTTGAACTACCTGCAATATAGGTTCTCGTGATGTTAAAGATTTTTTCGCGATCAGTTTCATACAATAACCTTCCGCGATACTGTTTCAGAAACTCGACCAGAATGCGAATGCTGCGCTGGGTCTCTTCGGACAGATTCATCGGGGAAGGATAACGCAGGCTCTCTTCGCTCAGGTTTTTCAGATTGCTGGGATAGATTCCGCGGCGGCGGAAGGAATCGATGAACGCAAGACGATAGTGATACTTGTCGTCATCAGCCAAATCAAAGTCGGCTGTAATGATCGCCCGAAGAAAATCGCCAAAAGTAATGTCAACGGGCGGACAATAGTCGATTGCCCGGATACACATATTCAAAATGTGCTGGGCCGACTTCGAGGCTTCGTTTGCCAGGCGATTGACCAGATCTGGGGGAAGTTCGCCTTCCGGTATCACACCGGAGCCGGCGGTGGCGATCCGTAACAGGTCTTGGATCCGTCGTTTATAAATGGTCAGAAATGCCTCAAAGACTGCGGCAACCAGAATGCTTCCCCGATGATGCGGCTCCATGACTTCCTGATACTCTGCCGGATCAGGTTTCTGGGGAACCCACTGGCCGGATTCGTCGTAGCGTCCCAGTGCATTACGTAAACTTCCGTAACGCCCGATCGAAACTCCAAATTGCTGAGCCAGTTGCCCCAGCAGATTCTGATCATCCAGATTCCCCCGGGTCCGGCTGATCTGATGCTTCAGCACCTCCGGAAACGTAAAGTGCTGAAATAGAGCAATGATATCGGCGAATGCCTCATGAAAGGCCAGGACATCGGGATTGGAAGGTTGATTGTATTCACGATGCAGACCATCCAGAATGGCGTGAGTGACTTCATGGGCAATGATGTCATGGCTCAAACACGTAAACACCAGGGAACCAGGCATCTGTAAGGCGACATTATTGGGAGTCGCGGAAAAATAGCCGAAGAGAATCGATTTCTTCAGCGGACTGTAATAGGCATTGGCCTCGCGCAGGGCGTGCGGGTAGATCCGCAGGCGGGGAACATAATCTTCATAAGCACCCGACCCCTCTTTCAAACGCGTGGCCCAGAACAGTTTTCGACCGAGTGCTTTTTCAAAGTTTTTGATGGTCACCATCGACACCGCGTAAACCATCTGCTGATGAAACTGCGGATTACTTTCACTGGGATCCAGACCATTATTGACCAGCTCAAATTCACCATTCAAGTCGACGGGTTGATACATTTGCCTGATTGTGGGATCGTAGTCAACAACTTCGACGTACTCGCCTATCGGTCCGGGTTTGAGTTCTTCCCACGGAATTCGATAGACAATTGTGTTGATATCAACCGTGTCAATCAGCAGCGAGAGTGAAGGGTCAAAGGCGTAACCCTTCAGGTTTCGGTGTCGTGGATGCATGAGAATCGTCCTGGCTGCAATGTGTCAGTTCTAATACACTAGCGTATAGAGTGACATAACATCACCGCGTGTCAACCATTAATTTGTTTTTCACACTCCACATCCACAAAGAATTCCCAATCGTATCCCTGATTCACCCTGAAAAAACTGAACGTGAGACTCCCCCCCTAACTATCAGCCGCAGGACGTTAGCCCCGGTTATCGTCGATTTAGAAATAAACTGTCACACACATGACAACAAATTCTATCAGATCGCACCGCAACCACGCAGAGAACCATCCGCACTGAAACTAGCAATCGCTGGTGATGAAGCAGGACCAATTAGAAAATTGAAATCTGTCGGGCAAACACTAGCTAACTGCGTACACAGTCTTCAAGGAATCAGTCCTTTTGGATCTTCACCTGCAACAGCGTCCAGTGTTTCCAGTATGTATGCCAGGTCAGGTAAACGTGCCCTTCGCGAATCGGAATCTCCCGAGCAGAAGACAGGTCTTTACGTAGTACTGACGGCATTAAGTGACTGTTGAGATCTCCCTCCCCCAGATCGGCAATCTTCAAAGAGGCGACACCACTGTGTAAAGTCACAAGCTCCGGTTGGTTTTCTTCACTCAAAATAGCCCTTCCACGACGGACATACCGGTTGCGACGCATGACAAACCGCATATCGCCGCCTGAGTATTTCGCCAGCATGGGGTTGTCCGGATTCGACTTCCACACGTCATCCAGAAATACGTGAACCTTCCGCTGTTTGGCCTTGCTGAAATCAAGAGTGTCTGCCGTCCGCAGTTCGACTTCGAATTGGGGAGCTGCAGGAACTTCGATGGTTCCCAATTCAAGCGTTCCTCCGGAAGTCAGATGCAAGTTGCGGAACACGCGCCGGTGGCCGGGGGACTCGATCTCAAGTCGGTGAGGCAAAGGAGCCAGCTGACGATGTTCAAACTCAAAGTTTTTTCCGATCGTCACCTGTTCCTTTTCCGGCCATTCCAGAAAGCCGTCCGTTCCACCGGAGATGCTGTTCGTTTTCGCTGGATCTATCACAACGCGAATGCGGACAGCGGAGACAGCGATGTCTCGGCCAAATTTCAGGCGACCACGAACAGTCGCTAATTCTTCGCGTGCATAGGGTTGCATCACAATCCGTCCCAGTGAAACCGTGTCGCCCGATTTGACTTGATCACCACCGGCTTCGCGCGGAACGAGATCGACTTTTCGGCAGCCAAACATACGAAAACCAACAGGTTTCGCGAGGTTCCCAACACTGCCGATAAAATAGCCCCCTTTGATGATTTTCATTTGCGCGTTGCACAACTGCGGCGGTTCTCCTTCGGGAGCTACGATTTGCCCGTAAACCAACACGGCTGTCGGATGACCTTCCAACCTTTTGAGAAGAGACTCACGGCGCCCCGTGAGGTAGTTTGCCGCTTCGGTCTGATTCGTCTTTCGCAGTTGTTCTATGAATTCATCAAACGGCGGAAGACTCAGGTCGTCCGCTTGACCGCTGCCAGAAGTTGCCGACGTTGCAGAGGTCCCTTCTTTTGACTCAGGACGCGTTTTCGTCTTCGCCTTTTTGCTGGAATTATCCGAAGTTTCCTCTTGATTGTTCTGACTGAGCACACGGAAATCCACGCCTTCTGTACGCAGTAACTGGTGCGTCAATGGTACCACCATTTTAACCGTGTAGTCTTCGCTGGAGTTTAACGCTGCAGTCAGCCAGTCACGTCCGGACTTTCCGCGCACGAGCGCCAGTGCTCCGAGATATCCCTTCCGCGTCTGCGGCTGGACTTCGACCCAGAATTGGGAATCGCCAAACTTTTCCTTAGCATGCTTCAGGAGTTCCTCGCGCGAACGCGCTCCGGTCCAATTGAAACCAACAACAAATAAGTCAGCCGGGAGCTTCCGCACGTTTTCATTTAGCTCAGGCTGCTTCAAGGAATGAATCACCTCGCAGTCCGGTCGCGTTGCCTGGAACTGAGCAATTCCCTGAAGCGTCAACGGACCATCGTTGGCCCGGATATCAAGCCGTTCGAGCGACTTAATTCGGCCCAGTTGTTGCAGCCCCGCATCGGTCAGGTTGTTGGACCAGAGCGTGAGTCGCTTCAGCTTTGGGGCACCAGCAAGTTCAGCCGCCGATTGATCGGTCAGACTCCGCGTGTCCAGCTCTTCTAAAGCGGGCAAACCCGCCAGGACTGCCCCCGTACCAGGCCCGATCGCGGGTAGCGACAACTTGCGAAGCGCCTGCATCTGTTTGAAGACTTGTGCTTTCGATTCGTCCAGGGGTGTGATGAGTGGAAACTCAAGCACTTGGAGCTGTGACATTTCAGACAGCGCTGAAAGACTGGCTTCCGAGACAAACGTATTAATCAGGATCAACTCGCGGAGTTGCGTCAAATTTTTGAGTCGTACCATGGCACGATCCGTCAGAATGGCAGCCTGGGCGATATGAGTACGACTGCCGTCTGCACGAGCGATCGTCGAAAATCGTTGCTGTTCCTCATTTGAAAGTTTTCCCAGCCGCGACCTGCGTTCGTCTGAAGTCAGTTTGAAGACCGTCAGCATCGCGTTGAGTTTCTGCAAATAGGGTTGTGATTCCAGGAGAGCCAGATCGACTGGTTCGAAACGGGAATTGACCACATGGAGTTCGCGCAAACAGGGGTGGGGTACTCGAGCGTCCCACCTTGAACGGGCGCGAATGAGAAATCGCAGATTCCTCGACGACGTATTGACGCCGGTGAGGTTGACGTATCGCAGCGTCCCCAGTTTCCCGATCAATGGCCAGGCGTCCTCCGGCACTCTACCGAAGAGCCGCACACGGTAGGCTGTCTGCTTTTTGGGACCGCGCATGTCGAACGTCGTTGCTTTGTAGAGCCCGAGAGATTCAAGCTTGCTCAGAACAGGCGCCTGCTCATCCGCCCTGAAGAAGGCGGATTGAAATTCGGATGCGTTAGCCGGCTTCTTTTCGGAATGTTCTTCAACCGCGCTGACTTTTTCTGGTTTGGCGACCCGAACTGTTCGTGTCGCAAATTCCTCGGAACCAGCAGAGGCCTGCTTGTCCGCGTTGGCCAGATAAATGGCCCCGATCATCAATCCGGCGAGCGTCAACGCCATCCACCACCCCGAGGAAGCGGACAGCGGTTCTTCCTGGCCCACAATCCGCCGGATTCGAGCGTGCAGCGAGCCCCCTTTGGCAGAGAGCATGGGCATGGGAACGCTCCCTCGCAGATCATGCACGGCCAGCAATGCGCCAGCGTAAGTCACTCGATCTGAGACCTGCGATACAGCACATTCGTCGCAGCAATCTTCGCGGTGTAAACGAATTCTGTGAGAAACCCACCAGACTGCAGGATGATAAAATAAAACGGTTTCCAAGAGTGCCTGAAGCAGATTAATCAGATAGTCGTGTCGTCGAATATGTGCCAGTTCATGCGCGAGAATGGCCTCCAGTTGCTGTGTCGTCAGTCCCGTCACAACTCCGGCCGGGAGCAGGATCACAGGTCTGAACCAGCCGACCACTCCGGGTACCGTCACCAGTGATGACTGAATAACATCAACGCGCGTCGACAATCCAACCCGCCGCGCAGTTTCAAGTAGAAGCTGCCGCACTGATTCGGGAACGGGCGTTGATCCCGATGTTTTCAACTTGTGAACCGTCAGCCAGCCCAGCCCCGGGCGAACTGATGCGAGGAGTGTTCCCAGAATCCAGCAGTAGACCACAATAGGCAACCACGGATGTACCAATTGACTGGTTTTCATCAAAGCCTCGGAAATCGAGTAACCGCCGCCTCCGAAATATTTCTTGTGTCCAGACAACGCTGTATCGCTATGCTCGCCGCCGTGCTCGGCATTCGAAGACGGATTCACCTCGGCGGAAAATTCGCTGTCTGCTTGAGAAAACTCCGAACTTCGAGTTCCCGGCAGAGCCAGCTCTTCGCTGCTCGTGCTACTCCGTGCTGCGTCATGCTCGGAGTTTTCATTCAGTCTCGGCTCAGACAGATTCGCCCCTTCTGTTTGCCATTCCGACACCACCGATGTCAATGAATGCTGGCCCAGCACCAGAAATGTCACCGGTAACGCCGACAACATGAATCCCATTGTCAGAACTCCGGCCAGATAACGGGCCTGAGGCGATCTCTTTGCCAGCAGTCGTTCCACGGCCAGGTAGATGATCATCAACAGCGTGAACTGCCAGATACTGTTGAGCAGCGTCCAGCCAATTCGATCAACCAGCTCTATATTTACTGAATTGAAGATATCGGACGCCAGAAGAAGAGCACCCACTGTTTCCTGGATCGGTACGAGACTGCTCATGACTGCTTCCTTTCGAGTTTGTCGAGAAGTGCGCGCACTTCTTCGATTTCCTCAGCAGATGCCCGACCCGTTGAAAGCGCCTGCATCACCAGACTCATGCGCGAGCCGTCGTAAACTTGCTGAACCAGGGAGTCGAGGATTTTCTTCTGCGTACGCTGTTGCGTGATGGCAGCCTGATAAACGTACGGAGAGACGGTTTCGTCACGCTTGACAAGCCCCTTCTCCAACATGACGGCCAACATCTTGACTGTCGTCGAGTAATTGGTTTGTTTGTCGGCTTGCAATCCCTGATGTATGTCGCGCACAGGACTGGGCCCATTGTGCCACAGAATCCGCAATATCTGTAATTCAACCTCGGTCGGCTGATTCGACGCTGGTCGTGCCATCGCGTTCTCCCCCATACGAGTCGTTGCACCAGAATAGCGAAAGAATTCGCTATCTGCCTCACGATTATAGCGAAGGAATTCGCTACGTCAAGCCGATTTTACTCCCTAAAGGTAGGGGAGAGGCGATTGGCACTGTGTGAATTCCGATGAGGAACTGGAACAAGTCATCCTGTATGCAGCAGAAGCACAGGACCGAAAAGCCAGAGACATCCATTAACAAATAGAAAATTTAGCCGCAGGGCATTAGCCCCGGTTCAGAAATATCTCAGTATCAAAACCGAGGCAAACACCCGGCAGGTGACAGAATAGAAAACAAGAACTGAATATCATCTTCATGAACAATGTGTTAGAACAATGACTGGCAAAGTACAACAAAAAACAGCCGTACGGTGTTAGCCGTGGATTATGTTAGCTCAACAAGAACCGGGGCTAACGCCCTGCGGCTAATGATCTCTAATGCCTGACGTGTAACAGGGTGGGGTGTCGATGCATGATCAACCGCTGGCTTATTTCATAACGTTTACAGTGTATGGTACCTTCCTGCAGGGTGACGTGCGGTGGTGGCGGTCTCGTGGCAAAGGTTCGCGGACTCCTCAACTGTTTCTGGAACAGTGGCACCGTGATCGGCTCAAGCACGACGTCATTCTGCTCGACAAAGCTCAACGATCGGCAGTGGAAAACGAAACTGCCCGACTGTGCGGCGGGTGGCACCGTTGGCTTGTCCAACGGTGAAAGTGCGAGATCAAATCAAGGCCAACTGCACACGAGTCATTCGGCAAGGCTGGCCTGTGTTCATGGACCGCCCCGTCTGGACCGTTGGCGGCGACTGGCACTGTGTGAATTCCGAAGAGGAACTGGAACAGGTCATCCTGTATACAGCAGAAGCACAGGACCGAAAAGCCAGAGATATCCATTAACAAACAGAAAAATTAGCCGCAGGGCGTTAGCCCCGGTTTTCGTTGATTTCTGTAAAGTTGTTTTTTTAACAACCCTCAGAACTATTAAATAAAAACACCCAGCACACACAAAAAAAGGCCTCCCTAAACAGGGAGACCTTGTGTGTATACACAAATAATGACAGGCTTGATTAAGCGAATTCGGGACGGCGGCGGCCCAGTTGTTCTTTCAGGCGGTTGACGATGCTGGAGTGCATCTGGCTGACGCGGGATTCGGAGAGGCCCAGGGTGGTACCGATCTCTTTCATGGTCAGTTCTTCGTAGTAGTACAGGATGATAATCAGACGCTCGTTGCGGTTCAGGCCTTTGGTGACCAGTCGCATCAGATCCCGTTTCTGAATGCTCTTGGTGGGATCTTCGCCTTTGGCGTCTTCGAGAATATCGACTTCTCGGACGTCTTTGTAACTATCCGTTTCGTACCATTTTTTGTTCAAACTTACCAAGCCGACGGCGTTGGCTTCGTTTTTGAGTTTATCAAACTCTTTACGCGACAATTGCATTTTGCGGGCGATTTCTTCATCCGCAGGAGGTCTGCCGTGTTCTGCTTCGGCGGCTTTGCGGGCCGCTTCCAGCTTACTGGCTTTGCTGCGAACCAGTCGCGGCACCCAGTCCATCGTACGCAGTTCGTCCAGCATGGCACCACGAATACGGGGCACGCAATAGGTTTCAAACTTGACGCCCCGTTCCAGATCGAATGCATTAATGGCATCCATCAGACCGAACACACCAGCCGAAATCAGGTCGTTCAAATCCACACCTTCGGGTAGTTTGGCCCACACCCGTTCTGCATTATAACGAACCAGGGGAACGTATTGCTCTATGAGCTTGTTACGCAAAGCCTGGTTGGATTGATCCTGCTTGAATACCTTCCAGATTTCTGCGATTTCTTCACTGGCTTTGATGGCCATTTACTCCTCCGTGATCAACATACAGCCGTTTCAAATGGGTTAGAGATGAAAAGTATGACTGCTAAAACGTTCTATAATTAATCAAGATTATTTTTCCATTTTTCAAAACTTGCTCGCGCTGATTCTTCAACCAGTCGAGCGGCAACTTCCCCGAGCACCAGACCGAGACCAAAAAATATGACTGCAGCTACTAATGCGGATTGAGTCGCGCCAATGAAATCAGCATGAGAGAGAATCCCTCGCACTGATTCAGTCGCAAAAGCGATTAGCGATAATCGAAATGCATAATGCAGGGCCACAGAATATTCCCGGATAGAGTTTGAAAAATGTCCGGAATGAATTTCACTTCACTCCGAAGGGACCTTCGCTCGTCTATCTTTTTATATCGGCGTCCTGCTCCAGAAAATTTAACCTTTCTCCTACAATTTAATTAATCGTTAAAACCTAACATTTCATCGTTCCTGCATGCGTACCGCGATCCCCTGATATTGCTTTAACCTCAGCATTTACCAGTAGTTGAACCACGACAATACAGACGAATGTCTGCACGCCCAGTCAAAAATCAGTTGTTAAGGGTTTCGTAAAATGATGTGACTCAAGAGTGAGAAAGAACAGGAACAGAGAGAGATGAGAGAGAATTTCCTGTGATTTCTTACCGTAATTCCTGAGTGTTATGCGGCTTCACCAAGCAAGCGCTTCCAAAGCCGCGGAAAGTAAGACTCTTGTTTGTGTTTCGGTTCTTTGACTTTATTCAGATCGATCAGATGATCGGCCAGTTTATAAATTGCCTCCGACGCGGGACAATCCGGGTGACTTAATACAAAAGGCTCCCGGTCATAAACGGACTGTACCACATGCAGATCATGCGGAATCTGACCAGCCTGACTTAAGCCGGTGTGTAAAAATAATTCGGTGGTTTTCTTGAGTTGCTGAAAGACATTCTCGGCCTGGTCTTCAGAAGTAAATTGATTGACCAGCGTCTGTATTTCTAATGATTGAATGGTCGATAACGATTTGATCGTGGCATAAGCGTCGGCAATCGCCGTTGGTTCGGGAGTGGTCACGATCAACACATCGTCGGCGGTTGTGACAAACTGCCGGATACTGCGATGAATGCCAGTGCCGTTATCTAAAATCAGATAATCGTGTGTCGCTTCCAGTTCCTGCATTTGCCCCAGCACATCTTTGCGAACCGCTTCCGAGCAGTCGGCTAAATCGGTCAGGCCGCTGGCACCGGTGACCACGTTGACTCCTAAAGGTCCCTCGAGTTGAATTTCTTTTAAAGAACGGGCACCGCTGACCACATGCGACAGATTCCAATAGCCGTTTAAACGACTCAGTAAATCGATATTTCCGAGCGCCAGATTCACATCCATCAGGCAAACCGAGGCCCCCGATTGTGCCAGCGCCAACGCCAGGTTCAGAGAAATGACTGATTTTCCGACGCCCCCTTTTCCACTGCAAACCGCAAGTGTCCGACAGCGTGTTGATTTGTCTTTCTCAATGATTCCCGGCTGCCGTTGTTCCATCAGACCACGCAGAACCTTGGCCTGGTCGCCCCGCGATGCGAGAGACGGCTGAAGATTCTCCGTCGTTGGATCAGTAGAAATGACTTCTGCCTGACTCACTAAGATTTCATTGACAACTGGAGCCATCTGGCTTCCCTTTTCGCTAAATTTCGTTTTAAACAAAACGCCTGTGATAAACTTTTGAATTCCTGATAATGAAGTCCGATCTGCATCGGCATTAACGCAATTGATCTTCTCCCAAAATCAAACGGGCCATCCGAGCGGCATTGGCGGGTTCGATATCATCGGGAACGTCCTGGCCGGTCGTCAGATAACGCATGGGCAATTGAACATTCTGACTTAAAGTCAACAGACTGCCCATCACCGGCGCTTCATCCAGTTTGGTCAGAATCATCGACGTCGGATTGGCAACCTGAAATCGTTTTGCAATCGCTTCCAGACTTTTCAAACTGGAGGTCATACTCATGACCAGAGAGACTTCATCAATGGGCACTTCGCGGAACAACTGTTCGAGTTCCTGAATTTTCAAATCATCGCTGGGACTGCGGCCGGCGGTATCGACGAGAATCAGATCCAGGCCCACCATTTCATCGAGTGCCTGCTGCATCTCGCGGGGTGTGCTGACGACCTTCATCGGCAGATCAATAATTTCGGCATAGGTGCGTAACTGTTCGACGGCGGCAATGCGATAGGTGTCGACCGTGACCAGCCCCATTTTCACGTTATCACGTAATCGGAAGTTCGCGGCCAGTTTGGCAATCGTGGTGGTTTTCCCGACCCCCGTCGGTCCCACCAGTGCGACCACTTTGCGTTGTCCGGGAACCGCCCGAATCGGTGAGGTACAGGAGAGTTGAGATTCGATTAACGCAGCCAGCAGTGCTTTGCTGGCATTGGTGTCTTTAAGTTGTTCGGGTGTCGCATTTTCTTTGAGCTTCGTAATCAGTTCATGCGCGATGGATTCATCGACTTCGGCATCAATCAGACTTGTATAAATCTGGAACAACTCCGTCGGGACATCCGTCGATCGCTGTGATCGAGTGCGGCGATCCAAAGATTCCAGCATCTCTTGAATGGCGTTGAGTTTTTCTGCGAACTCTTCCGTCGGGTCATAGGCTTTCTGTTCTGGTGGACTCTGTCGCGGAATGCGCTCGGATGCTCTTTGATCAAAACGACTTCGAACCCGCGGAGGAGTCGGTGCAGCAGAATATTCGGGCTGGCGTTCCGGTAGATCCGGTCGACGGGGAGGAGCCGCACTTCGCTGGGCGGGAGCAGTGGGTGCATCTGATTCCGTATAGGCATTCACATTCGCATTCGTGGGCTGCAAATTGGAGGCGCGATGACGCAGGCCGGAAGTTGCCCGGTTATTTTTTTGCACGGCGGCTGGGGTACGTGTTTTGATATCCAGACCGGCTGTGATTTCGAATTCTTCTTTGGGCTTGGACCAGGGCAAGAGACCTTTACGGCCCGGAACCTGCTTGGTCTGCAGGATGACGGCATCACTGCCCATTTCCTGGCGAACCAGGTTCAGTGCTTCCTGCATCGATGCGGCTTTGAAAGTGCGAACATCTGACATGTTTCACGTTTCCTCTATTTCACGTTTCTGTTTGTATTGTGGAGTCTCTGAATTCCAGCTTTTCTCTTAAAGCGTCTTTGTCTCGTGTTTAAATCTGTGTTACTCATGCCGCCCCCACCATTTGCTCTGGATTCAAGTGACTGGCCGAAATCTGGCCGACCGCTTCGACATCCGTGTCGCGGGTAATTTCGTTTAAGCTCAATACCACCAGTCGTGGTAATAAGGGGGAGGTAATCTGTTTCAAGCCGGCTCTGATTTGCGGATTGCAGATCACAATCGGATGTCCGCCGGAAGCGACCAGCGGTTCAATCTGATTGGCAATTGCCTGCGTAATCATTTCTCCGGTCTGGGGAGCCAGTTTGATAACCAGCCCATGTTCGTTGTAATCAATGCCCGACATCAGCACATCTTCAAGTTCGGGATCCAGGGTGACGACTCTTAACAGGCGTTTGCTGTCGCGATACTGCTGGCAGATGCTACGGGCCAGACCATTGCGGACATATTCCGTTAAAATCATGGGTTCTTTGGTGCGGTCTGCATAATCGCCGAGTGACTGCAAAATGGTTTCCAGATCGCGAATCGGCACACGTTCACGCAGCAAGTTCGAAAGTACGTGCTGCACTTGTGAAATTTTCAGCACATCGGGAATCAGCTCTTCAACCACTTTGGGAGATGATTCCTTGAGGTTTTCGATGAGGGCATGCACCTGCTCGCGGGTCAACAGTTCGCTGCTGTGTTCGCGAACGACTTCGGTCAGATGCGTAATCACCACAGCCGAGGGTTCGACCACATTGAATCCCATCAACTCGGCGCGTTCTTTTTGTCCCAGTTCAATCCATTTCGCTGGTCGACCGAATGCTGGTTCGACAGTGTCGATTCCAGGAATGTCGCCGTTGGTGGCTCCCGTATCAATGGCCAATAAGCCGTCGGGATAAATCGCTCCCCAGGCCACGGCCACATCGCGGATTTTAATCTGGTAGTCGCGTTGTCCCAGTCGAATGTTATCTCTGATGCGAACCTTAGGCAGAATGATTCCCAGCTCCTGGGCAATTTTGTGTCGGATGCGGGTCACGCGATCCAATAAGTCGCCGCCGGTCGCCGGGTCCGCCATTCGCAGTAAGCCCACGCCCAGCTCCAGTTCCAGCGGATCAACAAACAGATGATCTTCAGGCTTGGGCTCGGGGCGAGGCTGCTCCTGTTGTTGTGTTTCTTCTTTTTGTTTGATCACTTCCGCTGCCTGTTGGCCTTTTCTTCGCAGGGTTCCGGTAATGGCACATCCCACGGCCAATGCCAGCATCGGCCCCGCGGGCAAGCCGGTAAAGGCCAGTGCAAACAGAAACGTTGATGCCAGGAACAAGGCTTCGGGGTGACCGGAGAACTGCCTGACCACGTCACGCGGCAGATTACTGTCAACCGAAGTTCGCGTTACAATCAAACCAGCGGCCAGTGAAATCAGGAAGCCGGGAACCTGTGTGACCAGACCATCACCGATCGTGAGTGTGGTAAAGACGGTTGCCGCTTTGCCCAACTCCATGCCATGATCGACCATGCCGACATACAGACCACCGACCACATTGATCAACGTAATGATAATACTGGCAATGGAATCGCCGCGGACAAACTTACTGGCACCGTCCATTGAGCCGTAGAAGTCGGCTTGTTCGGTAACCTCTTTGCGGCGTTCTTTGGCTTCTTCCGAACTGATCAAACCGGCATTCAAATCGGCGTCGATCGCCATCTGCTTACCGGGCATACTATCGAGTGCAAAACGGGCGGCCACTTCACTGATGCGGGTCGCACCTTTGGTAATCACCATAAATTGAATCGTGACCAGAATCACGAAGATAATCAGTCCCACTACCAATTCACCACCGGCAACAAACTGACCGAAGGCTTCAATCACACCGCCGGCAGCAGCCGTTCCGTCGGCAGCACCACGGGTTAAAATCAAACGGGTGGAAGCCACGTTGAGCACCAGTCGCGCCAACGTGGTACCCAGCAGAATGGCAGGGAATACACTGAATTCCAGCGGGCGTTTGACGTAGATTGTCGTCATCAAAATCACGACCGAAACCGTGATGTTGCAAGACAATAAGAAGTCCATCACGAACGGAGGCAACGGCGCAATGATCACCAGAACTGAACTCACTATGACTAGTGGGAAAATCAGCCCGGAATTGCGCAAGATTGATCCGGATAGACCGGTTTTAGACTCCGGTGGCATCCATGCCTCCGCGATATACAGTAAATTGGATTAGTGAGTAGGAATTACAGAACAGTAAGGAAGTGAATTGATTTGATTTTGAGATGGATGAGAGAGAGGCGAGTGATAATGAAATCTTCAAATTCTGTCCAGAGGATTTCTTAATATTTCGTTCAAGTTTTTTTCAGTATCAGCCGAGAGCCTGGTTTCAAGCCAACATTTTCTGAACCAGATGGGCTTCTTCCACACCCGTTAGACGAAAATCGAGACCCTGGTAAAAATAGGAAAGCTCATGGTGATCAATGCCCAACAGATGCAACACGGTCGCATGAAAGTCGCGAACGTGAACCGTATCTTCGACCGAGTAGTATCCCAGTTCGTCAGTTTCTCCTATTGTGACACCCGGCTTCGAACCGCCGCCAGCCACCCACATTGTGAATGCATCGATATGATGATCGCGGCCGATCAGATCGCGGGGTTCGCCCTGAGGGGTTCTTCCGAACTCTCCCCCCCAGATGACCAGCGTATCCTCTAACAGCCCGCGCTGTTTCAAATCTTTGACGAGTGCCGCCGATGCCTGATCGGTTTCCAGACAGCGTGCATCCAGCGCATCGCCCAGATCAGTCCCTTTATTTCCATGATGGTCCCAGTCGGTGTGGTACAATTGGACAAAGCGGCAGCCTTTTTCGATTAACCTGCGTGCCAGCAAACAGTTACGAGCATAAGAGGGCTTTGCCGGGTCGACGCCATACAGATCGAGTGTTTCTTTGGTTTCGCCGGACAAGTCCATCAACTCTGGTGCACTGGACTGCATGCGATACGCCATTTCGTAAGCGGAAATGCGTGTCGAGATTTCGGGATCTCGCGTTTTTTCCAGACGCAGCGCATTGAGTTCGTTCACGGTATCGATAAATTCGGACTGCCGTTTCTGATCAATTCCCTTCGGGCTGGACAGATTCAAAATGGGATCGGCGCCATTCAGAAAGGGAACGCCCTGATACGTGGTCGGCAGAAACCCGCTACCCCAAAGAGGAGCCCCGCCACGGGGTCCGCGGGGACCAGACTGCAGCACGACAAAGCCGGGCAGATTTTGTGATTCACTGCCAATCCCGTACGTCACCCAGGCCCCCATACTAGGACGCCCGAACTGCTGTGTGCCCGTATTCATAAACAGTTTGGCCGGTCCGTGATTGAACACATCCGTTTTCATACTTTTCAGAACCGTAATATCGTCGGCCACACTCGCCAGGTGCGGAACCGCATCCGAAAGTTCCGTTCCCGCGGCACCATGCTTTTTGAATTTGCGGCGCGTGCCCAGCAGCTTGGCGTCTTTTTTCAGAAACGCGAACTGCTTGCCTTCGACATACGATTCGGGAATGACTTTGCCTTCCAGTTCCTGGAGTTTGGGTTTGAAGTCAAACAACTCCAGCTGGCTCGGCCCTCCCGCCATGAACAGATAGATCACGTTTTTGGCTTTGGGGGGATGATGTGTTTTCCCCAGCGCGGAAGGCCCCGCTTGTGCCTGTTGCTCATTCTGCAGCAGTGCAGCCAGCCCCATCGCACCGGCTCCCACAGCGCAATTCTCAAAAAAGTGGCGTCGTGTCTGATCGCGTAATACGAGGTCGTCAAAACTCATCCGCTGTCTCCTTGAATGCCACGTTGTTGAAACACGGCATTCAGTTTGAGAAAATGTGTTATTCGCGTGTAATAAATTCATCCAGATTCATCAGGACACGGGCGACCGCCGTCCAACTGGCGGCTTCCGCGACATCGATTTCTTTCGGTCGCTTATCTGAAGCGACCTGAGCCGCTTCTTTCGGTGATTCCTTAAAATGCGCCCGCTGTTCGTTTAAGTAACGGGTCAGCACATCCAGTTCATGATCAGAGGGCGTCCGGGACAGACAAATCTGGAATGCCTGTCTCATTCGACCTTCATCGTAATCGGGACCTTCTGTGAGTATTCGCACAGCAAAGCCCTGAATCAGTTCAAACAGGGAATGATCGTTGGCCAGCGTTAACGCCTGCAGAGGTGTATTCGAACGAACGCGGCGGGTGCACGTCGTATTACTGTTGGGGGCATCGAAGGTCGGCAGCATCGGATACGGGCTTGAACGCCAGAAATACGTATACATGCCACGGCGGTATCGATCTTCGCCTTTCTCTTCCGGCCAGGCTTTTTTGTTTTGTGTCAGAACATAAATCCCCTCAGGTTGAGGTGGATAAACACTCGGGCCGCCAATTTTTCGCGTCAACAAACCGCTGCTGGCGAGAAAAATATCACGGATCGATTCGGCTTCCATCCGAAACCGGTTCTGACGAGAAAGTAGCAAATTGCGCGGGTCCTGTGATTGGTTAGTAGGAACAAAGTCCGACGCCTGACGATAGGCGGCCGACATCACAATCAGTCGATGCAGTTTTTTCATATCCCAGCCATTGTGCATAAACTCTGCAGCCAGCCAGTCGAGTAGCTCGGGGTTGGTCGGCGCGGTTCCCTGCGTGCCGAAATCGTTTTCGGTTTCGACGATCCCTTTACCAAAGAAGCGTTGCCAGTAACGATTGACGGTCACCCGGGCCGTCAGAGGTTGCTCGGGACTGGTGAGCCAGTTGGCAAAATCCAGGCGCGTCGGTGTTTTCACAGCTTCGGGCATCGGCGGTAAGACATCCGGAACTCCGGGGCTGACACGCGCACCGGGTGCCAGAAAATTACCTCGCAAGAGAATAAACGTTTCGCGTGGTTTTGGCAGTTCCTTCAAGACCATCGTCGTCACAATGGCTTTATTCAGTTTGGTCTGCTCTGCTTTCTGCTTTGTCAACTGCTCGTTCAGTTGAGACCATTTTGCATCCGACTTATGAAACTCATCGGCTATCTTCGCCTTCAGTTTTGCATCCCATTTTTCTTCCGGTTGCTTTAGCTGAGCAAGAAGCTCAGAATCAAAATTCAACACGCCAGGGCCAACGTTCGTTATCGCGAAACGGAAACGACCGACATTGTACCTGGAATCACGAGTCTGGGTTAAGGTGATTCGCAACTTCATTGGCTCGTCGGATGTGAGTGCTTCGTTCAAATGTAGTATCGCGTGACGATTCACATTCATCTTGCCTTTTTTCACGTTGATCGCCCAACCGGTTTTCAAATCGCCGTCGACCAGATTTTGAGCGGGAAACTTCACTTGCGAATGGTCGGCGGTCGCTTTCGCCAGCTTCACCGGCTCATATGCTGACCAGCCGGCTTTCAATTTTCGTGCGACTTCCACGCTGACTTCATCCAAGACAAAGTTCCCATTGCCGGCCCAGCCGGGTCCCATTTTCGGCAGGCTCTCATGCGTGAGTACTTCCAGCCGCACTCCCGTCGTTCCCGAGGGAACCATCGCCGTTTCGACGACATAGGTATCGTTGTTAGGAATCTTGCCACCGACCAGCAGTGAATCATCTTCCAATACCGTGATCGTCGCTCCATTCTCGGATTTCGCAGTCTCTGATTTCAGAATCGCCCATTGCTGTTCGGAATCTTTCAGAGCCTGCTTCAGATCCTGTTGCCACGTCTGAAATTTCGGTTCCAGTTGTTTTTTGCGTTCTGCCAGTTGTTTCTCGATCTTTGTTATCTCTTGTTTGAGACTGGCCTGCTTCGCTTTCTGTTCGTCGGTTGGCAGTGCTAAGGTCGGTGGCGCACTGTTTATGTCAGCCGTACTATTGAAGATCGCATACAGTTGATAGAAGTCCCGCTGTGTAATCGGATCGTACTTATGCTTATGACATTGAGCACAGCCGACAGTCAGTCCCAGGAATGCGGCCCCTGTTGTATTCACCCGATCGACGACTGCTTCGACACGAAACTGTTCCGGGTTCGTGCCCCCTTCCTGGTTGATCAGTGTATTTCGATGAAAGCCGGTCGCGATTAATTGTTCGGTCGTCGGATTGGGCAGTAAGTCGCCGGCCAGCTGTTCTTTCACAAATTGATCAAAGGGCATGTTTGCATTGATGGCGTCGATCACCCAGTCCCGGTATTTCCAGATCGAACGCGGGCCATCGATGGTAAAACCATTGGAGTCAGCGTAGCGGGCCACATCCAGCCAGTGCCGCGCCCAACGCTCACCATAGTGAGGAGAGGCCAGCAGCCGATCAACGAGCCGCTCATACGCCCCCGGTTTCGTATCTGCCAGGAATTGCTGCACCTCTTCTACAGAAGGAGTCAGCCCCGTTAAGTCCAGACTTAAACGACGAATCAATGTGCTGCGGTCTGCTTCTGCTGAGGGTTTCAGTTTGTTCTGCTCTAACCGGCTCAGAATCAATGCGTCGATCGGATTCCTGACCCACGCCTGCTGTTTGACCTCAGGCACTTTTGGCCGCTGGATTGGTTGGAATGACCAGTGGTCTGATTGTTTCTGCGTCGCTTTTAGCGTTCGTTCCGCCTCAGGAATTTGGCCGCCCTGATCAATCCATTGTTGAATCAGCGCAATTTCGGCTGGCTTCAACGGCTCCTGATCGTGAGGCATCCGGGGAATTTTGCCTTGCCCCGACAGACTCAGGAACAGAGGGCTCTCGGCACTCTTACCGGGAATCACCGCCGGACCCCGGTCTCCCCCTTTGAGAATGTTCGCACCAAAGTCCAGTCGCAGCCCCGATTCTTCGGCATCTTGAGAATGACAGTCGTAACAGTGCTGCTTCAGTAAAGGTCGAATCTGTTTTTCAAAATCAACCTGTGCTTGTTTCTCAACGGCCCATCCGATCTGCACGAATACAAGCAGGATGAAAGCAGCGGTTGTCACTCGTCTTAACAAATTCCGCATTGGTAAACCTGAATTAAAAATGAACCGCACTTCTGTGATCAGAGATCAATCTCGTCCCCACCCTGGTTTACGATGCAGAAAGCCGGTTTGCTGGAGAAGCATGGAAGGTCGCGCGTTATTTAAGTAGATTAATTATCAGCGTACCACCGGGCGCAGCAGATTGCAAGTTTTTGTTACATGTACAGCCCGAAAACCGACTGATTGCAACCGATTGTAAAGCCGTCTCGCTTACTCGCCTTCAATCCGCAAGGCGGTAATTTTGACGGGATCTGCGTCCGCCAGAAAGCTCAGATAACATTCTTTGCCCGATTGCTGGGCAGGCTGAGTGCAAGTCAGTACGCGATGTCGGCCGACACTGATCACAAACCGGTTCCCGGTACCCACAAAGCGAATGCGGACCCGTTTCGACTTGGGACTCGCTTCCAGATGCAGTTTGTTACGTTTCAGTTCTTTGGTTGCGTCTTTCAATTCTGCAGACACACTCACTGAATCATGTTGAAAGTGAACCGAACTCGTCACCAGCACTTTTTCCGGATGTGCCGGATCTCTGGTCAAGAGCTGCAATTCAAACGCGGGAAGCCGCTGTTCCACTTCCACGGCAAAACTGACACTGATTTTTTGATAAGGCCGCACAAACGTCGCTGCCGAAATCTGTTCCGGAGTGGATACCATTCCCTCATCAGTAAACTTCCAGCCTTTGCTTTTCCAAAGCAAGCGGTAAAACGGATTTTGCCAACTCGTGGATTCCAGCTCGCCTTTTTTGAGAGTGCCGACATCGGGCAGCAACGGTTGCCGATTTGCGGTCTGCGTCAGCACCAGTTCGGTCTGTGGTGTTGTCTGTGACAGCGAAGTATTCGGAATCTCTCGATCCGTCTCTGTTTCCTCTGGTTGCGTATTTGAAGAATCGGATTGTGGAACCGAATAGGCAGGCTCGCCTTTGGTCTGCGATGACGTAGTCTCTGATTGCACAGGAACTGATTCCTGGCTCTGAATCTTGTAAATCAGCAAGGCGGAAACAAGTACAATAAAACCAAACAGCAGGGCTCCCGGCTGGATGCGTTTGACGACTCGAATCCTGTGGTCCGATTCCTCGGGCATCAATTCTTCAGGCACCATATCAATCTACTCCGTCCTGTCGAGATGATTCACACAATTTCTGAAACGGCGCCCCCAACGCGCGTTCCAGAGAAAACGATTCAATTCCAAACTGACTCTTGAGTGACTGATACTGCTCTACGGCCTCGCATAAATCACTCGGACTCAACTCTGCTTTCCGTTTGACCGCCTTGATCAATAAATTCTTCGGAGTATGTTCCGTATCGATGAATTCTATAACTTGTGCGCGATATCCGCAAATTTCCAGCACCAGAGCCCGCAAGGCATCCGTCACCAGAGCCGCCGTTTTTTCTTTGAGAATTCCATGCTGCAGCAATCCTTTCAGCGGCTGGCTTGTGATCTGCTGAAAGATTTCATGCTGGCAACAGGGGACCGCCATGATGACTGACGCCTTAGTTTGAATCGCAGACGCCAGGGCGGCATCGGTGGCAGTATCACAGGCATGCAGTGAAATTGACAGGTCACATTTTCGGTGAGATGCATCAAACTGAGAAATATCGCCGGTCTGAAACGAGAGTCCCCGGCACTGCAACCGGTCGGCGATACTCTGACAATGTTCCACCACAGTTCGTTTCAGGTCGAGTCCCGTAATCTGTACTTCGCGTTGCAGCACTTCCGTGAAAAAATAATGTGTCGCAAAGGTCAGATAACTTTTTCCGCAGCCGAAATCAACAATCTGCAGCTCTCCCGTCTCAGGCAATCCAGGAACGATATCGTTGATGAATTCCAGATAACGGTTGATTTGACGAAACTTGCGGTACTGTGCCGACTTCACATTGCCGGCAGATGACATCACACCGATCGCTTCCAGAAACGCGCAGGGAGTCCCTTCCGGAATCAGATACTGCTTGCTGCGGTTATGCGGTTCAGCCGACAGGGGTTTGGCTTTGGTCGGTGCCTGCTTTTTCAGGCGGACGGTTCCCTGTTTTGTTTTTTGAAAATGAAAATCGGCTTCCTGAGTGTAAAGATAGCCTTCCCGAAAATGATCAGACCATAATTCGGCAACACGCTGACCCACCTCCTCCGGCTGCAGATTTTCATGAACTTCCTGCTGTCCCTTTAAAAGGGCTGCTTGAAAATGAAGTTTGTCTTTGATGATCACAGGTCGCAACGTCACTTTTTTCCAGGCAGACGTACGCTTCTCGAGCGGTTTACTCAAAACCAACTGAATACAAGTTCCCTGATTGAGTGCCTGCGTGACCTCAACTGGTAACGTGGATTCATTCTGTGAGGGTTGAGGTTTCATCAACTGAAATAGATTCCTGGAAAAGGCTGTGAGTTTCTCGTTTGCGATAAATCGTTTTTGCCAGACCACTCAGTATCGGAATGGCAATAATCTGACAACCGACAATGATCATATAGACTGTGGTTGAAGTCTCTCCTGGCAAAAGCGTCAAATATTTTCCCAGTAACAGTTGCAGCGTTAAGACAGCAGCCACAAAAGCGGATGCCGGCAGTGGTAAGTGTTCCGCCTTCCTGTTTCGAACTACCATCTGAAAGCAGACCAGACAAAACGCCGCCAGGAATCCAACGGTCACAACCTGCTGCCAACCCAGATACAAACCGGTCAGAATCAACAGACAACTCGTCCCGGATTGAAACAGCGTGCTCGGCTTCTCTTTTTGAATCATGAGCGGCCAGCTATACAGGAAGCCCACAATTCCACCATAAAACAATCCCCACCACAGCGTCATCAAGGACGCGCCTTGAAAGCCCCAGTGAAGTGAGCCGTGGTATCGCACCTCACTCAGGATCAGGTCTGTCGCAGTCGGCTTGGCTGCCGCCGTAATCATCGCAGGCACTGGATGGAGTTCCGGCAGAAAAAGCCCCGTCGAAAAGCCGATCACAAAACACCACATCAACAGCCGCAAGGGAATCTTCTGGCGATCAAATTGAATGTAAGCAGCCGCCAGTACCACCACAAAGAGATAACAATAGTAAAGATCAAGGGCAATCAGATCCCAGGTATGCCCTTCCAGAATCTGGTAAGCACCCCAAAATTTATTCGGTATCCGGTAAGGCACAAACCGCCCCCCCGAATGAACGAGTGAGAAATACAACAGGAGAAAGAAACAGCCGACCATCGCTTCGACGATCGGATAACGTATGGAGATCGGTGCCTGGCAAGTCCGGCATTTTCCGCGAAGCAGGAGCCAACCAATGATCGGCAAATTATCGCGGGTTTGAATCGGAGTTTCACAAACGGGGCAACGCGACTTGGGCTTGGAAATGTTCAACCCCAGCGGCAGGCGATAGATGACCACATTTAAAAAACTGCCAATCACTGATCCCATGACGAAGCACCAGACTGCAGTAAAAACCTCCAACCCCCACAAGCTGATACTTGAGGAATACACTAACATCGGATGCATGGTTCAGTGTCTATCTATTGTTTCATCTGTTTCACAATACTGAGTTCTTGTTACCTGATCGACCCACGACTGCTTCCTCATTGAAAAAGGGTCATCCAGACGCGCCATTCATTAAAAACGCGCTATTCACTTCATCAAAAAGTAATGGATTCCGGCAAATTGCACAATTCCCCCATTCCGGCAGTCCCGAAAAATACCGAGTACAATTCAAATCAGACGAATTCGAAACATCAATTTTTTATGCCAAACAAAAATACCTACACCATCTTACGTAACTGGTACCCCCCTTTTCTGAAAGTGGGACAAGTTGCCGCTTTCTCCGAATCCTCAGTCAACACAACCAATTCCATGTACCGATAATTTATACATCTCAAAATTAAGAAAATGAGGACCTCGACTCCTTCGGATACGAATCTAATCTCTCAAATTTCCATCTAATCGTATGCGAAAGAGTATCTCAAGAAGCAAGCAGCATTCAGACTCGTCAAGAATCTCGAATTTTTACCTGATCAGATGCAGAGTCCACTCTGCATTTTGACGGGGGAGGCTTCTTACTTCCTACTGAACACAGAGAGACCATCCAGATTCTTGCAAGAAACTCAAACGCTCAATGTCGTTTCCTGCAATACTCAAAATACATCTTGTCGATTTTGGAAAGAATACAGAAATGAATTCAAGGATGACGCCGCACCTTTGGATTAAATGTTCAACATTAATCGTATTCACAACCGTCCTGCAGACTGCCTGTGATGTTCATGCAGCACCAGGTCCCCGATTGCTCGTTCCCAATATCAGCGATCAACCAGCTAAAATACGACAGGTGAATACCACCGAAACAGAAGTGGAAGAACCACTGGTCGCCCGCAAACCCGACCTCAGCATCGAAGCGCGGAAACCAAACCTCGTCGCGGACGACGCAACCAGCAAGAAATCGAAAACAGACGCCGTCCCCGAACCGAAACCGTTCCCGGGAATTGCCAAAAAGACAACGCCTTCCATGGAAAAGCCAACAGCGCCGGAAGTCCCCAAAATTGTCGACCCGCTTGATAAACTGGTTGATGAAGCAATTGAGGTTTCTCATCGTCGAATGTTGCACACCAACGTTCACACTCCCTGGCAGATCGCTCATGGTATTCTGGCCCTCCGTTGGGAATACGCACTGTATCAAAACAAAAAACGCATCCGCGCCATCGACTGGGTCTCGACAGGTCCCAACTTCCGCGGTCGCCCCTGGTTCATTACTACAGACAATGGCGGGAAAGGGCACCCCTTTACCGAGCCCTATGCCTTTGAAGGTCACCCCAACCAGTTCCTTGCCTTTTATGGAATGGCCGGCATCCCCCTGGATCATAAAATTAACACCGGCGAAAAAACGATTACCATCGCTGACATGATTCGAAATGCCAAAGCAGAAGTGAATACTGACGAAGAAATCACCTGGACCCTCTGGGCATTTTCACGCTACCTGCCTTGGGATACCGAATGGACCAGCAACCGAAGTGAAGAGTGGAGCATTGAAAAGCTGGTTCGAGTCCAGATGCAGTCAGAGCCCACCAAGTCAGCCTGCGGCGGCACGCATGGCCTGTTCGCATTAGCGAGTGCAGTCAACAGCTATGCCAAAGATCAAAAGCATCTGCGTGGCACCTGGCTGGAAGCCAGCATGCGAGTGCGTCAATATATCGAATATGCCCGCTCGATGCAGAACCGGGACGGTTCCTTCTCATCAAAGTATTTTGAAGGCCCTGAATACGCCAGCGATGTCAACAAGCGAGTTTCCACAACCGGACATACGCTGGAATTCATCATGGAAGCCTTACCGCAAAAACGTTTGAACGAACCCTGGGTCAGAAGTGCCGTTTCCCGGATTGCCAATGACCTGATCCAATACAAGAGCCAGCCTCTGGAACCGGGCGGCATGTATCACGCGATTGACTCTCTGGTGATCTACCGGGAACGCACTCGCCCGAAATATGCCCAGTACCTTGAACAACTTGCGAAGCAGAAAGACTTTGATCAACCAGAACCCTCGGAACCAATTGTTGGCTACTCGAAGCGATTTCAGCAACAGCAGCAAAATGCACCTCAATATAATTACCAGCCACAATATCAAAATAGCAATCAGTCGAATCAGTCCAATCAGCCGACCTCACGACAGGCACGCCGCCGCTTCTTCTCACGTTTCCGCTAAGACAGACGGACCAACACTTATTCGGTTTTGGTCTCAGACGAATCGCCATTCGTTTCTTTGATATTTCGAATGGAAGGCACCCAGGTCCGCTGATCATCAACCGTCTCACGGATCGACTCCAGCGTCGGCGGTTGATTATTACCATAATCAACATGACTGGAACGTTTTCGAGGCCGTGGCTTGTACTCGCAAGTCTCGGCTTCTTTCTTTTTCCAAAAGTGCCACAAACTGAGAGATTCCTGATGCGCTTCGGGCGGTTTTTCGCGCAACAGCCACAGCACGAGCAGCAACACTGTGATCACGCCAATCGCCACCATCATCGGCCTGCCCGGCGGTTCCCCACTCGTGACGACCACGAAGATACAGGCAAACAATCCCCCGACCAGGGTAAACACAGTTGCCAACCAGGCCGCCGCCTGATCTCCTGAACCATGAGGGGATCGACCTGCTGTCATCTGAGGGCTCTCCGGAATACTACACATGACTTAAGATATGATGTGCCGTTCTTAGAACAGCCAGGAAATGCTGAGTTGCTTATCAGAATAACAAGTTTTGTGCCGTATATCAAAATAATTTTCGGTTTCGCTTACAGGAAAATATCCAGATACAGCACAAAGAGCATTAACCCCAAAACGAAAATCATACCTACATAGGTGGCGGCAGCCAAAACCTGTTCGTTGGGCCGCTTTCGGGTAATTCCTTCCCAGCACAGAAAGACCATGTGGCCGCCATCCAGAACCGGAATCGGCAGGAAGTTCAACACGGCCAGATTCACACTCAGAAAACCGAGGAATAACAACAGTTCGGAATACCCCTGATGTGCCACCTCATATGCCACAGAGGCGATTTTCACTGGCCCGCTCAATTCCAGAGGAGAAACACGTCCCGTGAACAGGCTCTTTAATGTCAAATAAATATCTTTCGCTGAGTTGGTCGTGTAGGCGACTCCCATTCCGAGTGCCTGCCCCATATCGTGGGCCTGTTGCGTTTCCCGCAACAGTTCCATTTTGATCCCTCGCACGGGAAGAGACCACTGTGCTCCCGATTCCTGGTTCGGATTCACCCAGGGAGTCATCTTCACTTCGCGCAATTGCCGTTTATTACTGACAGTCAATTCCACAGGCCAACCGGGACGCATCTGCATTTCCCAAAACGCATTGGCCCAGTTCACATTTTTGTCATCGAATTCATAACTAACTTCCGGCATGCCTCCCCAGTCAGCAGTGGTTTGACTTTCGGGTAGCATGATCTTGATTTTTTTGATTCGCTCGTCCGGTTGAATTCCCGCTTTTGCAGCCGGGCTCTCCTCTTCGACTTTGAGCACCGTCGGAATCACATGGAAGGCAATCCCCAGTGAGCCGACTGATAAAGGCGTATTCGGATAAATCGGATGTTCCAGCCAGGCAGGATTGTCCAGTGGAACCACATTCAAATTGACTTCGGTCGGGTTGGCTGCATCCTGCTGCCGTTTCACGACGATCGGAACGGTTTCCCCCGCTTTCTCTGCAAAATAATTCGGCAGTCGTAAGGGGTTCAACGCTTTCCCGACATCTTTTCCATCAATATGCGTAATCTTGTCGCCGACTTTTAAACCAGCGCGTGCAGCCGGTGAACCATCCTGGATCGATTCAATCTGTCCGATATCCATCCAGAGCCCCAGGCTCCGAAAAGGATTATTTCCCACCGTGATTTCCACGATTTCCGTAGCCGGCGTTCCCTTGCGATTGACTCCCGTTTTTAAAGTCTGATTGCTTTTGGCGGCAAACGTGCGTTGCAGCTGGGCATAAGACTCAACTGCTTCGCCATCGATGGTTCGAAATGTATCTCCCTGTAGAAAACTCGGCTCGGCTTTGGCAGCCGCCGTTCCTTTGCTGGTGACACTGGCCCCTGGATCTTGAAACGTGGGAATCTTCAGACTGTTTGCAGGAATCAACCCGATTTGCGGCCGCGTGCCGGTTCGGTCCGGGGTGATCGTCACATCAAATTTCACACCATTCAGATGCGTCCCTTCCATCTTGATGTCGCCATCACTGAAAGCACTGCTGCGAATGATATCCATATACGAGGTGGCTTTTTCACCATCAATTTTTTCGATCACATCACCGGGTTGAATGCCTGCTTTCCAGGCGGGCATACCTGGAATTGCCGCCCCCACCACACTCGGCATCGAAGCCACTCCCATCCGGAATGCGAGGGCGAAGAACAACATCCCGGTGATAATGTTCATAATGACGCCCGCCGAAATAATGCCCATTCGCTGATAGACCGGCTTCGCGGAATACGAACGGGGATCGAGGGCAATTTCTTCACTCGTCAACTGGCTGGGATCGACGTCATCCTGCCCCAGCATTTTCACATAACCACCAAAGGGGATGATCGACAGCGCGTACTCGGTCTCGCCATATTTGAAGCTGTAAATAATTGGTCCGAAACCAATACTGAATCGCTCCACTTTGACATCGCACCATTTGGCAACGGCGAAGTGCCCCAGTTCGTGAAAGAAAATCACCAGCCCCAGCCCCAATGCAACCAGGGCGATGTTGGCGATTTTGCCAGCGATGGTTCCTAATAATAGACCGGATAGCACTACTTCCACTTTTTTATCTCCTTGCGAGCCCAGCCATCCAGGAGAAACAGTTCTTCCAGATCCGGCTCAGGATCGAATTGATGTGATTCTAATACTTGTTGACAGGAGGTCGCGATATCGCAAAAACGAAATTCACCCGACAAAAATCGTTCAACGGCCGCTTCATTCGCCGCATTTAATACCGCACCGCACGTTCCCCCCTTTTCCGCAACTTCAAATCCGAGTCGCAATGCAGGGAACGCTTCCAAGTCAGGTGGTTCAAAGGTTAATTCAAAAGACCGACTCCAGTCCATCGGAGTATTCAGGCCCGCTTTCCTATCAGGATACGTAAGTGCGTACTGAATGGGAAGCCTCATATCGGGAGGTGAGAGCTGTGCGACGACTGATCCATCCACAAATTCCACCATCGAATGCACAATGGACTGCGGATGAACGACCACCGAAATTTGCTCAGCAGACAGGTTAAACAGCCATTTGGCTTCAATAATCTCGAGCGCTTTATTCATCATCGTCGCAGAATCGATGGTGATTTTGGGACCCATCTCCCATGTCGGGTGGGCCAACGCACTTTCGGGAGTGACATCTTCCAGTTCTGAAAGTGTCGCACCACGAAAGGGACCCCCGCTGGCGGTCAAAATGACGCGTTTCACTTCCTGGGGGTGTCCGGCCTGCAACGCCTGAAAGATTGCATTGTGTTCACTATCTACGGGCAATAATGTCGCATTGTTCTTTGCCGCCAGGTCCATAATTAGTGGCCCTGCAACGACTAACGTCTCTTTATTGGCAATGCCAACCGTTTTGCCCGCTTCAACGGCTGCCCAGGCTCCCTTCAAGCCAGCGGCTCCGACAATCCCACAAATCACGACATCCACTTCATCAGAAGACGCCACGCGCTCGATCTCTTCATCGCCAAACAGGAGTTCCGAGGAATCGGAAAACGCATCTGGGTTCACGGTCGATTTTAACGCCGCATTACTCAAGACAGACCAGCGGGGATGAAACTGCTCTGACTGCTGCGCAAGCTGTTCCCAGCTGTTATGTGCGGTAATTGCAGTCAGCTGCATTTCCCGGGGATGGGCGGCAATCACATCAAGTGTACTGGTACCAATCGAACCCGTAGACCCGAGAACGGCTATTCGCTTCATTCGACCCTGTTTTCTCATCCTCAGTCGGTATAATTGACTGTGCTATCGATTCTCTGAAGAGCGGAAAAAAGACATGTCTCGGTTCAGTTTTTTGCCCTAACCACCAACGAATTCGCATTTTAGGCGTAATAATTAAACATGGCAAGAGGCATTCCTGCTACTGCAGGTCCTTTTCCGGGCACCTTTTACTCAGAACGGGGATTTCTCTGGAAACGTTTGATTGACCCCTTTGCTGAAACGACATACATTAACAATAAAGTTAAGATGCATTCTGTGCTAAGATCACTTCTTCTCGGGCACGGTATAAATCGAGAACTTATTCACATGAACCTATGAACCCTGTCTGTTTCGTTTGAACCAGGCAGCATAGCGCACTCCTCTGAAAAGATAATTCCACATGCCAAACATGGATCCGAATCAACCAAATCGAAAAGAACGTCCTTCACCACCTGAAAACTCTCCCAAAGGTGATGGTCGACGCCCTGAACCAAAGGGGCCCAAGAGTAATGCACTCTGGTATCTGATTGTAGGCGGGTTGATTCTGGTCATCACGCTGACCGTTTTCACGAATAATAAGCGGGGTGACAAACTCAAATTCGGAGACTTTGTCAAAGGTCTCGATGATGGGAAATTTAACAAGACCAACGTGCACGAACTGAAATTCGGCACCGACTACATCGTCTTTCAGGATCAGCCCAAACCGGAATCTCCCGAAAAAGGAACCTTGTCGGAAACCACCAAGAAATATTATATCCCGGTCTGGGGTATCCCCTCGGAAACCCGCGCACAACTGCAATCGAAACTGGAATCAAAAGATATCGTGGTCGATTCAGAAAGCCGCCCCTCCGAATGGGAATCGCTGATTGCCGTTTTGTTTTTCCCGATCGTGCTGTTGATTTTTGTGATTTATCTCTTCCGTCGTATGGGAGGCGCAGGCTCGCCCATGTCATTCGGACGCAGTCGCGGGAAGATGTATGCACAAGATGACATCGAAGTTACCTTCAACGATGTCGCAGGCATCGAAGAAGCCGTGGAAGAACTCCGCGAAGTCGTTGAGTTTTTGAAAACACCCGCCAAATACCAGGCGCTCGGTGGTCGCATTCCTAAAGGGGTTTTGCTCGTCGGTCCTCCGGGGACAGGGAAAACCATGCTCGCCAAAGCCGTAGCCGGCGAAGCAGGTGTGCCTTTCTTTGGTCTGTCCGGTTCTGACTTTGTCGAAATGTTTGTCGGCGTGGGAGCCGCCCGTGTGCGAGATATGTTCCAGCAGGCCGCCCAGAGATCTCCGGCGATTATTTTCATCGACGAACTCGATGCACTCGGTAAAACCCGAGGCAGCGGCATGCCCGGTGGTCACGATGAACGCGAACAAACACTCAACGCTTTACTGGTGGAAATGGACGGCTTCGGTTCGGACCAGAGCGTGATTGTCATGGGCGCCACCAACCGTCCGGAAACATTAGACCCGGCGTTAATGCGTCCTGGTCGATTCGATCGTCACGTCCTCGTCGATCGTCCCGATGTCCGCGGACGCGAAGCGATTCTCAAAGTGCACAGCGCCAAAGTCAAAATGGACGAATCGGTCAACCTGCAACACATCGCCAAGATCACCCCCGGTTTTGTGGGAGCGGATCTGGCAAACCTGATTAACGAAGCAGCTCTGCTCGCCGCGCGAAACAATAAAGATGCCGTCTCCATGCATGAATGTGAAGAAGGTGTTGAACGCGTTGTCGCAGGTCTGGAAAAATCGACCCGACTGATTCACGAAGATGAAAAAAGTCGCGTCGCCTATCACGAATGTGGACACGCCCTGGTGGCCTGTTCGCTACCGAACGTCGACCCCGTTCACAAAATTTCGATCGTGCCCCGTGGTTTAGGTGCGCTCGGCTACACGCTGCAGCGTCCTGAAGAAGAAAAGCAACTGGTCACACAAAGTGAACTGGAAAGCCGGATCTGCGTGTTGCTGGGTGGTATCGCCGCGGAAGAAATCATCTACCAGGAAACTTCAACCGGCGCCCAGAACGACTTGCAACGGGCCACCGACCTGGCACGCCGCATGGTCACCGAATTCGGCATGAGTCCGAAACTGGGTCGCGTGCATTACAGCGAAACCAGACGTTCCCCGTTCCTGGGTGACTCGCAAAATTCGGGAGAAGGCGTTCATAGTGAAAATACACTGCGGGAAATCGATCTGGAAATCAGACGGATCATTGATCAATGCTCAAAAATCGCTTACGAAGTTCTGGATGAACGCCGCGAACTGCTGGAACATCTCACCAGAGATTTACTCGAATGCGAAGTGATGGACATGGATCAGCTGCAGTCGATTCTGAAAGAACATCAGCGGGGGCCGCAAATCAAACCGGGTACCTTTAAAGAAAGTACACCCGAAAGCAAAACCAGCGATCAGGAAAAAGAAGAGCCCCCATCCGAAAACGATCAACCAGCCGACGGAACGGGAGCATGAGCACACTCAAAAGTCTCTGCGTCTTTTGCGGTTCGAAATCGGGAAGTGATCAGCAGTACCAGCAATCTGCCATTGAACTTGGTCGTCTGATGGCGCAGCGTAACATCTCGCTCGTCTATGGTGGTGGCAGCGTCGGATTGATGGGCATCATCGCCGACGCCGTGCTGGAATCCGGGGGAAAGGTCATCGGCGTGATTCCCCGACAGTTGGCAACCAGAGAACTGCTGCATCCCGGCGTCGAAGAAATGTATGTCGTCGACGACATGCACACCCGCAAAGCGAAAATGTCTGAATGCTCAGACGCCTTCATCGCCATGCCGGGCGGCTTTGGCACTCTCGAAGAACTGTTCGAAGTCGTCTCCTGGGTGCAGTTGGGAATTTATTCCAAACCGGTCGGCCTGCTGAATACAGCCGGCTTTTATGATCCGCTCTTGAACATGGTCGAACATTGCATCGAAACGGAGTTTATCAAACCCAAATACCGGGATCTGATTATCGCCGATGACAGCCCGTCCACTTTGCTCGAACATCTCCAGCGTCACCAGTTGCCCAAGATCGAAAAGATTCTGAACCCCGAGCAGATCTAGAGCGCATCACATTTTATCATAGCGTGTCTCAATCTAATATACTCGGTCCAAATCACCTTGGAGACGCTACAGTAAAACTGGACACAGTCTAGCACGCGTTTCTTGAATCGTTCTGATCCTGATTTTGAGGTCGACAGCGTGCGCGATGTAAGATTTCATTGTAGCCGACAGTGTCATGTTGCCCTTGTTTACTGGTCGCTGACCGCAGTAATGGTCCATTAGCCGCAGGGCGTTAGCCCCGGTTGGACGTCTTTGGTATGGATCGTTCGAATGAACGAGATGCTATCTAAAACAAACCAGGACACAGGTTAAGGGGCCGCTCCCAGTGCGATCGCCGTCGCCGTCGCAAATTCGCGGCTGTGAGAAATGGTGATCAGAATCTCTTCAATGCCCATTTCTCCGGCGTGAAGTTCGACTCCCCCCGAAATCACAATCGTCGGCTTGCCGCTTTTTAAATTGATGACTTCGATTTCTTTCCAGCCAATCCCTTTGATAAAGCCGGTCCCCAATGTCTTCATCACCGCTTCTTTCGCGGCCCAGCGACCGGCGTAATGCTGCTCCTTGTTTTTCTTGGAGCCGCAATACTCGTTTTCATTCTCTGTAAATACCCGATTCAGAAACGTATCCCCATGCCGCTCAATCATTTGACCGATGCGTGAGATCTCGACGATATCTGTTCCCAATCCAACTATCACTGATATTTACCTTGTTTCTGATCGCATGTATAATGGAGGCGATTTCAAATCTTTCTCTGATTTCTGAAACAGAATCAATTCCAGCGGGGTATTTACCTCTAGAGCGGCTTGAACAAAACTGGATCAAATCGCTCTCGCAAACAGTACGCTACCTTTAACCCGATTCCGGGTTTGATTGGAAATGGTGTTTTAAACAGAATCAGCGCCCATCATTAAATATGAGTTGAGAGGGGAGTTCAAGGTCGAATGCAACGCTTCTATTATCTAATCGTGGGATTCCTGTCGGTCTGCCTGTTTACCGCGTCGGTACATGCTGAACCAACTGATTCCCTGATCGGAAACAAAGTCAAAAATTTCAGCCTCAAAGATTTTCGCGGCAAAATCGTCCAACTGAAGGACCAGCAGGACAAAAAGTTGACCGTCATCGCCTTTCTGGGAACCGAATGCCCGCTGGCCAAACTGTACGGCGGTCGTCTGCAGAAATTATCAAATGAATTTTCAGAGCAGGGCGTTGCCTTTTATGCCATCATGTCTAATCAGCAGGACTCGCTGACCGAAATCGCCGCTTACGCCCGGAAACACAAAATTGAATTTCCAGTCCTCAAAGATGCCGGCAACCATGTCGCCGATCAAATGGGTGCAGTACGAACCCCCGAAGTCTTTGTTCTCGATCAGCAACGAAAAATTCGCTATCACGGTCGCGTGGATGATCAGTATGGCGTCGGCTATCTCAGGGACGAACCCAACCGCGAAGATCTGAAAGTCGCCATCACCGAACTGCTCGCACAGAAACCGGTCAGCGTTGCTTCCACAAAACCGGTTGGCTGTTTCATCGGTCGCATCCGCGAGCCCGATGCCAACAGCACGGTCACCTATTCCAATCAGATCTCTCGACTGTTTCAGAAACATTGTGTCGAATGTCATCGCAAAGGAGAAATTGCTCCGTTCGAATTGACGGAATATCAGGAAGTCGCCGGCTGGGCCGAAACCATCGCCGAAGTCGTCCGCGATCAACGCATGCCTCCCTGGCACGCCGACCCGGCCCACGGCAAATTTGCAAACGACCGCAGTCTGACCAAAGACGAAAAAGAACTCATTTACCAGTGGGTGGAAAACGGCGCACCGGAAGGAGACCCCAAAGATCTGCCCGCACCGAAAACCTTTGTCACCGGTTGGAAGCTGCCTCAAAAACCAGACGCCGTTTTCTACATGGATGACAAACCATACACGGTCCCCGCACAAGCCGGGAAACGGGGCGTCAAATATCAGTATTTCACAGTCGATCCCGGCTTTACAGAAGATAAGTGGATCACTGGTGCCGAAGCACTGCCCGGCAACCGGGCCGTCGTGCATCACATTCTAATCTTCGCCCGCCCCCCTCAGGGGAAACGGGTCCGCGTCTTCGGCGAAGGTGATCAGTTCCTCGTCGGCTACGTTCCCGGATCACGCGAAGTCATGCTGCATCCGGGAATGGCCAAGAAAATTCCAGCCGGCTCCAAGCTGGTCTTCCAGATGCATTACACCCCCATCGGCACCGAGCAACAGGATCGCAGTAAAGTCGGTCTGGTTTTCACCGAGGAATCCAAGGTCACTCACCAGGTCGTGACAGCGCAGGTCATCAATGAAGACTTTGTCCGCCGCCGGTTTAAAATTGCCGCCAATGACGACAACTTCAAAATCGAAGCGACTTCGCCCCCCAGTGATCGCAAGGCTCTGCTGTTGAGCTATATGCCGCACATGCACCTGCGCGGGAAATCGTTCCGTTACGAATTGAGAAAAACTCCGGATCAGCCGGGCGAAATTCTACTCGATGTCCCCGCCTTCGATTTCAACTGGCAGACAGCCTACGGCATTGAAAAACCGATTCCCATCGAAATCGGCGACTACATTCATTGTGTTGCACACTACAACAACTCGGACAGCAATTTATCGAACCCCAATCCGAACGAACCCGTTCCCTGGGGTGATCAGACCTGGCACGAAATGATGATCGGCTATTTCAACGTCGCGATCCCCAAATCAGAGGCGAAGGGAGAGAACCAGTTCAAAACCGTCGCCTTCCGACTCGTCCGCCGTCGCGATAAAAATTCGAACGGCAAGCTGGAACAGGCCGAGGTACCACTCACGGAACTGCCCCTGTTCTTCAAAGCCGACCAGAACAAGGACGCGATCGTCACCGTCGATGAACTCGCCACCATGATCGAAAAAACACGCAGCAAGAAAAAAGAATAGTTTTTCTACGCAAATTTTTGTTTCAAGCGAAAGCCACTGTCAGAAGATTTCACTCGACTGACAGTGGCTTTTTTTAATTCTCCCCACATTTCTGCCAGCCTTTCAATCTTTGCACAGCCCCAAAAGATCGAGGCATTCTTCACCCTTTCATCAGACCATATGAATAATAATATATATTTGTATTGATCATGCATTTAAACGGCCATAACATTGAACCAACGCAATAAGGCCGCGCATCGCCAGACATAACAATTAAAATAGTACTTGATCCCCAGCTGTATCATCGATTAATCGAGCAATGACAAAGTTTGACCCTTACCAAAGATGGCTTGGCATCCCACCGCAAGATCAACCTCCCCATTTTTACCGCTTACTGGGATTGGAACTCTTCGAAGAAGATCCCGAAATCATCAAAGCCGCCGCCGAAAATGCGATCGCATTTATCCAGCAAAATGCCTTTGGCGAAGAATTACAACAGTCACAGAGGCTACTGAAAGACATCGAGAAGGTTGCCGCTTACCTGATGTCTCCTCCTCACAAAGCCAAGTATGACAAAAAGCTGAAAGCCAAACTGGGAATTTCTACCCCGGAGGTGTCAGCACCAGAAGCCCCCACGCAACAGACAAGCAGTAAACAGAATCCGAAACCAGCACCACCAACGTCGTCCCAGTCTCAGGAGAGTCCCTCACCAATCCAGGTGGATTCGCCATCTACTGACTCTTCTCTGGAAAAATCAAAACAGGCATCCAAACTCAAACTGGCTGGATTCGAGATCAGTTATCTATCAGCGGCGGCAGGAATTGTTGGCATTTTCATCGTTGCGATTCTGCTGGGAATGCAATTTGTGGGAAACGATTCTGCCCAACAAACTAACATCCCCCAGCCTTCTCCCACACCAGAACCATCGGCAACCAGCAAGTCGCCGAAAACTGAGGTCGTAAACAAGCAGGCACTGGTAGCCAAAGAGAATAATCCTGTTCCACAAAAAGCTAAGCCTGCTCCCAACAAACCAGACAAACCCATGCCTCCGCCGGCGGACGAATTCACCGGTCAGTTCACGGTTCGATCTGATACTCTGAATCAAAAACCGGGCAAACTACTCGAAGACGTCACCGTCGACTTGCTTTACCAACCGGGTCTCAAAAAAGAGGGACAGATTCCACTGGGAACATTCAAAACAGGCGCCAACGGTCAGGGAACGTTAAAAGTCAAATTGACTCCCAAACAGCAAACCGGGAAATTTCTGGTCAAATTGACCCGTGAAAACGAATCCTGGGAACGCATGCTGAATAACTTTCCCAACGAACTGGCACAGAATTTGGAGATCCCTGTTCAACTTGAGCCGGAATATCTCAATCCGGCATGGATCGAACAACGCCTCACTGAAGTCAAACTCAACGATTTAATTGCTGAATACCGGAAGGTGAATGATCCGGCTGTTCAAGCAGTCGCTTCTGCACTGGAGTTATCTCAACATCTTCTGCAAGCTCACCCTGAAACCCTCCGCGACCAGTTGCAGTTGAGGCTTCAGTATCATCAGGAACCCAAACTGGCAGTTTTTCAGTCCCTGCCAGATGAGAAAATTCAGATCCGATCTCAATGGCCCACCTTCAATCGGGCGGGTGGTCCATTGATCCGAACAATCCTGGATTCCAATCGCGGCATTTATTGTCTGGCGGTAACACCTGACGGAAAATACGCCATCACAGGACGAGGCGACAGGCTTATCAACATTTGGGATATCTCAACCGGCAAATTAAGTCGTAACCTGAAAGGACATAGGAGCAGTCTGAAATGCCTGGCGGTCACTCCCGACGGAAAACGGCTTGTTTCCGGCTCCTATGATAAAAAAGCCATCGTCTGGGATATCGCAACCGGTAAAGCAATCCATACACTCGATGGGCACACCGATACGGTATCCGCTCTGGCTATCACTCCCGATGGGAAACGGATCGTTACCGGCGGATACGATCAGAGTTTGAAGCTTTGGGATCTGGAAACAGGAAAGCTGCTGCGATCATCTGGCTTGCACAAAAAAGCCATTTCATCAATCGCGATTTCACCAGACGGTCAAACGATTCTTTCTGCCTCTTACCAGAACCTGATCGTAAGCAGAATTGATAATGGGCAAGGAATCCTGGAACTAAAATCGGATCGTGCTGCATTCGATAATTTTTCCATGTCGCCCGATGGTAAATTTATCGTTTCGAGCGGTAGTCAACCTCAAATCTGGAACCTGGCCACAGGAAGTCCAATTCTGAATCTCGAAGGCGACGAAGGATTCAGAATTTCCTGCCTGGCCGTTTCTCCCAATGGAAAGCAGGTGATCGCCGGCACACACTCGCGTGCTCTGTTAGTATTTGACATCGCGACGGGTAAACTGAGTAAGACGTTCTTGGGACATTCCCATACAGTCACTCAAATTGCTTTTTTACCCGATGGGAAGCACTTCATTTCAGGTTCGTATGATGACACCTTGAAATTATGGAGCCTGGAAAACGAGAGTCCGGTTCTCACACCCCAAGCCCACAGCAGAGAAGTAAACCACGTCGTCATCTCATCAGATGGAAAGCAGGCCGTTTCCGCTGCACAAGGCGAATTAAAAGTATGGGACCTGCAAAAGGGAAAACTGCAGAACAATCTCAAAGCGCCGTTACATTCCAATAACTGGATTTCCTATTTACCGGACGAAAGATTCATCATCTCCGGATCATCTGCATCATTTCATGGCTGGGATATCGACACGGGTGCGGAAATCCACGATTTCAAAGCCAAAAACCACATGGGCGACGTCGCTGTCTCACCGGACGGATCACGCGGCATTACCACATCAGAAGACATTCGCACCCAAAGCAAAAAACTGACTATCTGGGATCTCACGAAACGTAAACTTCTTCGCACAATGTTTGCACATAAAAAAAGCATTGCCAGTCTGGCCATCTCCGCGGACGGGAAGCGGCTCTTCTCAGGTAGCTTAAACGAATTTAAAGTCTGGGATCTGGAATCGGGAGAATTGCTGCACACCTACGAGGAACCGATGGGACTGGTTCGTCACCTGAAATTGACTTCTGACGGAAAGTACGCGCTGACCAGCGGCGTCGTTGATAAACAACATGCAATCCTGGTCTGGGATCTCCTCGAGAAAAAACGGAAACACACTCTCAAAGGGCATACCCAGAGAGTGAGGTGCCTTGCAGTATCTCCAGACGGAACATTGGCGGTCTCGAATGCTGACGATAAAACCATCAGACTCTGGGATCTGATCCAGGGCAAGTTACTCAAAACATATGCGTTCGAGGATAAAGCAAATGACATCGCGATTGCTTCCGATAACAGAACGTTGCTGGTCGGCTGCTATTCAGGTCGCATTCATAAGCTCAGAATTGTCATGCCGGGAGAAGCAACAGACCTTCAACCAGTGCCTCCCCTGCTCGCAGCAGGCCAGGGAGCCCCTGACTCAATCGCACAAAAACAGCAGACGTTATCAGCAAAATCACTGGACAGAAAAGTCAAAATCATCAATTCTCTGGATATGCATTTTGCCTTGATTCCTGCCGGGAAATTCATGATGGGAAGTGGCAAACCTGCAGCAGAAATCGCCCGACAGTTCGACTCCAATCCATCCTATTTCGAAAATGAGCGTCCTCAGCACGAAGTCCAAATCGAAAAGCCTTTCTACATGGGAATGCATGAGGTCACAATCGATGATTTTAAACAATTTATCAACATGACCGGTTATAAAACAGATCTCGAGCGGAGTGGTAGAGGAGGCGCAGGCTGGGACGATTTTTCACAAAAATTCAAAACCGGAATCGCAGATTTCAACTGGGCAAAAACAGGTTGGTCTAAAAGTAATTTTCACCCTGTCGTCAATGTCAGCTGGAACGACGCCGTCAGTTTTTGTAAATGGCTCAGCCAGAGAGAGAAAGCGAAATATCGCTTGCCGACCGAAGCAGAATGGGAGTACGCGTGTCGTGCCGGGACAACCAGTCTGTTTTACTACGGCAATGATCCAGAAGCGATGGCACCATTTGGAAATATCTGGGACAAAACCGCCAGCCAGCAGTTTCGAGTCAACTATGCAAATCTGAAAGGCATCTCAGCCGAGGACAACTTTGCCTTTACCGCACCGGTAGGAAGTTTCAAAGCCAATCCCTGGTCGCTTTACGATATGCACGGCAATGTCATGGAATGGTGCAGTGACTGGATGGGGGATGAGTACTACAAAACACTCAATGGAAAAGTCGCCTCTGATCCCCAGGGACCAGAAACCGGATCTGACCGCGTCCTGCGCGGGGGATGCTGGTCGTTCTTTCCTCAGCACGCACGCGCCGCTTCCCGCTCGAAACTTGCCCCCTCAAGGTCCGCACATAATGTCGGGTTTCGCGTGGTTCTGGAAATCGAACAGTAAATCAACCGATTATTTCACGGCTTTTGCTTTCTTTTTCTGCTTTCCACTGCCGCGCTGTTTCTTTTTCTTCTTGCCAAGCGATTGATCGTGCGGTGCATCGGGGGCGTTTTTTTCAGGGAACCACTGAGCGAGTTGCTGTTTCACCGTCTTAAAGTTGGGATCGTCCGCCAGATTCTTCCATTCCATCGGATCGTTCGAATGATCATACAACTCCTCGCTACCGTCCTTGTAGCGAATCAATCGATACTGATTACTTCGGATCGCATGATTTAATCGGCCGTGTGTCGTGAGTGCAGGGCGGTCCCATGTTTTCTTCGGGTCTTTCATCAAAGGCACCATACTCACGCCATCCAGATGTTTCCCAATCGGCAGCGTACACAGCTCACACAGCGTCGGGTAGATATTCATAAAATCAACCGCCTGCTGACAGCGTGAACCTGCTTTCGTGACACCAGGCACGACCATCATCAACGGCGCCCGTGTCGCTTCTTCCCAGAGCGAGAACTTGCGCCAGTGATGTTTTTCACCCAGGTGCCAGCCATGATCGCCCCACAAAACCACAATCGTATTGTCTGCATACGGGCTGGCATCGAGTGCATCCAGCACGCGCCCGACTTGCACATCCGCAAAAGCAATGCTCGCCAGATACGCCTGCACCGAATGACGCCAGTTATCCGTTTTCAAAATTTTCGCATGATCTCCTTGCGGCCGCGCCATTCGCACGCCCGCCTGGGGGATATCATCCAGATCATTTTCCAGTACTTTAGGTAACTGAATTTTGTCAAGCGGATACATGTCATAATACTTACGAGGCACCTGCCAGGGCATATGCGGCCGATAAATGCCACACGCCAGGAAGAAGGGTTTCTCATGTTTCTGACCAAGATAATTGATGGCGTAGTTGGCCATCTTATAATCACTCATCTCCCGGTCTTCCACATCCAGCACGCCCCAGATAATCGTACCGGCGCGACTGTGCGGATCGTTTAATACAGCAGGTGTTGGCTTGGGATCGCCGGTTTGCTTCAGATAATCATCCCACGAATCAGGATCGTTATAGCGACCATGAAAGATCTTTCCCGATCCCACTGAATGATAACCGTGCTTGCTAAAATGCTGAGGCAGCGTCACCACATCGGGCATCACAGGCCGCCAGGGTTGAGGATTCAAATACACGCCAGAATTCGAAGGACGAATGCCCGTCATCAAGGCGGCCCGCGAAGGATTACAGGCCGGCGCTGCACAATGAGCGTTGGTAAACAACACGCCCCGCGACGCCAGTCGATCGATGTTGGGCGTCTTACAATCCGGATGCCCCCCCAGGCAACTGATCCAGTCGTTTAAATCATCAACGGCAATGAACAGGACATTCGGCTGCTTGGTCTCCGCAGCAAAGGTACTTGCTGCATCAGAAAAGACAAACAACGCCAACAACAAGATCGAAAGGAGCGAGCGACTCATAAAACCCTCTGTGTAGAAAATGGGCGATGAATTAGTAGAACAGACGATTATAACCATCCCCGGTAACACATTGAAAGCATTTTAGACACTCCGCTATGGGTTCACCGGGAACGTCTCCACGCTTCTGTTCGCTTTTGCTGCCTGTAAAAGTTCCAATAATCGATCGCGTGGTATACACCGGCGTTCTTCAGGGATTTTACAGAAAATTCGCTGCTTCGTATCGGAGCGGACCAGAGTCTCCAACGTTTCCAGAGAAAGCACTTCCGACGATAGCCAGTTTACCTGCTGCATTGGCAAATACGCGATGAGCCAGACCGGACTCTTTCCATCTTCTCCCGCTGTCAATTTGACGGCACGAAAACAGGTCAGGTAATCCGAGGGCGCTGGATTGTCTGAATCGAATCTCAGTAGCCCGGGGCGCTCATCCGTCCGCAGAAAGCCGGGAACGGTGCGTTCAGAGCCGCTGCCTTCGATTCCACTCTGAAGTTGGTCATCAATCTCCGTTATTAGTTCTCGCCAGCTGACCCCCTGTTGTTGTGCATCCTCAAAAACGGAGGTTCCCTTTACAGTCTTGTAATTGGTAACCCCCAGGGAAATATAGCTCAATTGCCCTTTAAGACGCGAATCAAAGGCAGCCTGTTGGGCATCTCGTACTTGAAGTACAAGAAAGGCCATCACGCCGAACAGGATCACGCATAACACCAGTTCCAGGAACAGATAGTTGCGCAATATTTCCCGCAATCCCATCGGACATCCCCCCGTTAAAAGAACGGAGCAGGCTGGAGTTGACTTCTATTTTAATTAGAACAACCGATTATACCCGTTCAGCGCAGCAACGCGATAGGCTTCTGCCATCGTGGGATAATTGAAAGTCGTATTGATGAAATACAGCAGCGTATTCGCCGACCCGGGCTGAGACATAATTGCCTGACCAATGTGAATAATTTCCGAAGCATTCGGTCCAAAGCAATGAATCCCCAGAATTTCCAGCGTCTCGCGATGAAATAACAGCTTCAGCATCCCGACCGGTCGATTCATAATCTGCGCACGGGCCAGATGCTTGAACATCGAATGCCCGACTTCGTAGGGAATTTTGGCTTCGGTTAATTCCCGTTCGGTCTTACCTAAAGAACTGATTTCAGGACTCGTATAAATGCCCGTCGGAATATCGCGAATCAAAGCCCGCTCGCATTCACCATTATCCAGATGACTGGCGGCGTAGCGTCCCTGCACATAGGCGGCGCTGGCCAGTGATGGATAACCGATGATATCGCCCACGGCATAGATATGTGGCTGCGAGGTCTGGAAATCGTCATTCACCTCAAGCTGCCCACGGGAATCGGGTTGAATATCCAGGTTCTCCAGACCCAGCTTTTCTGAATTCCCGGATCGCCCCGCCGCAAACAGTATGATATCGGTTTTCAACTTCTTACCGGATTGAAGCGACATAATCACACCATCATCAGTTCCCTCGATCGATTCATAATATTCGCAATGCCGCAGCAATACACCGCTCTCGCGCATATGATAACTCAACGCATCACTGATTTCGTCATCCAGAAAGTCGAGCAGGGAACTGCGGGTATTGACCAGATTCACTTTCATGCCCATCGTCCGCAGCATGGAAGCATATTCACAGCCAATCACACCGGCACCATAAACGCTGATCGAGCGCGGCGTGAAATCCAGATCCAGAATTGTATCACTGCAGAAAATGCGCGGATGACTGAAATCGATGTCATCAGGCCGATACGGACGCGATCCGGTGGCGATCACGGCATAGTCAAACGTGATTTCTTCTGTCAAACCATTGGGTGTGTCGATGTGGATGCGATGCGGATCCAAAAATCGCGCCTCTCCTTCGACAAGCTCAACACCATTGCGCTCATAAAATGTACGCCGCATGCCGACTTGTTTTTGAATCACGGAAGCGGCGGTCTTTCGCAGTTCCGGAAACTCCAGATCCAGAATCATTCCGGAGCGCCCCATCTGGCGCATGTAATTATTGATCTCGGACATTCTCAGAATCGAATACCGCAGTGCCTTACTGGGAATGGTCCCTTTATGCGTGCAGCTACCGCCGATCTCATAGAACTTCTCGATGGAGATCACTGATTTGCCCTGTTTAATGGCTTGCATCGCTGCCCCTTCACCACCGGGGCCGGTTCCAATCACTGCCACATTAAAATGTGCTTCTGACATCCTGAAATTTTCCTTGATAATTCGCACGAGATATCGCTGAAACGAGCAGCCAGTTTTTAACAACGATATATGATTTTTACTGAAATATACGAGATCTAAAAAATAAAGCTGAGAATGGTAGCGAAACTTACCACCAATCCGGTTCCGCAAACAAGTCTATTACTTTCATCGAAAACTCAGGCAACAACTCTCCACCAATCATTTTTCCAGCAACATCAATTACCTGACTCTGTTTACCGAGCCGATATTCGAGCACTTCCCGTGTTTGAGGATCAATCACCCAAACCAGTTCTACCCCCCAACCCACATACTCGGTGACATGTGATTTCATCAATTGACGCCGCAAATTGGTCGATGCGACTTCGATAATCGCAGCTGGTTTCCGTTCTGAAATTGCTTTATCGGTCTCTTCGAACCGTTCCCCGGTTTTAAAGATACTGATCGCGGGAAAACGAACCGTATCCGGGTCCCGTTGAACGATCAATCCCAAGTCAAAACAGGCGTATCCCTGATTGGCTTCGTGGAAAAACACGGACAGCACTTTTGAAATATTCAAAACAATCGTCCCATGTTCAATATCGAGCGGTTCGAGTGTTATGATTTTTCCCTGGTCCAGTTCTGTCCAGCGACCTCCTTCCGGCAGCTCAAGCCGGGCCTCTAAAAATTGTTCCGCCGTATAAATTTGCGATTCTGACATCCATTTTTCCCATCAGGCTACGCTTATATTTCTCGAGAATTTGGCCCGGTTGCAGGTAAATTCGTCTCAACTTTCAATTTTCCTTGAAACATCATAGCATACAGGCAGCTCTCTCGTCAGTCTTACCTGTCGTTTCGCCATAACAATCCTGTTTGATTAATGATCATGAAAATTCGTCCCTATCAGCCTGAAGATTTACAGACTCTGAAAGAGATTACCGTCGAAGCCTTTCAAGGCGTTTCCATTGATGAAGGCATCGAACGCGAGTTTGGCATCATCAACGGCCACGATTGGAAATGGCGCAAAGCCGGGCATGTGGAAGCCGATGCCAAACGCGAACCCGAGGGGATTTTCATCGCAGAAATCGACGACCAGATAGTAGGGTATATCTCGACCTGGCACGATGCAGAAACCGGTATCGGTTATATCCCCAATATGGCGTTTATTCCCGAATGCCGGGGGCAGGGCATGGGCCGCAAATTGTTGGAATATGCACTGGAACACTTTCGTCAGCTCAATCTTTCCCTTGCAAAAATAGAAACTCTGGAACAGAATGCGATTGGCAACCACCTTTACACTTCGCTGGGGTTCCAGGAAATTGTGAAACAGGTCCATTTCGTCGCACCACTGTCCCCCGCTGCCAGGGAAGAGAGCCCGTAAGTCGACAGATCTTTTGAATCAGCGAAGAGGACGCGATGCAAATCACCATCATTGGCGCCCGGGGACAACTGGGACAGGATCTGAGGTTAAGTCTCGCTGCAGACGGTCATCAACTCACTTGTCTGACACATCAAGATATTTCGATTGAAAACGCCGCCAGCATCGAAGCGGCCCTTGATCAAAGTTCCCCCAATCTGATCATCAACACCGCCGCCTATAACAAAGTCGATCAGGCTGAATCGGAACCCGATATCGCATTCGCCATCAATGCACTGGGACCGCGTCTCCTGGCTCAGTATTGTCAGAAGCACAAGATCTGCTTGCTTCATTTTAGTAGCGATTATGTGTTTGGTCTGGAAGGTCTCCGTAAACCGGCCTACAAAGAAAACGACCCGCCCGGACCGATCAGCGCGTATGGACAGAGCAAACTTGCGGGAGAATATTTCATCCGGGCGATCTGCTCGCAACATTATGTCGTTCGCACATGCGGCCTGTATGGGAAAGCCGGCAAAACCGGAAATGGGAACTTTGTGGAAACCATGCTGCGTCTGGGCAAGGAACGCGATGAACTTTCTCTGATCAACGATCAACATTGCACGCCTACTTCCACACATGACTTGTCGGCTGCCATCACACGACTGATCACCACAGACCAGTTTGGCCTGTATCACGCGACGAGCCAGGGAAAGACGACCTGGTATGAATTCGCACAAACCATCTTCGATCTAGCGGGGATCGAGGTGCAGACAAACCCGATCACAACAGAACAATATCAGGCAGCCGCCGAACGTCCTCGTTTCAGCGTGCTCGACTGTTCAAAACTGGAAGAAGTCACCGGTTTTTCTTTCCCTCACTGGAAACAGTCACTTTCAACGTATCTGGAATCACCCGATTTAGATATCAATAAGTAATTTTATAGTAATCACTTATGCTGAGTGGCTGATCGAGAATTTGCGCCGTTCCGCGATTGCGGGATCTATCGATTTTCACTGCAAAATCAGTTTTTTGCCCCGCACTGGCTGGCTTTCACACTTCAGACGGAGGAAACCATTGCAGCACCGATTTTGGTTTGATACACTCCCTCTTCGCAGTTGTGTCGATTTACCGAAGTCTTGTTAGATTCAAGGCTTCAATCGTTGACATTCTGCACAAAAAACAGCATAAAGAGTGCTTATCGCTCCCGTTACATCAACGGTCGATAAAGCCAGGAGAGATGGCAGAGAGGCCGAATGCGCCGGTTTGCTAAACCGGTGAGCCGTGTAAACGGTTCCACGGGTTCGAATCCCGTTCTCTCCGTATTCAAATCTATGGTCGTTGTAAGCACTTAAAAACGAGTGGTTTGCAACGACCATTTTTTTTATCCTTGTCACCTTCGATTGCCACATCACTTCAGTACCCCTGCTCAATGCTGCTCGTATCCGAGATACTAGATAGCGTTTATTTAATGGTTTTGAATGTAATTTTCTGGACCGCAACTTAATCCAGTTCGAATTTAACCGCGGCTAACGCCGTGCGGCTGATCTTGTTTCTAGCCACATTGCCAGCCGGAATGACCTATTAGCCGAAGGGCGTTAGCCCCGGTTCATCTTTAATCCTAAGGAGAATTCGAATCAAGAAACGCTACCTATGACACATTGAATAAAATGACCTCATCTCCTTTAGTGTTCCCCTCCTTGAATTTATGCACACTTATTGCGAACTTTTAGTTGAAATAAACACTTCTTATCAAGGGTGATAATAAACCCAAAAGATAGATCAAGCCTGAAGCTAAAAACACATAGACTACGTACTGCTTTTCCAGTTGTTTCAATAAAGGCAGAGATAAAATGGTTGCCACCAAAAAGTAGATCCCAAAAACGAATACATAACCCGAACCTTCCCCTCCCTTCATAACACCGAGAGAAAAGTACAATAGTGGAAAAAATGAATAGCAGAGAAATGCAGAATATTCATTAATGAAACGTTTCGGATATCGTTCAAAAATAAAATACAAAATCCATCCAGGCAATAAAAACATTGCGGGAACAAATCCCATAATATAGGCATCATCTCTACGAAATGAGATGTTAAAAATCAGAATCAGAGTTAAGGTATTCACAAATAACGTGAACCCCAAAATGGCGACCGTTTTTTTCGCTGTCTGAGAAATAAAATCCATCGTTCACTTCACAACGTTAAGAGCAACGGGGGGCGAGACAAACCGTGCAGGCTCATTTTACGCCCTGCCAACCACGGCTTTCACTGCGCACCTTCTCAGTTAGATTCCGCCAGCGCGGCTCCGCTTCGAGTGCGATAGAGAAACGCGTCTGAGGTCAGCAGTGAGACGAGCAACGCATTCATACTGCCGCCGTTGTCTTTGTAGGCGCGGTAGGCTGCCTGCAGCACGGGGGCATCGTTCAACGTTTCGTTGCGGCCCATCCAGAAACGAAATGCATGGCGGACAAACACCTGCTCGGCCCGCTCGCTTTCGGCAAGCGTTTCGATTAACTCGATGGCGTTGGCGATTTCACCATCAAGCTTAGGATCGCCTGAATCGATGATCGCACCCGTCGTGTCGACTGGTTTTTCGAGTTCCGTCTCTCGATACAAGCCGGCATGGTTAAACATTTCGAACGGCAAGCCCAGCGGATCCATTTTCTTGTGGCAGGTCCAGCAATATTCTTGCCGGGTCACCCGCATCCGCTCGCGCAGCGTATTTTTGGGTTCATCCGGCAACATGGCATCCACGGTAATCGGTACATCGGGAATGCCACCGCCCAGTAATCGTTCGCGAATCCAGCGGCCGCGACGAATCGCATGATTATCCATGGCATCGGAATGTGAGACGAGCCAACTGGGCTGAGTTAGAATCCCCAGACGTTGATCGGCGGGGACAGTGGCCAGAATCCGCTCCGGTTTCATAGATCCTCTGCCGAAACTGCGGCGACTGACGCGGGCGAATATCTCCGGTCCTGTGAGTTTCGTCGGTGTGACTTTATGGTTGACCTGCGCGGCTTTTCTCTTGTCGGCCTTGGTGGGTTTCTTTCCGGTTTTCGCAGCCTCTTTTGCGGCACGCTCCTGAGCGGCCTTGCGGGAAGCGAGCTCTTCTTGCCGGGTACGTCGCTTGCCAAAATAGATCTCATCTGCTTTGGTCGCCACAACCTTGTCAGTCGTCAGCAACTGCTTGAATACATCCCGATCTTCTTTCAAAATCAATTCAATCAGCCGATCCGTACTCGCCGTCGAATCGAACATTGCCCGATAATGGGCCTGCCCTCGATTGCTCACCCCTGTATTTGCCAGAGCCCGGGCATCCTTACAAATGTAACCGCCCAGGTCATAATCAAAATAATCGCGAAAGAAACGCAGAATGCGTGGCTTCCTGATACTGTCGTCTGCCAGCATTCGTTCGACTTCCCGTTTTACATCCGCGCGGGTCCGCATGCGTCCTTCGACAATCGCGGTTCTCAGTTCTTCGTCCGGCCTGATGTAGCGCAGCGCGTGATTGACGGCCAGTCCCAGTTCCCAGTCCTGCAGCATCACGCGTCCATATTGATCTGGTTGACCGGCCTCTGCCAGTTCCGGCCTGAACAGCGCGTCGCGATCGAGGAACAGAGACGACAAACCCAGGACAACGCCGTCTTCCTTGCCAAGTTTCTCGATCGACTCTTTCACGATCGTCAGATACTGATCCGACTCTTTCTTGCTCGGCGGGCGGAAGGTCAACATCTCAAACAGATAATTGATGGCGGCCTGCAGACTCGCATCGGTCACGCCCTCCTGCTGCATGAGATTATAGACCGGCGTTAAAGGTCGCACGACCTTCGTACTATAAACGATACTGGTGGGCAAACCGCGAATATCGCCTTTCATCTTGTCTGCGATGGACCGGGGATCATCGGTGATCTGATACGGCTTGGCGATACTCAACGGACCGTAAGCCATGTACCGCAGAATGTCCCCGGACATACTCAGGACCTGTGTGGCTTCCGCACTGTTGACGGTGTAAAAATCGGAATAGTTTTCCAACCCGTGTGTGCGAGCCGAAGACAGAATGGCGGGGACGCTCTTGACGGCGGTCGCGTACGCTACGGTTCCTCCCTGCCATTTGATGATGCGATCCGTACCAAAATAGAGTTTGAGTTCGCCACCATGGTTCGTGGGAACGACATCGCCGTGCGTTCGCAGGCCCGGCTTTTTCGGATCAAACTCCGGCTCTTTGTTAATCAATTCATTCAGGCGCGTGATATGTTCCTGCGGCGTTAATCGCCAGAGGCGCGCCGGTGATGCTGTCGGGATGAGTTTGATGTTCTCAGGCAAGGAACCGAACAGCAGCCCGTGGTCGACATAGTTGGCTTTATTCGGATCAAGGTGATCGTGAAATCCGCCCTTGTCTTTCATCACGCGTGTCAGTTCGCCGACAATCCAGTCCGAAAACTGCAACCGTTCGATCACTTTGGGTTGAGTCATATCCCGGGGCGGCATCTCTTTCAGAGTGACCTGTGCCCAAACACTGCGCCAGGTGGCAGCATTGACTTCGTCCACTGGACCGAGGTCGTGCAGCGAAAGATTCCCTTCCGGTTCGGTCTTACCATGACAGTCGACGCAGTGTGTCGCCAGAAATGATTTGGCAAAGGTCTTAAAGTCTTTCGATACCTTTTGCCCGGGCGTGTACGTCTCGCCTTTTGCGACAGTGACAAAACTCAACAGCAGTGCGAGAACTGATACGAAACGAAACCCGGTCATACCAGCAGTTCCTGCAGGGGGCCTGAACCGGAATCAAACTTCCGGGCCAGCTTCTCATTCATGTTGAAGTGCTCACAGGGAACGCCGGCGGCTTCCAGCAGCGTTGCATAGAGTGAGTTGATCGGGCGTTTGCCATCCAGCTGGGTGAAGCAACCTGTCTTGAAGGCGCCGTCGAAATTGCCCAGCAGCATCACCGGCCAGTTGGCACCGCTGGTGTGCTGTTTGTCGGCATTGTTGCTGGTATACACAATCAGCGTGTGGTCCATCATGGTGCCACTCCCTTCCGGGACGCTTTCCAGGGCTTCGATGATCCGCACCAGCATCCGGCTGTTGTATTGACGGATCTTAATCCAGATCGGATTCCCCGGCTGTTCCATGTGGCCCAGGTTGTGGCCCTGTTGCTCAATCCCCAGTCCTTTCCAGGCACCGAAAATTTCGCCCCGTCCCGAACCAATGGTCAGCGTATTGGTGATACCCGATGTGAGTGAAGAGATTCCCAGGTCCAGCAGCACATCGTGCCAGTCGGTTTCATGCTCAGGACTGGTATAGCGGCCGTCGACTTTCGGCGCGAATTTGCGCAGGTGATCGGCAACCGAGTCGAGGCGGTCACGCAGGCCGTTGACTTCTTTGAAACCCTCAACAAATTGACCGTAACGCTGCTGGTCTGCTGTGGGCAGTGATGTCCCCTTTGAGGCGGCTAGCTTTTCAATCTGATTGAACACATTGGAGCGTGCTTCGTGATGACGTCGAATGTTGCCTGTGGAGATGCCACCATAGAGCATCTGATACAGATGGTTCGGATTGGAATGCATAAAGATCGGCTGACCGGCGCCACTCGCTGACAGCGTCGCGATGGTCGGTTTCGTCGTCATGTTCTCCATGGAGTCCATGCCGATGCAGAGATGAGGCAGCAGCGTTTGAGGCAGGATCTTGCTCAGCTCATAATCGATGGTCGCTGCGCTGGGAGGAACTCCGTCGCTCCCGCGATAGCCGCCGAGCGCGCCGAAAAAGGCACTATGCGACGGACTGGTGTGAATGCCATGCAGACCGTTGATGATATGCATTCGTTCCTTATAAGGTTCCAAGGGACTGATTGGCTCGGGGAGTTTGACTTTCGCCAGCGAACCGCTACGTTTCATCCCTTCAGGAATACAGGTTGCCGGATCGAAACCCTGATTCTGCATGAAGAAGACAATCCGCTTCGGCGTTTCCTTGAGCTTCGGCATCGCCAGCAGACGTTCGGGAAGCAGCGAGAAGCCGAGTGCAGAACCTGCACCAGCGGCCATTGTTTGCAGCATTTTTCTACGGTTCAGCATGATCGATCTTTCAGAAAACAGTCCGGTGGTTTCTTGGTGATCTCAGCGTGTCTCGGGAGCCGTTCAAAACATCCCTGGAGCAGCGAAACGCGACATCACGGGTAAGATGGTCGTGGTAGGATACCTGGAACAGGTATCGGGTGTTTGAGCGAGGCAAGATAACTTCATTTACAAACGCTTGAGGTAGTACTCCTATTTTACCCTGATTCAGCCTGACCGCAACCGAAATATCAAGAAACCTGCCCTCCGTTCCACGAAACAGACGTCCCCCTGGACTACCCTATGCGGTTCAGGAAAATCCGTTTCACAATCATGCTGCCCCAGTAGTTAGGGGTGGTACCCACGTCTCCGCCCGCTTCACGACCAGCAGCCTTGAACCAACGCTCAAATCGATTTAGAGCAAAAAATGTGAGCTGTCCGGAGCAAGCCGCCGGTAAAAAACGATCGGCCGATTGAATCCAGTCAAAACCAGCAAACCAGTTTCCCACAGAGCAACAAAGCCAGAGAGATAAGCAGACCGCATCAGGCGTGAAGAAGATTCACTAAGTAGGTTTCCCAGCGCGAAAATGGTTCCGGACACCTTTTCCGCGTTCCACCGGGTTAGTTTCTAACGATGTCAGTTTTGTGCTTGTGATTTAGAAGATTCGTGAAGCATCAGTTTTTGACTTATTTATACATGTGCATGACCTTCTTCTTGTTTTTTGTTCAGGCTGATGGAAAATGGATTTAACTGACAGACAATGGTGCTGTGTTTGACATCACTTACAAAGTAAATAGAAACAACAGTGGTTTACCGGCCATAATAAAAGTTCTCATTTTCAACAATTTTCCAGAGGTACTAAATGATGGATGAACAGAGTTCATTCCAGCAGATAATTGATGATCTGGGAATGGGTGATGAAGAGGCAGCACGGCAAATCGTTCAAAGATTCACCCGAAGGTTACTGGCGTTAGCCCAAACTCGACTTGATGCCCGGTTACAACAAAAAGTTGCCCCGGAAGATGTGCTGCAATCGGTGTATCGAAGTTTCTTTCGACGTCATCAAAATGAAGAATTCAACCTCGATAGTTGGGATGGACTTTGGGCATTACTGGCAACGATCACGGTCCGGAAATGTTGTCAACAGGTGCGTCATTACCACAGAGAGAGGCGTGATCTGAATCGAGAGACGCCCTCCCAAACGCCAGAAGAAAATAAATTAAACGAATGGCAAATGATCTCGAATGAACCGACTCCGGAACAAGCGGCTTTATTAACAGAGCTTTTAGAAGAAATCATGTCTTCTCTAGACCCACAGGGACAGACGATCTTTATGATGCGTCTGCAAGGTTTTAGTGAACGGGAGATCTGCGAAGAAATTGCCCGTTCAGAACGGACTGTTCGTCGCACGCTCAATCGAATTCGTTCTCAGTTGTCGAATGCGATGGAGTGATTTCAATGCGATAGCCATATAGACTCCCAGAGAAAGAATGGTTGGTGAGATATAAAAAGAATTATATGAGATTTTTTTATAAGCTTTAACCTTTCGTGTTTTCCTAAAGGTGCTGGTCCAAATGAAGCGACAGAAAATAGATCTCTAACCTACGATCCAAACGAAATCAGGATAAACCGAATCGAGAAACGAAATTCACTCAGCTACCTGGTGGTTTAATCGGATATTTGGAGTCATAGTTATTTTCTTCAATGTAATTGTTCTCAAGCATCATTTTTACGGTTTCCAGATGTTTTTCCAGACGTTTTTCATGCAAACTAATTTCTTGGCGAGATTCCAGAAAGACCTTGGGAAGACAGTCCCGGGCAGCACGTAAAAGCTCTTGCTTAACTCGATTTTTGGAGCTGGCATTTTTTTCAAGATAGCTAATCATCGGCTGAAATTCAGTCTTGGAGTTATTTGCTAAAGTTTCCCATTGTAAAGGTCCTGCTCCATTCTTACGGTGTGACTGCACTATGTTCAATTTTGTTTGCAAAGCATTGTAAATTTCATAGTCAGAAGTTCCCGAATACCAGAGCGCCTTTAGCCCCCAAAAAAACATAATTAAACCAGCTGTGTAAAAAATGCGTCTCAACAAAGGGTTCTCTTTTAAGCCGTCGATTGAAAACAAAACTGTTGTTGTTTTTCGCCTACTTTCTTCGTGCTCATCAGGCACACTGTATTTTCGTCGTTTTAATTTTTCAGGACACACAGGAAGTTTCACCACGGGATTGATTTCGTAGCCTTCAGTATCATCATCTAAATCGGAGCTGAGATCATCAAATTCAAAAAGTTTAATATCATCAGCATATTCAGGAAGATCACATGGAGAGACGGACGGTGGTGAAATGGCAAGATCCTTTAAAGAGAATTCACTATCAGAATGATTCGTATTCGGATTTTTTGTTTCCTGTAACAATAATTCTTCATTCGAATTATTGGCGACTTCAGTAAATTGAAATCGAAATCTTCCAATTTGGATTTTATCTCCCACTGATAGTTTTTTAAAACTTACACGTTGTCTATTTACGTAGACGCCATTTCTACTGCCCAAGTCGCTAATACATAATTTATTTCGAGACCAAAAGACCGCACAATGTATTCTGGATACAGAACTATGATTGAGAATCAGGTGGCATTTCTTTTTATTTCGACCGATTAAGCTAGGACTGTATTGAAAAAAAAGCGTAGCTCCGGAAGTAATAGATCGCAGAGCAAATGGACCCTTATCAATAAAATCCATCTCTCCATTTCCAGCTTTTCGTTCGCTGTAGTTTGGTTGACCAGTCATCTGAATCTCTCTTGGAAGAAGTAGGATTAAGCTCAAAAGTCTCCTATTGTTTGACCATCTTTGATATTGGCCAGCTTCTGGAAAACTCCCATACCAGAGCCGGAAGTCGCTCCAGGATTTGATTCCACATTCTCACTAAGAAAACGTACATGACCATCTGCAAAAAGGAAGTGAGCACCACCATCATGCTCACTACTGAATTTTGCGGAATGAATGGAATTAATATTAACTCCTGCAGTACCCAGAATGTCCATCAGCCAGTTATCTGGTGTTCCCGCCCAGTATGCATCACCAAATTTTGGGATTCCTGGTGAATAGAAACCGGCCCATCGACGTTCACCTGCCAAAAGAGAAACCGAAGTGCCATCCGTGATATCTCGAATTCGAACAGCGCTATTTCTGCTAAATACTCCACCACCTGGACCTGCATCGCTCGCATTATCTGCCACCACTTTGTCTCCAAAACAGGCAACGTAACTTGTAGTTGCCTGATTTTGAATTGTGACAGGATCAAGTGATCCTAAATTGTCTTGCCTAGCTGGTCCTGCATCGGAGGGGCAACGAAATATAGGAATAATTTGTGTTGCTACCAATGTCTCGTTATTCTCGATGGCCGTCGTAGAAGGATTGCGATCCGGTTCCAGGAAAAGAGGCGCCGTGAAACGTATCTGGCTGTATAAATTTCCCTGATCCAGTTGTGGAAGGATCAAAGCGGCCCAACTAAAACCATTCTCTGGCGGTCTCGTTGGGATGTTGCCCGAGGCTTCAACCCAACCTGGTGGGAATGTCCGGTGCGAATCAAGATAACTATGAAAAGCAATACCCATTTGCCTGAGATTGTTCCGACATTGAGTACGTCGTGCAGCTTCTCGAGCCTGTTGGACAGCGGGAAGCAATAAGGCAATCAAGATTGCAATGATTGCGATGACGACCAACAACTCAATCAGCGTAAAGCCTTTTTTCGTGATTTTGATTTTAAATTTCTCTTCGAAATCTTGTTGGTAGATTAACTGATCAGAATCAAAGCTCATCGTAGTTACCTTTCGTAGAAATAGTCGCTTCTCAATGAAATCATGCGAAAACACAGGACTTCTTTGTTTTTGTTCCCTAATTCGTTTTCGGCCTAGCCAGATTGAGCTTCCAGCTGCTATATCAACTTCAGCACAGAGAGTTTTCCATAGTCTCTGACAAGTCAAAATCTTCAGCGCATAAAAAAAAGGAACGCCGAAACCAGGTACGTTTCCGAAACCCCGACCAAAGGGCACATACAAACGAAACCTGACCCGACGTTCCCAATACGTAGGGAACGCGATCCAAGTTGTCTGCTTCGATGTTTTTCCAAAATCCTAGAATTTTGGTTGGTCGTATTTCGGAAAGCAGTAACTTTACGCACTTGCGTCATTTCCAGATTGTTAGCACTAGGCTACGCTCTGTGAAATGCAAAATCAAGAGGCGTTATAGACCTGAGGGTCAGATTTCTAAACCTTCTAATTCGTTGAATGATTTAGATGTAAATAGTCTGTTAGAAAAGAGTTGACTTCTCCTAAGTAAAAAATTAGGTGTATCTAAAGGTCTTCAGGATCAGCTAAAATGAGCGAACCTTCTCTTCTTATTAAGGAAATGGTTTTCAAATAATTAATAGGTCAAGAAATATGAATTTTTTTTGATCTATTTTTTCTTTCCTTGTAGGATTGCAGTCATACAAACAAAAGCGACTACACGATCTGTCAGAAAGCGTGAATTGTTTCACTATGGTCAAACCCATCAATTATTCTCAAGATTTTTGGAATCAGTTAGAAAAAGTCGTATCAGAATATGAGGATGCTTTACGAAATGGGAATGCACTGGAAGTAGAAACGATCTGGAGGAGTTCCCACAACAAAGAGCTAGTTTTACTCTTTGAACTGGTGCATACAGAGTTGGAATGGAGACTGAAAGCAGGAGAAGCTGTCCGCGTTGAAGAGTACCTGGAACGTTTCCCGGAACTGTCAGAGGATATCGATGCACTTCATGAGTTAATTTCTACTGAATATATCTTACGGTTGCGAACGAACTCAAAAGTTGAAGTCTCTGAGTATACAAACCGATTTCCACATTTCGGTGAATCGTTGATCTCTAGATTGCATGATGCAGCTAAACAAGATCAACCAAATTACTTTCCCCATAGTGCTCATGAAGAATCTGTGAGCCATTCACAAAATTTGACACGATCACAGAGGGAAGCAAAAACAACAGATTCGTCTTCTGATCAGACAAAACAAAACTTGTCCCATCAAAAATATGGTCGGTATATCGTCAAAGAACTACTTGGCAAAGGATCATTCGGACAAGTTTTTCTCGCTTACGATCCAAAAACGAAACGAAATGTCGCTCTGAAAGTTCCGCAGCAGTCTTTACAGCCAGGATCTGAAGAATATGAGCGTTTTCTACGAGAAGCGCGTGCAGTCGCTGCACTCCAGCATCAAAATATCTGCCCGCTGTTTGATCTTTTAGAAACCAATGATCGAATCGTGTTAGTAATGCCTTACATCGAAGGAAAATCGTTGGTAGAGATAATCGAACAACGCAATCTTTCATTGGAAAAATCGATTCAACTGGTGAGAACTCTTGCTTTAGCTATGGCGTATGCGCATGAAGCAGGCGTGATTCATCGTGATCTGAAGCCAGCCAATATTCTGATCGATGAAAAACGATCTCAACCAGTGATCACTGATTTTGGCCTGGCACTTCTGGAAAATAGTGATGAAACAAAACTAACACATCAAGGGCAACTTCTTGGGACTCCTGCCTACCTCTCTCCGGAACAAGCCAGTGGTGACCTTAAAAGAATCGGCCCTGCCAGTGATATTTACTCACTGGGAATGATTCTTTACGAACTTTGCACGGGAGAGTTACCCTTTGCTGGCTCCGTCAGTTCAGTAATCGGACAAATTCTTTCCAAAGAACCGGCTGCACCTTCGTTGATGAACTCTAACATTCCCACTGCTCTTGAACATATTATTCTTAAAGCGATTGCCAAAATTCCAACAGACCGATTTTCCTCAATGAAAGAATTCGCAGCTATTTTGGAACAGTTGAATCAAATCGATAATAAAAGTATTTCCTTAGATGTCACTGTAAAACATAAAATATTCGACCCATACAGAAAATGGTGGATTGTCACCTTTATTACAATTTTGTTTTTAACTGCTGTGATAGGAATGTTCTTCAATGCTCATGCTCCCCCACCAGAATCAAAGCCTAAAGTTTTACAAAACGTCTCTACAGAATCCATACCTGTTTTCTCCAAACAAATTGATCTATTGAGAGAAATCGTAGTTCCCGGTGATGTCATCATTGGGCATTGGGCGCTGAATCCGGATGGCTTGATGGTGATCCCTCAGCAGTATTCACGATTATCGATCCCTGTTCATATTGATGGCGATTATCAACTTGAATTGGAATTAACTCGTAAATGGGGAGGAATGGAAATCAATCTCATTTTTCCCGTTGGAAACAAAGCTTGTATGTTATCACTGGGACGCGAAGATTGGTGTGGACTACAATTAGTCAATGGACATGAGTTCGGCCAAGTTTTACAAGATCATTTCCCGAATGGTCAACGCCACAAGCTGACACTTACCGTCTCGACCAGGGAACAACAGGCATCCATTAAAGCAAAACTAAACGATTTGTCGATTCTGGATTGGAGTGGTTCAGTTGATGCGCTCGCTTTACGCAGAGATTGGCAGATTCCCAAAAAAGATTTTGGCTTGGGGGCACATTATGAGCAAGTCATCTTTCACAAGATGATGCTCAACGTGGAACGAGATACAAAGATTTCACGTGCACACTGGGTAAAATCCAAAACCGAAGAATACCAAGAATGGAAAGATTTACTCGACAAAATCGAATTACCACAGCTCGAATTCAATGGAACATGGAAGCTTGTCAAAAGTATCCCACAAACAGGGAATGGTACTAATCGACGACGAGAATTAGAAAGCAGTAGAGAAGATTATTCACGGTTGATCTTGCCTGTAGTTCCAACCGGTGATTATCAATTATTGGTCCAATTGACGAGGCTCTCAGGTATGGGAGAGATTAATCTACTTCTCCCAGTTGGCAATGCTTTCTGCATGGTTTCGCTAGGTAACGAAGGGAACCAGTTTCGTATTCAAAACATCAATGGAGAATATTGGGGAGTCAAGCGAGAAGGAATTATAGTCAATGGAAAACAGCACATTGTAGAAGTCGAAGTCACTTTGGGAAAGGATGACTCAGCAACAATCTTTCTCAAGATCGATCACCAGGAGATATTCCGTTGGCAAGGAAAACAATCAGAGCTTTCGATTCGAGATGACTGGAGGATTCACCCGGTCGCCCTGGGACTCGGAGTACATTCTGATCTTGTTCGATTTCAACAAGTGTTATTCCGAAATAAAACAGGAACGGTCTTTCAGCTCGAGCGGGAGTAGTTTTAGAGTAGGGACTGCCCCCTATTTCTATTCTGCAGACACATTAGAGATACTCATTACTGCAACAACAAAACCATCACTGGATTTTAAGCTTGAAGACTATTTCTAAGTGCAAAATAAAGATGTAGGGTAAAATTAAAGCCCCTCCCCTTAGCGATCCTCTGCTTCAACCGCGCGTAATGTCTGTCGGCGTTTGAGAAAGATCGTGAGCGCGACGGCAAACAGGATCATTGACACAAACGAGATTCCCAAGCCGTACATCGTGGCCTGTAGCGCAAACGAAATCTCTTCCGCAACCGCCTCTGAATCTGCTGCACCCTGCTCTCCTATTTCCCTGAAAGCCCGCAGCATTCCAGCAATCGTAGGCAACATGCCCAGCAGGGGCGCGATGACGACGGCGATTCCAGCCCCCCAGGCCACCCGCCCCCAGAATCGCTTCGATCTGGTGAGTTCCGGAATCTGATTCGGCACGGATGGGGGAGTCATCATTTTCTGCACTCCATCGTCATTCTTGAGAGGGACCAGGAACGTTCATCACGGGACCGCCGACGCTTTCACTGACACCATTTTCTGCTCAATCAGTTTTTTTTCATTCAATGCGTGATATCTGATTCGCTTCCACGCCTTTCAGTTGTACGAGAAAAGGAAACGTCCCAGCTTTACCAGACTTAAACCCGAGGTTCCAGCATGTCAGCAGCAAACGAAATCCAGGATGGAATTGACGACGAAATCACCACAGGCATGAAATGGATTTTGACCATCATCACAGCAGGGATTGGTATGATCCTTGGAGCCGTCGTGGGGGTTTATGGACTTTATTTTCTTTGCACACTCATGGGAGACGGTTTCGTGCAAGCTGGCTGGGTGTTTCTGTATTTCACCGTTCCCGCCGGTGTGCTGGCCGGGGGAATCCTTGGCGGCTCGCTGCCGCTTTTATTTCATGCGAAGTGGAAGTAAACTTTGCCGCCACTCGCCTTCATTGAATCAGAGCCTGGTAGAAAATATTCCTGACTTTTTTTGATCGCCGAAACATCCAGACCATTTCTGCCAGGTAGCGTTTCTTAATTCGAACGGTCCATACCAAAGACGCATAACCGGGGCTAACGCCCTGCGGCTAATTGGTCTTTTCTGCTGTCAATGTTCCTGAAACACGGGTAACAGGACAACATCGGACACGATTACTTTTTACCTGGGTCATTTTATCGTCCTCAGAATCACTTTCAGAACGATAAAATAAACGCTACCCGGAATCAGACCTGCGGCTCCTGTTTCCCTCAGGCAGAATTGCTATTTCTTTCTCGTTGGCAGACCTTACACTATTTAGTAGTCAGTTCATTACCGCTCGTATGGTTTTCAATGATTCATAACATCGTAGCGTGTTATGGATGTCAGGAAGAGATGATGCATTTTACTTATCAACATTTCGTGCTGTTCGTTGTTCTGTCCTGGGGGCACACCTGCCTGGCCGACAACTATCCTCAGTTCCGGGGCGCGAATTCCAATGCCGTCTCTTCGACGCCGCTGCCCGTCAACTGGTCGGATGCGGAAGGAGAACAAACCAATATTCGCTGGAAAAAACCGCTCGAGGGTGAAGGCTGGTCTCAGCCGATTGTCTGGGATGGTCGCGTTTATATGACGACCGCTGTACCTTCCAATCCAGCAAAGAAAAACAGCACGCGGCCCGAATCTAACAGAGGGGGCTACGGCCGCGATCGCAAGGATCTGGTCAACGTGCAGTATCAATACCAGGTCGTCTGTCTGGACGCCGCCACTGGTAAGCAGATCTGGAAGAAGACGGTGAAAGAAGGCAAGCCGCCGCTGCCGCGGCATAGCACCAACACCTATGCCACGGAAACGCCGGTCACAGACGGGAAACGAATCTACGCGTACTTCGGCATGAACGGCGTTTATTGTCTCGATCTGAAAGGGAACGTGTTGTGGCAGAAAGATCTGGGTGTGTATAAAATGCGGGCCGGCTGGGGCACGTCCAGCTCTCCCGTGCTCTTCGAAGATCGGCTGTTCATTCAGGTTGACAACCAGGAGCAATCGTTCCTCGTCGCCCTGGATACGAAAACCGGAAAGGAGATCTGGAAGGTCAGCCGCGATGAAAAGTCGCAATACAGCAGCCCGATGATCTGGAAGAATTCGTTGCGGAATGAACTAATCGTGGGTGGCACCGTCTATCGTGCCTATGATCCTGCGACCGGCAAGTTACTCTGGACGCTGGATATGAATAAAGGGCGTTCGTCGGCGACTCCCGTTGCGGTTGGCGATCGGCTGATTATCGGAAACGAACTGCGCAACCGGGGGGGCGATGATGACGGTGGTGGGCGCCTTTACTCGGTCAAACCGGGTGGCACGGGTGATATTACTCCGCCGGGCGACGGCAGGCAGGGGGAGTTCGTGGAGTGGCGGATGGACGGCTCCGGCATTCAAATGGCGTCGCCGACCTGGTTTGACGGGAACCTGTATTTCTTCGAACGTCGCCGGGGCATCATTCGTTGTGTCGATATCGAAACGGGGCGTCTGGAATACCAGAGCCGCGTCCCGGGCGCCCGCGCGTTCTGGGCCTCCCCCTGGACCGACGGCAAACATCTCTTCGCATTGGACTCCAACGGCAACACCCACGTCCTCGCGGCCGGCGACGAACTGAAAGTAGTAGCCGTCAATAAACTCGAACAGCAAGCCTGGGGCACCCCCGCCATCGCCGACGGCAGCATCTTCATCCGCACCGTCAACAATCTGTATTGTATTGCAGCGGGTCGGTAAATGAGTTGGTCGGTTGGAGCAGTCGTGCGAAAAGTGATCGATTATTGAGCCTGCTGTGTGACTTGGCAGGCTGGATTCGAGTTTGCCCCTTTTTTGTCCAACGGCAAGAGATCTGGATCATCTTACATTATGTCTGAATTGGAAAGCTTTAATGAACTGGATCCCTGGCAGATCTTATTGAATCAATCAGGATTCCGCAGCAAGGGTCAGATTTATGAGATCGCGCAGAAGTGGGACTGTGATGCTGATGACATCATTTATATTGTCCGCAAACAAAGTTTAAGTTACTTTTCGGCGAGTACATTTGAAGAGATCCGAGAATCGGAAGAGTATCGGGAGCTCCAGGTGACTCGCGCTGCTCTCGCGGATATTTACGATGCAGTTCGTGACTTGATCTGGCCCAAATCTCGAACGCCCCACTCCGGGAAAGACGGCTCCTGGTTTAATTTACGAGTCGGTATACAGCCCCGTTCGAAAAAGATCCAATGGTGGTCTGATATTGAGCCCGATTTACAGCCATTTTACATAGTTAGAGATAAAATCATCAGCACGATAAACCAGTTGATCGATGGGGAGAAAGCCCCTAATGGCGGAATCGGGTTCTGACCCCTTTTGATCGCCCGACATTTTTTCTGGCCCCTTTATAGTCTAGATTCTATTTATAGTTTTAAATAATGATTCAAGTTAATACCAATAAACACTGGAAAGTACGAATTGAATCACTCTCTCAAACCAAAACCATCAATTCCGTTAGTTGTTTGCTCTATATTGGTACTTATCGCATCCTTAATTCTAGTCGCTTTATGTATTGCGATGTTTTTTGCCACCTGGAATCCATGCTCCGTGTTCGGCGGCGCTATTCTACTCCCGCTTCCATTAGTCTTGGCAATCCTGCAATATTATGGCACATTTCATGCAAAAGAATCAGCTGCATTAACTACGGCTAAATTACTTTTCGCTTTAGGCGGATTCGCGTTTTGCGCTTTTATAATGACGCTTGGCAATCTTATATTTAATCAGATAAGTTTACCTTGGGTCTCACTTCTCATTCCTGTACTTACTTTTGGAGTAGTTGCTTTATTTTTAGGATGGCTCAATTTAGGTTGGTCAAGGCAACTGAAAAGTAGCTCTCCCTCAAAATCACATACTATCAATAGTAATCGTTTGATGTTTCGTGATCTTATTACTGGAATGATTGCTCTCACTGGTGTGACGATACTCGTCGTTTATTTCGTACAATCGACGGCTCCTCAGTATGCTGAAAATATCCCATATAACAAAGCTCCATTTAAACTCCTCCCGGCAGGTGCCAGCAACGTATCATTCTGTCAGGGGCCCCGCGGAACTATTGCCTGCGAATTCACAATCGATGAGATTGCATTTATAAATTGGGTTGATTCTGGAATTGGATCTCTTGAATCCCAAGCGGCAAATATTTCGCTTCAGTCGATCACGACACCCTACACAATTCGTCGTTTTAACAATCTTAGTTCAGATTTGAATGGATCGGATTTTGCCACGATATCGGAAGGTTTGTACTATCGTTGGTCTAAAGAGGATCGAGGGGTTTATGCTGCGTATGACCGGACCAAAAATCGTGCGTATTACTTTGCTCATTACCACTAGGAGTCAAAAGGGGGCAGGTGACCCCCTTTTTAATCTTCAATTTCTGGTTTTTTGAAGATTCGTCCCCAGAGATAGTTGCCAACAAACGCCCCCCCGATCAATCCCAAAGTAATGAGCTGAAATTGTGGTCGCTTGCCGTTTTTCAGGTCAACGGTTGAAAAAATAATGGCTGCAGCAATACCGCCGCAAACAATCGCACCGATCACACCGCCAAGATTTAAATTGATATTTTCCATACCGAACGCCCTTTATTCTGACCCTTTTAAACCATTCAGATCATTAAATCATATTACTGGCATTATCCGTGTAGGGGGGGAGGCCAATCCTGTATTCCAAGTTCCCTCATTCTGTCATCATATTTTTTAGTTGATGGTAAATCAGATGAGAGAACTGCTTCAATAAACTCAATCGGTGGTTGATAATGATGATCGCATACATAATGCATAATCAGATTAGGAGCAGCATACACAATTCCATGTTTGCCAAATACTCGTATTTCAGATCTACCAAGTTTTCTTTTCTGCAAATTATGTTCAAACACAAGTGGACCAATTGCAGGATTGCTACAAAGTTCGCACTCGTGGAATCCTCTAGTTTGAGGGACAGGTGTTAAACAAAATAACCATAAACGATCGATAAATTTTTCTTCTACCTCCCCAATTGTATAATCAAATCCTCTGCCTAACCAACCAATGTTTAACGTTTTCTTATATGTCCACTGGCTCGAATAATTATAAACAGAAAGATCCTCGAAATATGTCATTGTCAATTACTCACAAAGGGGGGCAGTCTATAATTAAGAGTCGCTGACCTCTTTTCCTCCTGTTACTTTCAATCCTCCAATAAATTCTGCCCCGATTCTGGTGAGCGGGATTGCTTTGCCTGTTGTTCAATCTCGTTCGCTTCACTGGTCAAATCGCCTTCCGCTTCGTTGGCCGAGGCTGCTTCTTCTCTCGACGGCGTCAGTTGCTCTTGTGGTATCACAACAGGCTCTGGGATCTGGTCGTGTTCTGAGATCATCTGCACCGGCACGCCTTCGGGAAAGACGATCTCGCGTGCCTCATCAGGCATCGAGATTCCTGCCTGATCGAACGCGAGTTTGGTGAGACGAATGACTGCCGAACGGACTTTGAACGTGCTGAATTCGGCCGTGTTGACCCAGAAATAAACCCTTAAATTGACAGTAGAAGCGCCGAGCGATTCTACCAGTACCATTGATTCCGGATCGGCGACAACAGCGGGGTGATCCTCGAGAACCTTCAAGGCGATCGCCTGTGCTTTCGAAATGGTGTCGGCGTAACCGATCCCTATCTGGAAATCGAAGCGGGTATTCGGATTGGCCGAAAAGTTGGTGATGACTTCTTTGTAGATGGTGGCATTGGGAATCTGAACGTGGTTTCCCTCAAGCGTCATCAGCAGGGCTGAGCGGGTATTAACGCTTTGCAGATACCCCTTGTAGCCAGCGACCTCGATCAGATCACCCATCACAAACGGTCTCTGGATACTGATCAAGATACTGGCGAGAAAGTTTTCGGCGATATCGCGAAAGGCGAATCCGATCACCAGAGCCACCAGTCCTGTCCCTCCCAGAACCGTCATCGCCAGCCGCGTTAAACCCGAAAACTTCAGGACGAGATAGAGTCCAAGCAGAAAGACCGGGATGGCGACCGCCCGCGAAACGACGTTTCCCAGCAAGAGGCTTTTCATCCGTCTTTGAAACAGACCGGCCGTAAGTCTTGTTGTCCACCCAGTGGCCCACCAGGTCACTATCAGGAACAAGATTCCGACCACAATCAGCGGACTGTTTTGAACCATCTTCGAGCCGAGAGCCGTGAGTTCTCCAAACGCATCCGAGAGATCCCACATCGATTTTTGACGGACTTCGATGCGATTGACGACGGCCACGACATCCTGGGTTTTGGATGCCAATTTTGCCGCCCACTCCTTGTGCGGTTCTGTATCCACCTGACCAGAGAGGAATACGACACCTTCGTCGACGTGCGCTTCAGGCTGTTTGAACCACCCGGTCGCTTCCAGAATCCGAACCAGTCGGGTTTCAATTTCGGCGTCGGCCGCAACGGGATTCACGTCAACCTTCTCCGGGGTTTCCGGGGCTTTCGTGTCGGTGGATTCCGGTGGCGCTTCTGGCGGGGGCTGATCCTGAGCAGCGGCCACTGACATTGAAAGTTGACAGACGACAACGACAACACAGAGAAAGTACCAAGACCTCCATCCCAACGAGCCGCTCATAATGGAGTGTTTCTTGAGCTCCCCAAGGAAACGATGCGTGGTTGGAGTCGATTCAGTTCTGCGCATACGATTTCCTCTGGCAAATCGGGATGAAATTGATGAAGTAAGCCCGCTTGTGATTCCCGCACGTGACCTGTTTCACTTTTGGTGTTCCTGTTTCTCAAAATGGGCGATCGTATTTGTGATCCAGGAATCATAGCCTCCCCGTTTGGCATGATCCATCATGTCTTCCAGAATTTCATCATAGCTGATTTCTCCCTTAGCCGCGCTTTGCAATTTTGCGGGCACATTATGAAATAAATCAGCCAGATGAAAGACGACACTATTTTTGTGAATTCGACCTTCATCTCGCATTTCGATCAAGGCGAAATAGAATAATTTGTGAATGAGTTCTGTGTTGTTCATTGGAAAGGATCTCTGGAGTCCTGGCTTTCATCATCAAATCGTTCAAATGCGATTCTTGTTCCAACAGCGAATGCTTGTGATGCTCTCAGTTCTTTTAGTGATTGAAGCGGTTCGAGGGTGCCATCAATCACACCATCGACTTCTACCAGCACAATACCCAGCTCTGCATTTTCGAGACCCACGTCGACCTGTTCAAAGAGGTTTTTGGTTCCATTGAGTTCGCTTGTTGCCTGCTGCAGCGCGCGGTTGAGAAGCTGAATCTCGCCCAGGCGGGGGTCTGCCCCAGACACAGCGGGCCCACAGATTGTCGGGGCATGATCGTCCACATGAATCGTTCCAATCGGGTAGAAGTATCCCTGTTTTTAATTCCAGACAGAAAACATTTGACAATTTCACTAACAGATCAGTAAACTTTGAATTAATCTAATGTATATTAATAAACAAATGTTTTATCATATCTGCTCTTACATAATAACCAGTCCCATTTTGCACTGAATTCTAAGTGTGAAACGTTGTTTTCCATTCTGGCTATCAAAATAAATTTCTCGATGAATCATTGTGTACGAATGTCTCATCCGTCTTGACGGTTTTAGTTTCGATTGAGTTTTTCTTCATTTCATCAAAGGATCGGGATCATGATGCAGCAGCATACACGGAAACGTGGTTTTACATTAATTGAGTTACTCGTCGTCATTGCCATTATTGCGATCCTGATTGCGCTCTTGCTGCCAGCGGTTCAGCAGGCACGAGAAGCGGCCCGGAAAAGTGCCTGTAAGAATAACATGAAACAGCTTGGGTTAGCCTTTCATAATTATCATGAAACGTTCAAACAATTTCCACTGCAACAGACCTGTTGCGGGCCGGCCGACTCTGGAACCCCTGCTCCGCAGACGTGGCGAATTCGACACAGCTGGACGGTACGGATTCTGCCTTATGTCGACCAGGCTCCTCTTTACAATCAGATCAACTTCAGCACGGACGGCATGCATGGCACCAATCTTGCGCTGAAGAAAGAACGACTGAAGGTGGTTGAATGCCCGTCCGATCCGTTGATTCAGGATACCGATACCGGGGCCGATGATATCAGTGGCGAACAGAGAGGGCAGACCGACTACGCGATCTCAGCCGGCGGTCATCCCAACAATACTTCGACTACTCCGGGAACGTCTGGCGCGGCCTACGGGCAATTCAGCAGTATACCCAGGGTAAGAGATGTGCGTGGCATGTTCAGTCGCAGTGGTTACTCTGCCAGAATCAGTCAGGTGACCGACGGGACAACGAATACGATCATGATTGGTGAAGTCGTCGGCCCGCTCTGTCTCTGGCAGGATTGGGGTTATCAGAGCTGGGGCACGATGGCACACCCGATCAATTACCGAAACGAAGAATTGATTGCCGGGACGGTGAGTCGGGGTGATCACAGTGTCTGCATCGGGTTTCGCAGCCGACATGAAGGGGGCGCCTTCTTCACCATGGCCGACGGCAGTGTGCATTTTCTAAGCGAAAACATTGACGGCAATCTTTACCGGAATCTGGGAGACAAGGCCGATGGGAATCCGGTCGATGGATTTGGTGGTTAAGCAATCCGTCGCTGCAAACTGTCTACAACGAGATCGAGTTTGAAATTGAGAGGAGCAATATGACAGGTTTTTTGAACCAAATGCAGCGTTTCGTATTACTGGTATCGAGCATTCTGGTTTGCGGATGCGGGGGAGGCGTTGACGACGCACCCGAAGTGGCGCAAGTGCAGGGATCGGTAATGTGGAATGGAAAACCCCTTGAAGCAGGGACGATTGCCTTTCATCCCGCTTCGGGCCGCTCTGCTTCGGGGGTGATTAAAGGGGGCGAGATTGTCGAAGTTACAACGACGACCAAAGGGGACGGCGCCCCCGTGGGTGAGAATCAAGTCACGATCTTTGCCACAAAGCCAGATCCCAAAGATCCCTCCGGGATGGGAAGCATCTCGCTGATTCCCGTGCGATACAATGATGTCAAAAAGTCCGGACTGAAAGCCACGATTAAACCGAATGAGGAAAATAAGGTTAACTTTGATCTGGTGAAGTAAGAGATGTAAGAAGAATAAAGGGGGCATGCTTATAAAAAATCCAGCCCCTTTCATCTTCCCTCTAAACCATCCACCTGAATGGAATGCGAGTTTTTTAGATCTTGTCCTGAAATTGCAAAACTACTAAACTTCAGTATCTCATTCAGATGAATGATCTCCTATCAAAACAGCACGTTTAAGCAGCCACCATTTTCTGACAGTGGTCAATCTTAAAAGTTTCAAGGAGGGATGGCAGGCATCAACAAATTGACTTCGCAAACTCGATCGGTCCCCATTAAGTTGCCGATTGTTTTCATTTTCGGTTTCATCGTCCTCCTGCTCTCTCCGCTTTCGAAAAGTTGGGGTCAGCCGTGGAAGAACGGTCTTCGTCCGAATCAGATCATTCCTGAAAAAAAAGAGACTTCTAAGACAACTTCGCCGGTTTCTACAGGAAGCGCTGCACTCACCCTGCCACGGAAAGTCAAATATGTGATGTATTCTCGGACCAAGGTTCCCAGTGGAAACTCTGCACCCACGAAGTCGATTGATGATCTTCCGCCAGAGAAAAGAAAGCGGTTCGATCAGGCTTACAAAAATTGGCAATCCGCCCTGAAAATTGAACGTGAATTGCAGCTTAAAATTCTGGAAGAGAATCAACTTCTTGGAACAGCTGTCAAGAAACTCAACGGTGAATTGTCAACAAGAGAATCTCAACTTAAACAAGAGCTCAGCAAGTTGCCCTCCGGATGGAACACAATTCTCCAGCCAAAGAATTCCCCAGAGAGACAGCGCTGGGTGATTGCCTTTCATCGAGCCAATCTAGGCAAGGTGTACCAGGAATTAGCAGAAGATAAGCAGTTTCGACCGTTGCTTGCCTGGTGGGCCCAATTCGTATTCACTGATGAGAGGCTGAAATCATTTGTTTTTAAGGAAGACCTCAAAGGTTCGATTCTGGAGAATCAAAAAAACGATTCGACTCTCACTAACGAAGAATATTTAAATACTCTCCTGACGATGTATGAACGGCATAGCAATCGCTATCAAGAAGAGTTGCATTCTGCACAAACAGACTTACAGGTCCCTGCCGAGTTACCGAAGTTGCTGACGGATTTAAGCCGAATCAATGTGCAGCATCTGATTTGTTCCACATACAAACGGCTGAGTATTCCACCACCTGAGCTGAGTGTTGCCAGACAGAACACGGAAAAGGTCACTCAAGAGCTAACACAAATCTGGCCGCAATGGCATCTCTATCACAAAGCAGAATCACAGCGTTTATTAAAAGAACTTGACGAAAAAAATAAGTGACTTGCAAGAGAAAAACGGGAGAGAGACACACGATCTGCCCACCCGACCGTTTCCCCCATCGGTTCATCTGGCTTTTCGGTATCAGTTTCGTGGTCCTGTTACTTGCCTGTATTTGGCTCTGTTTTTTCAAAAAAAGAAATTCGAAATCAAATCTCGCAACCTGGCTCCGCTCACAATATTGAATATCTTGTCGAGTTGATTCTAATTGCAATTCAAACTTAGATATTAAGAGGAGGCAGGTCTCTTTCGTATTGGTTCCTGTCCCCTTTTTAGTCTGCTTTTTACTTGCCCTCCCCACGTCAGTTATGCACCGACTCATATTGAGTCAGATACCAGCCCTCCGCAATCCGCTCCGACCGGATGAGGTGCGAAGTCCAGTATTTGCCGGGAACTTTCTCCAGCGGCCCACTCTCCGGTGGGTGATATTCTAACAGAAACAGATAGTGCGGCCCCAGTGCGAAGCTGACGCCTCCATCCGGAAGTTGCACTATGTCAGCACCGAATGTTTCATGGGTTTTATACTGTGTCTTTCCAAGGGGGGTGAGCTTCCCCGGACGTTGTTCATGCGCAAAGTATTTCCCGATTCCAGGCAGCGTCCCCGACTTGGTGGGCCATTTCTGCAGCAACGGTTCCAGCACGCTCTCAAAACGGGGGAGATCACGGGAGATTCGCTGCCGGGCTGCGTACCAGAGTAGATTGTCCTGTTGATCTATCACAGCCACGAAACCGCAGACCACCAATGTGAATCCCAGCAGATACATTCTGCTCGCGCCCTTCAGTATGATGTGCGTTCCTGCCAGCAGCAAAGAGACGGCACTGCCACACATGATGAAGATCATCACACCAATCCGGGGTCCAAGGACCGAGAGGGAGTGCGTTCGCTGGTAAAACGTGGGTTTCCCGACTTCTTCTAAAAAACTTGCCCCCATTGCGTTCAAATTCAGAAAAACCTGGCCCGTCTCGTCGGGTATCCTCAGATCGATGCGCGCCCAGGTATACGCAGATTGGAAACTGGCATCCATCCAGAGCCAGACAGGCACAATGAGCAGTACCAGAAAGAGAAAACAGAGCGACCACATTGAGGCCTTGGCAGAAACATTCCGTGCCACTTTCAGCAGCTTTCTCACTTTAATACGGAAATTGTTTGTTGACACGGCAAACAGGGCGAACGCGGTCGCGCAAACGAATATCCCCGCCAGCAGGGACTCACGGAAACTCATCAACCAGCCCACAAACATAAACACGGCAATCACTTGCAGTAACAGCCGCATTAGACGTCCGGACAGCGGGATATGGCCGCATACCTCGCAGACATCGGACTGAATAATACGGAGCACCACTCTCTGGTTTCCACCACATTTTTCGCATTTCAAAACCATATCTTCGAAAACGAAAAATGCCGCCGAGGGATCAAAAATATTTCAGAATTGCAGACATAAAAAGGGGCAGTGACTCTATGAGGGTACTATAAAGGGGTCAGGACTCTTTGATTATAGAGTCCTGACCCCTTTTTCTATCCGAATCATTTGAAAGGTCAGGTATCTATAATCCACATCGCCCGTCACCTGATCACACTATGAATCGTCACCCGCCGCCTGATCCGAATCGCTCTTTCTGCTGTTTCCCCGTGGGCGATGTAAACCATAAAGGGCTCGTTGGAATACCGGCGTTAAAAACGCGCCAATCACGGCGGCGAACAGGATCACTCCTAAGATCGCGTAGAGTGTCACAAACAGTTTGCCGCCGAATGTGACGGGGCGATCGACGGGACCGTTTCCGGTGACGACCAGAGAGGCGTTCAGACAAGCATCCATCCAGCCCAGCCCTTCCAGGTAATGAAAGCCGACAGCTCCCGCGATCAGAGCGATGCCGTCAACCAGCACAGCACCACCCAGAAAGAGGGCAATCCGATATAGAAAACGGAGACGCGGCGAATGAATGTGGCGGGGCGATTTCAACATTGTTTCATACTTCCATGCATTTGACGAGTTTTATCGTCTCAAAACGATTCGAACATCCTGGCGATCAGCAGCGCGACGGATTGACTCTCGCCGTTCCTTGATCGATGTTTTTCGACTCAGTATCGAAATTCACGGCTATGATTTCAGTTTTTTCCACTTCTGGCAAGAGCAGAGACCGCGGATCAAGGTAAAAGCGGGAAACCTGATTTTTCACAGCCTTCCAGGTGCGGCCTTTTTCTCGAATTGATATACTAAACGACAACCCGCTCCTCTCTCACAGCTTATGAAGCCAATGACCAAGATGGAAAACTCGGCACCAAATCAGGATGATGACGCCTCTGTGACTCTGCCACAGCAGCCCGAAATTCGCGCAGATCTCGATGAATGCCTGAACTATGCCTCCTGGCAAAACTCAGTTCCGTTTCTGAAAGCACTTGCGCTTCATAACCATACGGCGGAAACGCTCTCCGATCTCGTACTCAGCATGTACACCGAGCCAGAGTTTGCCCGTCCGAAACAATGGCGGTTCGAACGCATCAAGCCGGGCACCAGCATCCAGGTCAACGACCTGCTGGTTGATCTGGATCCATCGTATTTGAATGGCCTGAATGAAGCAGAACGTGGTCAGGTCCGGTTCTCATTGCAGCAAGGTGACACACGACTTGAAGAACGAATCGATGATGTGCGCATTTTAGCCCGAGATGAGTGGGGGGGATTCAATGCGATGGCAGATTTGCTGGCTGCGTTCGTCATGCCGAATGATCCGGCCATTGGCCGCATCCTCAAGGCGGCCAGCGAGATCCTGGCCCGACACGGACATTCCTCTGCCCTCGATGGATATCAACAACGCGACCCCGCTCGCGCTTTTATACAGGGTGCGGCACTCTGGTCGGCGATTGCCGCGGAAGGACTCACCTATACCAATCCCCCGAAAAGTTTTGAGACGGTCGGACAGAAAACGCGCAGACCATCTATGATTTTGAAAGACGGACTTGCGACCTGTCTCGATACCAGTCTGCTGTTTGCCGCGGCCCTGGAAGCGATCGGCCTGAATCCGGCGCTGATTCTGGTCGATGGTCACTGCTTTGTCGGCTTCTGGGTCATCGAACGCACGTTCAATAATCTGATTGAGACTGACTCCGCAGAAGTACGTAAGGGGCTGGCCGCCAGAGAGCTGATCACATTTGAAACAACACTGGTGACCAATCGCCCGCCGTCCCACTTTGAAGATGCCATCGCAGCCGCGAAATTGAGAACGCTGGAATCGGCTGCAGACGAGTTTATCGCAGCCATTGACGTCAATCGCGCCCGCATGGCACAAATCAGACCGCTGGCTTCGCATGTAGAATCTGAGCTAAAAGAAGTCCCCCCATCTGCAGGCAACGTCGCGATTCCCCTGCCCAGTCTGCCTGCACCGGGGGAACTGGCCATTGATCTCCCTGAAGAAAAACCGAAAACACCAGAAGGACGAATCGAACGCTGGCAACGAAAGTTACTCGATCTCTCCCTGCGAAATCGACTGTTGAACTTTCGTTCGACTAAACAGACCGTCCCGTTTTTTTGTCCGAATGTCCCTTTATTGGAAGACCGTCTCGCCAATCAGTCTTCGATTCGCGTCATTTCTCTCCCGGAACAGAACCCGTTGGGTGAGCGTGATGCCAAGCTGCACTTTCAGAAAACCGGTCAGGACATTCATACCGAATTTGCCGTCTCGGCTTTAGAACGAAACGAAATTGCCTCGCCGCTACAGCGGCTCGAACTCGATGCCCGTTTAACCAATTTGTATCGTACCGCGAAAAACGATCTTGCCGAAGGGGGAACCAACACACTCTTTCTGGCTGTGGGTTTCCTCAAATGGAAACGGATGCCGGAAGACGCACGATCGTATCGCGCTCCCTTACTATTAATTCCCGTCAAACTCACCCGTAAAAGCGTCTTGTCGCAATTCCATCTGCGTCACCACGAAGATGATGTGCGTTTCAATGCCACCTTAATTCAATTGCTCAAGAAAGATTTTGACCGCGATATTTCCCAGTTCGAAACGGATCTTCCCCAGGATGAAAGCGGCGTTGATGTCCCCCTCGTATTAGATCAGATGCGCAGAGCGGTGCGCGATATCCCCGGTTTTGAAGTGATCGATGAAATCGCGCTGTCCACATTTTCGTTTTCGAAATATCTGATGTGGAAGGATCTCGTCGATCGTACGGAACATCTGGAAGAAAACCGGGTGGTCCGACATTTAATCCGGAATCCAGACAAGCCTTTCGAATCCGACACCACGACGGCCATTCCTGCACCACAGGACATCGATCGCAATTATATTCCCGCACAACTGATTCACCCGCTTGCGGCAGACTCATCCCAGTTGGCGGCCATCATGGCGGCTGCCGAGGGGCACGATCTTGTCCTGATCGGCCCGCCCGGCACCGGAAAAAGTCAAACGATCTCGAACATGATCGCCCAATGCCTGGCGAACGGTAAGACGGTCCTGTTCGTCGCTGAGAAAACGGCAGCCCTGGATGTGGTCTATCGCCGTCTCTGCCAGAATGGTCTCGGCGATGTCTGCCTTGAATTACACTCGCATAGTGCAGAGCGGAGCCAGTTTTATTCGCAGCTGCAAAAATCCTGGAAATCGTCCGGGAAGACCAATGCGAGCGAGTGGATCAAGGTCAATGATCGCTTGAAAATCAAGCGTGATGAATTGAATCAATATGTCACGGCCCTGCATGCAGTCGATGCCTGTGGCTGGTCGATCTATCGCGGCATGGGTGTTGCCGTCAAGTACCATACGCGGGAAGCACCGCTACTGGACTGGGACGATTCCATCCAGATTGACGAACAGAAATTTGAAACGCTCGAAAATATCATCGATGAAATTGCGCTGACCTTTCGTGCCATCACCCCCAACCCGGCTTTGCAATCCATTACAAAAACAAGTTGGTCTGCCTCCTGGGAATCGAATCTGCTACGTACCATCGATTCCGTGCTTCCCATCGTGTCGGCCCTTGAAGCACCACTCCGGAACTTTGTCAAAAGTATCGGTCTGGAAGAGACAGACGATTATTCGCTGAAACTGTATAAACAATTGCGAATTCTTGCAGGAACGGTGCAGGAAGCCGCCCGGGAAAAACTACGGATCATTTTTGACAAAGACTTTTCCAGTCTGGCGGATCAGGCAAGCAAACTGAAGAAAGAAATCACGGCGTATCAAATTGCGCAGTCAGCAAGTAGCGCGACATATGGGCCGGAATCGATTCAGCGAATCCCGGTCGATGATCTCGATTCTCAATGGCGGCAGGCGAACACGTCGTTTTGGCCGATCTCTTTTTTTGCAAAATGCAAAGTTCAGAAGTTATTACAAACTTATGCTATAGCGGGAGTGTCTGATCCGGAAAAGGATCTGCCGCAAATCCGTTTGATGCAAAAATATCTCACCAACATCACGAACAGCCCGCTGGCCAACCGCACTCCCCATTGGAATGGCCTGCAGACCGACGTGGATGAATTGACATCCTTTCTGCAGCGAGCCGAACAGATCCGGCAAACGATTGTCGAATTTGGCCAGGCAACGAACTCGCTCAAAGTGGTTTCTTCCAGGCTGGCGCCCGTCATCATTGACGATTCGACAGACCACCGGCTTCTGTCTGATGCCCAGGCCTTGATTGACGCCAATCAGTCGTTCATTCAAGCGTGTACCGAGTTCCGTGAAATTGCAGGAGGTCATCTGTTTGAAAAAGAGGAGCCTCGTCTGATCAGTTCGACGCTGGCGACTCTGGAATCGATCAAGGTAAATCGAACGGAGCTAAAACGCTGGGTTGCCTGGTCGGCGATCAAGCAACAAGCCTTTGAGCATGGCTTAGGTGTCTTCGTAGAAGCGTTAGAGGCAGGGCAGATCGAACCGGAAGGATTGCGTCAGACATTTGAAGTCTCGTTTGTCCGCTGGTGGTTGCCCCAAGCCATTGACCGGAGCGACACACTGCGTCAATTCCAACGCTTCAAACATGAAGATACGATTGAAGATTTCCGCAGACTGGATCAATTGGCGCGAACAGAGTCTGCAACTCAGGTCCGCAATCAGGTCGCCCATGATTTACCACAACCCGATCAGGTCCCGCGAAAATCAGAACTGGGACTGCTACGACATCAAATGGGGCTCAAACGCCCCAGCAAAGCCATCCGCGAAGTCATCTCGGGGATGCCGGAAACATTCGCCAAACTGGCCCCCTGTTTATTGATGTCTCCCCTGTCCATTGCGCAATATCTGCCTCCCGAACAGGCTCTGTTTGATGTGGTCATATTTGATGAAGCATCCCAGATCACAACCTGGGATGCCATCGGCGCCATCGCACGCGGACGGCAAACGATTATCGTGGGTGACCCCAAACAGTTGCCCCCGACGAATTTCTTTGGCCGCGCCGACAGTGACGAAGAGAATGAGGAACTGGAAGACTACGACCGTGACCTGGAAAGCATTCTCGATGAAGCGACCGCATCGGGATTGCCGCTCCTGCAGTTAAACTGGCATTATCGCAGCCAGCACGAATCGCTGATCGCATTCTCAAACTGCAACTACTACGAAAATAAACTGATCACGTTTCCATCCACAGTTACGGAAGACCGTGCCGTTTCTCTCAAGCACTTACCCCAAGCCATCTATGACCGGGGGAAAAGTCGGACCAATCAGATTGAGGCAGAAACGCTCGTCGCGGATGCGGTCGAAAGGATGAAGCTCTGGCTCACACTCCCTGAAGACGATCGTCCCACTTTGGGAGTCGTGACGTTTAACAGCCAGCAACAGACATTGATTCAGGATTTGTTCGACCAGTCTATGCGGGAAGCCCCCGAACTGGAATGGTTTTTCGATGATGCGCGAATCGAACCGACGATAGTAAAAAATCTGGAGAACGTTCAAGGCGATGAACGTGACGTCATGTTGTTCTCGATCACCAATGGACCGGATGAAGCCCGTCGTGAGATCGGCCACGTATCTCTTAATTTTGGTGCTCTGAATCGCCAGGGGGGGGAGCGTCGGCTGAATGTCGCCGTCACCAGAGCCAGACAGGAATTGATCGTCTATGTCTCCTTCCTGCCCGATCAACTTAAAGCAGAACGTACAACGTATCAGGGTGTGCGCGACCTGAAAGCGTTTTTAGAATATGCGCAGAAAGGAAAATCGATTCTCGGCGCAAACACCAGTGAAGCGGAACACGAATTTGAATCTCCGTTTGAAGAAGCGGTCGCATCCGCAATAAAGGCGAAAGGCTGGCGAATTGTTCCTCAAGTCGGAGTCTCGGCATTTCGGGTGGATCTGGGCATCGTTCATCCTGACAAACCAGGCTCATTTCTGGCGGGTATCGAATGTGACGGAGCCGCCTATCATCGCTCCGCCACCGCCCGCGATCGCGACAAAATCCGCGAGCAGGTCCTCCGCAATCTGGGCTGGGAAATTCTACGCGTCTGGTCTCCCGACTGGTGGTACGATTCACAAGGCGCACTCAAAACCATCGACCTCAAGTTGCAGAAACTTCTGGAAAACAGTCGTAGTGAACAGGCCACTCATCTTGATGTTGAATCAGCCGAATCGTCGATGAAACCAGATAATCCGGAAAGCACTCCCCCGACTTCGTGACGATCTTCCGGCTCTGAATTGCAGGCGCTCGGCTGGCAATGAACGGGGAAATCGAACCGCGTTGCCCTCTTTTCATATGATCATACTCAACAGAAATGCAATCCATGCATTCGATCACGCCTATTGTGTTTTTGGATGTACTTTGGAGGGAATCCACTGCCCGTTACTTTGCGAAATCTGTAAAAATGCAGGGTAATCCCTGAACCATGAATCACGCAAACAATCACTCATGGAAGTTTCCCCATAATTGAACCATTGTGGATAATTCACAATCATTTCCTGTTTTCTGATTTGCTCTTTTTCTCTCTTGCAGACAACCGAACTTTAAGGAGTACACTTTTTAATATCAATTCGAATCGGTGTCTCAATCAGATCCGATCAGACAATGTTGTTATTTCAGAATTTGGCAGGCGATATGAATTCCCCCTCCTTGGAACATGACGAGGACAATCGTAATAGCTCCTCACACTTTTATTCCAGGTTTAAGTTGTTGCTGCAAACCCCGTTAGTTCAGGCGGGAATCATCAGCTTAGCAATTTTTCTTGCCATCGTGCTTCTCAATGAGCAGGCTCACAATCAAAAGATACGGGAAGCGGCATCCCTGGGTGAAATCGTTGATACCGCAGGGCGCCAGCGAATGTTAAGCCAGCGTATCGCGAAAAATCTGCTTCTGATCGCAAATGGAGTCAATCAGAACAACGCCTACACGACACTTGAAGCAGATCTCGCAACTCTGAATCGAGAACACCAGTTTCTGACGGAAACAGTCTCTCAATATGAAAACTCCCAGAGCCGGAACGGAACGTCGCCACGCAAATTACTCAACCAGATTTCATCTCTGATCTCAACGATCACACAAAATGTGAATGAAGTCTTATCAGGCCAACGGGCAGCAGCTTCAATACTCCCCACTGTCTTAGCAAGCGAACAGCGCCTGGTCCCACTGCTCGATCAGTATAACGCGACCTTGACCACGGAAAAAAATCTGCTGCAAAGTAGTCAACACAAAATCCAACTGACCAGGGAGTTGCTGTTTTTGTTTGCGCTGATTGCCGTTTTGTTTTGTGCGATCTGGTATATGCTGTCACAAATACAAAAGTATCAATCCAAACTGAGACGGGAAAAACAGAGACTGCTCAAATTAACGCGTGTCATGAAAGACAGACAACAGAAACTTTCAGCGGCGATTTCAGCATCATTTCATGAAACCTGGTCCTGGACTGAAAGCATAGGAGAATTCTGGTGTTCCGATTCCTTCTGGCGGGTTTTTGGCTATCAGGAGACCTCAGAGTATCCCGACGCAACATATCAAACTTTTCTCAAACACATCGACCCCGATAACCGCGGTCTGCTCGAAACGGCAATCCAGCAACACCTTGAGAACGGGGCTCCGATTCACCTGGAACTCTCTGCCAAAATTCATGGAGGAACATTTCGCTGGGTTCGCATCCAGGCGAAAATGATCACGAACGAAGCTGATGGAGTGGAATATCTCGCCGGCACAGTCGAAGACATTCATGAACACAAACTGGCCAAACTACAACTGGACCATAAGGAAACCCTCCTGACGAAAGTCGGTAAAGTGGCCAAAATCGGAGGCTGGCACGTTGATCTGAAAACAAACGAGCTGTTCTGGACCTCGGAAACATACAAGATTCATGAAGTCGAACCTGACTTTCGCCCCACAGTCGAAACCGGTATCGCCTTTTATGCACCTGAAGCACGTCCGGTCATCCAACAGGCAGTGGAACACGCCATCGAAACAGGAGAACCCTGGGATCTGGAACTTCCCTTTATCACAGCCAAAGGGCGTCATATCTGGGTTCGTACTCAGGGAGAACTGGAGTTCGAAAACAACAAACCGGTCCGACTGGTTGGCGCATTCCAGGATATTTCGGCAGAAAAACAACGCGAGATCGAATTCCTGATGATGCAGGATGAGAAATTCAGTTCGCATGCACGACTCGAAAGTGTCATTTCCGCTGCCACCGAAGTTTCGATTATCGCCACCAATCCAGAAGGGATCATTACTTTATTTAGCCCTGGTGCAGAACGCTTACTGGGCTATACCGCTGAAGAAATGATTGGCATCAAGACTCCCGAGTGTTTTCACCTGCCAGAAGAAGTCGAACAACGCGGGCAAGAGCTGACAGAAATCCTGGGTAGAACCGTCAAGAACTTTGAAGCTTTTGTCACTCCCGCCATGCTGGGAAGTTATGATCAGCGTGAATGGACCTATGTCTGCAAAGACGGCATTCATCGAACAGTAGAACTGACAGTTACTGCAATCAGAAATCAGCAAGACGAAATCGAAGGCTACCTGGGTGTTGCCATCGATATCACCCTGAAAAAGCAGAACGAAAAACAGCTTCTGGAAAGTCGTGAAACAATTCGCCATTTGATGGATGCGCTGCCGGTTGCAACTTATACCTGTGACAATGACGGACTCATTACGTACTACAATCAGGCGGCAATTGAATTCTGGGAACGTACCCCTTATCTGAACAATCCCAATGACCGTTATTGCGGCTCTTTCAAACTATTGGATGCAGAGGGCAAATCGACGATGCCCTATCACGAAAGCTGGACTGCGATCGCTTTGCAGAAACAGGAAGTGCTTCACGACAAAGAACTGATTATTGAGTGTGAAAACGGCACCACGAAAACAGCGTTGGCACACATCAGTCCCATGCATGACCTGGAAGGCAAAATGACGGGAGTCGTGAATGTGCTGGTTGATATTTCCGAGCGGAAAGCGTTGGAAAAATCACTAAAAGAAGCCACGACCCGTCTTGAGCTTTGCCTGAAAGTACTCGATCAACACGCGATTGTTGCTGAAACAGAACTCAACGGGTATATCAGACATGTCAACGATATGTTCTGTCAACTCACCGGATATGAACGACATGAAGCAATTGGCAAGACACATCGGATTGTCAGTTCAGGCATGCACTCTCAAGATTTCTGGAAAAACGTTTTCAAAACAATTGCCGATACAGGAATGTGGCAGGGAGAAATCTGCAACCGCAAAAAAAATGGAGAACTGTATTGGGTCGACACCACCATCGCTGCCATGAAAGACGGCGATGGAATCTCGACCGGCTACCTCGCCATTCGCAACGACATCACCGAACTCAAGCAGGCCCAGGAAGCAGCACTCGCCGCATCGCAAAGTAAAAGTCAGTTCCTCGCGAACATGAGTCATGAGATTCGGACACCACTGACCGCCATTCTGGGTTATGCAGATCTGCTCAAAGTGGATCCGGAATTTACGACATCACCCGAGAAAAGAGAGCAGGCCGTCAATACCATTCTCGAGGCGGGAAATCATTTATTAACCGTCATCAACGATATTCTTGACCTCTCCAAAATTGAAGCGGGGAAAATGGGGCTCGAAAAGGCTCCGACCCAGGTCTTCAATACGCTCGAACATATTGAAAGTTTATTACGTCCCCGCGCCATTGAAAAAGGCGTTCAACTGGGTTCCATCATTGAAACTCCCATTCCCGATGTGATCGAAAGTGATCCCACCCGACTGAGACAGATTTTGATGAACCTGGTTGGGAATGCGGTGAAATTTACCGAGCAGGGCAAAATCAATATCATCGTCCGGCAAATCGAAGAGGAAAATCAAAAGCTCATTCAATTCGACATCGAAGACACGGGGCCGGGAATGTCTCCCAGACAGGCAGAAAAAATATTCAAGTCATTTTCACAAGCCGATACTTCTGTCACACGCCAGCATGGAGGCACAGGACTGGGGTTAGTCATCTCTCGAAAACTGGCACGATTAATGGGGGGTGAAGTTTCACTGGCCTGGACGGAAAGAGGAAAAGGAACCTGCTTCCGTTTTGAAATGCCTGAGCGACCCTTGCCGCAAACGCGTTACCTGATCAACCCTTCGCTTGACGATTCACAAAATTCAGAGACAACGGAAACAAAGGCAGCATTTCAGGTTCCCGAAAATACACGCATCCTGCTTGCGGAAGATGGTCTCGATAACCAGCGACTGATTTCATTTCTGTTAAAGAAACTCGGCGCGTTAGTCGACGTTTCCGATAACGGCTCTGAAGCTTATCGGAATTACCTCGAAGCAGAAATGGTAGACCAGCCTTATCATCTGTTGATTACCGATATGCAAATGCCGGAAATGGATGGGTACTCATTGACGAAAGTTCTGCGAGCCGAAGGCGCCACCCTGCCGATCATTGCGTTAACAGCACATGCGATGGCAGAAGATCGTCAGAAATGTCTGGATGCGGGCTGTGATGACTACCTGAGCAAGCCCGTCGATCGGAGACTCCTCGCACAGACCGTCGAAAAATGGATGGCACACGTCGAAGTGAAAACGGAAGATCCTCCAGTATCATTCTAGGTCCTGTTTCTTTAATGGTTTTGAATGTGATTCCCAGGACCGCAACCTAACCCAGGTTCCTTCCATTTGCAAAAAGGCATTCGAATTCAGAAACACGACCTGGCATCCCGTGATCCACGACCTACCTCCCGTGATCATTTACGCTGGATGGGCACCGGGAGTCCCCGCTTCCACAACAAACGCCGCCCGGGGTGTCACATGACCGCCCGGCTTCGTTACATCGTCAACCACCATGTACTCGCTCGTCCATTTCGCCGGAGTTAAGGTACAACGCACATAACCACGCTCGGAATTCTGGAACTGCACACACGGATTGTTCGACAGCAATTCGGCATGCCCCTTTCGCTTCTGCATACCATTTCCGCCGCTGCTGATCGACGTGCCTACAAATTCGGTCGCGATCACCGGCGTCTCCGTGTTCCGATCATCCACACGCAAATTATTCACCCAGTTCGAATGAATGTCCCCCGTCAGTACGACCGGATTGGGAACCCGCCGCTCTTCGAGAAACTTCATCAGCCCCATCCGTTCATACGCACAACCGGGCCACTGATCCATCGAATAAGCGAGCGGCCCTTCCTTCTGAGTGAAGCCGACCATGCCCATCATCACCTGTTGTGCCAGGACATTCCAGGTACTGTTGGATGCAATCATCTTTGACTGCAGCCAGTTGCGCTGGCGACTTCCTAATAAGGAATTCTTTCTGGCCAGTGCGGCATCATTCAGGGGTGACTTCTTGTCCCCGTTCGGCTGATCCGTACGATACTGCCGCGTATCCAGCACGAAGAAATCAGCCAATCGACCAAAGGACGCCTGCCGATAGATTTGCATATGCGGCCCCCGCGGCAACGAGCGTGGGCGGAGCGGCATCATTTCATAATACACCTGATAGGCGTTGGCACGACGCAACAGATACTCAACCGGATCGACCTGCGATTCCTCGGAAATGTCTCCCGCGCAATTGTTATCAAATTCGTGATCATCCCACGTCAGAAACCAGGGACATTTCGCATGCATCTGATGCAACAGCGGGTCCGAACGATATTGGGAATAACGCACGCGATAATCACCCAATGATTCAATTTCAGGTCCCAGATGTGTGCGGACTTTTCCATTCCGACCGGAGGCATACTCGTAAATGTAATCTCCTAAGTGAAAAACCAGATCGACGTCATCGCGGGCCATCTGCTCATACGCGGTAAATAATCCCTGCTCAAAGTTCTGACAGGACGCAAACGCAAACTTCAGCTGCTCGGGCATTGTTGATGCAACAGGCATGGTTCGCGTACGCCCCACAGGACTGACGGCATCACCGGCCTGAAAACGATACCAGTACCAGCGGTCCGGCTGTAAGCCGGGCACTTCCACGTGCACCGTATGACCTAATTGGGGCGTTGCCTGAGCGGTTCCGGAAGCCACCAGTTTTTGAAACCCTTCGTCGTCTGCGACTTCCCAGCGCACTTCCACAGCCTGCGGCCCCATGCCACCATTCGGTTCCAAAGGTTCGGGTGCCAGTCGTGTCCACAAAATCACACTGTTCGAGTCAGGATCGCCCGACGCCACACCCAGCGTAAACGGATCTTTCTTAAAAACCGGCGATCGGTCGGCCCAGGCTGCCGGTGTCAAAAACGGTAGAGAGGATAACGCCGCCCCATAGGATAGAAATAACCGCCGACTGACGCCGTTCTCGGATTTAATCGCTGCCTGGAGTTGTTGATAATCGAACATTGCTTTGCTTTCTGTTCTGCTGGAGGTCGGCGGGAAGGACCATTGTAAGATGCATGTGGGGTGAGTGCTGCGAGAATCGTATGTTGGTGGAAGCAGACTCGGCAGCGAAATTAATTCTAAAGTGCCAGTAGACCACGGTCAACAAAAGATGGGTCGTGGGTCAATTTGAACTTTGACTTCGGGAACGGAAGCGTCGAGTTGTTTGACTAGGTCTCGATCTCTTGTTGCTCGTTTTGCGTCAGGTATTCTGCCAGTGCTGAATCGGGGCTGGCCAGTTCGGTAACCAGAGTTCGGAAACGATTCATATCCGCAAGGAACATTGGAATCCAAATATTGTTTGAACGGCTTTGAAGTATCGCCGTTTTAAGCCCAAACAGATAGTTGAACGGTCGCACATTCTCTGTTTCACTCCATTTTTGCTCTCGATAGAAACCCCAAAAGCTATGGCCTCCAATTCGATCCTTATAAACGCTTACCTTGTAGTATGCGACTAGAGGGGCTACTAGAGCCACTGCAAGGACTGCCATTCCAGTAATAGCCACCAGGATTGTGATCAGAGCACCAGAAAAATTCATGTTTTCAACACCGCGAACCGCTACATCTGCTATCACAAACAATAGAAATGCCGAAATAGCCCAGGCCATCACCACAAGGTACAAACGCTTGAATGACGGTTTGAATTTGGCGATTGGTTTCTCTTTCATCGGTCCTTTCCCCAAGAGATGTCTCGACTTACCGAGACTTGATAGCCAGTAGATACTTTATCCATGCCTCATCGCTCAAGCAAGAAAAAACGTAAACTGACCCACTACCAAAAGATGATCAAAAAAGAACGTGCTTCGCTGACATTTCACGCGAACTTCACGAACCAACATTCTCTATCGCGCAGAGAAAAACACGACGAGAGCTCAGCTCAAGATGTCTTTGATCACATGGCCGTGCACGTCGGTCAAACGATGATCTCTGCCGCCGTGCCGGAAGGTGAGTGCTTCATGATCCACGCCCAGCTGATGTAGAATCGTCGCGTGAATATCGTGAATCGACAGTGGATCGATGACGACGGAATTGCCGAATTCATCGGTCTCGCCGAAGGTGGTCCCCCCTTTGAAACCGCCGCCTGCCATGAACAGGCTGTAACCGTTAACATGGTGATCCCGGCCGCAGGTCGGCGTAACTTTCGGCGTGTGCGGCGTGCGACCCATTTCCCCTGCCCAGACCACCAGCGTTTCATCGAGCAGTCCGCGAAGCTTCAAATCCGTAATCAACGCTGCCACTGATTGTTCCGTGATGCGGGCATTCTTTTCATGATTTTTCTTCAACAGGCCGTGCTGATCCCAGGGGGAATTATTACTGTCAAAACTGGGGCAGGTAATTTCAACAAACCGCACGCCCGCTTCCACCAGCCGCCGTGCCCGTAACGCCTGCGTCGCGTAATAATGCTGATGTTCGTCTTTCGAATCAACGCCGTAAGCCCGCTGAATGTGCAACGGCTCGCCGCTGATATCGGAAACTTCGGGAACCAGCGTCTGCATCCGAAACGCAGTTTCATAGTTGGCAATGGCACTTTCGATCGGAGACGCTGTTGAGGCCTGAACCGCAAACGCACGATCCTGCTCTGCCAGCAATGCCAGTTTGCGTTGTTGCAGCGCCAATGGATCTCCGGGTTTGATATTATCGACGGGAATCCCTTTCGCACGGACCATCGTCGCCTGATGGGTGGCTGGCAGAAACGAACTGCCGAAATTTTCCAGGCCGCCATTGGGAACCCAGTCATTATTCAACACGACATACGCAGGCAGATTTCGATTTTCGGTCCCCAGGCCATAAGAAACCCAGGCGCCCATGCTCGGTGCCTGGCCGATGATGCGGCCTGTGTGCAGCAACAAGTTCTGCTGGCCATGCAGAGGCAATTCCCCAACCATCGAACGCACCACGCACAATTCATCGGCGACCGACGCCAGTTTTGGGAACAGATCGCTGACCCACAGACCACTTTCGCCCCGCTGTTGAAATTTCCAGGGACTCCCCAGCCAGACACGACCAGCGCTCGATTGCGAGCGTTTGGAAACGGCGCCTTCACCAATCGGCTTGCCCTCATGTTTCTTTAGCGCGGGTTTCGGATCGAATGTATCGACATGGCTCGGCCCGCCATCCATAAAACAGAAGATGACATTCTTGACCTTCGCAGCATGATGTGGTCGTTTTTCTTTCGCCTTTGCCTGGGCCTGTGTCTGCTCGCCCAACAACCCGGCCAGCGCCAGCCAGCCGAAGCCGGCACTGGTATTTTTAAGAAACCCACGCCGATTCACGACAGGCAGATGTCCCGGACAACAGTTAGCATGTTTGCGTAAAATCTTCATGTCGATTACCGGTAATAAATAAATTCTTTGGTATTAAACAGCGCGTGTGCTACATGACTCCAGACATTCGGATCGGCCAGCAGACCTTGCGGGTCGCCCGTGCCTCCCAGGTCCTGCACCAGAGCCGTCCAGCGTTTGAGTTCCGATGCGTCGGGTGCGCGTCCATATGCGTTCAGAAACATGGTTCTGATGCGCTGCTCAACAGTTTTATCCTGTTGTTTCACTAATAAAGCCGACCATTCTTTGGCTTGCGTTTTCACAAAGGGATCGTTCATCAGAATCAACGCCTGATTCGGAACGTTCGTCACATCCCGTTTTCCTGTCGGCAACTTCAGATCGGGCAGATTGAAACCGACCAGAAAGCGGGGCGGGTCCATGATTGACATCCGCAGATAAATCGACCGTCGCCCGTCACCATCCAGGGGACCATTAAACAACCGTTTGGCAGCATCTTCTTTGGAACGTGGTGCTTCAATCGGTCGGCCATACAGCCGCCGGTCCAGTCTCCCCGACACCGTTAACAGCGTATCGCGAATCGCCTCCGCTTCGAGCCGCCGCGTGGGATAGTGATGCCACAAACGATGATCGGGATCGACATTGACAGATGCAGCACTGACCTGACCCGACTGCCGAAACGCGCGCGTGTGAACCAGCCGCCGAATCAGTCGTTTGGTCGACCAACCGTCAGCCATAAATTCCCGCGCCAGATAATCCAGCAGTTCCGGGTGCGTTGGCTGTTCTCCCAGATGCCCGAAGTCGTTCGGCGTTCTGACCAGTCCTGCACCAAACACCCACTGCCAGACCCGATTCACATACACCCGCGCGGTCAGAGGATGACGAGGACTAATCAGAAACTCGGCCAGTTCCATTCGTCCGCTCCCCGGACTCTGATTGACCTGATTTTGACCGGCGAAGACTTCCAGAAAGTCACGCGAGACCAACGGCCCCAGTTCATCCACATTGCCCCGGACATTGAGAGGATAGCTGACAGGAGTAAAGCCGCGTTCATCCATACTGTTCGCGGTATGCGCAAACGGCAGCCGCTGTTCCACCCGTCGATAGTCTGTCAGTAATCGAGCCAGCCGCGAACCGGTCGCGGCTTGATTGTTGAGCAGTTGTTGCTCTAATAACCAATTGACGAGCTTCACATCCTCCGCACTCGCCCGGTCTTCCGCCCATCGCTGCACTGCCGCAGACAACCAGCCGCCAAGACGCTGGCTGGCTTCCACAGAACTCTTGGGAGCTGGCATTTCATACAACGGTTCAAAACGTCCCCACTCATCAGCGGGAGTCCCCGCGACATCATGCGCGACAATACTTGTTACGCTGAACCAGCTGCGTTTATCAAAACCAAAGTCTTCCGCCGGCAGCAGCTTGCCACCAGCCCGTGTTTTTCCGGAACGTGGCGGGAAATTCGGATTCAGATCGCTGGTCGCAATTTCAAACGTAATTCGTTGGATTCCATTGACCAGCGGCCGGTCGGCGAACGTTTGCCACTTTGATTCAAGACGGTCGAAAAAGACGACATTCTCAGTTTGAAACGCATTGTCGGGTACGCGCAGAAAGCCGCTCCATTCGCCGCCCGCTAAATTCAGACTCACAATTTTCCCCGGAATATCCCGTTCCGACGGAGGCCGGATCGCGCCTGGTAATTTCGAAGAAAGTGCCTGCGTGTGATAACCGCGAGGCAGCACACGCTGAACAACCCCCGCCCCTTCCAATGCAATTAAGGGAGTCCCATGGGAAACATAGCCATGGAGGATTCCATCTCCTTCGGTCTGCCAACCATCAGGAAAGCCGGGTTGTTCAAAATCGGTGAGAACCTTGAACCGTTCCTGATTCTGCCGGCGATGTGTCTCGTGCGCCGTTTTCCATTCCATCGACAGTTTTTGCCAGACCGCGTTTACTTCTGTTGGCTTTGCTGAGAGTAATTGTTGCGCGGGATAAACCACATCGCCCGGCTTAGATGGGGCTGCTTTTTTTTCTTTGCCTGAATTCAATCCAAACGCGTTGCGCCAGAGCACAGCGCGAGGACTGTCGGATGCTTCCTGCACCGCTGCTAATATTTCCTCGGTGAATTTCCCCGCTTCCTCGTTCCACTGTTGTTTTAACTCCCGATGAATTTCACCGCGCAACTGTTTGAGTTTCTCAATGGTGGCATCATGCTTCCCGGGCACATCAATCACGCGTGATGTCCAGCGGGGCGTCATGAAAACTGCGGCCAGCGCATAATAATCGCGCTGTGAGATCGCATCGAGCTTATGATCATGACAGCGGGCACAGGCAACGGTATTCGCCAGGAAGGCTTTCGAAAAGGCGTCGATTTTATTGTTGATCATTTCCTGATGGATGCCATTGAAATTGATACTGTCGCCGTGACGATGTTCTCCCATGTGATAAAACATGGGACCGATCAGACTTTCTTGAAAACCGCTGTTGTGATCGATACGAGGCTGTTCCAGTAAATCGCCGGCAATCTGTTCGCGGACCAACTGGTCATAACCGATGTCCTGATTGAAGGCCCGAATCAGATAATCACGATATTCCCACGCCCCTTTGGCCGGGTTATCCCATTCGTATCCATAGGTGTCGGTATAACGAACGACGTCCATCCAATGCCGGGCAAATCGCTCACCAAAGTGAGGCGAAGCCAGTAGTTGATCGACTAGTCGTTCATAAGCGGCCGCGGGATCGCGTTTTGAATCTGCGACGAATTGCGCAACGGTCTCAGGCTCAGGCGGCAATCCCGTTAACACAAACGCCAGCCGCCGCACCAGCGTTCGCGGCTCTGCATCCGGGGCGGGCTGCAGTTTCACGGCCTGCATCGACGTTAACAGAAACCGGTCGATTGGCCGTTGTGACCAGTCATTCTCTTCCGGAACGGGCGGCTTGACCTCTTTCAGAGGTTGCAGGCTCCACCATTTCCGCCGCTTTTCAAAAATCGCTTTCCAGGAAAGCGACGCGGCCTCTGAGACGCTGGGCGGTTTATCCCGCGAATCGGGGGCTCCCAGTTCGACCCACTTCACGAAGTCGGCGATGACTTCTTCAGACAGTTTCTTACCGGGCGGCATCTCGAACGATTCGTGCCGCAGTGCATCCAGCAGCAGACTCTCATCAGCCTTGTGAGGCACCACGGCGGCGCCGTTTTCTCCCCCCGAGCGCAGCGCGTCGCGGCTGTCGACTCTCAAGCCCCCTTTGATCTCTGTCGTCGCAGCCGAATGACATTCGTAACAATGCTCGATCAGCACCGGGCGAATTTTATTCTCAAAGAATTCCAATCCGGGCGACGGCTTCTCCGCATTCGCTGCTCCTGCCACGCAAGACATGAGCAGTACAATGCACAGGCACACAAGCATCTGAAAAGGAAATCGGCAGGCCGGAAACATGGTTGTTTCTCCGGAACGTGACTGAGGAAGGCGTCCAGAATCATATTGAGGATTGTTTATATACTCTTATCCTATGAGAACAAGAGGGAAAACTCAATCAGAGATAGAACGAATTCCGAGAATTCGAAGCCCCCTTATGGGGCGCCCGCACTCTGCAGTCCTTGATTCAATTCCAGAACTTTCCCGATGATCCGCTCTTCCACATCCGGCTTGTAAGGGCGGCTCGCTTCATAGCCCCCTTCCAGCAGAACCCGTTTGCTGGGAATATAACCGGAATAAACGTTCGAATAACCGGCGACCCAGATCGCAGGTCCTTCCTGCTCGAACAGTTCTTCTTTAATGCGGAGTGAATAATCAACGACGACTTCGGTCCCCAGCGCGACAATCGTCAGACCTTTCCCGAACTGAATCACCTGCACGGGATAATCCCAGGGAGCCCGTTTCTTTTCGGGCAGATATTCGAGTTCGACCGTTTCATAAGCCGTCTTGAGCGGACCATGCAACACATGCTGATGCAACAGCGTGCGCTGATTGACTTCGAGGGCGGCTTCAATGGCCGTCGCTAAAGAACGACCGTGCTTGTGTGCATAATGCAGTTCGCTCCGTGGATACGGATTCTGATCGCCGCCGCAGCCCATCATGAAGAGCGCGGTCACGCCCGGATGATCCTTTTCAAAGTACTCCTGCGCAAACCCGGCATAATCGCCCAGCCATTTGCGAAAGCCCATCGTCGTATTGTGACAGGCATAACCAAACATGACCGCCTTCAATTCCCCTTTCGGGTCGTCCACACGCAGGACAGGCACCTGATGATCCACTCGCCCATTGGGATTGGGATGATTACGATATCCGGTCGCGGTCGGAGTGCGGCGATTCATGGCGACCGAACAGCGGGCCGCCGACCAGCTCAGCTTCGCAGGCTGCATGCCTTCAATGGCCTCGCCAATCGCATTGACCAGAGCCGGCACCAGTGTGTCATAATATTCTTTCGCATCATCGCGGCCATACGCGGGACCACAGTGCGTGTGCGAGGCATTCATCAGCAGTGCCTGCGGCGGCAGATTGTATTTTTCCTGCACCTGTTTTGTGACGTCAGCTCGTAAGCGGTCAATCACGCCAATCAGATCGAGCGTGAGAAAGACAACCCGGTTGCCTTCTTTGTCTTCGATCGCCAGTGCTTTGCCGTACAGGTCCTGCTCGGTTCCTTCCGCCGGTTCCTTGCGGCCTGCATAGCCGGACATCCGCAGTGGCTTCGCTGGCGTAATCTTGGCTGTCGCAACGCCCGCTTTCCATTCCACAGGTTCTGGCTTGGCAGGTTCGGCTGCGTTTGAGGAAACACAGAGACTGAAAACAAACAGCAGACAAAGTAAGAATCGAACCATGCTGGGGACCTTTTCGTTTACAGGAGTGTCATGTTGCAATCAGAAGCGAGTCTAATCGCGGAGAGTTTCATCACATTGATCGTACCCGGCTCCAACGCGGTGATCAACAGTTTTCCGAAATATCACTCACTGTAGAATGTGAAGAGAACCACTTCGGACTACAACTGGAGCAGAATTCCCGCTATCATAATCCCTGAACATCAGCTTTCCGTATCTGGAAAACACAACCGAAATCATATCGGAGACCACAACAATGAAGCATCTTTGTCTGGCCGTTTTTTTATTCTTATCCCTGGCCGCAGCGCCGATCGAAACCCCCGAACCTGATGAGCGGATCGCCGTCTGGCCGGATCGCCCTCTGCTGGATAAAAGCGATGATGAAGTCGCCTACAGTCACATCATCCGCATCACCAAAGTCAATCGGCCCGCCATTGAATTCTATAAAGCCAAAAATGCCAAACCGAATGCACCGGCAGTCGTGATCTTTCCAGGCGGCGGCTATAACGTGCTGGCCTATGATCTGGAAGGGACCGAAATTGCCGAATGGTTGAACTCAATTGGCATTCACGCCGTCGTGGTCAAATACACGGTTCCCGGAAATCAGCGCGAAGCAGCATTGAAAGACGCCCAACGCGCCATGGGAATTGTGCGCAGTAAAGCCAAAGACTGGGGCATCAACCCCGAACAAATTGGAGTCCTCGGTTTTTCCGCCGGCGGTCATCTGGCGGCCAATCTCTCCACGAACTATCAGAAGCGAAATTATGAACCGATCGACGCCGCCGACAAATTGAGTTGCCGTCCCGATTTCACCGTGCTGATTTATCCCGCGTACATCTACGAAAAAGAGGACAAACGAAAAACGGCTCCGGAAATCAAAGTCACCGCGCAAACACCGCCGGCCTTCATCGTGCAGACGCTCGATGACCGACGTCTGGTCGACAGTGCATTCAACTACACACGCGACCTGAAAGACGCCAAAGTGGATGGTGAGCTTCATATTTACGCAAAAGGGGGGCACGGGTACGGCCTGCGTCCTTCTGACAACCCGATTTCCGGCTGGCCAAAATTATGCGGCGACTGGCTGAAACGAACCACCGGAAATTAAATACACATTCGCAACCATCAGGGGCCGCCGACTACTTTGAAGCGGCCCTCTGGTTGCCTGTCTGCTTTCTGGAATTCAACTCGCAGATCAAGATCACCGCGATCGTTCCGGTCAATTTCAAACGTCAATTGAGTGCGACCGCTGGGCAGCAACAATAGCGTCGATTTCTTTAACGAAATCGACGTTTCGTTCTGCCAGACCTTCAAGCCTTTGATTGAGTTAATCTCCATCTGCACATAGCCCGGCTGATTGACATCCACGAACGCGATCGCACGGGTCAACGGCTTCTGCAGATTCAAATCACTGGCCGGCAACGTCCCATTCACCATGCTGTAAGCCGCCGTCGTGGATTGTTCCAGTGATTTAAAGTTCGCCAGATCCTCTGACGTCAATGGTGCCTCGGCCCCACTTAACCGCCAGCGCCGGACCACCTGAGCCACACTCGTTGCATAAGGTCCGGGGCGACCGAGTTCTGTCACAAACTTCACCAGATCCAGAAACTCCTGCCGACTCTTCAATTTACTGGCCAGTCCCTGAGGCATCAGTGAAGGCAGCTTCTTCGTAAAATCAATCTGATCCGCTGGAATCGTCACCACTTTCCCCTGCTGAGCCGCGTCTTTGAGAACCACTTTCTGATCGTCCTGCACCACCAGAATCCCATTGAACACGCGGCCCTCATCCGTCACGACCATCATGCTCTCGTAAAATTCCTTGATCACCTTGGACGGCCGCAGAAAGGAATCGACAATATAATCGGGAGGCGAACTGGAACCGATGGCAGCCAGATCGGGGCCGAGAACCGGTCCCGCATTCGAAATACTGTGGCACTTCATACAGGCCAGTTCTGCTCTGCGGAAAATCTGCTCGCCGCGTGCGGCGTCTCCTTGTTCGCGGACTGCTGTCGCCAGTTCCAACACATTCTCTTTGAGCAATTGTGCTTCCAGTGAATCCTGCATGACTGTGCCACCAAAGGCGGTAATCAAAGCCTGATTCGTTTCTCCTGTTTCAATCAGGTACTGTCGGATTTGCTCTGCCATGCGGGGATGAATCGACGCCGCTTTCAACTGGTCGGCCAGAATTTCCGATCCCCCCTTGCGTTTTGTAAATGCGAGCAAGAACCAGGCGGGGTCGGTGCCTTTCGGATCTTGATTCAATATTTCGAGCGTCAATAAGGCTGCCTGCTTCATGTCATGTGCGGCCAGACCATAGACGCCTAATAAGCGTTGCGAAATCGGCTTTTTCGATTTCGCCAGTCCGTTCAAAAATTTGAGCGAAGCTGCATCACCAAGCATGCCCAGTGATTCCGCCGCCAACTGTTTGACTTCCGGGTCTGTGTCCGGTGCGGTAATTTGACGTTGCAGCCGCCGACCTTCGCGCGTCAGTTTCCAGGAACCGACTAAGCGGGCGACCGACTTTTGTACCGGCAGCCCCGGCACCACCGCAGACCGGCTGAGCATTGAGCCAATGTTGCCTTTAGGAATCACACCACGCTCGCGGGCGGCACGGTCCAGAGCATCCAGCAGAATGCTCAGCGCTTCCGGCGAAATCCCTTTGCCTCCCTGCGTTTTATACTCGCGGGTGACTTCGACCAGACTCAACACCAGCGGCTCCAGCTGATTAGCGTTCGCTTTTTCCGCAACGACCTGGGCCGGGCCTTTCAGCAATTCCGCATCAATGCTGCCCGCGTTTAACAAATCGATTATCACATCGATCGATTCATTCGAAAGCAGGTTCGCCAGCGCGTAGTTTTTGTGATCTGTTTTCTCGAATTTCACTTTGCCCTGTTGCAGTGGTTTGACCCAATGTTCCTGCAAACCGTCGATCGTCAATTTCAGTGCATGTTCCAGATACCGGTCCATCGGCGCATCAATGGCTTTGACGGCGATCGTCACCGAACGCGGATCGGGAATGTAGCCCGCTGTTAGAACGGCTTCGAGACGGACTCGCGGATGCGGATCGTGAATGGCCGTCTCCAGTAAGTCCAGCGGATTCTCAATCTGCGGATACCAATAGCGCAATACCCGCAACGCGGCTGCCCGCGCACGGGACTCTTTTGATTTCAGCACCTCACGCAGCAATGGCTCGTTCACCACGCCGATGGTCTGATAACACCAGAGTGCTTCCAGTTGATGGTGAGCGAAATTCGCTTCCAGCGAGTCCAGTTTAGCCACCCAACTGTCGAGGGCCTGTTTCGCATCATCCGGATTGGCATCATACAGCACGCGTTTCACCTGCTGCCGGGTAAAACTTTCGGGATCTTTCAGATGCGGAACCACTTCAGCAAGGGGCACGCCCACTAATTTTGGACGCTCCACCAGCGGACGATCTTTATAGGTCACTCTCCAGACACGACCATGTGTCGTATCGCGGCGTTCATCGCGGAAACTATGTTGCATGTGGCCGATCAGCGGATTGTACCAGTCCAGAATATACGCTGCGCCATCAGGCCCCGTCTTCAAGTCCACAGGTCGAAAGTAGGAACTGCTGGATTGAATCAGCGGATCGAGTCCCTTAATCGTATAGCCGGCACCGTCATCAGAAACTTCATACCGGGCGACAACGTGTGATTTGTACTGGTTGGTCCAAATCTCGCCTTGCACTTCTGCTGGAAAATGGCGACTGGCAACAAATTCGCCGCCACACTGCTTTGTTCCCTGACCGCTGGCATCGTAGCCCAGCTTTGCCCGACTGTTGGCGGTTAAGGGAGCGGTGAAGTAAAGTCGCGGGTTATCGATCACGAAAGACTGCCCCCAGTCATCAAACATATGCCCCCAGGGATTCGACGCACGATAGTCGGCAAAGACGTTCAACTTGCGGCTGCGGGGATGAAACTGGAACACGCCCCCATTCTCCAGTCGCACAGTCCCGTAGGGTGTTTCCACCTGCGAATGCATGAACGTCCCTTCCTGGAAGTAGATCCAGCCTCCCGGCCCCCAGCGCCAGGCGCTGATCGAATGGTGGTTGTCTTCCGTCGCAAAACCGGTGAGCACCACTTCACGGTGGTCGGCTTTCCCATCGCCGTCGGTATCTTTCAGAAAGAGCAGATCCGGCGCATTCGCCACATACACGCCGCCGTCTCCGAGTTCCAAACCTGTGGGCACATACAGACCATCTGCAAACACGGTCGATTTATCGGCCCGGCCATCGTGGTCTGTATCTTCCAGAATCACAATCTGATCGTTTGGTTTTTCACCCGGCGAGACCTGGGGATACGAGGTCGAACAAATCACCCACAGTCGCCCCTGCGGATCCCAGGTCATATGAATCGGATTGACCAGCATCGGTTCCGCAGCAAACAGGTTCACTTCATAACCGGGCAACATCGTAAACGTTTTTCGCTCGACTTCGGGCGAATGATCCTGCGTGAGTTCGAACGGTCGTTTCAAATTGGGCGCCGAATTCGCGACTGCCATCCGCTCGGGGGTTGTTCCCACCGGTTTTTCCAGACACCAGTGAACGCCATTAACCAGCAGGCGGTTGACCGCATCCAGCTTAAACGAGTCTTCATGCCCCAACGTGCTCGTAAACACGCGGCTGCCCCATTCGTTCTTCCAGGTCCAGGCGACAGGCCAACTCATTTCGGCTGTGAGCTCATGCGTTCCGAACTGATTCTTGATGAGCCCCGTCCGCTTTGACTTCCCGGTACCGTTTAATAACGGCGTTGCATCGGCGGGAATCTTTGTTTTGTATAACGTACCCGGATCGATAAATTTTGCAGCCACGCCGTTCAGAATTTCGTGATTCCGATGCGCGGGCACATGTTCCACAACCGTCTCACTGGAAAGGTGCAGGAAATATTCCGAACCCAAAACCCGCTTACCAAACCCCCGATTCCATTCCGAGAGCGGATGACCGTTTTCATAATCAAAGGCATGCGTACTGGTGCGCAAGCCGATCACCGGTTTCCCTGATTCAATATAGTTTAGAATGTGAGTAAACTGCTTTGGCGGTAGTTGCAGAAACCGCATATAAAACACCGCCAGATCCGCCTGCGCAAGCACTTCCAGGCCGGGCAGTCCCACCCCGTTCTGATTCCGCTCCGGATTTCCTTCGGGGAGAATCACTGTTGTTTTAAAGCCATACTGCTCTAAGCGTTTTGCGAAAGCGGGAATCGTCTTCTGAGGTGAATAATGTGTCGTCCCCACCACGAATACCACGTGTGGTTTCTCTTCCTGTTCGGCGGCAAGACTTTGATGCGCTGACAGAAACAGGCCACAGCAAACGGAGAGCACCAGAGGGCATTTCAGGAACGTTAGAGACTTAAACATAATCAACTCTTATGATAAAAGGTTTTGTGAACCGTGATTCACCAAAGCATATGAAATCAATCGCGTCAGGAAGCGGGGGCCTTATTCAATACGCACCAGTTGCCAGCGCGTTTCTTTCTGTGGCCGGGCCTGACTTCCGATTTTGGACTCGCGTCCCTCGATCAATGCGGCAAAGGTCAACATCTCGGGAGGAAATGAGACCGCGCCAAAGGGCTTGGTACGACGGCCGAAAATATATTCAGCGTTATGCGCGCGATAGACATAGAAAAACAGTTCGTTCTTTCGGTCGATGTGCGACCGGAGTTCATTCACCTGCGCCTGTGCAGGCAGGTTCTGCAAATACAGGCCGCGACCCCAGTCGGCTGCGCTGGCTTCGGTAATCGTTGTCCCGTTGACCAGCAGACGATACTTGCCGTCCGGTAAATGTTTGACGGCCAGCCGCGGTTGAGCCGCCTGCAAGTCACTGTCCACAATCGCCGATTCCGGAGCCGCAGGAATTGGCAGGACACTTGCTTTGAAGGTAAACTGAATTCGCTCTGGCTCGAATGTCTGCTGAGAGATTGTGGCATTCGTGGCAGCGACTGTTTTGGCTTGCATATCGGCCAGCAACTGGGGACTCTGAATTTTCTTTCCCAACAGTTTACCAGCAATGAATTGACTGACCGCCCAGTAGCCGTACTCATTCAGATGGATGCCATTGCGGGTCAGCTTCTGCGAAGGATTTTGAGCCATCCGTTTTCTGGTCTCTGTGAAGAGGTCCACGAAAGGTACCCGATGTTTTTCTGCGATCACTTGCATTGCCCGTGTATACTCTGACAAACTCTGATTATGTGCCGCGGGGTCGGGAAAGGGCGGGCCCATGTTTTCGTGCGCGATCGGGGAAATCATGACCACCCGCGGTGCAGAAACGCCGTTATATTTTTGAGAGGCCAGATGCTTGAGAAACTGTTCCCAGTGTTCCGTATACGCTTTTAAACCTGCCTGCCCGTCGAACGATTCATTCATGCCGAAACAGGCGATAATCACATCGGCTTTCTGCTGCTTCAAATGATCATCGAGTGAACCAAAATTGAGTGGTCGCGGCTGCAGTTTCAGCGTATCCCCCGACCAGGCCAGATTGCGAAACGTGAGTCCTTTGACATCCGCCTGCGACGTCAACAGAGTTTCCAGATAGTTATACAGTCGCATTTGATCGGCGAACGTATTCCCGATCAGGACAATCCGATCTCCTTCTTTCAAAACCAGTTGATGCGCTGAGGACGCACTTTGGCGCGTGTCTGCTGCAAAACCTGTGGACAGGAAACTGCTGCAGACAACCAGCATGAAACTCAACATTAGAAACGAGGCTCGCATAAAATCCGATCCTGAGTAGAAATCTGAGAAAAGTGACTGTACCTGCACTCCATTATGAGAGTAACAGCAGGCAAAGAAAAGTCCGCTTTGCACAGAGAAACGAACAGTCTGGCGTTTTCTTGCCTGATTCTGATTGAATTGATGCCCCCTCGGCTGCACAATACAAGAGCCTCTTTTCTTGTTCCTTTAAACAGCAGGAGTCAATATGCCCACTGCATCTCTCCAACACCGACGTCATTTTCTGAACACCGTTTTTCAAGGCTGCGCAGCCGGTTCCCTGTTTCCCGCTTTTTCGACGCTTCTGGCTGACGAACGTTCTCAGTCAACACGTCAGATTCCCGCGGTTCCCGGCAAGCTCTCGATCCACCTGAGAAAACGGACCGCCAAAGCACCTTTGAAAGCAGTCAACGAAACGGCGGAATGGGACGCTTCAGAAACCGCCATCATCATCTGCGACATGTGGGCCGACCATCCCTGTAAGCTGGCTGCGCAGCGCGTGGACCGGATGGCACCGAGAATGAATCAGGTGATCTCTAAAGCCCGCGATCAGGGTGTCGCCATTATCCACGCTCCCAGTGGCGGGATTCAATTGTACGAAGAGACACCGTTTCGCAAACGGATCAAAGAGGCCAAACCATCGAAGCCCCCCGTTCCGATTCAAGGCTGGTGTTACCTGAACCCGGAGAAAGAGCCGCCGCTGCCTGTGGATGACACAGTAAAACGTTCCACGGAATCGAGTCTGCGAGGCTGTGATGATCCGATTGCCGATTACAAAAAGAACACCGACCGCCACGAACACCCGGCGATTAAAATGGTCGGCTACGATGTGGTCAGTGCCAACGGCCAGGAGATCTATAATTTTCTGGAGCAGGAACAGCGCAAGAACATCGTGCTGATGGGCGTGCATACCAACATGTGCGTTCTGGGACGCCCGTTTGGAATTCGTCAGATGAGTTATCTGGGAAAGAACGTGGTCCTGTGCCGCGACTTGACCGACGCGCTGTACGATCCCCGCGATCGTCCTTATGTCAGTCATACCCGGGGCACCGAAATGATTATCGAACACATCGAAACGCACTGGTGCCCCTCAATCCTGGGCCGGGATCTGACCAAAGTCATTCCAGGCTCGAACAATCCTGTGTCTTGAGACACGCCATTGTTTATTTCACCAGATCACTTAACACAAAAAGTCCAACGCTCTTTTTAATGTCTTATGAAATCTTTCTATCTCATCTGGTTATTTGGAATTCTTACGATCTTACTTCAAAGCTGTAGTGGATCAGCGGGTGGGGTGGATGTATGGGAGGCAGTGGAGAAGGATAATCTGAAGGCCATCGAACAATATGTCAAAGCGGGCGGAGACGTGAATTGTCAGTCATGGGATGGAGTAACGCCATTACTCTATGCTTTGATCAACAGGAAACGAAAAAGCTATGAGCAATTACTCAAACTTGGTGCAAACCCTAATATCATCGCTGATAACGTAGCGAGTATGCCCCATTATAATCGTTCAGTTATGACTGATGCTGCTAGTATCAAAGATACATTCTGGATAAAGCTTGCTCTTGAGCATGGTGGGAATCCGAATCTTCAAATAAAAAGTTCAAATAAAGTACGTAATGGTTCTGTATTTATATATGCACTATCAAATGATGCATTTGAAAACATAAAACTGTTAGTAAAGTATAAACTGGATCTCAGCCAGACTGATGAACATGGTAAAACTCCCCTAGTATTGGCAGCTCATTTTGCTCGATTTGATATCGTCTATTTTCTCTTAGAGGCCGGCGCAAACTACAAACAAAAAGGAACAAAGGATTCTGAATCTTTTATTGAGTTCATGAGGACAAGGGAACTTGGGGAATATCCAGATGAAGAGACGAATCAATGGCTTGCAAAAGTCTTCGATTGGTTGAAAGCAAGAGGTACCCGCCCTAAAGCTCAGATGGAAGCTGCCAATCAGTTATAGAAGATGTAAAACAGGTCCAACACTGCTCGTACCCAAGATACTAGCGACTCTATAATCAAAGAGTCCTGACCCCTTTACAGTACGTCTGAAGTAAAAAATGAATCGCACAAGGAGAAAATGACTGTGAAGGACTTTCAAAAACAAATCACAAAGTACCTGTCTCTGTGCGGCCTGCTTTTGTTCATAGTGCAGCCACTAGAGGCCACTGAGTGGGGGGATTTATCGGGGCAGTTTATCTATACCGGTAAACCTCCTGCCCCCCACCCCAAAAAACTTAAAATCCCTCAGAACCAGTCTCTCGTCATTGGAAAAAATGGCGGAATCAAAAATATCTGTTTCTATTTGCGAGAGACATTTTCACAGAACATTAAAATTCATTCCAGCTATAATCAATTGCCGAAGAAAGTCTTTCTTTCGCACCAGAATTCAATTTATGAACCGCATGTGTCAGGACTCTGGTATGAACGCCAGCAGCTCATTTGCATTAATAAAGACCCCCATCCGCATCTCATTCAATTCTTCACACTAAGAAATCATTTTCCTGATCGGCTACCAAAAGAAATCAATAATCAGAGAACGTTTCGTTTTCACACTCATGAAATTGTTCCAGTGCCAGTCAAATGCAAGATGCATCCCTGGGAGTCAGCATATCTGATGGTCCTCGCCCATCCTTACTTCACCTCGACAGACGAAACCGGGGCCTTTACGATCAAGAATTTGCCCGTGGGGGATCATGAGTTTAAAGTCTGGCATGAACAGCTGGGGAATATTGAGGCAAAGGATGAATGGAAACGGGGAAGAATTAAAATCAAGATCAAGCCCGGTAAAAATGACCTGGGCGTGATCAAAGTTTCTCCGAAACTGGTAAAAAAACAGTAAAAGCCAATATATCAGCTAATACTTGCCTACTCCCTTTTCAGAAAAAGCAGCAGAGAGACACCACCTTCAGTCACTTCACCAGATCAAAGTTCACCCTGTTTTCCTCATTCGGTTTGATCGTGGCTTTCAGTCCGGATTTTTTGACATCATTGTATCGCACGGGGATCAGCGAGATACTTCCCATTCCAGAGGGATCTTTGGGGTCGGGCTTTGTGGCAAAGATCGTGACTTGATTCTCGCCTACGGGGGCGCCGTCCCCTTTGGTGGTCGTCGTGACTTCGACAATCTCGCCCCCTTTAATCACCCCCGAAGCAGAGCGGCCCGAGGGGGGATGAAAGGCAATCGTCCCTTCTTCAAGGGGCTTGCCATTCCACATCACCAATCCCTGCACTGACGCGACTTCGGGAGCGTCGTCCACACCGCCCCCGCAGCCGCAAATTAGAAGACCCGATAACAGTAATACGAAACGCTGTATTTGGTTCGAAAAACCAGTCATGTTGCTCCTCTCAATTTCAAACTCAATCTCGTTGTAGACAGTTTGCAGCAACGGATTGCTTAACCGCCAAATCCATCGACCGGATTCCCATCGGCCTTATCGCCCAGATTCCGGTAAAGATTGCCATCGATGTTTTCGCTCAGAAAATGCACACTGCCGTCGGCCATGGTGAAGAAGGCGCCCCCTTCATGTCGGCTACGAAAGCCGATACAGGCATTCGCATCGCCTCGGCTGAGGGTACCCGCGATGAACTCTTCATTCCGATAATTGATCGGATGCGCCATCGTGCCCCAACTCTGGTAACCCCAGTCCTGCCAGAGACAGAGCGGGCCGACGACTTCACCAATCATGATCGTATTCGTTGTCCCATCGGTCACCTGACTGATTCTGGCATATAAACAAAGAGACCTGACCCCTTTTACTGTCGACGCAGCAGTTCGAGTATCTCGGGCTGTACGGCCAGCGGCTGACGGGTCGTGGACTGGAGCGACTTCCCGAAAAGTCTTCGCTGAAATACCTGTCCATCGACGTTCCAGGCGTGAGCCGCGAGGTGATAGGACGACTACACCGAAGCTGCCCGAGGCTCACGATTCAAGTCGAAGGTGATGTGAGAAATCGGATTGACTCTGAGTAATAAGTTCCGGAGCTACTGGCAGCAGGAGGCACTCCGGGTTGTACCGATCATAATTCTTGCATACAGGTGCGAACTGCTGTGATCCATAAAAGCTGTTAATACCCAGTTCCGGGGACTTGTCAATGAACATTAAGGATCAATTGAGAGGCGCTTTGTCTCGAAAACCTGAAGGTTCGAGCACTTTCTTTATGACCCAATCTGGAATCGGTGCATTGTCCTTCACGATCCAGTTAAGAACAGCACCTCTGCCCCCGATGGCGCGAACCAGTTGCAGTATTTCATCGGCTGTCAATCTCATACCTGCAATAAGACCACTCTCATCTTCTTTGCTGACATAAATATTTAATTCAGGCAGACTTCCTATATAAAGGGGACGAAATTCGCTTGCATCAACCTGTTTTGCCACTTCAGAATAGATTTTCAATGAGTCCTTCACGGAAATGATCAGCTTGGCGATTTCTGTTTCGTTTTGATTACGCTGCAAATCGGGACGTTTGGATTTAATGGCACCGATTATGTCTGAGGTATCTTTAGCGTTTCCATCTATATCAACAAATCCATTAACAAGAACATTAAAACTGCCTCTTGTGACTTCTTTTACACGACTTATTTCCTGAGCATATTTTGGCTTGCATATCACGCTGCGGAGCTCTTGATTTTTTGATATAACACTAAGCATGACCTTCTCTTCTGGCCCTGTTTTATTTTTTTCTGTTGTTAAAATTTTCAATCCATTCTGCCTGAGGGGGATCCCCTGAATATGAGTGATTACATCACCTGTTTCTAAACCAGCTTCCTCAGCTGCGGAAGATGGATAAACAGAATCAATTCTTAATCCTGCATCTGTCTGTTTGAGATCAACTCCAATACTTTTGAAGTTTTTATCTAGCTCACCAGTTTCGTAAAAAGAGAAGGAACGCACGATTAGACCAAGTTCTTCAGCACGATAAGACCGGTTGTTTTCTGTAAGTTCCAGAATGTCTGCTCGTATCGTACGGAGTCTTTTTTTTTGGTCTTCGTCTGTTTCATTAATGAAACTTGTCGATGCATCATCAAAGTAAGTTGAAGGAACGGGCCAATAACGAGGCGGATCTGAGACAGTATCACAAACAATATAAAGATAAGTATCGCCAAAATGAGATGTAAATCGAGTGCCGCCTAACATGCTGCTCAATCTTTGGCGTTCCTCTGAAGCCTGCCTTTTCAGCAGGGCCAACTCTGCTTTCTGTGCTTTGAGTTTTTCAGTGATTGCCTGTTGTTCTTCAGCGTAAGATTCAACCTGTTCATTGACCGAAAGCGAAAGAATCATGACCAGAATGATAAACAGTACCAGAGTGCAAAATATCAGATCCGAAAAGGATTCGTAGAAGCTTGTGTTCTCACGCCGTGTAATTAACTGCATGTTTCTCTTCCGCTGACTGCTCTGTAGGAATTCCTGATTGCATTCAGATACCATGTTGCCGTTTTGATCATGAAACGGCTTCCGAAACATCGATCTCGAGATTGCCGTTCTTCGTTCTTTTTCTGCTGGATCTGCGGAGTGTAGGGACCATATAGACTTCTGCCAGTTCAGCGATATAAGCAATCAGACTGTCCGCATGACTGTTCACGACTGAAGACAGAATTCTCAGGACAATGCCTCCGAACAGCGCACCCAGCAGGGTTGTATAGAACGCGGTTCCCATTCCCCCCAGAGTTTCGCGCATTCCGGACATAAGCTGATCTCGATCGGAACCAACGGCTTCCACAACCACGCTGATTCCACCTACCGATCCAATCAGTCCGACAATCGTTCCTACCAGGCCGAGAGTGACCAGCATGCTTGAGGCCAGCTCGGTCAATCTCAAACGAGCGTTCAGTTTGCTTTGCATGAGGACCACCAGGTTTTCCTGCGAGACCATGGGATCTTTTTTCGCAATCGCATTCAGATTCAGTAGATGGTCGCGGAGTATGCTGGGCTCTGAATTTTTCAGAAATGCAGCGCTGATTTTGTTGCTTTTAATCAGTTCTTTAACCTGCTGATGTGCTAATGAACGTTGTCGATCTATATAGGATACGTCCCATGCATTTCGCGCCAGTGCGCAGACAAACAAGACGAGGATCAGGATGCAGATTCCTGTTACATCCGACAGGAGTGCCAGATAGATTAAGCGACCACAAAGCAGAAGGATCAGGCCAGTGAAAATGACACTGTAAATCATCCATTCGCGCAGTGCATTGACTTTGGGCTCGTTTAAAGTGTCGGTAAGTTCATGTGTTGATTTTGATTTTGATTCTGCCACGCCGCGGTCTTTCTCTTCGTTTGAATGGCCTCTATCTCTGATACTATTGAATCAGAAATCTAAGTGAATACTCGACTTCCGGCTATAGTCTGCTGACGGATACGGTAATGGCCTTGTGAGTACCTTGTTCTGTTTGCGAATGAATAAATCGAAGGTATCAACAACACCACCACGTGTATAAACGTACCTACTCACGGGGCAATAGTCAATGAAAATTGAGAATCGATCCTCAGCCAAAGGGAAATCAACCGTGATTTAGACTCTGTCCAGTTCTACTGTAGCGTCTACATGTCGATTTGGACCAAGTAGAATAGATCGAGAGACGCTATCGTTAAATGTGATGCGATCTAGTTTGAGGCCGCTTTGTGATCGGATCAGACCGGTTGATTGAGTTTGATTAGAAATGGAAAATAATCACTTATAATTACGGGGTGCTGTTTCGGGTGACACCTTAGTATTGTAAGAATACTGAGAGGCAACATTAGAAACGGAAAAAATTAAATCGTTCGACTACTTTCTGAACGCATCATTTCATCAAAGGAAAGAAAAATGCGCGTGCGTCGTCTTGTTTTTGGATTGATACTCTTGACCTTGTGCGTTTCTGCATCGAATTCGCTCTGGGCCTGGGGGAAAGGGCATCGGCTGATTCGACTCTGGGCGGTGGCACGACTGCCGGAATGGCAAACCGAATTGATTGGCCAGGAGAATCTCGCCCGTCTCTGTCGGGACTATACTTCACTGCAGGATAAACATGCTGGCGGAAAAGCGCCCCAGCTGGATCCCTATTGCCTGGTGCCGGGCGTGCGGCTGTCTCTACATGATGTCAACCCGCCAATGCAAAGTGCGACTGCCATTCAATGGTACCTGGAACAGATCGCCAACAACCTGCAGGCCGGCAAAACGGATGAAGCGATGAAATTCCTGGGAGTCCTCTGTCACTGGAACGAAGATCCGGGTTGCCCCTCGGCTCACAGCAGCCCTGTTTCCGAGTTGCAGCTCAAAACGCTGATTCCCCCTCCCAAAGACAAAGCTCGTCTCAATTATCTGTTTGGGGCAGGTGGCTTCATGGACTCCGGCGATTATCAGCTGGCGGACGAAAAGTATACGCCCCGGCTGCTGGGACGGACGCGCAGCGAAGCGGCGCTACGAATCTATGAGCATCAGAAGCTGCTGAGGCACCATGCCGCGGCACATATCATTCCCATCGTGCAGGACACGATGCAAGGAGACGGAACAAAAGCGGACGAACACCGGGCGGCAGCGGCCCTGGCCAACGGACGCCACACGGCGGATGTCATCTTCACTGCGATCTGCCTGGCGACCGATCACAGTGAAGATCAGGAGTTTCTCTTCGAGGGACAGCCCCTGACCGACTGGTTGCCTGACTTCCGGGGGCGGATGATTCCCCACCCGTATTACGTGAAACCGTTCCTGGTGAATCAGGCGATGGACGCAAAACGACGACTGCACCCCCTGAAAATCGGCGCGACGGAATACGAAACCGGCTATGGAATGGGGACCCCGTTTGAACTGGATTTCGTGCTGGCCCCGGGGAACGTCTTTTCGCGTTTCACCTGCGACGTCGGACTACATCCCACCGCAGGTAAGAAAGGAGCCGTCCAGTTCGCGGTCGTGGCGAACGGCAAAGAACTGGTCCGCACCAAACCGGTTCGCGTGGGCGATGCCCCAGTCAAACTGGACATTCCCCTGCCCCAGGCAGATGTGCTGAAACTCACTTTGCAAACCATCGCCGGTGAAGGTTCCGAACCGAGCCATAACCTGGCGGTCTGGGGAACGCCGACGTTGAAGGCTAAGTAATTCATATGCAGGCAGGCCCAGAAATATCTGGTGGAATCCCCGACACACGGATTATGATTCCGCGCTACTATGTGCATTCTCCTTGCGCTGGCACGCTCACTATGAGACGGGTGGTAGCGGTCATCTGTACCAAGGCCGGTTTAAATCGTTTCCGGTTCAATCAGATGACCATTTACTGACCGTGATGCGTTATGTCGAACGCAACCCCTTGCGGGCGAATCTGGTCAAGAAGGCCGAGGAGTGGGAGTACGGATCCGCCTGGGCCCGACAGCAGAAACAGGCTAAACCAGAATGGCTGGCGACGCCTAAAAAACCATCGCTGCCACGAAATTGGCGGGCGCTGGTCAATAAACCCCAAACCGATACCGATCTGGAAGCCGTCAGAAAATGCATCGTCCGAGGTACCCCCTTCGGCGGTGACAAGTGGATCAGCAACACCGCCGTAAGACTTTCATTAGAGAGTACCACCCGCCCCCGCGGCAGGCCACGTCTCGAAAAAAATTCTTGACCCCTTTTGCTATTCATTCGTGTCAGGAAGCTAAAACTAAGCGTCCCGACTCCTTGGGTGTCCCCTGTCAGGTACCTGCTTGAAATGACACCATTTTCATTCTCACGATTTGTTCAAACAGCACTTCTTGTATTTCTTACCACTTCCACAGGGACAAGAATCGTTGCGTCCAATTCGTGCTTCTTCCCTGACGATTGTATTTGGGAAGTAGGTTGGTTGAGTCACTGGTTCGATCTCCGTATCAGCAATGTCTTCTTCAAGATCGACCAGCAAATCACCTGAGAAACCAAAGGTATGGTTTCCAAGCTGTTCCGAGTAAAGAGCCCTGCGGATTGTCTCAGCTTCTTCATTGGCCTGCTTCCATTCTTCGTACTCGGGAAATTCGACGCCCAGTACGGTACTGACCGCAATCAACGTTTCTCGCAATTTTATCACGTCGGGATCAATTGCGGTGGTGCGAATGAATTCACATACCGGTTCAATAGCGTCCGTTGAAAAATGCGAGAGGGTCGCCTGGCCCAGAAAGGTGAGAATCGTATCGTCAGGTTCTTCTATAAAAAGTTCGATGCTCTTTTGAATGGCAAGATCACTGTGTATATTCTCCAGGATACTGGATCCGGAAATCTGGAAATGCCAATCTGCCGTAGGAAATTCATTCACGACAGCCTCGACAACCACGTCGCCACCAATTTTGACAAGCGCTCTTTCGGCTTCTTCGTTAAGCCAGTCATCGGTGATTTTGAGAGACTCGATCAGCAATGGAACTGCCGCTGTCAGTCGTAAATTACCCGCCAGATAAAGCAGGAATGCCTGCATCAAGAGCCTCGGCGAACTTACGGAATAGTCAATCTCTTCGTTCAGCAGTTCCAAAACCCGATCAGCAACCTCGGCCCCCAAACGTCCCAGGGCTTCAGAAAGTCGGCATGCATGTGGTAAATCCATATCATATAGATCTGGGTCTGATTCACTTTCACAAAAATCAAACAGTTTTTTCCAGAGGGAATCGGCATCCTCATCAAGTAGCTGGATACGTTCAGAAAAAGAATATGCCAAAATCGTATCAAAGCATGGTAGAGCCAGGATCTCCGACTCCCTGGTCCGCGTCAGCTGAGGGTCCGCATGAGTCAGTAGATCAGACAGGGCATAGGTATATCGAGAACCATCTGAATTTTCATGATGTCGTAGTTCATCGATGCACCACTCAATCGTGGTTTCGGTCTGTGGTAAATGGAAACTTTCTCTGATCAGGGGGATCGATGGCTCACGACCATATTGTTCAACCGCTTTGATGACGAGCGGCATGATCGTAGTATCTTCAGTGAATGATTTGGTGAAATATTGGAGCGCCAGGGTTCTGGCATCAAGATCGGGATGCAGGATCGCTTGTTTGATTTGTTCTTCCGATAGTCGCATTTCATTCATTCTCCCTGCAGTGTCTTGCTTGGCAATACAAACACCGTACGTGTCACAATGCCCCGATTCTAAGTAATTTTGAGAGTAAGCAAAAGGTTTTTGAATGGCTGGGAGAGAGGATGGGGCATTTTTATTCACGCTCGCTTTCTCATGTTTATCTGCGGTATGGCGGTGATATCTGGTAGGTTTGGCTTTGGCTTGCTGCTAGACGTTCTAACGGCGGCCAGGTAGTGTTTCTTAATTCAAATTGGCCATTGTACATAGAGAAGAACCGCGGCTAACGCCGTGCGGCTGATCCGATTTTTGGTAATGTTCCAGACGGAATGACTTATTAGCCGAAGGGCGTTAGCCCCGGCTTAGGTCGATCTCGGTGAAGTTACATTCGTGAGAATCACACTTAAAACCAATAAATAAACGCTATCTGGCCACTCAGTTTGTGATGGGTGGCCAGGTCTTTGTGGGGGTCACATAGGGTCGCGCCCTACTTTTGGAGGATGAAAATATGCTGGTGAAAAAGATCATCGTTAACAGCGGGACAGCGTCAAGGGGGAACCGCATGTTTTGCTTGCGAACGACACTAATTCGACTGGGATGTCTTTACGAAGCCATAAGAAAGCGGCGTGAAGCGTTGCGATGTCGTTTGATGAGTGAGGGGCAGGGGAGTAGTGGTTTTGAAAATCGTGCTGAAACGAGGAGGTTTTATGGTGCTGATTTTTGCAGTGGTTTGAAACTGGTCACTGAATCTGTAGTGCTCACTCGCGCGCCCGACGTTATCTCCGCATGATCATGCCGATGCGCGGGTTGACGTCAAGGCTGAATTATTCAGTGAGCACTGTCAGATTTTCAGCGATGAAAAAAAGTAGCACAACAGAAAAGGGGGGCTTCAGCCTTTGATCTTATCTCACTTGGTCAGCACAATTCTCAACTCGTCGCTCAATTCGTATTCCGGCCCAAGAGTTCCCCCACCAGTCGACCGCTGGTGATGGCCCAGGCGATGTGCAAGCCGTGCCCCCAGAGCACCTGACCTCCCATGCCGTTACAGCCGATCGCAAACAGGCCGGGAATCGGCGTTCCGTTTTCATCGAGGGCCTGCAGACTCTGATTGATGGCCACGCCTCCTTCGGTCGTCGTGAAATAGGCTTTGGCTGGCCCGAGTAACACCCAGCGATTGCCGTCCAAGGGGTGCGAATCTGTGACACGGCCGAACGAATCTGTCTGTTGACCGGAAACATACTCGTTGAATTGATTGACTGCTTCATGCAAGTGAGCCACATTCAGATGACGCTGCTCCGCGATTTTTTCCAGCGTACCAGCCATGCTGACATCGGGCCGGAGTTTGAGATAATCATCCACATAGGCGTAGGCAATCTTCGGCGCCGTCGAAATAAAATGCGGCCACGCACTAAAATGCGCGGCGATCCGTTCGTCCAATAAAATATAAGCGGCTTTGCCCGGCTGTTTCGAGATCGCGATTTCCCGCTGGGGAGAATCTTTTTCGTTACAGAACCGGCGACCGTCCGCGTTAACTAATATTGCTCCCTCGTCAAACAGGGAATTTTCCGGATGCTGCCAGGTTAAGAGTAAGCGTTTAATCCGCCAGTTGATGAGAAACTGGGGCAGTAAAGGCACGAGCCGCCCCATCACTTTTGCGAGAAATCCACTCGTTGGCAGAAGTTGTTCAAACGGATCACCGGGAGGGGGCACGAACCGCAGTTCGGGACCATAGGTGATGTCCATATTTAACAGTTGCGCGCCGACGTGTTCTGCGAGCAGATGTCCGTCGCCGCCCGCTTTGGGATTCACGCCTTCGATCGACTTGAATTGATCCCCTTTAAACCGCCCGATGATTTCCGGCGCGTTCGCATAATCTCCCGCCGCCAGAACTACGCCTCGCTTCGCTTTGATGGTTTTCCGTTCGCCTTCAATCTGCGCGACCACTCCTGTAACGCGTTGCCCCTCTAACACCAGTTCTACTACGGGTGCATCACAGACGATCGTCCCCTTGTGTTTCAAAATTTGAGCTTGAAACGCGGCGATGTATGCTTTCGCATTGGGTACAATATTATGCATCCGTGGCACGCGGTTGGGTGGTTCCGGATTGGGACCGTGAAAATACAGCCCCATGCCGCGCAGCCATTCCAGCGTCTCGGCGGTCTGTCCCAGGAAAAATCGGCGGAGCTCGTTGTTGCTGTGCGATTCAATCTCGGGAGCGGCAAACTGACCGGCGTCGATTTCATGATCGTCGGCGTTATCACTGATCCCCGCCGCCTGTTGCAGACCGGTCCCATTCGCTGTGAACGAACCGATGGCCATCCCCGTTGTGCCTCCCAGTTGAGGCTGCTTTTCCAGTACCAGCACCCGCGCCCCGAACTCCAGCGCCCGCGCCGCTGCCGCCAGTCCACTTCCGCCCCCACCAACGATAATTACATCATATTCGGATAACACGCTGTACACTCTCTGTTGAAGATCAATTTGGATTTCATCTAGCAATCATCGTAGCAAAACCTCAGGTCACATCAATCAGGCAGACTATAGCGATTAATACTATACAGGCTATGAACAGTAAAAAACTGGTGCCCGCCGCTTCCTGGTGCCGAAACATTGTTAAGATTGTTGACTTAAACGTATCAACCAAGTATGATCTATGCTTGTTCACTAAATCTTGCCTTAACGCGTACGACTACTCCTGCCAAATAGAATTTGTCGGCCATGCGTAAACGAATCACCCTGATCTCTGCAGCTTGTTGGTTTCTCGCGATCTCGTTCTACGCAGAAGAACCGGCCTGGAGTGCAAAGAAACCGACAGGTAAGTCAGCCCAGGCAAAGATGGATCCGAAGCAGCGGGCATTTTTTGAAAATAAAATCCGCCCCGTGCTCGTCAAAAAATGTTACTCCTGCCATTCCTCCAAATCAGAGGAACTGGGTGGCAAGCTGCGGATGGATACCCGCGACGGCATGCGCGTCGGGGGTGAATCAGGCCCCGCTTTTGTCGAAGGTCGCCCTAATGAGAGCCTGTTGATTCAAGCCCTGCGTTATGATGACCTGGAAATGCCACCCGATGAGCCACTGTCGGAAGCCGTCATCAATGACTTTATAACGTGGGTCAAAATGGGCGTGCCTGATCCGCGCATTGATCATCCGCTGATTGCTAAAAAACCGACGGAAGATTCCACGGTAGCAAAACCGGAACTCTGGTCGTTTCAACCGGTCAGAAATCCAGCGCCTCCCGCTGTCCAGAATCAAAGTTGGGTTTATGATCCTCTCGACCATTTTGTACTCTCACGAATTGAAGCGGCCGAGCTAAACCCTACCCACGATGCAGCACCCGTCAGACTGGTGCGACGTTTGTACTACGATTTGACTGGCCTGCCCCCCACAGCAGAGCAGGTGGAAGCATTCCTGGACGACTATCAACGGCGTCAACAACAGGCAGTCGCTCATCTGGTCGATGAATTACTGGCGTCTCCTCATTTCGGCGAACGCTGGGGGCGTCACTGGCTGGATGTCGCGCGCTACGGTGAATCGAACGGCAATGATGGTCTGGGTCGCAATCCAACCTTTCCTCATGCCTGGCGCTATCGTGATTTTGTCATCCAGGCATTGAACAACGACGTTCCCTACGATCGCTTTCTGACCGAACAGATTGCCGGTGATTTACTCACAGCAAAGACTCCCGAAGAACGGGACCGCCTGCTGCTCGCGACCGGATTCCTGGCCATTGGCTCGAAGCCCGCGAAAGCAATGAACGTGAATTTCGATATGGACGTCGTCAACGATCAGATTAACGTCATCAGCACAGGCGTGATGGGACTGAGTGTCGCCTGTGCCCGCTGTCATGATCACAAGCACGATCCCATTCCGACAGCCGACTACTATGCTATGGCCGGCATATTCCTCAGTACCGAAACGATGTGGGGCTATGCCGCCAATCAACCATTGACCGCACCGGAAACTCCCCTGCATGTTCTGAAATCGAAACACCACTATATGCCACCGCCAGACAGCGGTGCGCAGCCTAAGGTTGATCCGCATACCCTGTCTCGAAAAAAGAAACCGAAAAATGTTTATCCTCCCGGGACGGCTCTGGCGATGGGGGTCCGCGAAAAGAAAAAACCGGTTGACTGCAAAATCAATATCAAAGGGGAATCCAAGAAACTGGGGCCCAGTGTACCTCGCGGTTTCCTGTCGGCCTGTAAAGTGACGCAGCCCCCGAAAATCGATGACAAACAAAGTGGCCGCCTGCAACTGGCAGAGTGGCTCACCTCAGCAGATCACCCGCAAACCGCGCGGGTGATGGTCAACCGCATCTGGCTGCACCTGTTTGGCCAGGCACTCGTTCGTACTCCGGATGATTTTGGTATCTATGGCGAACGACCGACTCACCCCCAACTACTCGATCACCTGGCCACCCGCTTCCGTACCGAAGGCTGGTCGATCAAACAACTGATTCGCAGCATCGTCCTCAGCCGCACGTATCAGCTCAGCAGCTTCTGTGACGACCTGATTCTGGATGCGGATCCGGAAAACAAACTTCTCTGTCGACATAATCGTCGCCGACTGGATGCCGAATCGTTGCGTGACAGCATCCTCGCTGCCAGCGGGCAACTCAACAGAGAACCTGGCCTGGGTTCTTCGATCGCACATGTGGACGAACTGGTCAACAAAGCCGGCAACCTGCATCTGCCCGATAATCACCGCAGCATTTACCTGTGCATGATGCGTCATTCTGAACCACCGGAGCTGTCCTCGTTCGACCTGCCCGATTCAACCAAACCGGTTGGCAAACGAAATGAAACCACACTGCCGACACAGAGTCTGTTTCTGATTAACAGTCATTTCCTGATTGAACAGTCACAATTATTTGCCAAAGACATTTTGTTGAATCCCAAACTGAATGATTCTCAACGCATTCATCTCGTATATCGGCGCGCTTTAAATCGTGTTCCGGAATCGTCTGAACTGTCGCGGGCTCTGGCATTGATTCAAGACGTCAACACAGCACTGAAAACAGAAATATCCCAGGATAAGCTTCGTCGTCAAACGGTCTGGGCCACACTCTGCCAGGCACTGTTAAACACTAATGAATTTCGCTACGTTGATTAACGACCAGAATTGAAATATAGAAACTCCCCAAGGAATACGCTCATGCTTGGAATGTCGCGACGGGAAATGTTGAAATCAGCCTCGTGTGGCTTTGGCTATCTGGCGATGTCTGCTCTCTGCGGCAAGACATCCTTCGCCGGAGGTTCCGCTGCCATCGCGAATCTGAATGCCCGATCTCCTCAACTGCCGGCCCGCGCGAAACGCGTCATCTTCCTCTGCATGAGCGGCGGTCCTGCCCAGCTCGATACCTTCGATTACAAACCCCAAACCGGGAAGAAGAAACACGCCGGCTCTGCTTTTAAGTTCGCACAGCACGGCGAAAGTGGTCTCTGGATTTCTGAGCTGCTCCCTGAAACGGCCAAACACGCGGACAAACTCTGCGTCTTAAATGGGATGTACGCGGACATCACCAATCACGCCCAATCCTTCCTGCAGCTGCATACCGGCGATCGACTGCGTCCCCGTCCCAGTCTGGGTTCCTGGGTCGTATATGGTTTAGGTACCGAAAACCAGAATGTCCCCGGCTTCATCAGCCTCTATCCTTCGAAACCATCCGTTTATTCCAGTGCCTTACTGCCCCCGGTTTATGAGGGAACACCAATTGGCCTCAACACCACGAATATGTCAAAGGCAACCATCAAGAACATCAAAAGTGATCACGTACCGACGGCGGTCAAACGACGACAACTCGATTTCGTACAAGCCATGAATCGTGAGCACGCCACCCGTCGTCCCGACGATGCCCGCCTGGAAGCCGTCATTCAATCGATGGAACTGGGCTTTCGCATGCAGATGGCGGCTCCTGAACTGCTCGACATCAGCCAGGAAACGAAATCGACCCTCGAACGCTATCGTGTCGGCCAGGGTAAAGTGGTCGGCACCTGTAAGAATTCCGACTTCGGACGCCAGTGCCTGTTAGCCCGCCGCTTTGCAGAAGCCGGCGTGCGGTTCATCGAAGTCAATCACGGCAGTTGGGACCAGCATAAGAATCACCGTGCCGACCTGACGGCGAATTGTGAATCGACGGATGCTCCCATCGCCGCCCTGCTGGAAGACCTGGAGCAACGGGGCCTGCTCGACGAAACTCTGGTCGTCTGGGGAGGCGAATTCGGCCGTCCCGGTCTGGTTCCGGAAAGTAAAAAAGACAGCACCGGCCATAACGCCCGCGGCTTCACGTTCTGGATGGCAGGTGGCGGCATCAAACGCGGTCTGGCTTATGGAAAAACCGATCCCACCGGTGCCCGCGCCATCGAAGGCAAAGTCCACTTCCGCGATCTGCACGCCACGATCTTACATCAACTCGGCCTGCAGCACGACAAGCTGACGTACCATCAGGGGGAACGGGAATTCCGCCTGACCGGCACCGAAGGCGGCAAAGTGGTGCACGACATCATTGCCTGATCAAGGCATTTCGTACACAATGGTGAGTTGTAAGTACATGGATTTCGTTGATCCGTGTTTCCAATGAATGACTCAACTCACGTTGGCTAAAATATGATATCGCACCATTCCCGAGGCTGGTCTCTGCTGTTCATTCTGTTTTTGTTCGCCCCACTCACTTTTTCGAAGGCAGCAGAACAGCCGAATTTCCTGATCATTTTTACCGACGATCAGGGCATCAACGATGTCGGCTGTTATGGAAGTGAAATTCCCACTCCGCACATCGATCAACTGGCGAAAGAGGGCCTGCTGTTTCGGCAATATTATTCGGCTTCCGCGATTTGCACTCCTTCCCGTTTTGGAATCCTGACGGGCCGCAATCCGAGTCGCTCAAAAGACCAGTTGCTCGGCGCGTTGATGTTTATGAGCGACGTTGATCGAAATCGCGGCATTCAACCCGGTGAAACCACCATCGCGGACGTTCTCCAAAAGAACGGTTATCAGACCGCATTGATCGGAAAATGGCATCTGGGTCACGGTGCGAATTCCTTCCTGCCAACCTCCCACGGCTTTGATCTGTTCCGAGGACACACGGGCGGCTGCATTGACTATTTCACAATGACGTATGGTAATCTCCCCGACTGGTATCACAACCAGCAGCATGTTTCCGAAAATGGGTACGCGACCGATTTAATCACCGAAGAAGCAGAACATTTTTTGAAAGCACAGCGCACAGCGAGCAAACCCTTTTTTCTGTTCCTGTCTTATAACGCCCCGCATTTTGGGAAAGGCTGGTCTCCCGGCGATCAAAGCCCCGTAAATATCATGCAGCCACAAGGAGCCGATTTGAAGCGGGTCGGCAGCATTAAAGACAAAGTCCGCCGCGAATTCGCTGCCATGACCGTCGCGCTGGATGATGGCATTGGACGCGTGATGGCAACTCTCAAAAACAACGGACTGGATAAAAACACGCTGGTCATTTTCATGACAGATCACGGCGGCACCTACGTCTATGGTGGCAGTAATCACCCCTATCGCGGTGCGAAAGCCACGCTGTTTGAAGGGGGGATTCGCGTTCCCTGCATCATGCGCTGGCCTGGAAAGATTAAAGCAGCGACAGAAACAAACGAAGTCACCTGGGCGCTGGACCTGTTTCCCACAATCTGCCAGTTTGCCAATGTAAAAACCGATGGGTTAACCTTGGATGGTCAGGATATCTCCGGTCTGCTCACTCAACAAACGCCTGTCGGAAAGAGAGAACTATTCTGGCAACTGGGTCCACATGAAGAATTAAAACGGGGCCGCTGGACCGCGTTGCGACAAGGAGACTGGAAATATATCCAGAACGAAGCGGGCGAAGAATTTCTGTTCGACCTTAAAACCGACCCTTATGAGAAGCAGAACCAGAAGCAACACAAAGCAGAAAAACTGGCAGAGTTCCAGAAACGTCGAGATGAAATTGCCGATCAATTATCACCTTAGGCTTCAGTAGCAGATCTCTCAACGCGACAATCTAATCTAACAGCAAAGATATTCAACTTATGTCACAGCACGTCACAAAGAGTTTCGGGTTCCTGAAAACCACCGCCATTGGGGGCCTGATCTTTCTGCTCCCGTTGATCGTCATCGGTGCCCTGGTTGGCCAGATTGTGCCCATCGTGCTGACCGTGGCGGAAGTGCTCTCCGACTATATTCCTGTGAAAACTCCCGCCGGCATCGCGATGTTAATTGCCCTCTCGATCGGCATTGTCCTCCTGATGTGTTTTGCCGCCGGCCTGATTGCCCGCTGGTCGATTGGTAAAAAGCTCTCGCGTTTCGTCGAAAAGAATCTGATTTTGCTCTTCCCCCGTTATGCCATTTATCGGGAGCAACTCAAAGGCAGCATCGGCGGCGATCATAATAAACCGGAAATGATTCCGGTCCTCGTCCGCTTTAATGACGTCACCCGGATTGCCTTTCAAGCCGAGCGCACTGAAGGTCCCCTGATCTCAATTTACCTGCCCGGCTCCCCCGATCCCTGGTCCGGCTGCGTGATCTTCATGACTCCTGATCGCGTCGAAACACTGGACATCCCCTTTTCCGAAGCACTCGGCATCTGCGAACGCATGGGCCGAGAATCACTGCAATTGCTCGATCAGCAACCACCGCTCACACAAAATTAATCGAAGTTTCGGTTTCGCCTGGTCCGTGCGTCGAGTAGGATAAAATTATCGAACTTCCGCACATTCCTACCTGAATCAATTCCAACGTGGAGACCCAGCCATGCCCGTACATCTGCCCGCCCAGAACCGTCGTCAATTCCTGTTCACATTAGGAGCAGGATTCATCACTTATAGCACCGGCGCCTTTGCCAGTGAAAACCAGTCGGAAGATCTGGTCTATCTGTTGAACGACACGCACATTGGTGAAAAGCATCCGACGAACTCTCCGGTCCCCAGTCATTTGCGACAGGCAGTCAGCGAACTGGTGAACCTCGAACAGAAACCGGCCTGCGTATTGATTAACGGCGACTTGGCATTAAAAGACGGTCAGCCCGGCGACTATCGTCACTTCGCCAAACTAATCCGCCCATTACGTGAAGCGAAAATCGACACGCATCTGACGCTGGGGAATCATGACGAACGCGACGTCTTTTACGGTGTGATGGAGGAAGAAAAACCAGCCACGCCGCCAGTCAAATCGAAACACATTTCCGTCGTCCAGACAAAACATGCAAACTTCTTCCTGCTCGATTCGCTGCACAAAACGATGGTCACACAGGGAACGCTGGGCGAGGAACAGCGCACCTGGCTGACCAATGCGCTCGACGCACACGCAGATAAGCCCGCGATCATCGTTACACATCACAATCCACGACTCGGCGGCGATCCGAATCATTTTCCGGGTGGCTTAACCGACTCGGTCGAACTGTGGGAGATCCTGGCACCGCGCAAGCAGGTCAAAGCCTACATTCACGGGCACATCCACGATCGCGGCAACGCCGAACACAAAGGCATTCATATTCTTAACACGCCGGCCACGTCTTACGTCGCAAACCCCAAACTCTCCACGACCGGCTGGACCGTTGCGAAACTGAGCCCGAACGGCGTCACACTCACCACGCGCACCACCGATCCCAAACATAGCTGGAACCAGCAAACGAAAACGCTCACCTGGCGTTAACGGTAACACAGCCAAGTAGCGTTTCTTAATTCGAATTGTCCTTAGAAATGAGGAAGAACCGGGGCTAACGCCCTTCGGCTAATAAGTCATTCCGGCTGGCAAAGTACAAGAAACAAAATCAGCCGCACGGCGTTAGCCGCGGTTAAAACCGAACGGGGTTAGGTAGCGGTCCTGGGAATCACATTCAAAACCAATAAATAAACGCTACCTATTTCTGCCGCGGAAGTTTTAACTGCACTTGCTTCTTGCCTCGGACCACCGTCACCTCGGCGGTTTGTCCAGGCTGCAGTGCATTCACCCCGTAAGCCAGTAAATCCGTCTCGCGAGCCAGATCTGTTTTCCCATTGAACCCGATAATAATATCGCCGACTTTGAATCCGGAACGTCGGGCGGTCGCATGCAAACCATATTTCCCCAGACCACGAATATGCAGCGCCATCGGGGCGTCTTCGGTTAAACCTGCCTGCTTGCGTTGTTCGGCGGTCGTCGGTTCCAGAACGGCTCCCCCCAGCACCATCCGCCGGAGCGGCCAGCTACTCACCCGCCAGGACAAATCATCGCTTCGCTTCCAACCTTTTGGCAGCGCGATGGTCAGCTTCAGCGGTTTCCCATTCCGCTTTACGTCTGCTTTCAGTTTGTCCTGCTCCCCTGCGTGATGCAGCACCCACTGCACATCGGCAATCGAGAGCAGAGGCTGTCCCGACAAAGTCAGGATTTCATCGCCGGGTTGAAAACCGGATTTCGAAGCGATCGAGTTTTCCTCTACTTCTTTCACGGTCGCTTTCTGCGTGGGGTCCAGAATCAGCCCCAGAATTTTGGGATGTGGATACTGAAACAGAATCCGTTCCGGCAGCGGCTTTTGTTGACGTAAATAAAAGTCCCGCTGTGCGTCGCCCACCTGATGACAGTGAATACAACTTTTGACGATGTCTGTTTTCTCATTGATTCGTGAACGATACTTCCCTGCCAACAGAGGAAATTTCTCTGGAGAGGATACCTCGGGCTGCTTACCCTGTTTGTCTTTCAGTGATGCTTTGACGGTGTCATAGTTCGCGTGCAGTTTCAAAGCCCCCTGCATCGCCTGTGCCAGCCCTTCGATCGAAACATCTTCCGACCAGAGTGTATGATGCGAGCGTGTGCCAAACCGGCCGTAAATCGTGCGGTCTGCATTCAGCAGGAACACTGCGAACGATTGATCGTAGTCATACTGAAACAGCGACAGATCCAGACCGTTAGTCGAGATCAGCCGCACACGCACAAACTGGTCCATCAGTGGCTTCAACTGAGGATCTTTCTCCATCAGTTCTTCGTCCAGCTTCACGCACTCTTCGCAGGGGATGCAGCGCAGCACAACCAGCATAGGCTGTTTTGTTTTCTCTGCCTGTGCGAAGCCCTGCTGCAGATCGTTGTAGATCCAATAACCGCCCGCTTCGACTTTCTCACGATCCTGACGAACTTTTTCTTCACGCGTTTGTGCTAAGGAAATTGAAGTCGTCGTCAAAAAAACTATAACACAGACACAAATGTTCTTCAGCATCGTTCCATCTCCTGACACCGGCGGGTTAAAAGGAATCAGACACGTCGACTTTCGTACTCGTTACTGCAGCTGGTTTGCACCACCATTTTCTTTCTGATGCAACGTCACCGGCCAACCCGGAAACTCGTTACCCGGTTTTCCATCGGTGGCATCAATCAGAAAACGATAAGAGTGAATCGTATAGGTTTTCTGTTCCGGGTCAATCAATACCAGACCGAAACCACTCCCTTTCTGATGGGCCAGATCATAGCGGTTCTTTTCGGTACCCGGTTCCGGATTTCCGATTGCATAGACGTAGACCTTGTTGCCCAGGCCATCCAGATATTCTCCCGTGTTCGGCAAGCCGTGCTGTGGCCGATTCTTGTGCGGCATGCCCACTTCATCGGGCCGCCACCAGCGGGGATAACCGGCGGAAATCGCGGGTGTGCAGAAAGACCAGCTGCCGTCGCGCTGTGCGTCGGCTCCATATTGTGAAAGTGAGGTCAGATGCTGATCCCCGTTCACATGCAGAGGCATCCCTTTTCGTAGAATGCGCACCGTCCGATTGCGGGCCGTCTGCGGCCAGCCGCCGGAATCGAGATCCGCCTTGAGATATCCATTATAACCACCATGATGCGTGGCGACGCCGGAAAAGACGGTCTGGCTAAATAAGACCTTGAGCGCGTGTCCCCGCCAGTCATCACACCAGTGTTCCAGGAATTTTTCCTGTCGCTCGCCCAGTAATTCCAGTCCCGGCTTATCCAGTTTGGAGGTATCGAAATTGGGATCCGTCACATGGTCGGCGCGGCCGCTGCCGGTATCAACGTGTTCGGGACCGCTTTTGAATTGCCGATCTCCCAGAATGGCAAAGCTGACGTCGCCATACACCATATCGCCGTAATAGACGCTGATCCCCTGTTTGCAGGGGGTCGGATCATAATAATCGGGATGATGGCCGGCACAGGTTTTGTGCACGACATTCACCATCCGCGCCGGCTCCCGGTATCCGCCGTTTGAAGAGGTGGTCCCTTCTTTCATCTTCATGCCACCTTCTCCCCAGATATTCCCTTGGAACACATCGTGGTCATCGGGAATGCAAACCGTGGGACGATCTCGCATCGCTTCACCGAACGCCCAGCCGTGCATGTAGAATTTACGGAGGTAGTTCAATATCGCAGGTACAGCGGGATCACGAATCAAACCGAAGCCGCCATGATCTTCGTATAACTGATCACCCGAGAAGTACAGCAGATCGGGATCGACTTTGAGCAGGTTATTCGCCACCGGTTCGTAGGGGAACCCATAATCTTTCTGGCAGGTCAACGCGCCCAACTTCAGCGGACGCCCTGAGGGATTGGCACGAATGATGCCTGTTCGCTCATTCGTCGTTTCGGTTCCGTCAGTATGGTTCTCTTTATAGACCAGCTTGAAGGGAGTGGCTTCCTTTTCGTTCCAATTCGGAATCCGGAACGTCGCCGTCCAGGCATCGGTGTCGAGTGTCGCGGTGCCCAGTGATTTCCAGGCGTCTCCCTGCTTGATCAGCAGTTCAACGTCTTTATTATCCTTCTCGCCCAATGGCCCGGTCAGCGCGCTGATTTTCATCACGAAACCATCATCGCTGCGGGAATCGCTGAGGGTATACTGCGACCATAAAATCGGTCCAAACTTATGTTCGGGTGAGACTGTGAATGCTTTACCATCAACAGACCAGTCGCTGAAGCGATACCGGGCGCCGATCTGACGTTTGAATCGTGCATCAAAGTTACTGACCAGCGCCACATTTCCGAGCACTGCCTGCGGAGGAAATGTCTGTGACAATGTTCCCAGCGGTTTATCGGACTCTGATTGAGTCACCAGCAGCGTCAGCGAATATTTATCGCCATCCGGTTTTCCGGTGAGTGTCAACACACAATCCTTCATATCCACTGGCTGTTTGAGCTTCTGTTCTTTATTTCCCAGCACCAGTTTTCCGTTCACCACGCCGGCCTTGATACCGCTTTTCGCAAAACAATTGCTGCGGTATTCGTTGAGATCACTTTTGACTCCCACACGAAAACCAACGCCGCCATCCTGTTGTTTGACTTCGACCTGTTTGACATGCACCGACATCGTAAAGGGAGCACGCACATTGGTGAGTTGATGTGTCAACAGTTGAATATTGCGGCTGCCTGCAGTCGTCTGGCACTCGGCGGCACCATCGACAATCCGCCAGTCTTCCATCGGATTAGCCCAAAATTCTTCACCCAGCCAGACTCGGTCGTTCGTCTTATTCCAACGTCCCATGACAGAAGAGTCACTCTTCTGTTCTGCGGCTTCCAAAGTGTGCGATTTTTTCAAACCGAAGAATGTCGTACCCAAGGCAAACAGTTTGAGAGCCATTCGGCGGGTCAATGATTGCATCAATGTATCTCCTATCGAGCACAAACCGCCGATCTTCGTGGCGGTAAGAATATGAATTTAATGAGAGTGGAATAGTTATTATTAGGGGCGCAGCGGGCTTTGTCCAGCGTGGTTCAAAGAATGAACCGCTGTTTAAAGTTGTTTAGAAACCGGGAGCTGGCCTAAGGGGCTTTCACCGCCAGATCATCCGTCACGCCTGCAGGCTGAGTGATTTTGACTTTCGTTTCGCCGGCTAATTTGATCAGTTCTGGCAAGTCATACACTTTTAACGCCCCGTGCACCGTATTGATCAGCTGGTTCTGCGTTTCCGGCGTTTTCACAACAGCCCCCCAGGAGGGAATCATCTGGCTCAGATTGACCTTCGAAAACATAGCTGGCTCAAGAGCTGCCGCATGCAGCGCGGGGATCGCCGTTTCTCCAATGGCCGTCAGGACGACCGGCTCCGGTTTGTTCTTTGATTGCGTTTCCGACAGAAACCGCGCCGCGACCAGAATGTCTTCCGCCCGCAGCTTGACCATCGAATTGCCCAGCAGATTGGCCAGCGCCCATTCATGATAATTGGGGCCGAGCAAGCCGTGCGACCAGCCGATCTTCCGATTGTTCTTGCGCGACGTTTCACCAATGCAGCGTACATCAACCGCCAGGACCACGTCTCCCTGTTTCACCCGTTGTTCAATGGCGGCTCCTGCTCCCGCGTCAACATCTTTACCACCGCCGTGCAGATACAGAACCAGTTCTCCCGACCGTTCTTTTGGCTGAAACAACAAAGCCGGCAGAGGCACGCCATGCCCGGGCTTAATGATCAGCTTCGTGATCTGATAATCGGGTCGTTGAATGCTACCCACTTCTTTGAACTCTGGTCGTAGCAACTCACCGAGTTTTTTGACACCGCTCACTTCACGCACGCGATCACGCAGCGTTTTGAGATCGCCGCTGTTCCACAACTCAGCCCGGTCTTTCGCCAGATGTTGATTCAGACCGTCATTGATCTCAAACAGCGAACGCTCGCCAGCGTCGAGCAGAATCTGCCCCGACTGCGAACACTGCAGTTCTTCATCGGTGAAGACGGGCAGATCCCCTTCGAAAATCGGATTTTCTTTATGCATCAGCCAGCGATTCATCCAGCGGGCCGAACCTTCACGCAATTGAATCGTGAAACCATGCGGCGCGTCGGCTTCTATGATATCAACCCGCTCGGCATAACCCATGCGTGTATAAAAGCGTTTGGCTTCGCGGAATAGTTCCCAGGTGCCGTCGATTTTGAACGTGCGGTCATGTGTGCCGGCACAGATCAGCGTCGGCTTGGGAGCCCGCATCAACGTGTAGTCGGTGATGTCCATGCCGTAAGCGAGTTGACCGAAAATCACCTGCTCGCCATCTTGAGGCCCGTTGAAATCGACCAGATATCGAAACATGGTGGAATAACAGACCGGAGCCGCAGCCTGCACACGCTCATCAAGGGCCATAATATAGCTGGTCAGCGTTCCGCCGCCTGAGTTTCCGGTGCAGCCAATCCGTTTCGCGTCAATCTCCGGACGACTGACCAGGTAGTCAATGCTCCGCATGCCGTCCCAGATCCGATAACGGGCCGAGTTGCTGCCCAGCGGAATCGAACTGACCGACATCAGCGTATGCTCTGCCGTGCAGTAAAACTGAACCTGGGGATGAGGCGGACGATAGCGACTGCCGCCGCGGAAAAATTCATTGGGCTGTTCCGAGAGCACCTGATAGCGTTCCCCCTGACCGATGGGATCATAACAGAGCGCCGCCATTCCGTTTTTCGCCAGCAGGATACAGGCTCGCTGATAACCATCGGCGGCTTTCCCGTTGTGACTGTGTCCACAGGGAACCAGTACGCCCGGATAAGGGGGTTTGGAGTCTGGCAGATACAAATTGGCGGTCACATGATGTCCGGGCCAGCTTTCATAGATCACATTCTCAACGTGAAAGCCGTCCCCTTTTAACTTACCAATCACGCGCGGATTTAACGGCGTCCGTTCAGGGAATCCGCCGATCTGAGAACGAAAGAATTCCTGCATCCGTTTCTGGTAGGCTAAACAGTCTTCGGCAGTTTTAATTTCCTCATACGCCGCCTTCCGATTGGCAAACGCTTCATGAGCGCGCTTTTGCAGAGCGTGATAGACCAGGCCGGACTCGGCTGCTTCTCCATCCAACGGGGGCAATACATTCAAGTCTTCCGCCGCTTCCGAAATCAGAGAAACAACGAGAACAGAAAACAGAACGATCAGCGACAGCAGTCGATTCATGGTCATGACCTCAACAGCAGGAATTCGGGAGGGTTGTGTAGGCAAGGGTAGGAAACAGCCATTCGCGGATAAATAAACAATCCTTATTTATCGTACCCGTAATCCAGGCCAGACTCAATCGATTCCTGAAAATCGAAGGCGAATTCGTTATTTTTTCGCCACAGCCGCCGTGATCTCGTGGCTCAGGCAGTGCAGCGTTCCCAGTCCCCAGACCAGATCGACGGCATGAATGCCAATCACTTGTCGGTCAGGATAAAGTTCGCTGAGAATACCGAGTGCCTGTGCGTCGTTCGGATCATTGAACGTCGGTACCAGCACACAACCATTCGTGACCAGAAAATTCACATAGCTGGCAGGGAGCCGTAACTCTTCAAAGTCGAGCCGCCCCGGCATGGGCATGGGTACGACATTGAGTTTGCTGCCGTCTTCTAACCGCGCCTGTTTCAGACGGTCGAGATTGTGTTCCAGACGGCGCTGATTGACGTCTTTTTTATTCGATTCCACACAGGCAACCACCGTCGTCGGATTCACAAAGCGGCAGATGTCATCCACGTGGCCGTGCGTGTCATCTCCTTCGATGCCGTCCCCCAGCCAGATGACATTCGTCACGCCTAGGTATTCCTGAAAGATCGCCGCGTAATCTTCTTTGGTGAAACCCGGGTTGCGGACTTGGACTTTCTGATCGAGCAGACATTCTTCGGTCGTGATCAGAGTCCCGCGTCCGTTAACTTCGATCGCCCCTCCTTCCAGAACAACTGGATGATCTTGATAGACCACTTCCGTTAAAGGCACCTTCAACGCCTTCGCGACGGCGGACGGGATCTGCCAGTCTAGCCGATGATTGGCATATTTGGCCCAGCCGTTAAAGCGGAACTGCAGTGCCTCGCGTTTGCCGTCACTCCGCTGTACCACGATCGGACCTGAATCGCGCATCCAGCTGCGGTTCGTGTTTTGAACGATGTACTTAACTTGTTCTGTGTCAGCGTGCGCCTGCCGAAGCATCGCGTCGACTTTCTGCTGCTGTTCTTCCGACTTCACAACCAGCAGCACGCGTTCGAACTCCGCGACCTTGCGAATGATTTCGACGAAGGCCCATTTGACGACTTCGTACTTACCGGGCCAGTCATTGCCATTATGCGGAAAGCAGAGCAGGGTGGCCTGATGCGGCTCCCACTCGGCGGGCAGTCTGCGCGTAATCTCGCTCATGGAGACGATTCATCGTGATAGAGCTTCAGGATATTGCCGTATGCGTCAATCCGGCGGTCGCGGAGGAACGGCCAGTTCTGGCGGACTTCCGCCATCAGATCCAGGTTCACTTCTGCGATTAAAATTTCTTCTTCGTCTGTGGAGGCCTGGGCGAGGATTTCCCCCTGTGGACCACAGATGAATGAGGAACCCCAGAACTCCAGCCCCGGCTGATCCGGTTCCGGCTGCTCAAAACCAACCCGGTTAACGGCCGCAACGAACGTGCCATTCGCAATCGCGTGGCTGCGTTGAATCGTCATCCAGGAATCGTGCTGCCTCGGGCCGTGCTCGGCTTTTTCATGCGGATGCCAGCCGATGGCCGTTGGATAAACGAGCACATTCGCACCGCTCAGTGCGGTAATCCGGGCACCTTCGGGGAACCACTGATCCCAGCAGATCAACGTGCCAATTTTTCCAAACTGTGTTTGTACGGCTTTGAAGCCCAGATCGCCGGGCGTGAAATAAAACTTTTCGTAGAAGCAGGGATCATCGGGAATATGCATCTTGCGATACAGGCCTGCTTCGCTGCCATCCGCGTCGATAATGTAGGCGCTGTTGTGATACAGGCCTTCGGTTCGCTTTTCAAAGAAGGGCACAATGATGACCACGCCCAGCTCTTTCGCCAGTTCGCTGAACGCGGTAAACGATTTGTCATACAGCGGCTCGGCGAACTCAAAATATTTTGTGGTCTCTTTCTGACAGAAATAAAAGGAGCTGTAAAGCTCGGGCAGACAGATCACCTGTCCCCCTTGCTCGGCGGCGACACGAACCCACGCGAGACACTTTGACAGGTTCTGGTCAGGCAGTCCGTTGAGCGATACCTGCACCAGAGCAATTTTGAAGTGGCGAACCATAAGATCTTTTTTCCGGGAACATGAAGGGAGCAACCTGTAATCCGGCTGACGACGCGATAGAAAACCAGATCAATCCAGAGGACCTGATATTTACGATATCTGATTCGGAGTTGCAAGCAGTGCATTAGAAACTTCACCTGTTTCCAGGCAGAAAATCAGGGGCTTTCCGAAATCCGGTCAGTTTCTCAAGAGTAACATCGACAGACTGACGGCTTTTCTACTATTCTATGGCAGACTTCAGAGACCCCGCAGGGAACTGCATACGGTCGACTCATCATCAACCCACGTCATATTCACATCGGGACAACCTAAGCATGAATTCAGGACGGTCAACAGAGGAATTTACTATTGAAAAACGCGGGGTACTGCTGATCGAAGATCCGCTCCTGAATAAAGGGACTGCCTTCACCCAGGAAGAACGGATCAAGCATGGCCTTTTGGGATTGCTCCCCCCGCATGTGGATACTCTGGAGGAACAGGAAGCACGGGCTTATGAAGCCTTCTGTGATTTCCACACCGATATCGACAAGCATATTTTTCTGAGACAGCTTCAGGATGAAAACGAAACGTTGTTCTATCGTCTGCTGCTGGAACACATTACCGAAATGATGCCCATCGTGTATACGCCCGTCGTCGGTCTGGCGTGCCAGCGGTTCAGCCATATCTACCGCAGGCCACGGGGAATTTTCATTTCGTACCCCGAACGCGACTCGATGGATGCGATCTTTGAAAACATCGAACACGATGTTGCCGTCATCGTCGTCACCGACGGCGAACGCATTCTCGGTCTGGGCGACCAGGGCGTAGGAGGCATGGGGATTCCGATCGGTAAATTATCACTCTACACACTGTGTGGCGGTGTTGATCCTGCGAAAACTTTGCCCATTGTCCTGGATCTGGGAACGAATAATCAGGAACGCCTGGACGACCCGCGTTATATCGGCTGGCGGGAAAACCGGATCAAGGGCGCGGAATACGACGCCTTTATTGAACAGTTTGTGACGGCTGTCAAAAAACGGTTTCCACACGTGCTCCTGCAGTGGGAAGATTTTGCGTCTGTGGATGCGGAACGAATTATTGATAAGTACCGCGATGATTTGTGTACGTTCAATGATGACATTCAAGGCACCGCCGCTGTGACAACGGGAACGATTCTCGCAGCGATTACAGCTGCGGGCGGCAAACTGGTAGATCAGAACATCGTGATGTTGGGAGCAGGTTCGGCTGGCGTAGGAATCTGCCTGCAATTGAAACAGGCCATGCTCGACAACGGGCATTCGGAAGCCGAAGCCCGTTCCCATTTTTATGTAATTGATCGGGACGGTCTGCTTCACTCCGGCAGGACGGATCTGGATCCACTGCATCAGCAACTGGCACAGTCACCCGAAAATCTAAAAGACTGGGACTGTGATGTAACAGGCACCATTTCGTTTGCGGATGTCGTGCGGAACAGCAAGCCCGGCGTTCTCGTTGGCGCCACGGGACAAACGGGGGCCTTTACCGAAGAAATCATTCGCGAAATGGCAAAACATTCAGAGCGCCCCGTGATCTTTCCGCTTTCCAATCCGACTTCCCGAGCCGAGGCCACTCCCACGGATCTGCTGAACTGGACCGATGGTAAAGCGGTGATTGCAACGGGGAGCCCCTTTGATCCGGTCGAATATAATGGCGTGACCCATTACATCGCTCAATGTAATAACAGTTATATCTTCCCGGCGATGGGACTGGGAATTCTGGCATCGCGGGCACGCCGGGTGACCGATTCGATGTTTATGGCGGCGGCGTTTGCCTTGAAAGAAACATCACCGGCACTGAAAGATCCCACGGCTTCGTTGCTCCCCTCTCTGACGACAATCCGCGAGGTTGGACGCAAGATTGCCCGGGCAGTCGCTGCGGCAGCCATCGAAGCCGGCGTGGCTGATTCCATCACTGCCGAAGAAATCGACCAGCGGATCGAAGAGACCATGTGGACCCCCGAGTACTAACAGAGCCCAACATTTGATATCCCAGGCGCATGCACGCATTCATTGATAGAAGGAACTTTCATGTCTGATCATTGTACTACTACCGTTGGTTCTTATCTGGCTTCCCGACTGGAAGAAATCGGCTTACAGCACTATTTCGCGGTGCCGGGAGACTACAATCTTGTCCTGCTGGACAAGCTGCTGGAAAATAAAAACCTGAAAATGATTTCCTGCTGCAACGAATTGAACGCCGGTTATGCTGCCGACGGGTATTGCCGGGCGACCGGCGGTGCGAGTGCGGTCTTCGTGACTTACAGTGTCGGCGGATTGAGTCTGCTGAATGCCGTCGCTGGTGCGTATGCCGAAGATCTGCCGGTGATTGCCGTTTCAGGCGGGCCGAACACCAACTCGGAAGCCGAGTTTGAAATGCTCCATCACACGTTGGGTGAACTGGATTACGACTATCAGCGCGAGATTTTTTCCAAAGTCACAGCGGAAGCAGTCACGATTCACGACCCGCGCGAAGCGCCCACGCAAATCGACCATGCGATTCAGACCGCGCTCCGGTTCCGCAAACCCGTGTATATTGAAATTGCCTGCAACATCGCGTCAGCCGTGACTTCCGCACCCAATGTGCGTTCCTTCGGCGGACCGACCGCCAGTGATCCAGTTTCATTGAAAGCCGCCGTTGAGCGTGCAGCAGAAATGCTGAATGCTGCGACCAAACCGGTGCTGGTCTCAGGCGTCAAATTGCGCTCGTTCGGTGCTGAAACCAGCTTTCATAAACTGGCCGACGCGTCCGGTTATGCGATCGCCAGCATGCCCAACGCCAAAGGCATGTTTGACGAGCAGCATCCACATTACATGGGAACCTATTGGGGGCCCGTTGGTTCACCCGGATGTGGTGAGATTGTCGATTCCTCCGACCTCTGCCTGTTTGCTGGCGGGACATTTACCGATTACACAACGACCGGTCATGCGGCTTTGATCGATCCGACCAAAGTCATTCAAGCTCGTCCCAACAGTGTGGTCTTTCCCAATCAGACATTCAGTAATGTCAAACTGGCTGAATTCCTGGAGGAACTGTCTACAAAAATCAAATCAAACGACGGTTCCATGATCGCGTTTAAACGCATTCAAGAACAGGCCACTCCACTCTCCCCCGGCGATCCTGAGACGCCACTCTCCACGCGACAACTGTTTTCACGCATTCAAAACATGTTAGGCTCCGACTCAACCGTGATTGCCGAAACCGGCGATTCCTGGTTCAACGGAATGCAGCTGAATTTGCCCACCGGCTCCCGATTCGAAGTGCAGATGCAATACGGTTCGATTGGCTGGTCTGTGGGTGCCACGCTTGGCTACAGTGTCGGCGCCCCCGATCGACGTCCGATTGCGCTGATCGGGGATGGCTCGTTCCAACTGACGGCGCAGGAAGTCTCAACCATCATTCGTTATGACCTTAAGCCGATCATTTTTCTGATGAACAATCGCGGTTATACAATTGAAGTGGAAATTCATGACGGCCCGTATAATACCATCAAGAACTGGAACTACGCCGATCTGGTCAAAGTTTTCAACGCGGAAGACGGGAACGGCTGGAGCTGTCAGGCCACTACCGAAGGGGAACTGGATGAAGCGATCAAAAACGCCGTTTCGCATAATGGCCCGGCGTTGATTGAAGTCGCTATTGACCGGGATGACTGCAGTAAGAACCTGCTCGTCTGGGGAGGACACGTGGCGAAAAACAATGGTCGTCCGCCACGTTTTGCTTAAACAAACAGTGTCGCCTCATACTGTGAAAATCCGCGACTGGTTATAAAGGGGATTGAGTCGCTATGGAAGAAGCCTGTGATCTGCCGGAAGGCAAACTGATTCTGCGCACGCTGGCAATGCCCGCTGACACCAATGCCAACGGTGACATTTTTGGCGGCTGGATCATGTCGCAAATGGATATCGCCGGCGGGATTCTGTCGAAAGAAATTTCGGGAACCCGCACGGTAACCATTGCCGTTGAGACGATGAAATTCATCCGCCCAGTCAAAGTGGGGGATGTGGTCAGCTGTTATGGAACGGTGGAAAAAATCGGAACCACGTCAATGAGGCTGCAACTTGAAGTCTGGGTCGAACCGGTGCTGCGGCACGAAGATTCAAACTGCCCCTACTTCAAAGTGACCGAGGCGGATTTCACGTATGTGGCCATTGATAAACACGGCAAAAAAACGCCGATTGTCAAACATGGTTGCTGAACGGTATCAAATTCCACTGTCACTTGAAACGTGAAACTGTTTGTCTGCCTGTTATTCAGCAGATATTGTGGGTACAATTGAAAGGACTCTCTGAGTCTGATCAATGTCAATACACCCGCAATCATTCAGCGTGAAGCACTCCCTGACGAAGGATCGATTCCTGTTGTCTGTGATGAGTGTGAAAGGACCAGATACTGATGAAAAAAGTGGCGATAATTGGTGGTGGCTTTAGTGGAACAATGGCGGCTGTGAACCTGGCACGCTTGAGTAATAGCCCGCTTTGTATTCAACTGATTAATGATAAATATCCTTTGGGCCGCGGTGTTGCTTATGGCACGAAACGCGAAGAGCATTTACTGAATGTCGCGGCGCGAAACATGTCAGCCGTCCCCGATCATGCCAATCATTTCCTGGACTGGCTCCGCACCCGTGTTGACTATAGTGACCTCCCAGATCCTCAGCTGCGTGAAACGTATGTGCCGCGCCGCATCTACGGCGACTATCTGCGTAGTATCCTTTCAACCTACATGCAGCCGATCGACAGCCATCATCCGGCGGAAATTCAAGTGATCGAAAGCGAAGCGGTCGACATTGAATTCAACTTCGATGGCTGCGCTGAAATTACGCTCAAAGATGGAACTACCCTCGAAGCAGACCGCGTGTTACTGGCTACGGGGAATCAACCTCCCTCGACGCTGGCAGAGGGCGCATTTTCACATGCAGCCTACTCTCCCGATCCGTGGGGAAATTGGATGGAAAAAATCCCGGATCCCCAGGAAGATCTGATTGTTCTGGGAACCGGCCTTTCGATGATTGATGTCTTCCTGACGCTCAGCGAAATGGAGTGGGAAGGCAATATGATTGCGATCTCGCATAACGGCATGATTCCACAGGCCCACTTTCGCGGGATTGAATATCCCGATTTTCTGCCAGAAGAGCCAGAAAACCTGGGGCTGGATAATCTGGTGCAGTTGCTGGAAAAACATTGTCGTCAACTGCAACGAATTGGTGAGAACCCCGGCATTGTGGTTGACCGACTGAGACCACATACGCAACGGATCTGGCAAAAATTTCAGCTTGAAGAAAAACAGGAATTTCTCAAACGCTATGCAGCACGCTGGAATGTCATCCGCCACCGGATTGCCCAGCCGATCCACCAGCGGATTACTGAAGCGATCACGGAAGGCCGTTTAAGAGTTGTAAGAGGAAGAATCACCGGCCTCAGTGCGCAGGATGACAAAGTGTGCGTCAGCGTGCAGAATAAAACTGGCGGAGAACAAATCCTGGAAGGGGGACTGGTCATCAATTGCACCGGCCCGAATTGCGGTTTTTCCGACACCAGCGTGCCGCTGTTCCAGAACCTGCTGAAACGCGGGCTGATTCGTCCAGATGAATTGGACATGGGGATCGACGTCGGTGCCGACTTTGCCGTCATTGATGGGGAAGGAAATCACTCTGAGTTCCTGTTTGCCATTGGTCCCTTGATGAAAGGTACACTCTGGGAAACAACGGCGGTTCCGGAATTGCGCGGCCAGGCGATGCGCGTGGCGCAACTGTTACTGGACGATGTGACGATGGTCACCCCGGGACACGATTATCGAATCTCGGTTGAAGAAGAGCACGTGATCGAATACTACATTTAACAGTGATCGCCGAGAATATGCGTCCGGGATGCCTACGCATCCTTCACCACGGTGATGATGGGATAAATTTGCATCGGCTCTGTCACCTGATCGACCGTACGAAATCCTGCCGATTCTAATAGTCGGTGTATATCGTCTGCACTCCGTTTTACATGTTGTAAACCAAAGACACGTTTGAGAAATGGACTGCCGTTGTAAGGATCGACTAAGCCATGCGTGATCAGAGTTCCGCCGGGCAGTATGACTTCATGCAACACCCCCAGTAACTCTAACAATTGTGTATCGTCGAGATATTCTACCAGGCCGATCAGTTTGACGATGTGTGGTTGCACATCGGGTAAGACTTCGTGAATCTGCCGCGCGTCTCCCTGTAAGAAGTGGATGCAATCGGCGATTCCCAGTTGCTGTGAAAAACGATGACCATACTCGAATGCGTCATCATCAAGGTCAATCAGATAGGCGGTAATCTGATCGGCATTGAAATGCAGTCGAGATATCGCGGTCTGCACATGACGGCCGGGACCTGCTCCCACGCCAACGACAGTGACCTTTTCTTTTGAAGCATATTGTGTCATTAAATCCATCAATATTCGAGTGACGATCTGCAACCGATTGCGAGAGGCACGCGCAATGGGATTATCCCTTAAAGCCTGTCGGTCTAACGAGTCAACCGATTGACTGTTACGATACATCATCTCCATCGTACGCCAGCCACCCGGACGTCGAAAGGTCTCCTCAAGCAATTCGCTCTCACTGGACTTGAGCAGGCGTTTTAGCCACGGAACTGGTAGCAGATAATTTTTGTAGGGATTCGCCAACCAACCACCGATTCGCAGGGAGAAGGGCATTGTTTCCAGCGATTGATTTAAATCGGGGGGAACCCAGATTTCCGACTGCTGCAGAGTTTCTAATGTAGCACTGCCAGAATTGATCACAGACATTCCCGTTTTTCCCTATCCAGATTGGTCGTCGATCTCGGTTGATTTTCTCTCACGAGAAATAAGTCATCCCATGGCAACCAGAATTTTGCGAGGTCCCTCGTAAGGCATGCGGCCGTGAGCGACACTGAAATTGTCAAGCGCCAGAACATCTCCCTGCTCCCAGGGAAAGATCACTGCCTGCTCCCACAGTGTTTTCCTGACCGCTTCCAGATCTTCATCGGTAATCGGTGAACCATCTCCGAAGTACGCATGCGTCGGCAAATTCTCTTCGCCGAAACGTTGTAACATCTGCGCGCGATTGCGTTCGTTGACATTGGTAATGTGCCACAAGTCGGCCTGATTAAACCAGAGCATTTCCGCAGTGACGGGATGAGGAATCGTGGCGGGGCGAATCGACCAGGTCCTCAAATTACCATCCTCTGTCCATTCAAACTCAATGTCATTTTCTTTGAGATAGGCTTCCACCTGATCACGGTCACTGGTCTCAAAGTATTCCATCCACGATTTCCCAATGCCCCGTTCCTGTCCATGCATGTTTTTCACATACCGGACCCCTCGTTCTTCAAACCGGGTAAGTGTCTCGGGCGGCATGGACTGATAGAGCTTGCGACAATCAACGATGGGTGTTTCTCCCCCTGTCTCGGGTGCAATATGACAGTGAAAGACAATTCTTGGGGGCGGTGCTTTCGTATAGGATAATTCGTTGTGCAGGGTAATCCGAAACTGTGCCGGGAATTCAGTCGAAGTATACACGTTCCCCGTCACTTTGGTGCGTGGAGATTGCCCTTCAACATACGGTTTCAGTTCCGGAATCAGTGCTTGGGCAACGCGTTGAAATTCTTCCGTTTCCTGAATTCGAAAACCGCGAAACAGGACGCCCCCCTTTTCCAAAATGGTCTGATTGACCCAATTCTGTTCTACAGCAATCTGATCCAACAACTGATCGAGAGTTGCTTTACCTGACTCAGTGGGTTCAACGATACAAGGAAGCTCACCTACTTGCTCTAAAAAAGATGTCTTGAGTTCCATCTGCTATGTCCCCAATCCGTGGCTGTCCTTAAGTGACGAGAGCTATATTTTTATCCAAAGAAAATCAATCGATGACATTAGGTCCCTCCCAGTCACATATTGATTTTGCGGGGATAATAGTTCTCTCCTGGCTTAAAGTAAATCCCTCTGCCTCAACCCCATTTCATCCATCCCATTTCTCCCAGTCGCGAATAAATAGGGAACCTAGGAAATGTAGCCGGAAAACAAGATGAAAAACTCATACGCTGTTCAGTTTAATGAGTCTTAAAGTGACAGAAGTTCCGATAGTAATGAGGGTAATCCCCCAAGTCTGTTTATTGGTCCAGTTCAGTAAAGAAAGATTGGAACTACTCTCAACTCAGGAACGGATTGCGGCTCCTTTTCCTGTAACAGGTTGTTTACTATGTGCTGTTCGACTGACATGATCTCAGAATTGATTTTCATCAATCTATGCAAGCAATCCGTTAGATTGCCTGACTCCGGCACATCCTCATGTCATGCGGAATCGACCTCTACCAATCTCGCAGACTTATTCTCTGAAATCGCAGAAAAACGCGCCAGCTCTCTCGCCGTCTCGACTGCCAGCACATCCTGGAGTTACCACAGCCTTCTGACCGCAGTGCATCGGATTGCTCAGCAACTGCGAAACAGTCCCGGCTTTCAGCCTGGGAATCGTGTGCTGCTCCTGACGCCAAACTCGGTCGAATATATTGCCGCCTTTTACGGTATTCTGATGGCACAAGGGGTGGTTGTACCGCTGGCCATCAACCTGGAGAGCGGCACGTTTGAAAAGATTCTCAAATCCACGAACGCAACACAGGTTATCACAACTCCCCAGGTCATTAAACGACGTCCAGACCTGCAGCAGCTTCAAAACACAGACTCTCCAGGTGACGAGCACCGGGATTCAGACTGTGTGCTCTCTGCTCATTCCAATAATATTCCGACTGATCTGGCTGCGATTTTTTTTACGGCAGGTTCCAGTGGCACTCCCAAAGGTGTCATGCTGAGCCATTCAAATTTGATTTCGAACGCACAGTCAATCCAGGAGTATCTTGAGTTTGATGCATCGGAGCGCCCTTTATGCGTGCTCCCCTTTCATCATGCATTCGGGAATTCGGTTTTGCAGTCCCACCTGTTACTGGGGGCACATTTAGTTCTCGATGGTAATACGACATTCCCGGAAAGCATCATTGAAGCATTGAATCAACATCAATGCACGAGTCTGTCAGCTGTTCCCGACTTATTTCGGATTCTGCTGGAACGGACCTCCTTCGGACAGACGGAAACGCCTTCGCTCAAATATATGAGTGTCGCGGGAGGAGCGCTGGAGCATTCACTTTCCGTTGATATCAGTCGATCAATTTCACCTGCCCGTTTTTTCGTGATGTATGGGCAGACCGAAGCCACGGCCCGGTTAGCTTATGTCCCTCCCGAACAATTAGCGAATGTTTCGGCAGGATGTATCGGACAGGCCATTCCCCAAGTGACACTGGAAGTAGTCGATGAAAGCGGACAGCCTGTAGAACCTGCAACAGTAGGCGAACTGCGTGCCCAGGGGCCGAATCTCATGCTGGGGTACTGGGGAGATCCAGCCAGCACAAGAGAACGAATTCGAGGTGGCTGGCTATACACGGGTGATCTGGCAACGACGGATGAGACGGGGTGGATTTTCATCAAAGGCCGCCGTAACTCGCTGGTCAAGATTTCTGGCTATCGAGTTCATCCGGCTGATCTGGAAGAATTTGCCATGCGATCGTTTCCGATCGCGCAGGCCGTCGCTATCCCTTTCGAATCGAAAAATGTCGGAACTCGATTGGCGTTATACATCAAGCCAGCCGTCAATGAGCCAGAATTATCCGTTTCTGAAATGATCACTGTTTGCCGCAAAAATCTGCCGCGACAGATGGTCCCGGATCATATCCACATCGTCAATAATTTTCCGTTAAACCATGCCATGAAAGTGGATCGACAGCGGCTCTCTCAACTGATGAAAGATATCGAGAAAAATCAGCAACTGTTGAAACAATAACGAGACTAGATAAAAGGAATGAAACATGGACTCATCAATACAAAACCAAGTGACTGACTTTTTACGATCCGTAACCGGACAGCAAGATCTGACCGCAAGCACAGACCTGCTTGATTCCGGATTGCTCGATTCTTTGACCATGATGGATTTGCTGGTCTTTGTGGAATCAGAATTTCATCTCCGTCTTGAATTCCAGGACATCAAACCTGAGCTGTTCAAAAACCCGGAAACGATAGCAAATTTAATCGCCAATCGGTTGGCTACCCAAAATCAAACAGAGGCTGCTTAAGTTCACAGACAGTTATCACAAACGTCATTCTTCTCTTACGACTCTCATTCAGGCCACGATTCCATGTACTGGGCAACACATAATAAACCTGTACCACTTTCTGAAATTGGTTGGATTAACACCACTTATCTGGGAAGTACCTCGCTACGTTGTGATCCCATGCTGGTCTGGGGAACCACTGTCGATATGGAAGAAATGGGACCCTTTCTGGAAGAACAGAGAAGCCAACAAGGGAATTCGCTGGTCACCCCCGCCCACGTGTTGATTCGTGCGGTGACAGAAAGTCTGCGTCAACATCCCGAGGTCAATCGGCGTGTTGTAGGCCGTAAAGTCTTTCAGTACGAGGGGGTGAATATTGTAATGCCGATGCTGCAAACAAGTACCGGCGAAGTGGACTGTGTATTCATGCGGAATGCCGAGGATTTCTCTCTAGATGGCGTTGCCAGATTTTTCTGGGAGGCAGCCCGGGAAAAGGCACTCAATACGGCGGATGAACGTAAACGAAGCAAAGAGGGAAATACATTAAAAAACCGCTGCATTCAATTAGGAAAACGCTTACGACTTTCCTGGATACTGCATACCTGCAGTCTGGGGTTTACAGCCGGAAACTGGTTGCGTGCCCCCACAATCTGGCCTTGGCAACAGGGGTTGAACCATGCCGGGGCGTTTGTCAATTATCTGGGATTTCCCGGTGCTCCCCCTCTGATTGCGCATAAGCCTGCCTCTCTGCCGATGAACTCCTACAGCATTGCCGTCACGATGGGACCGACTGAGCCGCGGCCCGTGGCCATCGAAGATCAGATTTTGATTCGAAAACAGGCGTCCCTGTTCGTGCGACTCGATCACCGAATGGTCAATGGAAATCAGTCTGCAGCGTTTATCAATACATTGCGTTCCTATTTAGCGAATCCCCAATCTCTGGTTCAGGACCACAGTTTTAGCGAACAGCGAGCGGCCGCCTGACCGCGAAGAAATTCTCCAGGAAACACCATTTTAAGATCTACACCAGGAAACGGAGTTATTTTGATGTCCGCATCTGATCCCAGCCCAAAATTCGGCCTGAATCAGCGAAAGCAAAGCCAACATAATTTACATCAGAGAACTGAAGACGAAATGTTATACGAATTTCCTTTTCAAGATCTGTCAGTGAGAATTGATTCCTCTCATCGTCAGTCCTCTGATGACAATAGCACACAACTTTTGCCATGCGTCCCTGATTCTGATCAAGAGATCTCAGAGTCGGAATTACGAGATTTTATTTTTCAGCATGGTCGATATTTTGATTCTTATCTGGCGTCGGAACCGGGGCGACTCAGATTCTGGTCGCGCGGTCGTCGCGGACTGATTTCTTACAAACGCTGGAGAAATCATGTCATCATTGGTGGAGGCTTAATCGCTCCCGATGATCACAAGCCCCAACTGGTGGCAGAGTTTCTGGAATTCGCCAGACAGAATCGGCTCTCGATTGCGTTTCATAATATCGGTGAGCAAGACCTCTCCTTGTTTCAGGACTTTCAGTTTCAGATTACGAAATGGGGTGAGGACCCAATGATAAATCTGGAAACCTGCACCTGGCGCGGGAAGGATTACGAATGGGTTCGCAGACAGACCAATTACTGTTTACGACAAGGGGTAACCGCTTGCGAAGTACGTCCCGAACAGCTGCATCCGGTACAGTGGTTCGAAATCATCTCAGAGGTAATTCAAGTCGCAAATGAATCACTGACTCGCAAACCACAAAAAAAAGCGATGCAGTTTTTTGAAGGACGGATTGATAATCACGAACTGGGTCTGCGTAGACTATTCATTGCCCGCCGGGAAGGGCGTATTGAAGGCTTCGTAATCTGTAATCCCATTCTGAACGGGACCGGCTGGGCCACCGAGCTTTATCGGCATCGGCTCGATTCCGTAAAAGGCACCATGGCGTTTTTGATCCATCACGTTCTGCAACAGCTGAAACAGGAAGGAGTGCAACGAGCCGGACTCTGTCTGGATCTGGGACGAGATTGCCATCCGCTACCAGGAGACAGTTTTCTGGTTCGACAGGGACTGGCCTTTGCCGAAAAGCACCTGACCAGCATTTTTGATTTTACAGGTCTGCGTCACTTCAAAAGCCGATTTCGACCAGAATATGAAAAACGCTTTGCCTGCGTGTATCCCAAAGTCACGATCGGTTCCGTGCTGGCATTTGCCAGTACAACGGGCGTACTGAATCTGCACTATGGAAGACTCGCGCGTAATATCTATGAACAACTCCGTAAACGGTCTTTACGTAAGAATTTGACCCAGGGTAATAAAAGCGTTTCAGCAACAAAACACGAACAGCCTGGCGAAAAAGATCGAAAGTTAAAACGGAGTGCCTGACATACTTCGGGCACATGCACTTTTCGTAACTAACTGCTGTTAAAAGAGTTTCTGCCGGTCAGTGAAATCAGCAGAAACTTTGATTCTTCTTGCGGTTCTCAAATTGTCGCATTCCCTCTTGTTTTGACGAAGTACTTGAGGAACGGGCAGGAAATCCTGTCCGTATTCAAACTGAATCAGTTGATCAAAAGGGGAAACACAATGGCACGTTTTATTCTGTTGGTGTGCTTTGCGCTGCAGCCGTTCTGTTTGCTGGAAGCAGGAGAAACACGAACCTGGGAGGGGAAGTGGAATAATCGCAAGTATAACACAACCGGTCCTCTCAAGTGTGTGGCGACATCCGATGAAAAAGGAATCTGGAAAGCGACTTTCACAGGCTTGTTCAAAGGGGACCCGTTCAAGTATCAAGCAACCTTTCGATCACAGGCAAAAGGGCAGCAGCTGAATCTGACCGGTGATGCCACAATTCGTGGCCACAAATATCAATGGACGGGCTTTATGAAGGGTGCCACCCTGAGCGGAAAATACCGCTCGAATATCGGCTACTATGGTGAGTTCGTGTTGAAACAGAAAAAATAGGCTTCTGTTCAACTTTGAATTCGATTGATCAATCAGATCCCTCTTCCGTGTTAATGTGTTCTTTGATTTGTTGCAGATTGGTCAAGCCTGTCGGTTTTCCCAGTTTCATAATCAACTTGATCAGCAGCCATCCCCAGAAAGGGATTTCTTTTTCAAAAATGATCCGCTCAATCACCTGGGTTTGGCTTCCCTTGGGAGTGATTTCATAGATTACCGAGAAATGCTCCGGCTCCTTCAATTTCTCATCTGCCTGCACAACGATATTGCAGATCACATTCGACGGGTCATTGTCTTCGGGAACCATCCCAGCAAAATCGACGGTCCTCCCTTTAAATTCGAGCTGGCCAATACATTTATTCCCATCTACGGCAATGGACCTGATTTTTTCATTAATCTTTGGCCAGTTTTCCAGATTACTGAGCCAGTCATGAATGATCTCTGAGGGAGCATCAAGCTTTATTTTTTCGGTGAGTTCCAGCTGCATCGGTCACATCGCTCTTTTCAAAATGAGTGAAGAATCTTCTGCCATTAAGTATGCGGGGAATTAAAATTCATCGCAAGCCTGGTCCAACTCACACTGCCAAACAGACAACACAAGGTCTGTTCTCTGGATCAGAAAATTGCTTCAGAAACAAGATCCTGCTTCATTAAAGAGAGTGGAAGTTGAGATTGCTGTAGAAAACGACCAGCAAATGAAAAACAAAACCGAATTCTCGCAGAAACCCCCGTTGCAGATGAGACTCGACAAGCATATACAAATGCGCTATTCGTTTTTCAGGCATGAGATTCTAAATGAATCTTCCAAATTCGGTTTCTTACTTTGAAATAAATTGAAACAAACTTACTCCCAAGATTCCTCTAATAAATGATCAGAGTCATCGAACTGATTCACAGGGAGCCAAGTCTGATCTTCACAAACAATCTCTTTTGTCATGAGTATGATTCTACAATCAACTACTCGTTTTCCTTGATGACAAGACGTACAGAAAACACGACAATTCTGTTTCAGATAAACCGGGGTAATGAGATTGCGCTTTCCTGTTTTAAATTTTTTGATCCCCAAGCAACTTATATCGAACATCAATACCATCCGGGGGGTTAACATTGAGAGACTCGTTGTTCAACTCGAACTCTGATCCATCCAAGTTTTTGCATTTCCTGATTTTTAACATACCACATAATGTTCGCACGTACCGGACATGCACAGGCAGATCTATTCTATTGAACACATCCCCCCTCTATCATTCTTATCAGCAATAATGACCGGATCGCGTTTTAACGAAGCTGAGATTTCAAACATTATCAATTTATTTATACTGCCTCGATCATATCTTGAGATGACTACTAAAGAGGAATCGTTGTTAAGGAAGACAAGCATATGAAAAATAACCCTTTGCCCCGTCTTGATGAAGATCCACAACTCAGAGAGCGTTTAATTCCTCATTGCAGGCTTACATCAGGCGAGGTTTGGGAAGACCCTGAAGGTCTCCATCGGGTGGCTTGTGCGGATGCTACAAATCCCCAACAAATTCAGGAGCTCGTCCGCAACGACCGAGCCTCGCTTGCCATTCATGATCCCCCCTATAATCTGGTCGCCTTTGATTTGCGGAATGTAGATGCGTTTATTGACTGGTGTGCAGAGTGGGTCCGCCTTTCCGAGCAATGTATGAGCGAGAATGCATCCTTTTATGTCTGGTTAGGCGCAGATCAAAACCAGCACTTCCAACCATTACCTCAATTCATGATTCTGATGCAGCAACTGGGACTGTTTGATTCGCGTTCTTTTATCACCATGAGAAATCAGCGAGGTTATGGTACTCAAAAGAACTGGATGGCTGTCAGACAAGAACTCTTGTACTACACCAAAGGGACTCCATTCTTTGAAGTCCAATACACAGACATCCCGAAAATCTTGCGTGGCTATTACAAAAAGATTAATGGACGAAAAACGGAAAATCTGGAACGAGGTCGATCTGAAAATATCCGCCCCGGAAATGTCTGGGTTGATATTCAACAAGTCTTCTATCGAATGGAAGAAAATGTATCGGGCTGCTATGCGCAAAAACCACTCAAATCAACCGAACGCATTATTCATGCGAGCTCACAGCCTGATGATTACGTGCTTGATTTCTTTTCACACTCCGGCTCCACCCTGATTGCCTGTGAACAAATGGGGCGACGCTGTCTCACCGCAGACCTTGATCCGATTTACTGTGAGATTTCCATCCGCCGCCTGGAATATCTGCGTGAATCAGGGAAAAGCGGCTGGCAGAATGGGCACCCCTTCGAAGACGTTCTTGAGCCGGATGAACAGATTTTAGCAGAGGAGTAAGCGCCCCTCTTTCGACAACCTCACATCAACGTCGGCTGTTGTGTTCTGAAATCCCCCTCCTTATAATCAAGTCTACCGCACGACCATCCAGTTACGACTCGATTGAGGAGAGAACATAATGCTGCCAGTATCCGGAACTCGAAGACAGGCTTTGATAGGAATTTTGTGTGTTTGTTTCAGTCTGATGATTTCATCTGTTTCAGAAGCAGCAGACACTTCAGCCGAAAAAGTCTTCAAGGCGGGTGCTGCGACCAGTAACATCACACCTCCGCTGGGTGAAGCGATTGTGGGGGGCTTCAAGCCATTCCCCTCTGAAAATATACATGACGAATTGCACGCCCGCTGTCTGGTGCTTGACAATGGGGAAACCAAAATCGCGTTCGTCATCTGTGACAGTCTGGGCATTACGGATGATGTTTATCAGAACGCACGAAAATTCATTAGGCAAGAAACCGACCTGCCTCCGGAAAATATCCTGATGGCGGCAACGCATACACATTCCGCCACACGAGCCAGCAGTCCCAAATATCATGAGTTCCTCTCGCGTCGTATCGCAGACTGTGTCCGCCGCGCATTGGAAAACAGAGTGCCTGCAAAAATTGGCTGGGGAGGCATCGATGAACCATCTGAAGTCTTCAATCGCCGCTGGTTCACGACCAATCCAGATTTCTGTAAGAATCCGTTTGGTGGCACTGACACAGTGAGGATGAATCCCCCCCGCGGAAATCCGGCTCTCGTCAAACCAGCCGGTCCGATTGATCCTGAAATCTCTTTCATCAGTGTGCAAGCCTTGGATGGTCGCCCGCTGGCCTTGTTGGCAAATTACTCCCTGCACTATGTAGGAGGTGTTAAAAAAGGAGAAATCTCGGCTGACTACTTTGGTATCTTTTCCGAAAAAATTGGCTCGCTGATTGGTGCCGAGCCAGACCAGCCTCCCTTTGTAGGCATGCTTTCCAACGGTACCAGTGGCGATATCAATAACATCAATTTCACCAATCCAGGCAAGCGCATGCAGCCTTATGAAAAAATGACTCAAGTCGCCGACCTCGTCGCGAAACGAGTTGCCGAAGCGTACAAGAAGGTGAAATATCATACCTGGGTTCCGATCGGTGCTGAGAGTAGCGAATTGACCTTAACAATCCGCAAACCGGATGCCACCATGCAGGCTTACTTCAAGAAAGTCATGGCCCAACCGGAGGATGCACCCAAGCACCATCGCTACGAGCGCAATTATGCGGGCCGCGTTCAAAGGTTACTTGAAGGCCCTGATGAAATGACCGTGATGCTACAAGTATTACGCATCGGCGATTTAAGTATCGCTGCCATCCCTTTCGAAACGTTCTGCGAAATCGGACTCGAACTAAAAGAGAAAACGCCCTTCGACGATGCATTCACCATTGAAATCGCGAATGGCTATAATGGCTACCTGCCAACTCCCGCGCAGCACAAACTGGGTGGTTATGAAACCTGGATGGGTACGAATCGCGTTCAGATCGACGCCTCAGATAAAATCGTCGCGATCATTTTGGATTTGATGAGTAAGTTACACAACAAGCCGTAAACTTGCTTGACCAGATTGTAATAGTAGCATGGAATTGACTCCCACCGAAGAGTGTGCGCCTATTTACACGAAAAGTGCGGTTTCAAAAAAGAGCCCGTCGATTACAATGCGGTTTCTGCCGGGCTTCACCATCTAATGGAAATCGAATATGACCAAGCGTCCTAAACGACTAATGTATGCAGGAGGGGGAGTTTTGATTCTGGGAATCATTCTCGGCCAGTTTTTCGGCTTGACTCCCGGCATCAATACTGATTCCGGCCCGGGTGAATGTGAAAAAACCACAGAATCGGTCGATGAGAACCAGTCAATTCTAGCATCCAGTGAATCTGATATCGTGCCCATTCTCATTGAGCCGGAGCCGAAAAAAGACAAATCACAGTCAGAACTCCCTTTGAAAGTTCTGGACATCCTGATTGAGGATCGCAGCTACCTGATCAAATCGGCTGCTCAACCGCAGAAACAATATCGACCAGCTGAGATCGCCGAGATCATCCGGCTCGCTAAACAGACCACGGGAGACGAAGATGGTATCCACATCCGCGTTTACCGCAAAGGTTCTGCCCGCGTAACACCCGAGTCACAGCTCAAGGATGAATTAAAGAAAGCGGGACTCTCAACGCAAATGATTGACTGGAAAACTCACTTGGTCGATTGAATGGTGAATTTTTTCAATAGCCCCTCCCGCTCCACCAGAACGGTGAAAGGCAGCGGTGAGGTAGTCGCCAGTTTGCGGAATTCATCGCTGCTCGCAAAGGATTTGTCAGCGATTTCATAAATTCGATCGTTGATTTTGAGTTCTGCCCGATCTGCCAGAGATGATTTGGCAATATCAGAAATCACCACGACTGCTGGGTCCGATTCATCGGTCTTCCATTCAATTCCCAGTCTCACTGGTTGTCCTGCCAGATTGACGGGTACTTCCAAAATCTTGTCTTCCATCATCCTTTTAATCTGCATGATGATTTTCACGGGCGCACTGCGAATCAGGGCTGCAAATCCAGGTTCAGACACGGGCGACTTGCCATCAACTTTTATAATTTCATCACCGACTTTCAGGCCAGCCTTTTCAGCAGCTGTATTGGCCAGGACCTGGGTAATCAGCAGATTTCCCTGTCTGTACTTTTCTGCATTCCAGGCCACTCCCAGCCGGGGTGGCTCAGAGGAATCAATGCGTGCCTGCTGATCAATGCCTGCCAGAATATCCTGGTTGGCATTTCTGTATTTCGGTTTTTCATTCTGCAATGCAAAATCGAGCGCAAGCTGAGTCAAAAGCTGTGAGCACTTTCGCGCACCTTCATAGTCAATTTTATGAGCATCGTCTTCTGGTCTATGATAATCTGCATGCTTTCCGGTGTGCAGCATCAGAAACGGAATGCCTCTCTGATAAAAGGGCCAATGATCACTGTCTGGGCGAATCGCGCTGTCAAATTTTATTTTCACTCCGGTCTCACGATGATTACATTTAACGGTACAAGACCGTAAACCATATGAAGAGCGTGAACCAAACAGACACAGTGGATTATCTTTCAATCGCCCCACCATGTCTAAATTGAGATAGATGGCGATCTGATCCAGGGGAACCGTGGGATGATTTACCCAGTGCTTTGAACCCAGCAGCCCCATTTCCTCTGCGTCCCAGAATACAAACATCAATGATCGTCGGGGAAGCTCCTTATGCTGAGAGAGAGCCTCGATGGCTTCCAGAAGTGCCGCAGTCCCGCTGGCATTATCGTCGGCTCCATTATGAATCTGGCCGATCCCTCCTCGACTGTTCGATGGTTTCCCATAACCCACATGGTCGTAGTGTGCGCCGATCACCACGTATTCTTTTTTCAATTCCGGATCGTTGCCTGGAATGATGCCAATGATGTTTCGAAAGCCGCCGTCAAATTCCTGGAAGTATCCTTCATCAACCAGCCCCGGCTGAATGCCGTTTTTCTGAAGCTCTCCACGAATGTAAGTCCCCGCTGCCTGGCCTCCCTGTGAAGCCGCCTCTCTTCCCTCAAGCGAATCACTGGCCAGAAATTCGATATGTGACTTGAGTTCATCCACCGTAATCGAATTCACAGCCGCTTTATACTCAGCAGGATAACTTGACTCTGCCTGCAGCAAATGACTGCCATTGAAATAACATAGCAGCCCTGCCAGCAACGAACACCACAAATACTTCATGCGTGGTAATTGTGATTCCGGCTGGCAATACAAGGATGGAGAATGTGGGTGGCTCAATAATTCGTTCACACTGAAAAACTTCTGTTCAAGTTGGGATAAGAGAGCTTCAAAGACTACCTATTCTTACTCTTTGCCTCATTTTTGGCTAGTGAGGTGTACATAAGATGTCACCATGGACTAATCCAGATTGAGTTACAACGACTGGTATTGCATACATTTACGAATTTTCGATAAAACACGGGCTGCATCACATGCAGATAGATCGGCAAATTTTGCTGTTAAAAGACTCTTAGGAAATGACTTAGAGTAAGCAACTTTAAGTTCAGATGCAAATCTGTTTGATAAATATCGACAGGCAAGGAAGCCATGTTACGTTCAATCGCTCATCGTCTACTCACTTTTTCGCTTCAGATTTTACAACAGCGCTTGGGACTTCTGTTTCTAATCGGTTGGATCTGTGGCCTGTTTATTCTTTCCTGCGTGCAGCGCTATCAGGCATTCGTTAGCGACAGCCCGGAAGTGCTGGCCGGGATTGGTCTGTCGATTGTGGTCGGAATCTGGCTGGGTCTGCCTGCATCGGCTCCACTTTCAAAACCGACAGCCGAGTCCACTCGCGATCGAACCAGAATTCAAATCTCCTTGATGGTTTTATCTCTCTGGTCAGTCTGTTTTCCGCTGCTCTTGAATCAACTCAATCAGATCTTACATCTGATTACGGTTCAGCAGATGTCAAACTTTGTCTTTTTAACTGGCCTCATGATTCTGTCTGCGCTGGCGCTGATCATGCCCGTTGCCTTCTGGTCGACCCGGCTGTTCTGGTTCACAGCCAGACAGTCCGGTAATCAATTCGATCCCGTTCCTCGACTGAACCAACACATCGCCCGTTACCTGGCAGGTGTGGGATTCGCGTTGATTTCAGCCGCCTGTTGGATCGTTCCACAATTTGGGTGGAATCTGACTCTTATCTTACCGGTCAGTCTGGCACTGATCGTCAGCTTCGGACCATGGTTAATGCATTACTTAAAAGCGTATTTGCCGGAGCTGCCCCTCTGGTCCAAAATTGATTCCTACAAGACAGAGTCCGGTTCAGCGCCTTCACCATCGAACGAATCTGATCAACGGGAACAGGCAGCCGTTTCATCGCTTCTGCTCCGTGCCAGCAGTTATCCGATGAGTCTGGCGATCGGAATCCTGTTTGTCACATTGAGCCGGGTCCTGTTTCAGTTATTCCCTGATTCCTTATATCTGAAAGTGACGATCTGGGCGGCCTTCCTCACTGGAATCGCTGTCGCATTTGCCTGCTTTCGAGCTCGGAGCGCAGCACAACAATCAAGAGCGGCTGCCGGATTCACACTGGGGGCGGCTCTGATCAGCGTGAGCTGCCTGGCCCTCTTTCCGTTATTCGTATCCTGGATGCTGCATGCAAACGCTTACATTGAATATGCCTTGGTCCTGGCTCTGGTGCGAGGCGGTTTCACGGCAATCATCTTTTCCCTTCTGGGCGCCTGCTGGGGTGGATGGCTCAACTTATCACTAACGCCTCGTTATTCAAAAACAGACGAGACGCCGACTGTTCTACTTCCGGTCTGGCAACCATTCTGTTTTCTGGCCGGCATGTTCATCAGCTTCTGGCTGATTGGTTCTGCGCAGGCTGAGATCAAGACAATCACGGTGCTGACCTCTCTGGCATTGCTCTGCCTGACTGCTATCGCCTGGTTTTCACAACAAGGTATTCCGCGCACGCGACTTCAACGTGCCGTCAGTATCTGCGGCTTAGTGGCACTCACACTCGGTCTGCTCTTTCACCACAATTACGATGCCCGACATTCTGCCAAAATGCTGTTTTCAACTAACACCTTCACAGGGCTCCGCTACGGACTAAAACCGGAAATGTTACCCCACCTGGATGAAGGGCGGTGCCTTTCCGAAATCGATGGTGAATTCGGAACTTTTACACTCTGGTCCTATCACGAGAATCAGATTCAGATCCGGAGAAGCGGATTGCCTTTTGGGGTGACCAGCGTCGACCCGGGATTGTGTCCCCACACAACAGGCGAACTGATGCCGTTTCTGATTCCTGTTATTCTGCATGAGCGACCTGCAGACGTTCTGTTTCTTGGTCTGGGATCTGGTGTCGGCGTGAATACCAGCCTGGATTTTCCGGTCCAACGTGTCACTTGCCTGGAGTCTGACAGCGGACTGGTAAAATTGTATCAGGAAGAAATTGCACCTCGGAATTCAATTTCTGCTTTTGAATCAGAGCGAGTCCAATTGAATCAACTGCCGGTCGCATTGGCGATGGCCGCCCGATCGGAAACCGAAAAAGGGTATGACTTGATCATCAGTAACCCGGTTCAGTCGGTCGTCACACAGTCTCAGGCAGAATACACGGCTGAATTTTATCAGAATGTCTCTCGCCATCTGAACGAGGATGGAATTTTCTGTCAGCGATTTCAACACATTGATTTCGGTGCTCAGCCTCTGCGCGTGGTTGCACAAACTTTTCTGTCCGAATTCAAGCAAGTGATGGCTCTTGAAATTGCGAATGGTGAAACCTTATTCCTGGGAACCAATTCAAGCCAGGGATTCATCCGCGAGAACCTGATTGATCGCATCCAGGCTCCACAGGTACGACGCACGCTGGCCCAGGTAGGCTGGGACTGGTCAGTTCTGTTGAATCTGGCCGCTTACTCAGCCGACGCGTTATACCAAATGACTTTAGACGTAAAAACGGAGGTTAACAATACATCCACTGGGACGTTTGCCTTCACACTACCCTATGAAATGATGCGTTGGGGACCGAAACGCCGGGAAGTGCAACAAATGATTTCCCAGAAGGACCGTACCGGCCGACTGATTAACTGGATGCACAATGAAAAAAATGACCCCATCGTGCTCCGCAGACTGTCTGAAGTAACAGTACAAAACAAATTGATGGCACAATATCCAGATCAATACTGGAAGTATCGTAAACCAGCCAAGGAACAGATCACAGAAAATCCCCGTTCGCTGATTAAACAGGTCGCCGCCGAAGGGTTGGCCAAAGACGATTATATTCACGACGAAGACAAACGCCGCATGCTGTATTTCAAAGCTTTGTCGGACGCCATGGAAAAAGCGGATCCATCGGTTGAATTGATCAGCCGCGTCGTCAGGTTTACATCCACCTACGACCCCATGATCAGCTACTTTATGCACGATGAAGTTGCCGAACTTTATAAGAAGTCAAAAAGCGCATCACCGAAGCTGGAATTTGCACATCGCCTGCATGCAGTCAATTATGGTGCCGGCTCTGACCGGGCCATCAATTCTGTAGTGCGCGCCATCGAACTGGCGGCGACCAAACCGGAACTGTTCTTATCAAAAGACCAGCAATGGGATCATCTGAATGGCTTACTGCAAGCCTTGAAGACACGCTGGGATAATCGTTCGCAAGCACGGCCTGTCACATCGAAACAGGCATTGCATGATATTCAGCTTAGTATTTCTGCAATTGAAGCGGCGTTTGAAACGATGGCAGACATTCACGCTGAAGTTGGAATTTCCGAGGAAGACTGGCGGCTGCGAAAACTGGTTCTGGATCGGACCTTGGTACGTCCATTAGAAACCTATCATGATCGCGTCCTGCCGCATCACTACAAGAAAAAAGGCCAAGAAGCGAAAAAGCTTCTGGATCAACTCAACCTGCCTGATGCTTCCGCCCTGTAAGGCTAAGGCTCTGAGAGACTACCATTTTCCCACTCGCAGCAAAAATTCGATTTCTCTGAATCTTTTTCTGGCCTGAACGAGTATACTGAACAGGCCGGATAAAGTTTCCCGGGAATTGATTTTGCCTGATGACTGATTAAAAAAAAGTAGACGAATTTCAATATTTGACTCTGTCTGTCGAATCAGTCATAACAGGTGCATTCAAGTTAATTTTCAATCTGCGCAAAAGGTATGTCATGGCAGTTTCCCTCTCATCATGGTCAAACAGATTTTTCTCAAAACAGACATCACGATTTTGGCGCATTCTGAGCCTGGTCGTTGCCGTTTGCCTGCTATTCGGCAATTCACTTATTGCCCAGGAAGCAGATAAAGAGGCCCCTCCCAAAAAAGACAAACCCAAGCAAGCTGTAGAATCGCTGCTCCCTAAACCGATTGTGATTGTCAATTTCGCCAGCGTCGAACGCATCCTCCAGGACATCGATCTGGTATTTGAACTGGCAGAGCGTCCTGAAATCGCCGAAATCGCTTCCGCTTCACTGGCCAATGTGAATGATCTGGAAGGGATCGACCAGAACAAAAATCTGGGTATAGAAGTCTTTTTGAAAACGGGTCTTCTGCCTCAGCCTGTGTTAGTTTCCTATCTCCCTGTTTCAAAAATCCGCTCATTTGTTGAGACATTGGAAGCCTTGATTCCAGGCGATGAGGAAAGGGTTAAAAAAGACACCAAACGCGATGATATTTATACCATCGAAGGCAGACGGGGAGAGTCGATCATTCGACTCCAGGATGCTTATGCGCATATGCTGCTCCGCGGTGGTGAATCCGATGAAACTCTGGATCTGATTAGTTCCCGGGATTTCGGTGATCCGGCGCAGTCCTTTCAAACTTTGACAAACGATTATGACTTATCTGTCAAACTGGATTTCAGTGCGATCCCTGAATTGATGCGAACCACGTTCCTCGGCTTTTTCCGCACCGCCATTGAAACACAGCTCCAACAGCGAGACAACGAAACAGATGCCGCCTATGAACTGCGCCGCATGTCGGGTAAGCAGAATCTGGAAGGCATCGAATACATGCTGAACGAAGCCCAGGAACTGGTGCTCGGAGCCCGGGTTGACCAGGAAGAAAAACAGGGAAACATCGATATTTTGATCAAGGCCCGGCCGAATAGTGATCTGGCACGTGACATCAAAAATGTTCCCGGTAAAGCCAGTTATTTCAGTGTAATCACGTCTCGCGCAAACTTGCCTGCAGCGGTTTCGATGTCAATGAACGTCGCCCGGCGCGATCGAAAAACCTATCTCAATTATTTGACCTACGCAGAGAAACAGCTGACTGAAAAATTATTAACCGAAGATGAGCGCCTGCAGAAAAACCATTCTGTCCAGCAGTTCTTTGCGCCGATCAAATCGGTCGTTGATAAAGGACACCTGGATCTATTCGCGCAACTGGTGGCAACCCCCTCGAAGAAATTTGCATTAATTGGCGGGATGAAAGTCTCCCCGTCGGCGAATCTGCCAGCAGCGTTACTGGACCTGGTCAATCGCGTAGAACAACGTGCTGGCAATGGCGTCAAAATTTATACCAATGCGGAAACCGTGCAGGGAATCGCCTTGCATCAGTTACAACCCACCATGAAAACAGCCGACGATAAACAAAACCGATTTCTGGGGGGCGTGCCTTCCTTGTATGTCGGCGCCGATTCACAGGTCATCTGGTTCGCCATGGGGACCGAGATCGCTGTGGGTGCCTTGAATGAAGCAATCGAACAAATTAACAATGCCTCACCTGAAGCGCGGAAAGAACAACGTACCGCTCCCTTTCAGGCAGAGTTCCACATGCGTCCCTGGCTCAGCCTGTTCTCTGAAGCCGAAATTGACCAGAGTGGAACCATGAAAATTCTGGACGGTGCCTTTCAAAAAGAGAATGACCTCATTCTGATTACCACACAACCGTTGGAAACAGGAATTCGAACACGGATTCAAGTCGATGAAGGTTATCTCAAACTGCTGGGAATCTCGATTTCGAAGCAATTTGACAGCGTCCAGGAACGGCGGGCAAAGCGGGAACGGGACCGTGCAAAAAAGAGAATACCTATGCCGGTAAACTAATACCATGACTGTCAACCAGCCTCGGCTGGGAGAACGTAACGGTATCAGTTCTTTTTAATCGCCACGTAGTGGCTGACGAATTGTTCCTGCGACATCGATACGCTGAGATCGATATTTTCCTTTTCAAACATGCGACGCATCGACCGGCTCTTTTTCCATTCTTCAGGAGAAACTGAGCTGTCTTTATTTCGGTCAAGCAGTTTGAAAAAGTAATTGGCTTGATTCACTACCGGATCAGTGCTCGGAACCGATTCCTTTTTTGATGCATCGGGTACAGCCTCTTTTTTAATTGGGGCGGATTTTGACGCATCCTGTTTCGCGACCGGTTGCGCACCAGCGGAAGTAGCAGGAGAGGAACTCTGTTGGCCGGTATTCAGAGCAAACATGAATGAGGCAGCGCTGCGTTGTGTCTTGCCTGCTTTGGAAAGTGCGATTTCACGCGGGGTTAAAAAACCGTCTCCATTCAAGTCCATCGTAAAGAATTCGCCCAGCTTCGTCGGATTATTTTTTCTCCACTCGTACAGACCAATCTGCCCATCCTGATCGGAATCGTGGGGAACAAAGTCCTTGTTTAAGTCGACCGTGGCACGAACAGGCTTACTCGGTTCCGTTTTGGAGGAACTGCCTGATTTGCTGCGACTGATGCTGGACGGCGTCCCAGGAGGGCCGCCTTGACCTGGCTGGAACGATCCATACCGACCTCGCATTGAACCCGGGTCGAATCCCCCACCACTTGGTCCTGGTCCATAGCCTCCCGATCGGGAAAATGAACCAGGGGGAGGACCACCAAAACTGCTGGGGCCACGAGAAAAACCAGATCGTCCTCGATCATCGCCACCCGAAGAGCTTCGTTGACTGCGCATCCGTTCCATCAGTTTGGGCATAACCCGCTCAAAGTCTTGTTGCGTCATACTCCGAGAGGTATCAACGCCTACTCCCTCTAATGATTCCTTGAAACGTCCCGGCATCTGATCGAACTCCGAAGATTCGATCACACCATTTTTGTTTTTATCAATGAACGAAAAGAAGCCACGTGTGCGACTTTCGCCACCGGGCTGCGCATATGCCAGATCAGCACTGAACCCTACCAGCACTACAGATAGACTCAACAAAGAGATAAAACGGAACATTTTCTGACTCCGTGTCATTTTGAGCGGTCTTTCAAAGCAATTACCGTGTTTAATAAACAGATACAGGGATTTTGCGCATCTGGAGTATTAAGATGCAAGCTGTTTTCCCCGGTATTAACATAGAAACACCAGTCACCGGGGAAAAGGTCGTTGAATTCCGAAAGTTTCTGCTGATCTTTGAAACGAACCGTAAGCTGTTGAAGTATCAGATGATAGTACGCGTTTACCGATTTTGTACTTGTATTTGATTTTTGCCATTCATAGCATAATGGTCATAAGAATATCTCTCTGGTTACCTGTTTTATCTTATTCAGAATAGTGGTTTACAATGACCTGGAACACAAAAATCATCGCCTGTTTTGTCGTCCTTCTGACGGGAACCTTAGTTTGTACAGAATCTGTTCACCATTCATTACAGGCTCAGGAGCCAAGTGACCAGCCAGATCGGAGTGACAGAGGCGGCAGAAGAGACCGGGGTGGATTTGGTGGTCGCGGCGGCTTCGGTGGCCCCCGCGGCGGATTTGGGGGTGGTTTTGGAGGCGGACGCCCCAGCTTCGGCGGTGGATTTCGTGGTGGCGGCATTGGATTCCTGGTCATTCGGGAAGATGTTCAGAAAGAACTCCAACTGACAGAAGAGCAAATCAAACAGTTGCAGGAAGCCGCACAGGGGCTACGCCCCAGTCGGGAAATGATGGAACCGTTTATGACGCGGATGCGTGAAGCTCAGACCGACGAAGAGCGCACAAAGGTCCGGGAAGAGATGGGAGCCGCATTTCAGAAACAGAGAACTGAAGGCGAAGCGAAACTCATGGGGCTGCTCAATGAAAAGCAGGCAGCCCGGATCAAACAGATCCAGTTACAGGAAAGCGGCTATCGACAACTGTCTGATGACGAAACTGCCAAACAACTCAAGCTGACCGAAGATCAGCTGAATAAAATCAAAGAACTCGAAGAGCAGCGATCCGAGGCGCGACGAGATTTGGGAAGGCGCGCTTCTTCGGAAGAACGAGACAAGGTACAACAGGAATTTGATCAGAAAATTGAAGCCGTTTTAACCAAAGAACAGCAGGGCCAATGGAAACAGATGTTGGGTCCCGCATTCGTCTCAGAGCGAAACCAAAGTCAACCTGGTCCTGGCGGGCCACCAGCTGTCAGCAGCAACGCAACTCCTTCTCCGCGTCCACGTCCTCAAATTCCCATGGAACCGGAGGGACTGAAACCAGAAGACCGCCGCATCTCTTTTGGAAGTGGCAATACGGTTGCGATGAAGAGTGCCACCGACCAGCCTCAAGATGGGAAACAGGCAGACGCGGTCAAAAAGATGTCGTTCAACTTCCGGTTTGCTCCTTGGGGAGACGTCCTGAAATTATTTGCTGAATCTGCAGGTTACACACTCGATTTGAACGATGTCCCTCCAGGTACATTCAACTATTTCGACAAAGGTTCTTACACTCCCACCGAAGCGCTGGACATTATCAACGGCTACCTGATTCAAAAAGGTTATATCATCGTCCGCCGCAATCAGTTTCTGGTGGTCTTGAATATTGATAATGGCATCCCCCCTAATCTGGTCCCCATAGTGGAACCAAATCAAATTGCTGAACGGGGAAAAAATGAGTTAATGAGCGTCACCTTCCAACTGGAAGGGGTCGACATCGATCAGGTTGCCAAAGAAGTCCAGGCAATTCTGGGACCGCAAGGAAAATCTGTTGCGCTAAAAACAGCCAACTCGATTATTGTTACTGATATTGGCAGCAATCTGTCGCGTGTCCAGAAGCTGCTCGAAGGAGCCATCGCGAATGCCGGACCGACCGACCTGATTTTTCGCTCGTTTGATTTGAAATATATTGATTCTGCTGAAGCAGAAAAAATTGTCCGAAGCCAGTTCGGCTTGCCTGCGGCAACTCAAAATGTCAGCTCCAGCGCGACCATGGCGCGGTATTACGAATCCCGATCCCGTAGAAGCAGTCGGGACAGTTCACCGCCGCCTCAGGCTACCAAAGAAACATCCACTCAAGTCACAGCCGATCCTCGCACAAACCGTCTACTGGTCACCGCGACGCCGGCTCAGATCAAACTGGCAGAAGAAATCATCAAATCAATCGATGTTAATGACGGAGACCTCTTGTCTCCAGGAGGAAATAAACCCTACCTGCATGTCTATACCGTCAACTCTTCAGACTCACGCGAAGTCACGAAAACCCTGGATGCCATGATTCCTGGTGTGGTCGTAAATGAAGATGCCCGCAATCATAAAATTCATATTGTTGCCACCCCGAAAGAACACGAAAAGATCGCAGAGATGATCCGCCAACTCGATGGAGAAGGGGGGAGCCAGTCTGTTTCGGTAATCAACCTCAGTTCCCTCGATCCCATTTCTGCAACCACAACACTTCGTTCTCTTTTCCTGCGTGACGGCAATGATGCCCCCACGATTGAAGCTGATCTTCTTGGCCGCCGTCTGCTGATTCGAGGTACTCCCGATCAGGTGATTCAAGTCAAAGCCCTGCTGGCACAACTGGGAGAAGATGGTTCGGGCAGAGCCAATGATACACGTGACCGTGGTCCCGTTCGTACGATTCCTCTTGGCGGACGTGACTCCAAAGAAATTCTGCAATTAATCGATAAGCTCTGGTCTGCCTCTTCGGGAGATGAAAACCCGATTCGAATCGTGGTGCCGTCTGAAGAGTCATTGATTCGTGAACGGGTTCTGGGAGAAGAAGAAGCCCCCGCACAAAAACGTGGCTTTCGTAACCCCTCGCAAAGCACAAGTACCCGGCTAAATCGATCTATTCAACAAAAACGCCGTCCGGTTGACTCAGACAACCAGCGTTATTTCTTCACCGCCAGCGATCAAAAAACTGAAGAAGCACCACAGAACCAACCCAAGGCAACTCCCCAAGCACCCACGAATGAAAAAGAAAAGCAACAACCAGCAGAACAGAAAAAGCCGGCAGAGTCTGCTCCACCAGCAGTGAAAAAGAATCCGGTTGCCATTTCGACGAACGGTGACAACCTGATTATTTCCTCAACCGATCTGGACGCATTAAACCGATTGGAACAGATGATCGAAGCGCTGACTCAAGCCATTCCGCCGAAAAGCCAATGGACCGTGTTTTACCTCCGTTCTGCCGACGCGACTTCGACCGCTAAAATGCTGGAAAGTCTGTTTCCCAGTAGTTCGGTTTCGGACATGGCTTCCGATTCCGGAATGCTAGGAGGCCTGTCTTCAATTGGTGGCAGCTTGATGGATGCGACCGGTTTAACCACTTTAGGCATGGGGCCTCAAACATTACGTATTATTCCGGAGGTCCGTTCCAACGCACTATATGTCACCGGCCCACCCGATAAAGTTCGTTCTGTAGAGCAGATGTTAAAGGTACTCGATGCCTCTGAACTGCCAGACTCCCTGCGGGATCGGTCACCAGGAATTATTCCGGTCAAATATGCTTCCGCCAATGAAGTCGCGAACATTATCAAAGAACTTTACAAAGACTATATGCAAGCCCCTCAACAGCAGCAAAATTCACAAAGAGGCAATCCCTTTGCTGCGATGATGGGGGGGCGAGGTTCACAGAATTCCTCAAATGCCAAACCGCCGGAAGCAAAACTGGCCGTCAGTGTGGATGCCAACGCGAATCAGTTGCTGGTCTCTGCCAATGACTCCCTGTTCCAGGAAATTCAATCACTGGTGAGCGAATTGGATTATTCCGCACAAATGTCGCGCAAGTCTGTCCGTGTTGTGACATTAAACGAAGCCAATTCCGCTTTAATTCAAAATGCCCTGACCTCGCTGTTACCCAATGTTACAGTCAGCACCACAGGCAGTACTGCTCAGAAAAAGACGACCGATCAAACCCCTGGTTCTCCCAATCAGTCAACGTCACCTTCGAATTCCAATGATCGCGGTGAAGAAATCCGCCGCTTTTTTGAACAACGGATGCGCGAACGTATGGGAATTCCCCAGTCCGACGGTAATTCAAATCCAGGCAGTGGTTCCCCCTTTGGCGGCCGTTCCTCCCGCGGCTTTCAGTTTCCCGGTAGTAATGGCGGCTCCCGTGGAGGCAGACGTTCCAGCCGAGGCCGCTAAGTTAGCTTATTCTAACATTCCTCATTTTACTCTAGTGTAAGTCCCATGGAAATTAGTGAAATTCTCCAGCGACGCGGTATCCTTGACGAGCGCCAGCTGCAATTAGCGCAGCAGTCGGCGAACGGTCATCGTCTGGATCGTGTTGTGTTGGATATGGGACTGGCAACAGAAGAAGACCTGCTCAAGGCATTCGCCGATGAACTGGGCATGAAGTATTTTGAATTGAAAGACTTTCAGGTTGATACGGAACTGCTTTCTCAGTTTCCGGCCACACCCATTTTCCGACACTCCCTGCTTCCTTTACAGCGTAATAACGGACGCGTGCTGGTCGCATCTGGCGATCCATTTGACTTTGAAGCCATCGACGAGTTGAGTTCACTCAGTGGTCAGGTTCTGGAACCGGTACTGGCACTGCATGATGATGTCGTCGAGCTGATCAAGGATAATCTGGGCGTTGGTGGTGACACCATCAACGAACTTGTCTCCCAACGCGCAGAAGAAGATGGCGTAGAACTGCTCGAAGAGGTATCCGAAGAGCACGGCGAACTGGCCGACATGGCGCAGGCAGCCTCCGTCATTCGTCTTGTGAACGAGCTACTGATTGAAGCCCTGCAGCAGCAGGCCAGTGACGTGCACATTGAACCTCATGAAACGGGTCTGGTCGTACGATACCGTGTCGACGGTCTGCTGCGTGTGCAGTCCGTTCCTCCGGAAATCAATCATTTCTATTCGGCCATTATTACCCGTCTGAAAATTATGGCACATTTAAACATCGCAGAAAAGCGATTGCCTCAGGACGGACGAATCAAGCTCCGAATTACCGGCCGCGAAATCGACGTGCGTGTCTCGATTATCCCCATGATTTATGGCGAAGGAATCGTCATGCGTCTGCTGGATAAGGAACGTATGGTGTTCCGGTTGGATAATGTCGGCCTGAATCCCGAAATGTTATCCACGTTTCGTGAAATGATTGAACTGCCTCACGGGATCGTACTGGTCACTGGGCCAACGGGTAGCGGAAAAACATCCACGCTGTATAGTGCATTGAATGAAATCAAAAACCCGGAAACAAAAATCATCACGGTAGAAGACCCGGTCGAATATCACAGTGAGGGCATCAGCCAGATTCAGGTGAACTCCCGCATTGGTCTCACATTCGCCGCCGGCTTACGCAGTATCTTACGCCACGACCCCGACGTCGTTCTGATTGGGGAAATCCGTGATGGCGAAACCGCCAATAGTGCGATTCAGGCAGCTCTCACCGGGCACCTGGTATTCAGCACGTTGCACACCAATGATTCTCCCGGCGCCTTTACGCGTCTGGTCGATATGGGAGTAGAACCATATCTCGTCGCCAGTACAGTCGAAGCAGTTCTGGCGCAAAGACTGGTGCGTGTTCTCTGCAAGCACTGCAAGCGACCTTACCAGCCACAGTCAGAAAAATTGCCACCTGATTTTCCGGATTTGAAGATCAAAGAATTATGGGAGCCCGCCGGTTGTCGGCATTGCCGCGAATCAGGATATTCAGGGCGTATTGGAATCCTGGAATTACTGGTGAATGATCCCGTCATCAGAAAATTGTGTACCGAACACGCCAGTTCCGGTCAAATTCGCGACTATGCCCGCAAAAACGGGTGGCAGACATTGCGAGATGCCGGCTGGCAAAAAGTCATTGAAGGACAGACTTCCATTGATGAAATTTTGCGGGTAACGAAGGGAGATATCTAAAGATTTTTTCACATAAGACGAATGAGAATCATGTTTGAAGTAGTTTAAAGTAAATCAGAGTTAATCATATGCCGGACTTTCAATACATCGCGCGAGAAGCTACAGGCCGTCAGGTCACAGGAATTCTCTCTGCACCCAATCAGCAGGACGCCCTGAATTCACTGGCTGCGCGGAGCCTGTTTCCGGTAAAAGTCGATCTGGCAGATCAGGCCAAAGCACAATTGAAATATTCCGGCCGCCGTGTCCGGGCGCGCTATCTGTCTGTATTTTATACCCAGTTGGCAGACCTGTTGAAGTCGGGCGTGCCCCTGTTACGGTCGCTGGAATTACTACATAAGCAATCCACGAATCCCGCGTTAAAACTGGTTCTGGAAGAAGTACGTGGAGAAGTCGCCGACGGAACCCGGTTAGCCGTTGCCATGGGACAGCACCCTAAAGTCTTTTCCGAGCTTGCCGTCAGCATGGTACGTGCGGGAGAAGAAGGCAGCTTTCTGGAAGACGTCTTAAAACGAATTGCCAACTTCACCGACCATCAGGAAGAACTCAAAAATCGTGTCGTTGGAGCGATGATTTATCCTGCATTCCTGACGACCTTTGGTACCGTCATTGTCAGTTTCCTGCTGGTCTATTTCGTACCCAAATTCGAACCCATTTTTGCCAGAATGTCTGAACGAGGCGAACTTCCCTGGGCCACTACGACTCTGTTAGGCTTCAGTGCCTTCATGCAATCCTACTGGTTTGTGATCTTTTTCGCGATCGGAATCGCCGTGGTCGCTGTTTATAAATATGTAGAAACAACCGAAGGCCGGATGAAATTCGACCAGTTTCGTTTACGTGCCTATGGTCTCGGACCGATCGTACGCAGCCTGGCAATTGCCCGGTTCTGTCGTATCCTGGGAACGCTCCTGGCAAATGGAGTGCCTATTTTGCAGTCACTTCGGATTGCGAAAGATGCTGCCGGAAACAAAGTGATGAGCGAAGCGATCGGCGAGGCGGCTGAAAGTATTTCGTCGGGAAAATCGATAGCACAACCATTTTCGAGCTGCGGACAGTTTCCGGAAGAAGTGGTGGAAATGATCGCCGTCGGTGAAGAAGCCAACAACCTGGAACAGGTGTTAATTGATATTGCAGACAATATGGAACGCCAGACAAACCGTAAGCTGGATATGTTTGTGCGAATGCTGGAACCGCTGATGCTGTTGATTATGGCAGCCGTTGTGGTTTTTGTGATGTTAGCGCTATTATTACCGGTTTTTCAAAGCTCCGGTTTACTATAATAAAAAGAGAGTTACTGGTTTTATCTCAGGCAGGTAGAACCCAGAACGTTCCCTTCTGGAAAATGTATAAAGTAAAAAAAGGATGGAGACATGTATCGAGTTAAACAAACACAGCGAGCACAACAAAAACGTCACGGTTTTACCCTGTTGGAAATGTTAATTGTACTGGGAATTATCCTCGTCATTGCAGCCATGGTGGTTCCCAACCTGTTAGGCAGCCAGAAAAAAGCCAACATCAAGGCTACCCGCGCCAGTATTCACAATCTGGAGCAGGCATTCAAGCTTTATGCTGCTGAGAATAATGGAGAATATCCACAGGGTGGCCAGGAGCAGATTCAGCTTTTACTGGAGCCTCCCACTTCAGGCGATAAGGCTGCAGAGCCTTTTATCGAATCAATGCCACTGGATGCATGGGGGCAGGTCTTCCAATACGAGTATCCGAACAACAAATCGAAATCAACCAAGCCGGCAATCTGGTCTTCTGGACCAAATCAACAGGATGAAAATGGCTCGGGCGATGATGTAAATAACTGGGATCAGACAGAATAATCTGCGATTGCAAAAGGACTGCAACAGATGAATTCAGGGGATGTCGCACGTGACAGACAGTCAGAACAAGAATTCGAACACGCAACAACTTCGAGCAGCATTTACGCTGTTCGAAATGTTGCTCGTTCTAGCTCTGCTGCTGGTGCTCGTTTCCGTTGTCTGGCCGGCTGTATTGCGAATCAGTTCCAGTAACCGGTTAAGACAGAGTATGCAGGACCTGCATTCGGCGTTCTCTGCTGCCCGCATTCGCGCGATTGAACATGGCGTGAACTATCAGGTTTATCTCGAACTCGGAGGCCAGCACTATCTGGTCGTCCCCGTTGATCAAAGTCTGTTAGGGCTGGGCGCCGAATCGAGTGGATCCTTGCCGGCCTCCAGCGGACACGCCGTGATTGACGGAAAACTGCCTGACGAATTCGAATTCAGTAAAACCGTTTCCACAACAGTCAGCCAGCCCGCAATCCCCTTTGAGTGGCTGGCGAAGCTGCCTGGTGCCAAGGACTGGAAATGGATGGAAGCCTCGTTTCCGATCACGTTCTATCCAGACGGATCAGCCGCAATCGACTTGCAGCATGAGGTCCTCAAAAAAGATCAGCAGGTGGCTCGTGTCCAACTGCGGGCTCTGACCGGCAACACGACGATTTCTTATGAGCAGGAGAAATCGAAATGAACGCCATTACAACACACACTCCCCAAACTGACAAGAACCGTTCCGGCCTTACATTACTTGAAGTCCTGATCTCACTCTCCATCTTTCTGGGCGCATTGACGGCTCTCAGTCAATTGATCGGCATTGGTTCGCGGGCGGCTGTACAATCACAGCTGCGCACGCAGGCGATTATCAAATGTCAGTCCAAACTGGCTGAAGTGCTGGCTGGCGTGCAACCGATGGAGCCGGTCAGTCAGGCTGGTTTTGAAGAGAGTGACGATAACTGGAAATGGAGTCTGAATGTCGAACCGGGAGACTACGATAATCTCTTGAAGCTGACCGTCCTCGTTCAATATGCCGGTGAGTCGGAAACAATCTCATCAAGTTATCAGCTAACACGTCAGGTCCGAGACCCGGCGATGCTGCTCGATGCGGCCAATACGGTGGAAACCAGCGACGATACTTCTGTACTGGAGGAATCGTTATGAAACGTCAGTCGACCTGCGATCCAACAGGCTCACCAAAAACTGCCGGCTTCACTATGCTGGAAGTCATTCTGGCGATCGGTCTGACCAGCCTGCTGCTGGCGGCCATTTATTCCGCCCTGGATCTCTACTGGAAATACACAACCATTGGTCATCAGCAGGTAGAACGCGCTCAAATTGCCCGCGCAGTGTTTCAGAAAATCACACACGATTTACACAGTGTGACCTATCAACAGCAAATCTCTGAAGACTCTTCCAGTTCCTCAGGGGATGAGGAAGAGGTCGTTGAAATCCAGGTCACCAATCCGGATGACGCTTACACTTCCGGGAACATTGGCGTATATGGAGATGCACAGTCACTGGTGCTGCATACCAGCCGCCCCGCACGGCAACCGATGCTTATTTCACAATCATCCAGCGGCAGCAGTTCCACAAGTTCACAGAGTGACCTGTTATCCGTCTCGTATTTTCTGGCAGTTGCTGGTTCGGAAGGGCTACAGGGTGCGGTTGGGGATCGTTTCCGTGAAACGTCCGGCACAGGTAATGGAACACAGGGTCTGGCCCGTCTCGAAGGAGATCGGCTGGCGATGAGTAAGGCCGATGAATCAGCCAATTATGAACAGCTGGCGCAACAGTCACAATTACTGGCACCGGAGATCGGCAGTCTGCAGTTTCAATACTTTGATGGAACTGACTGGCTGGAAGTCTGGGACAGCATTGAATATGGCACTGTCCCCCTGGCAGTGAAAGTTACGATTGGCTTTCGAAACAATGAGGAAGAGCAGAGCGTGTTGAATACGGTAAATGAAAAAATCAATGGTTTTGAAAACACCTTCAGCATGGTCATTGCACTTCCGTTAGCATTACCGGCAATCCTGCAGACGACAGAACAGGAAAGCAGCGATTTTTAAATCCGTAAAGATATTTTTTTGAGAATCATGAAACAACTCACTTCACAGCATGAATGCAGACGACCTTTTCCTGATCAGGAAACAGCGTCGCATCTGCGCGCAGGCAGCACGCTGCTGGTGGTGCTGGTCGTTGTGGTCATGCTCAGCCTAGGCGCCTATACGTTTTCGGAACTGATGATCGTTGAAATGGAAGCCACCAACATTTATGGCCGATCGATCCAATCGCGCGAATTGGCGTTATCGGGAATCGAACTGGCAGCCGCTTATGTGGGGGATCGAACAGAGGTCGAGGGCTGGAATTCGTATCACAATCCCGATCAGTTTCAGAATATCATTATGATACCGGGAGAGATTCCACGCACCAGTGGTTATCTCAGCGTGGTTGCACCCGTCAATTCAGATTCTCAGTCAAAAACAATCCGCTTCGGGCTGATGAATGAATCGGGCAAACTGAATCTAAACATCCTGGCATCTGAAGAAGTCGAACCATCATTAGATCTTGAAGAAGACATCGAAGTTGATAGCGCCGTTGATCGCTTAATGTATATTCCGAATATGACGGAAGACATCGCCGCTGCCATTCTCGACTGGATCGATGAAGACGATGAAACGCGTTCGTTTGGTGCAGAGAGCGACTATTACGAAACACTCGAAACACCTTACTTTGCTAAAAATGGCCCTCTGGAATCGCTGGATGAGCTGTTGCTGGTCCGAGATGTGACCCCCGAACTGCTCTACGGCGAAGATACCAATCGGAATGGGATTCTCGATCCAAACGAAAATGACGGCGACGCCACTCTGCCGATGGATAATGCCGATGGCGTATTGGACTCAGGCTGGTTCGCTTACTTTACCGTACATAGCCGCGAGATTAATATCCGCCCGGACGGCTCCGAGAAAATCAATCTCAACGGCACCATGCTGACGGAACTGTATGATGAACTGGAAGCAGAGTTGGGACCGGATGAAGCACGCTTCATTGTAGCATATCGTGTCAGTGGACCAGTGCTTTCGGTCGATGATCTGGAATCAGGGGGAAGCGGAACCATCGTCGGTGGAGGCATGTCCGATCAGCAGGCTTTAAATGAACTGGCTAACGGTCTGGCGAAAGCCATGTTTTCAGAAGAAGGTGTCACAGTCACCCGGGCCGGAATTGATCTGTCGGGAGGCGGAGTCTACTCGATCAACTCGATCTTTGACCTGATTGGATCAGAAGTCGAAGTCGAAATCGACGGGCAAAAGACAACACTCACCAGTCCCTGGGCTGCGGACCCGGCAACGATGACTGCTGAATTGCCTATACTCCACGATCTTCTGACGACAAGCAAAAACCAGTATATCGAAGGACGAATCCAGATTGATGAAGCGCGGCTGGAAACACTGCAAGGCATTCCGGAAATGGACGACGATTTAGCCAATGCGATCGTAAATTCCCAAATGACTGCTACAAACGGAGCACCTTCTACTGAAATCAGCCAGGCACGGCAAACAACGGGATGGCTTGTCATTGAAGGCCTTACGACAATAGAGCAAATGCGAAAACTGGCCCCGCATATCTGTAGTGGCGGTGATGTATTTCGCGCTCAATCTCTCGGCTATTTTGGTCAGGGAGGCCCGGTTACCCGGGTCGAAGCCATCATCGACGGCACATTTATTCCCCCACGAATCACCTACATTCGCGATTTAAGCAATCTGGGTCCCGGATATCCGGTATCTACATTGCAGGGAGCAACTGAAGAAGAGTAACTCTCCGATTATGTTTTTTGCAAAACGATTTTGATACTGATTTTTTTAAGAAGCAATTTATGGCTGACTATCTGGCAATCAATTGGGGAAAAACCGGACTCTCTGGAGTCGAAGCACACGTGAGCAGTTCTGCTGTTTCCGTTAAGCGTTCGTTTCAGATCGCCTGGCCGGACGAGTTGCATCCGGCTCGAGATCCGATTTCCGCCGGCAGCTGGTTGAAAAACGAATTCTCCCGATTAAAAATCGCCAGCAAGCAGATCCTAATCTCGTTTCCCCGCCACGATTCCACAATTCGTCTGATCGAAATCCCAGACGTACCGCTGGAAGAAGTTCCTGAGATCGTCCGATTTCAAACTGCGACCAAATCGTCGGTACCACTCGGACAGCTGATGCTCGACTATCTGTTATTGCCAGCACAGGAAGGCAAAACAACACGGGACGTACTTGTGGCCAGCATCTCCAAAGACTTGCATCAACAAGCCATGAAAACATTTCAGTCGTTGGGTATGGAAATCGTTTCTACAGGAGTCAGTTCACTGGCAGCAGCAGAATGGGTCTCTCATCTCGACGTTGACCTTGCGAATCTGGATGTTCCCACACTGATCGTCAATCAAATCGATCACTATCTGGAACTCTCTTTGATCAGCAAATACCAGTTACTCTTTTCGCATTCGACATCAATCACCTCGGGAGATCAGGCAGCCATCGAGTCGGCAATCCAGACAGAAATCAATCGATTTCTTCTCGCCCGCAGTGCTCAGCTTGGCGGTCATAATATCGAACTCGTCTTTCTGATTGGAGATCCATTAGCTCTTCAGGACTTTGCAACAACTCAAGGTGAGCGTCTACACTGTCGCGTGGAAGTAATTGACCCACTCTTACAGATCAAGACTGGCACTGGGGATGTTTCTGCTTTGGAATCTCCGGGCGTTTTAGCCGGTCCACTGGGAATGCTATACTCACAGAGCCAGAAGAGACTGGAGACTGTCGACTTTTTACATCCGCATAAAGCGGAAGAAAAACCGGACCGCCGTAAACTTCAAATTGGTCTGGGAGTGGCCGGCGTCGCTTTGATTCTGCTCACAGCGATGTTTTTGACTCAGCGTAGTGTTAGCGATCTGGATGACCAGATTGCCGAACGACAGAAAGTGCAGAAAGACCTGGATGAATTTCTCAAACGAGGCCAACCGACACTGGAGTCAGTAGCGTTGATCGATGAATGGGAAAACTCAAATTCCAAAGCATTAAAAGTCATGCAGGAATTAGATACCGTACTCCCGGGCACCGATCGAATTTATCTGGGCGAACTGGATGTCACTCGTTCGGCCGGTCAATCCATCAGTCGGCTCAGAGCAACGGGTCATGCCAAAGATGATCTTGATGTCAGAGACCTCAATCAACAGTTATCCAATCATAATTATCGGGTTCACCCCAAACGAAGTAATAATACAACCATGGATACATCGTATCCAGTCCCCTTTGAGATCGATGCAGAACGATTACCCGCGAAAGCGGAACCCCCTCAGAAACCTGCTACTGAAAAAAACAAATAATGGTAGGCTCTTGGATGATGAATCTGTTTAAGTTGTATTTATTTTATTGAGTTGAATGTTTGAACGATGCAAAAACGAGAAAAAATACTGGCAGCGGTTTTTGGAGCCGTGATTGTGATCTGGTTGGGGATGCCCGTCATCGACAGCACCTTTATCGAACCAGTGGAATCACGTAAAAATCAGCTGAAAGCATTGAATCAACAGATTGATCAGAAAGAACAGAAAGAGCTGGAACTTCTCCGGTCCGCCAAACAGCTGGGGAACTGGGTTGCACACAGTTTGCCGCCCGATGAACACGATGCACAGCGGCTGTATCTGGAATGGTTGAATGACCTGGCAGAACTTTCCGGAGTTTCCAATTTGAAACTCTCACCGGGGCGTCGTATTCGCGAAGGCAAAACATACATCGCGATCCAGGTCTCACTCGAAGGGTCTGCGACATACGAGCAACTGTGCCGATTTCTCTTACACTTCTATCAGGCAGATCTGCAACAGAACATTATCGGACTGAAGTTGAATAGCACGGGCACCGGCAAGTCCGATCAACTCGAAGTCAAACTCACTGCTGAAGGGCTGGCATTAACGAAAGCCAAGCCGCGTGAGCAACTGTTTCCCCGCGCAAAGTTAGCTTCAAATTTAAACTTCGATGAAACGAAAATAAAAGTTCAGGACACGATTGATTTTCCCAAGCAAACACCGTTTCGGATTCGCATCGATCAGGAATTTCTGACCGTCAGCGAGATCGCCGGGGATACCTGGACCATCGTTCGGGGTGCCGATCTAACGGTGCCTGCCCGCTATGAAACGGGGACTCCTGTTGAACTGGCTCCTTTGAACCAGTTTTCAGAAGGCAACACAAAGCTACAACAGCCGATTACGGAAGACGCACAGTTGATCAAAGTTCTCAGTACCAAATATTTTCCTTTAGGCCAGAGCTTCCTTGTCAAAATTGATCAGGAATTCCTGAATGTAATAAACCATGCTGGAGGAGACTGGACGGTTCAACGCGGCATGCTCGACAGCAAACCGGCTGCTCATAAAAAAGGTGCCACGATTACACAGGCGCCCCAATATTTACAGACTGTCTTTGATTATGGTTTAGTGGCGGCATCCAGCCCGTTTGCCAAACCAGTTCCCGATAAAGTCTACAAACTGGAGCTAAAGGACATTTCCGATCAGACTGTCGTCAGAGGGAATACTCTGGATCTCGCGCTGACTTTACAGGGGGTGAATCCTGGATTAAAAGCTCCCGTACTCTCTGTTATAGCGGAGCTGCCCAGCCTGGTGGCCGAATCAGGTAAGTTAAAGTGGACCCCAACAAAAGAACAGAAGCCGGGCGTGTATCCGGTGATCGTGACTGCCACTCAAGGAGAACAGAGCGTTGAAAAACTGTTCCAAATCGAATTCCTGGAAAATAATACGCCTCCCCAAATTGAAGTTGTCACGTCGGCGACCGCCTATCAGACACAACCAATGTCTCTGATTGTAAAAGCGACAGACGCCGACCTCCCACCACAAAAACTCAACTTTTCGTTAGGTCCCGGTGCTCCTGACGGTGTCAGCATCAATTCAGAAACAGGCGAACTCACATGGACTCCCCCGGTTTCCATGGAACTGAAGGAGTATCCGATTACCGTAACGGTTTCTGATTCAGGAACCCCGCCCGTTTCCTCATCAAAGCAGATTAGTATCAAAGTCGCATTGGATGATGCGTTCTTTACATTCCTGACAGGTAGCATCGACATCGATGGTAAAAAAGTCGCCTGGCTTCGTAATCGAGCCACCAATCAGAAACAGGAAGTACAAACGGGCGATAAAATCAACGTGGCTGAAATTCAAGCTGTTGTGAAAGCGATAACAGAGAAACATCTCATTCTGGAAATCGACGGCAAACAGTGGATGCTCTCACTGGGAGAAAATTTCAGATCCCTGCGAAACCTGACGGGAGTTCCTGTGTTGAATTAGCGTCTCTCTTTTCACAGTTCTAAAGGGATTATTACATCCTCTTTCTCCAATTCATCCTTCCTATCCCCAAGCACCTGCCTGCCCTATCCTGTTAATCAAGTCACCTCAGAAGCCGGCTTCAATGAAGTCTTCGGCTGAATTAGATCGTGCGCATCCCCTTTATAAATAACAGGTTATCGACATTAGTCATCCTCGAAAAAACTCGTTTTTTCTTTGCAAATCTAAAACCTTTGTTCAACAAAAATGTCAAACTTTGCCGATATTAACGATTGTAGGGATTCTGTCGGAGAAGATCTCGCTTGAGATACGTCCACACTCCTTGGCTTCAATTCCTGAATTTAACTCCTGATATCAATGGGGTGAAACGTTGTTGTCTTTTAAACGATTAACCAGAACTGTTTCCAGGCAATTGCGGTGTCTGCTGGCAATGCTCATGCTGTGCGGACCTACAATTTCTGCTTACGCCGATAGCAAACCCGGCTTTTGGAGCCGCCTGCGTAAGTCGTCCGATACGCAGGTGCCAGCAAACCAGACCAGTTCAAATGTGGGAAATCGAAATCAAAACCAGCCTGCAGCTCAGATCAAACATAACTTGAAGCAAACCAATGAAGTCGCTGACATTTCATTAAATCACGTTCAGGCAACCTGGGAAAAGGTCCTGACACAGGTTGCAGAACAGAGTCAATTAACGCTGGTCATGGATGTGGTCCCCAAAGGCTTTTTTTCACGCATTGATAAAAGATCACACTCGCTGAAAGAAACATTTCAGATATTAAATCGTGATCTCGAGCCAAAGGGGTTTCGATTACTTCAAAAAGATCAATTCTTAATTGTTCTCGATCTTCGCCAGGCCAAACCAAGATATGTACGGGCTACCGTTCAGACAAGCGGTAAACAGCATCGAGAAGTAGAAGAGAAAAAACAGACTGTCAGACAAGTCGAATATGTGGAACAGGCTGAGCATTCTGAACCGCCCGTCAAACAAGCTGATGTTCCGGCAACCTTTGAACAGAGTGCGCGTCAGCTACCACAACAACCGTCAAAACCACAATTGACTCTTTTTGCAGTTCGACCACGTACCTTAAACAGTACCGAAATCCTGCGGCTGTTTTATCATGCGTTTGAATCACGCGCAGAATTGCAGGGAGAAGGCCCGAATGGCCTGCCGGGAGTCGCTGTTTACTCTCAAAATCAAAAAAGTCTGACTGATGATCAGACAAACGAGTCGCTCAATATCGTAGAAGCACAAGTTGAATTTCGTGTCGGACTCGACAAACAAAATAATGAATTGATATTCGAAGCTGCGGCATCCAAAGCACGTGCTTTAAAAACAACCGTGATGAAACTGGATCAGGCTGCCAGCGGAAAAGTAGAATCGATTCAACTGGTAACCGGTTCCGCTCAGATTGGTCAGGTCGCCCAGACACTCCACAAACAGACCAGCGCAGTAAGCAATCGCCGTAGTCCTCAACAGGGCTTATCAGTCAATACTTATTCCAACCGTCGTCTTCCCTCGCGACATCAACAGATTGATCGCCTCAGACAGCGTGTTGATCAAGTCGCCTTCGATGATGCACAGCCTGGAAATAGAGTACAAAATCCACAACAGCCTCAACCTGCAGAAAAACCAACCGAAGGCGTCAAACAACCCTCTCTGCCGGAGTTATTACAGGATTTGAGTGGCAATGTGAATATTGAGAGTGTGCCTGATCTGGGTGTGCTCATCCTGCGTGGTAAAGATGAAGATGTCAATGCGTTGATGAAAATCATCAAAGAACTGGAGAAATTGAGCGAGGGAACGCGACCTGACATCCATTTATTAAACTTGCGTCACGTGAACTCAACGGCACTCGCTGATCTATTGAATGGGGTTTACGAAGACCTCGTGAAACTGCGCGCCATCCAGGGACAGATTCAGAAAATCAAAATCATTCCTCTGGTCAAACCGAATGCGCTGCTGATTCTGGCCCCCGATACCGATATGCCTTCGATTCTCAAATTAGCGGAAGAATTGGATCAGCCAGTAAATCCGCAGACCGAGTTTGGCGTATTTGAGTTGAAAAGTGCCAGTGCCAGCCAGGTCGCAACCACATTAACAGATTTTTACAACGAACGTGGCGGACTGGGAACACGGGTGATTGTTTCTGCCAACATTCGAACGAACTCGATCATCGTCCAGGCACAACCACGGGATATGCAGGAAGTGGCAGCTCTGATTCAAAAAATTGACCAGGACCAATCTCAGGCAGTCAGTCGCGTCAAGATCTTCCCGTTAACGAATGCCATCGCCGCCGATCTGGCGGAGACTTTGAATTCCACACTACAAAGCGTGTTGAATCCTGCGGCGGCACAGACCTCGGGCTTAGGGACTAATATTGGTGGTGCCGGCGGAGAAGCGGCCCAACAGTTACAAGAAGCACGGTCTGTCGTTCTGGAATACCTTGCTCAGGAAGGAACTCAAAGCCGGGTGCTCCGATCTGGTCTATTAGCCGACATTCGTGTCATTGCAGACCCTCGTGCGAACTCTCTGGTTGTGACTGCTCCCAAAGACAGCCTGGAACTGATTGGTGCGTTAATTAAACAATTTGATCAACGAGTCTCAACGGTCGCAGAGCTCAAAGTATTCACCTTAAAAAATGCAGACGCGCAATCGATGGTCACATTACTCCAAGCTACGTTTTCTCCCGAAAACCAACAGACAGATTTGGGGATTCAAATTGCCGGAGTGAATGATGCAAACAGTAATCTGATCCCGTTGAATTTTACCGTGGATCGTCGCACCAACTCTGTTGTTGCCCAAGGGGGCGCGGATGCACTCCAGATCGTCGAAGCGATTCTGCTCAAACTGGATGGCGCCGATAGCCGCAAACGGGAAACGACGGTAATTCAACTAAAAAACACCCCCGTCGCGGATGTCTCGGAAGCCATCAATGAGTTCCTCGACACACAACGTTCGCTGATTGCGCAAGATCCGGACCTGATCAGTAGCTTCGAATTACTCGAACGGGAAGTGATTGTTGTTCCTGAACCAATCAACAATAATTTGATCATCAGTGCCACTCCACGCTTTTTTGAAGAGATTTCCAATCTGGTCAAAAATTTAGACAAGGAAGCGCCTCAGGTCATCATCCAGGCTCTGATTGTTGAAGTGGAACTGGATAACGATGATGAATTTGGGGTCGAACTCGGGATTCAGGATTCACTACTCTTTAACCGAAGTATTATTGACAATGTATTAACGGTACAGCAAACCGTCACCGGACAGAACAACGTCACACAAACCAATCAGACGATTGTGTCACAAGAAGCCACTCCCGGGTTTCTGTTTAACAGCATCAACCCGCTAGGAACGAACAATACCAACAACGTTGGTAATACCGCAGGGCAGGCACTGAGTAACTTTTCACTGCAGCGCGGGAACAGCGACCTCGGCTTCGGGGGCTTGGTGCTTTCCGCCAGTTCCGAATCGGTCAGTATTCTGATTCGCGCTCTGGCAGCCAAGCGGAACGTGCATATTTTGAGTCGTCCGCAGATTCGAACAGTGGATAATGTGACAGCCCAGATCCAGGTCGGTCAGATTGTTCCCGTTGTCAATGGTGTATCGGTGACTGCCGTCGGTTCTGCCAATCCTGTGATCGAACAGTCAGAAGCCGGGATTATTCTGACGGTCACCCCCCGTATCAGTCCTGATGGCAATATCGTGATGGAGACGCAGGCTGAGAAAAGTGATTTCAATGGTCAAAGCGTTCCCATCTTCACTGATGCTACTACAGGGAACGTTGTGGAATCTCCGATCAAGAATATCACTCAGGTTCAAACGACGGTCAGTGTTCCCAACGGTCAAACGGTTGTACTGGGGGGAATGATTACGGAATCTGATACGACCATCGAGCGTAAAGTTCCCTGGCTGGGTGACATTCCACTCGTGGGAATTCCTTTCCGCTATGACTACACTTCAACGCGTCGGAAAGAATTGCTGGTGTTCCTGACACCACGCATCATTCGAAACGACGCCGATTCTGAATTCATTAAACAGGTCGAAGCAGAACGAATTCATCTGCAGGTTGAGAAAGCAGAAGAGATGCAGGGACCTATTTTTGCGGTCCCTCCGGGAGAACCAGAGTTTGTCCCTGAAGGAGATGGGATGCTGGAAGCAATTCCGACCACCGTAATGCCACAAACGAATCTGAATCCGGAGATCATGTCCGATCCGAATTTGGAAGGAGCAATTCAGCAAATCAATTACGAGACACAACAACCCGTTCGTTCTCCGAAAAAACCGGTTAAACAAAAGCGATTTCAAGCGAAATTTCCTTATTGGGGACGAGACTAAACAATGAAACATCTGATCGTGCCTGTTCGATTTTTAGCATTGCTCTTGTTACTTTCGACATCTAATTCCGGATGTACGAGCCTGGCGTTGTCTACCTGGGATTGGAAGGGTGCCAAAAATTTTGCTTCACCCAAAAAACCAGCCGTGGAAATAGTCGCGTTGTGGGAAGCTGCTGAAGGCAAAGGCGTAGATGGTATGCCGACGCGCGGATTTGCAGGACAGCTCATGTTTTTTCAACATAACAACTCTTCACCCGTTTATGTAAAGGGTGAGGTCATGATCCATCTCTACGACGACCAGGGAGCCACCAGCGAACAGAATAAACCAATCCATCAATACAAATTCGACTCAGGTGCCTGGCAGGTCCATGCAGTCGATTCAACGTTAGGCCCTGCCTATCAGGTGTTTATTCCCTACGTACGAAAAGGAAGAGATCAGGCAGAATGTGCCTTGCGCGTGCAATTAACTCAGGAGGGTTCTGCTGACATTTATTCACGAATGATCTCCGTCAAACTGGATGGCAAAACTCCCAAAGCGGCAGAGCAGCCTCTGGCGCAACAAAAGCCAGCCCCGAAAGAAAATGTACTCGTAGAAACCTTGGCGCGGCGGGAACAGGGAAAACGTCTGGAACTCTCTTCGGAGCTCCTGGATTCGAGAGTAAAACGTGTTACGGAACAGCAAAACGAAATCCAGCAGGTCAAAGCTGAAGTCAGCGTGCCCTCATCGGACGAACGGGACGAACGAATTCGCCGACTGGAGCAACAGCTTAGCAATCTCCTGAATGATAAAAGCCAGGCACCAGCTGAGAGAATTAACAGTCTGCTCCAGGAAAACGCACCAAAGCAATCCGCAAGTTACCGACAGTTTCGATTAAATGCCCCCAGCGAGTAAGTCTTTCCCCACTTGAAAAACAGATTATTTACTTCCACGTTTAAATGTCGATGTTATAATTAGGGACATACGGGTTCGGTCCGTTCTGGCTTCTGTTTCGGGGAAAATCATGACACGCTCTATTATCACAACTGCCTTATACCTAATAGTTTGCGCGTGTTTCACTTTTGGAATCACCGAACAAACCGAGGCACAAGTACAAACTCTATCTAGCAGTTCGTCTCAGACTTCGGGGAACACGGGAACCACAATTGGAAATGCAAACTCGGGCAATCGTGGAACGGGAAATTCTCAGTTCGGTCTGTCAACCATGGGGACGGTGCAAAACCTGACACCTCAGAATGGATTCATTGGCCGTTCCGACGCCGCTCAGAATTCATTCATCGGACGGAATAACGCACAAAACGCGGCTAATAATGCCGGTCAGACGCGCAATTTTAACCGAGCCAATACTGGCGGATCTGCACAGAATCAGTTCAATGCCGGGCAAACAGGGCCGAAAGTTCCCGCCTTCCGTCCACAAATGCGCGTCGCCTTTACCGCACCACCGCTTCCACTCAGCAATGTGCAAACCTCGATGGGGAATTCGTTCGACCGGATCAAGGAACGTAATGAACAATTTCGGGGCGTACAGTTCGAAGTCAACGCTGATCGTAGTGTGACACTGCGAGGCCAGGTCGAAATAGCTGGTGCTAAGAAACTGGTCGAGTTTCTGGCAATGCTGGAACCGGGCGTACGCAAAGTCAAGAATGAACTGACCGTTGCGACTGCCGGTAAATAGCATTCGCTAAGCCAGAGACGTTTGGGCGGGCGTCCTGACCGATTTCATAAGTAACGCAAATTGCTGATCGTGATCACTGAGTTGCCCCGCGCTGTCCTCAAGCTGATTCTCGCTAATCGGGATCTTGAAGACATGCCCACTACCGGGAGCAACGTCAACCGACGCCGAATTTTTGTCTAACAATGCTTTCAAATTGAAGACCGTATTTCCGGCGGGAGTCATCAATTCCAGTTCATCGTTCAGACCAAACTTGTTTTTGACATCTACAATCAAGCCGTCCTCGTCACGGTCGATGATATCGCCGACAAATTGCTGCTGATTGGCCATCGAACGACCATGCTCATAATTCTGCATACTTTCAGAAGCATGTCGCTGAAAGAAGCCCTCGGTGTAACCGCGGTTGGAGAGACTGTCGAGCATCTCCAGCAAATTGTCATTGAATTCAATACCCGCGGCAGCATCATCAATGGCTTTGCGATATACCTGTGCGGTGCGGGCGGCGTAAAAGAACGATTTGGTACGTCCTTCAATTTTCAGCGAGCTGATGCCCATGTCACTGAAAGTCTTCACGTGCTGCACGGCGCGCAGGTCTTTGGAATTCATAATGTAGGTACCATGTTCATCCTCGTAAGCAGGCATATACTCGCCAGGTCGCTGCGGCTCTTCGAGCAGAAAAACCTGATCTACAATCGGCAACTGCTGCTGACTTTTGGGCGGGGGAGGATTTTTGAGGACGATATCCCCTTCCAGTGTCTGGACGGCTTCATTGACTTTGTAGTCCCAGCGACACGCATTGGTACAGTTTCCCTGATTTGAATCCCGGTGGTTCATGTAACCAGACAGCAGACACCGTCCCGAATACGCAATACAAAGCGCCCCGTGTACGAAGACTTCCAGTTCCATATCAGGACACTCTTCCTGAATTTCGGCAACCTCTTTGATGGAGAGTTCTCGGGAAAGAATAATGCGCGTCAGGCCAAATTTCTGCCAGAACTTGACTGTGGCATAGTTAACGGCGTTCGCCTGCACGGACAAATGAATGGGGACGTCAGGCCAGCGTTCCCGGACCATCATGATTAACCCGGGATCAGACATGATCAGGGCATCCGGCTTCATGTCGATCACCGGCTCCATGTTCTTGAGATAGCTGCGCACCTTCAGATTGTGCGGTGCAATGTTACTGGCGATATAAAACTTCTTCCCCAGTCGGTGTGCTTCTTCGACGGCTTCTGCCATCACTTCCAGCTTGTTGAACTCATTTTCGCGAACTCGCAAGCTGTAGCGCGGCTGACCTGCATAGACTGCATCAGCACCAAACGCATAAGCGTACTGCATGGCCTTGCGAGTTCCAGCGGGAGAAAGAAGTTCCGGTTTCATTTTGATACCTAAATCTTGACTTTAACAAAGTGTAAGCACGAATGATTCAAGCAGAATAATATTATTCCTGAGGGAGTTTCCATAGGGCCTGGGCAAATTTCCTGCCTAAATCCAGATAACCTTCTGAATTATAGTGCCAACGATCTGAATAACCATAATCATCGGTACTCGTCACCAGCGCTGCACGTTTGTCTTTTTCTACGAACGCCGCCTGACCGCCCCGCACGATCTCGCCATACTTCCAGACCTTTCCCTCCGGATTATCGCCTGAATCCGAAATGCGGCCTATCACCACAGGCAGGTCATCTGTCAACATCGTCGCGCGAATTAAGTCCATCAGCCGCTTTAGGTTGGCTTCATACTGCCGGGCAATTTCTTCGGAGTAGTGGGCGTCACTCTCTCCCTGCATCCAGACAATGCCCGCTGGGACCAGGGTATCCGCTTCGCCATCCTGATCGATATCCCGCGTTTGCAGTGCCCGCTTCATACCTGCCAGAAAATGGTCGTACTGATTGATACCCTGACCTTTACCCGTTCCTTTTTCAAAATCGGGATCCCAGCAGCCAAAATTGCCTGCCGCTTCGATGGCAATCGAAGTTCCTCCACGCGAAATTTTGATCAAGGCGATATTTTCTTCTGGCGCGAGTTCTTTGAGTTTTTTTGCAAAAGTCAGTTCAGCACCAAAACGGTTGGAATAGGTATTCGCGGTGCCATCCGATTTAAAGCCAGCTCCATGCCCTGGTTGTAAGGGAGCCCAGATGCCACGACCATCCACGGGCACGCCATCCGGAGCCGGGTTCGCGTGAAAGATCATTACTCCCGAATCCGACTGCTTCAGATCCTGGGGGAGATCTTTGACATATCCGTAACCGTCCATGTTGGACTGGCCACCCAGAAAATACACCCGGTATGTTTTCGCTGAGGCGGATTCATTCCCAACGATGATTAGAAACGCAATCAGAGCCAGAGTAAGACATTTGAGCCGAAACATGGAGAAGCCTTTCGCATCTGCTGTGTAAAAAAGAGAATTCAACTGTGATTTGGTATCACAAAGATCAATTATACAGAGCAAGTCGGGCTTAACGAAACCATAGTATGCACTTCAGATCAAGACAAGCATCAAAGAAATGCGGGCTACGCAATGATTCCGTCAATCGGATGGCCGTAATCCATTTCGATGCGTTTATGACCGGGCACTTCCAGACGCCGGGCATTCAGCCCCAGCTGTTTCATCAACGTGGCATGCACGTCGGTCACATAATGGGGATTTTCTTCTGCATGGAATCCGAGTTCATCGGTCGTGCCGTGCGCGATTCCGCCTTTAATCCCGCCTCCAGCCATCCAGATGGAAAAACCATACGGATGATGATCGCGGCCATTACTCCCCTGTGAACCGGGCGTCCGTCCGAATTCGGTTGCGAACACAACAATCGTATCTTTCAGCAGACCTCTGCGTTTCAAGTCTTTTAACAGACCCGCCGCCGGTTGATCGACCTGCATTGCCAGCTTGGAGTGACTTGCTTTCAGATTGGAATGCGAATCCCAGGCACCGGCTGCTCCCGCACCATGCATGATCTGAATGAACCGCACACCTTTCTCGACAAACCGGCGTGCGGCCAGAAGCTGCATCCCGAACGGTTTGGTGGCGGGATTATTCAAACCATAAAGGTCCTGTGTCTCTTTGGTTTCCTGATCAAACTGAATGACGTCAGGCACCGCGGTCTGCATGCGAAAAGCCAGTTCGTACGATTTCATTCGGGCCTGAAGCGTGCTGTCATTCGGATACTTTTCCGCATTCAGACGGTTCAACTGATTGATGAGTGAGAACTCGATCTTTTGTTCTTCGTTGCTGAGGTCCAGTTCCGGTTTGGCATAGGGCAGGGGGTTCTTCGGGTCGACTTTGAGAGGAACCGAATCGTAAGCAGGCCCCAGATAGTGACCGTCTCTGACATCAAAATAACGTGGCCCCATATTGATAAACTGCGGCAGATTCTGATTCAGTGATCCCAAGCCATAATTTACCCAGGCCCCAATGGTCGGCACTCGACCATCCAGCATATGACGGCCGGAATGGAATTGAACCTGGGCACCATGATTATCATCGGTCGTCCACATAGAACGCACGATGGAGATGTCATCCACACAGCCGCCAATATGAGGAAACCAGTCGCTGACTTCGATCCCACTTTCGCCATACTTTTTATAACCGACCTGCAACGGATAGACTTTATTCCGCTGCTGTCCATTGGCATCATTCACGACAACCACACGGACCCGCTTTAATTTTTCCGATTCCTGCACGCTTTTCCAGGGAGTTTCACTAATCGATTTTCCCGCATATTTCGTCAGCATCGGCTTGGGGTCGAAGCTTTCCATATGACTCACGCCCCCCCGCATGAACATCCAGATCACACTTTTCGCTTTGGGAGGGAAATGCGCTTTTCCATTAGGAAGTCGATGTTCCGATGCAGCCTGGGCGCGCTCTTCCTCTTGCAACAGTGAAGCCAGTGAAATGCCCGCGAGCCCGGAACTCAGACTGGTGAGGAAATTGCGACGGGGTAAACTGTTAGAAGAGTTCTGAAAATCATTTTGAATATTCATGACGCACCTTCATCGAATCGTGATGAAATCGTTATGGTTGAGTAATGCGTGAACCAGGTTTTCTCGCGATCGCCAGACGGAATTCTGGCTTTTTGCCGTTTTCAACAAAGACTGGGTTTCAGCTAACGCAGACAGGCATATATCCAGTTCCTGAGGCGTGGGTTCAATGCATAGAATTTTCTCATAGGCGTGTTTGACAAATTCCTGATCGCTGAGTTCGGAATGCTCTTTGCGAATCTGTCCGGCTATTTTCCGTGCCATCTGCAGAGAAACCTTGCTGTTAGCCAGCGCCAATGCCTGTTGTGGCACCACGCTTTCATTGCGACGATAGCAGGCAAAGATATCAGCGGAATCAAACATACTGAGGAACTTATCCTGAGCATCACGAGATGTGGTAAAATACATACTACGGCGTTTACTATCAGGGTTTTTCGCCGGATCAATAGTCGGCCCCCCGCTGGTCAAATCGAGTTCGCCCGCCAGGTAGAGCAGGCTGTCCCGAATAATTTCCGATTCCATCCGCACCATATTACGTCGCCAGTAGTAATGGTTCTCCGAATCTTTTTCCTGTGTTCGCGGATCGGCGCCCATCGTGGAACTGCTGAGCTGGTATGCTTTGGAGGTGGTCATCAATTCGTGCAGATGTTTCATGCTCCAGTTATGCTCCATGAAATCCACCGCCAGCCAGTCCAACAACTGATGCTGTAACGGCTGTTTGGAACGCAGTCCAAAATCGGTAACATCCTCCACCAGTGGCTGCCCAAAATGACGCAACCAGATATGATTCACAGCGACCCGGGCCGTCAATGGATTCTGACGATGTGTAACCCAACGGGCAAACGCGGCACGGCGTCCGGTGCTGGCTTCAGGATACGGCTGGAATCGGGAAGCCTCTTTTTCTGCTGGCCCTTCCAGTGCTTTGAGTGATGCCCGCACGCGCGTGTATTTCTCGCCCGGTTTACTGATCGCCTGCTTTGCCGTTGCGACCTGTTTTTTCGCAGCCGCAATTTCTTTTTCGACTTTTTTCTTTGCTGCGCCGGTTGCTGCTTCTGACTTCTCTTCGGCTTTCGCCAGCTTTTCTTCAGCTTGTGCCAGTTCATATTTCCGGGCAGCCAGAGCTGCAGCCTGTTTTAATTCTGCCTGTTTTTCTTCTGGTAGTTTTGAATATCGGGCCTTATCGGCTGCGAAGGAAGTTTTTAGAGCAGTCTTTGAAAGGCGTGCTGTTTGCAATGAGAGCGTGGCTGCTTTGGACTTTGCTTTCGCCAGAGCTAACGAAGGTTTCACAGACTGTTTGCCATCAATCATCTCTTCATCAGCGGGCAGCGAACTGACGTTGATCATCTCGAATTCCGCCGCAGCGTCAAATGCCAACAGATCGATTTTTCCAGACTCGCGCTGGAGCGGCAAGCGATAGGAAATCGCGTGCTCGCCATTCAGCGACACGTTGACCAGTTGATCGCGAACTTTGATTTCGAGTTCGTACGGTTCGTTCAGATTTACTTCGCATCCATGCCGTGCTTCGGCGGGGTAAACGGATTTGGAACCTTCGTTGTAAGAAACCTGTAGCTTGGAGCCCGGCTGAACCGCGCTCAGGTAAATCATTTTTTCCCGCTTGTCATCGACATCAAAGGCCAACCCGACCGAACGCCATTTATCGCCACCGGTCGTTTTGAATTTGAACTTCGCTTTGAAGTTCTGCGGATGGTCCTGTTTCGAACGCAGATATGCGCGGCCGTATCCGGTTTTGGTTTGAATCAGCTTGCCCTCCTGATAGGCCCATTGACCGGGGCCCATCGTCCAGAGTTCTGGTTTCGCTGCCTTGAAATCATCTACCAGAAAGGGGGCTGCTTTTTCGGGATCTTTCTGCTGAACCAGTTCAGTTTGCGCGGCCTGCTCCAGTTTCGCCAGTTGTTGTTTTGCCTGTTGGGCCGATTTTTCAGCAGCCGCGATCTTGACGTCTGCAGCTTTCAACTGATCTTTGAGCACAAAATCCTGAATTCCGGGATGGTGTGCTTCAGGGGGCAGAGCAACCGGTGTGACATTGAAAGGATCGAACGTAAACAGTCCGGGCGGCGCCGGTTTCATTTCCCGGCTTTGATCGGGATCTTTCTCATTGCCGCGAATGTGTACGTAGGTTTTGGCGTCGGCGTGGGCATCGAAAATCCGGGGCAACCCGTTTTTCTCCAGATCGGTTTCGCCGGGCAGGGCATCGAGGCGTACCTGATACGGTTCAAAAATGGCCCGCATCTGATAGTAGTCTACGTTCGTCAGCGGATCATATTTATGATCGTGACATTTGGCGCAATTCATGGTCAGCCCCAGGAACGCCTTGGAAGTATGTTCCAGAGTACTGTCGAGCCAGGTCGTGCGGTTGAACAGATAATAATGACGCGCCAGAAATCCGGTCGCACGCAGGGCTTCATGATCGGTCGGCTTGAGCTCATCGGCGGCGAGCATATCCTGCACCATCTCAGCATAACTGCTATCCCGATTTAAGGACTCAACAATCCAGTCGCGCCAGTGCCAGATATGTTTCTGACTGTAGCGGAGCTGCTTACCCAGGCCATACCAGTCGGTATATCTCCAGATATCCATCCAGTGCCGCCCCCAGCGTTCGCCATGCTGCGGGCTCGCTAACAGTTTGCGTACGACTTTTTGATAGGCGTCCTTGTCAGAATCATTCACAAAATTCTGTAACTCTTCCTGCGTGGGTGGTAAACCGATCAGATCGAGATAAACACGACGCAACAAGACCCGCTTAGACGCCGGTGCTACTGTAATCAAAGCCTGTTGTTGTCGTTGCGCTGCCAGAAAGGCATCGATCGGATTTTGCGTTGGAGAATCACCCGGTAGCTTTGCTTTGACCGGTGGCTGAAACGCCCAGTGATCTTTAGGACTGCCGGGGATTTCTTCTTTTGGAGTGACGGCTCCCTGTGCGATCCAGGCTTTGATCAGCGCGATTTCATGCTCATTCAGCCGGGAACCTTCTTCCGGTGGCGGCATTTGTTCGTCTGCTTTGGCGAGAATGCGTTCGAGCAACAGACTCTGATCTGGGTTGCCAGGATTGAGAACCGAACCGCTGTCGCCTCCGTTCAGCATGAGCTCGCGCGTTTCCAGGCGTAACTCAGCTTCCTGCTTGAGCGAACTATGGCAGGCATAGCACTTCTCCGCGAAGATCGGTTTGATCTCTTTTAAGTAATCCACCTTCTCAGCGGCAGGCAATGACGGAGAAATCAACAGCGCCAGAAAACCAAGCCCGAAAACTGAGGTGGAACGAATTGTTCTCATTAGTCGTAGTCTCATACCTTAATATTTACCACGGAACCGAAAGCCTGATAAGTCCTTACTTTTGATTTTGATATATTATATATATTTTTCTTTATATATTTTATACAAAAATAGACTTCTTTTCACGTATCTGGGCTCTTTCAGAACAAAATAACACTGAATCAGACAAAAGAGTGGGCTGGCTTTTAGCACCTCTTGAATTGCAGCGATTCCGGACTCTGCCTGACGTTTCAGACTGGTATCAGGCTTGAAGTCCTGTTTGATCACGTCTACTATTGCCGTTCAGGCCGCTGGGACTGACAAAGAGTTAATATGAATTCCAGAAACGATTTGTGTCTTTCGATGCTATCGTGGAAATCACTTCTAATTCTGAAAAGTGTCACTGGTTTCGTGATCCATTTCCGTTAGGAGTCCGTTTCATAAGATTCAGAGTCCGGATTGTGCCTGGAACGCAATTTCGTCAACACGCGATTACAGATAAGGGATTCGATAATGGCTGATGATTCCAATATGAGCAACGAGCAGGAACCTAATCAAGCTTCTCACAAAGATGATACGCCATCTAGTATCTATTTGATTTCGTATCCCAAAATTGTCTTTCTCTATCCGACCTTGATCGTGTCGATTGTGGCTGCAATTTTCATGTCGATTGCAGGGGAGTCTGCCCACATTGGCGGCAATCGCGAACACATGGCGGAAGTCATGGCGTTAATATTTCTCGTCGTGTTTGGTTTAAACATTACGGTGCTGGCGTTTGACTTCCCGCGCACCACATCACTGACACTGTTCTTTCTGGGGGTGGCGATCTTTATGGGGATCTGGATGCTACTGCGATTCAATCCTGACATTGTGCCTGCCCTGACCAATTTTTTGAAAAGTCTACGTCCCTGGGCGAATTCCCAAATGTATTGGATGTTCTCCGGCATCCTGGGCCTGATTTTTGTCGGGGTGGGAATCAGTGTGCGTTTTGACTACTGGGAAGTGAAAGGCAACGAGTTGCTGCATCACCACGGTTTTTTAAGCGATCTGGAACGATTTTCGGCACCGAATTTGAAAATTGACAAAGAGATCAGCGATATTTTTGAGTACATCCTGTTACGATCAGGACGACTGGTGCTGCATCCCCGTAACGAGCCCCGGGCGATCGTGCTGGACAATGTGCCTTTCATTTCCAAAAAGGAAAAACAGATTACCCGGATGCTGGGAGCACTTCAGGTACAGGTAAGACCAGAGAGCCATTAAGGTCGCTTTTCAACTGAACCTTCCCGCCGGAAGATGTGTCGGTCCTGAACGGGGAACAGCGTTGGTCCCTGTTTCGTTCAACAAGTTATTAGATAAAAACATGAGCTGTGGTTCCGGCGTGTCGTCGGTGGGAGATTTTGGCAATGGGGAAAAAAGGGAAAAAGAAGGCTGCGAAAGAAGACCCGAATTCGCGCACCGTCTGCCAGAATCGAAAAGCGCGGCATAACTATGAAATCCTGGATACACTGGACTGCGGGATTGTATTAGCGGGCAGCGAAGTCAAAAGTGTGCGCGCCAACAAGATTTCGATCGAAGAGGCCTTCGCCCGTATTCATAATGGGGAAGTCTGGCTCTATAACTGTGATATTGCCCTGTATCCCCAGGCCAACACAATGAATCACCAGACACGGCGTCCACGTAAACTGCTGATGAAAAAATCAGAAATCAGGAAGTTTGCTGAGCGCGCTGAAAATTCCAGCCTGACGCTGATTCCGTTAACTGTCTATTTCACGCGCGGGTTAGTAAAAGTGAAACTGGGCATCGCCAAAGGCCGCAAGCTGCACGACAAACGCGAGAAGCTCAAAAAAGATTCCGCACGTATGGACATTCAGCGTGCGATGCGTGCACGCAATAATTAAGGCCTTTGGAACAAATTCCAAAGGCCTTAAAGGTCCCGCGTCTCTGTAATTTCAGCTACGCTTAATTTTGAGTGGTTTTAGGGTTGTCATACAGCCGAAGATGAACCGTCTCCCCTTTTTTGGCCGTTGTTCCGGGCTTGGGCAACTGTTGATAAACATGGTAGATAACTTTCGGTTCCGGGGCTGCTGCACCACGGTGGATTTCTGGTACGAATCCCATCTTGACTAGCATTTGTTGTGCTGCCTTGTAATCTCTGCCGATCATGGAAGGCACTTTGAACGCCACCTGCTTAACCGGATTCGGGGTATTCGGCCCTTCGGCAACCGCAGCAACCTTTCCCTGTAATTGATAGTCATCCAGATCCGGGATAAACGGATCTCCTTTCCACCAATCGATGATCCCTTTCCTCTTATTTGCCACTACATTTTTGAAGACATAAACCGTCGACTGATTACCCCCGGGATGAATCAACTGTACTGCATCCGGTAGATAAGTCTTGGGGTTTAATTTGACTTTTGCTTCACTGTAGTTGGCAGCATCGGCTCGACGCCTGGGTTTGACGGCAATCACAATTTGTTCCGGTGTATTGACCAGCAATTTCAGGAAGTAGCGTTTTTTGGCAGTCTCTGCTGGCATCCCAAACAAAAAGGGGAGTGGGCCTTCCATAATATTCGCTCCGCGGCGATCCACCGGAATCGGGTAAACTTCATAGGATTTTTCGTCTTCGTTAATCGAAAAGATGCGTTTTCCGTCACAGATCCAACATTCATTTTCTCCCGGTTTTAATTGATAGGGTTTTCCTTCAGCATTGCGTTTGTCGCTGACCGCTCCTTTGGGAATTTCCATCCCGGTAATATCAATCCGCCCCTTATCAGGATGTTCATAATAGAATTTCCCATCCGAACGTTTTTCCATCTGAAATACATCGTCATACCAGAGGCGAATGTGGTTACCTTGCAGTTTTTCAATTTTTTCCGAATGGTTTTCCCAGTTCTCCAAAATCTTTTCCAGCGCGGGAGGTAACTGTTGCACCTTGAGGACAGCACCAGCCGGGTTGGGGCGTGGTTTCCGTTGGTCCAGCTGTGCCTGTACTTCGTTGTTGATCAGCAGTAACGTGAATGCAGTACAGCAGGTAAAAACGAGTGCTCTTTGCTGTAAAACCAGTTTCGATTTCATGAGTTGTCCAAATCCTTCCCTGAATTGCCGGTCTGGCTGATCGACGAACCAGATTTACTGGCTTGAGGCCCGATATGTGATAGCAATCCGTGCTATTGAAGAAGATAGGTTGATCTAGTGAGGTGGGGGGTTGATTTTCGTTGTTGTGAGTTCTGAAATGTCTTGCGACCACATGTGGCCGCAGTGTAGCAGGAACGCAAATTCCTGACTATCCATGTTTGTCTCTATGTCATGTCAGTTTACCAGGGTGCTTCCATTAATTGGACGATCTGATTTGCTAAACTGTCAGTCGCAGTTTTGGTCGCTGTTGCCAGAGATTGCCCGACTTCCGGTGCAAACGAAGCCTGCGAGACCAAATTTACCACATCCGGAGTGATGGGAACTTCCTGTTGAGACAGAATTCTCCCGCTGCGCATGTCTTCCCAGGTCACCTCAACTACAAACTGCAGATTCAGGTTTCGTGGGTCATTATTTTGAGTCGTTCCTAAGACGCTTTTGTTGATTTGTTTAATTGTGCCACTGAGCCGGGTATCCGCTTCGATGCCTTTGGCCAGACGAAAGGGAGTCCGTGACTGAATTTTCTGCTGGACGGCTTCAGTCAGTTGATATTCGAATCCACGACGAAAGGTATTGTTTTCAAAAATGGGGACGTAAACGGTCTGCACGTCCTGTTGATAGGAATTTCCGACCGTGTAACCACAGCCTGTCAGATCTATCGACAGTAGTGACAGCAGTAACAATTTTGCCACAATACGTACCATGAATTTATTCAACAGAACTCAGTGTTTCTGCCACGCGATAACGAAATTTATAGTTTGATTCTTGCTGGTTCCGGTTCATCTTCCAGAGGAATTTTCCGAATCGGTTCTCCAAATCCTTCCAGTTTCAAACGAGCCGGTGGTTCCAACCCCTGCTGGGCCGGTGGTGCTTGTTTTGTTGTTGCTGGTACTGGATCTGTTTTTCCAAACCCAGGTAATCCCGGAACGAATGATCTTTTCGGTTCGGGTTGCTGTACCGTCTTTTTCGGTGTGGCATAGTTTGCCCAAAGATGGCTGGTATTCTCGTCTCCTAACTCTGCCAGTAATTCCCGCGCCTGATTCGCGAACGTGGATGTGGGGTGATTTTCGATCAGCAGATTACAATAAATGGCCGCTGATTTTGGTTTACCGCGCCGCATCCAGTATTGAACGGTTTCCCAGTCTCGCTTGGCTTTGGCCTTTTCAATTTTTTTCAGTTCTTCCTTAAGGCGTGCCTGTTCCGCCTCTGGAAAGAGACGCATGGTGGTCGCTTTGAGATCTCCCGCATCTGTCAACACGGTCGCATCATACTGAGGTCCCTGATAGGACATCAGTTTCACATGCGTACCCAGCATGAACGCATCTTTGAGGTGCGGACTTTTCGGGTATTCTTCACGCAACAGACTGAAAGTGCGGTCGGCATCCATATACCGCCCTTTTTTCAGATAATGGCTGGCAGTCAGCATCAAAGAATCATCGGCCAGTGGTCCGGTCGGGTCATGCAGCCAGATTGATTTGAGTGCTTCCAGTGCTCGGTTCTCGGTATCGAATACTGGACGCGTGCGATCAAAAAAGTTCGGTACCAGCGCCCATCGTGATTTGCGCGACTTGCCGTCACTGGGAATTTCCGGAGTTTCTGAACCGGGTTCTTCCAGGTTCACCTGTTGAATTTCGCTCCCTTTCACAATCGATGGTTCCTGCAGCCAGTAACGAGCTATTGAGAACAATCGCTTGGTGGTCTGATCCAGATGTCGGGTCGAGGGAAAATCAATCAGCAACTGATCGTAGCTGTCCTGTGCCCAGGAATATTTTTTTTGAGCATACTGGCATTCTGCCACCATGAACTGAGCATCTTCTTTGATTGGGTCATTTTTATATTTTTTGACGATGGCTTTGAATTCCTTCTCAGCCCGTTTATATTCTTTCGCCACAAATTTTTCATTGGCCTGTTTGTATTCCGCCGCACCGACCGCAGGCTCAATGAACGTGGAATCTTTCTTTCTGTTCCAGAGTGCAGTCTGCATCACGCGCTGCATCGGTCCGCGTACGCCCTCGATCGATGGATCATCGGTTGCACTCTTTTTAGACCAGGGTGGCTTCAATGCTGCAAAATCAGAAGTCTGTTCGCCAAACATGGCGCAGCCCGGCAGTAATCCGCAGAGCGCCAGAGCCAGGCAAAGGCACATGCTGCGAGTCACAGAGGGAGATTTATTTTGTAAGTCATAAGTGGACATGGTCATCCCTGACTTCCACCTGAGGGAAATGAAGTGTTTATAGTTGCAGGTAGGGTGCCATTTTAGGACGGCGCCCCAAGATATGAGACATGGTTGTGGTCAGCAGTTGTCGAATCTCTCGTTGTTGTTGAAGGGATAAGTTCAATCGCTGGGATAGTTGTGTATTTTCGTCTAACAGCTTTTGCAGTACCGCCACTGTCCCTCGAGAGACACGCACATTTCCGTGTCGCTGTTGTTCACAATGCTGGCAATACAGTCCGCCGTTATTGGCGTCATAAAGATACGATTCCAACTGTCCTAAATCCTGACTGCATCCGGCACAGTATTCGAACTGAGGAAGTTGGCCGATCTCTTCTAACATGGTTAACTCAAATTTTATTAACGCTTTCTGAAAATCATCATGTTCCTGCAATTCGAGTAATACTGCATACGCCGCGTCGAACAGTTCTGGATGAGGATCATATTCCTCAGTCAGAGCATCCAATAGTTCGGCAATGTAGTAGCCCACATACAGGTTAGAAAGACTTCCAGGATAAGGGCGAAAACGATTCACGAGCTGGGCTTCAGTTAAAATATCAAGCCCGCCGGAAGATTTTCGGATGAAGACTATCCGACAAGTGGCCAGCAAGTCAATAGCAGCCTCGAAGGCACTTTTCAGCCGTTTCGCGCCCTTCGCCAGACTCGCAGTTTTACCAAAATCCCGCGTAAACCAGGTAATGACCTTGCTGGACTCGCTGAAATCAGCGAGCCGAATAATGATACCTTCCGTTTTCTCATTGGACATAAGTCAGGTGCTGCCAGATAAAATTTGCGTTGTTCACTCGATCTGGAATGAGAAGTAAGAGACTCTACGACCGATCCGTCAAACAGGCACTGTAGACGTTCTGTGAACTTAGATCGTTCGATTTTAGAGAATCAGCGGCCATTCTGAAAAGGCGAATGGGAATGAATCGTGATTGAGTCTGCGGAATTAAAAAAGCCTGCGAGTCAGCTCGCAGGCTTTTTTGTTGCTCAGGAGCAACTTGCGCTCAATTGGAGACACTCTGTTAGAAGCAAGAGTGTGTGAGTGATCTTAAAATACGTCAAGTTTAAAGTGATTCCCTTTGTGGTAGGGACGCTCACTGGGATAGAAGTTGTGCCAATCCTGATTGTAGACTGGAATTCTCATATTTTCCGGATACCGGTAATAGAGATTATCATAGCTCCCCTGTGGTCTCTGAAAGTTCTGGGGATAATACACATAGGGATAATAGTAAAATCGGTTCCAGTCAGTAGGTTGTCCTCGACCAGCCGCCATTGCATCGGAAGGCGAAAAAGTAGACGTGGCCAACCCAACCACAAACAGGAACAACCCTGCGAGCATGAGACGCCGCACCATCATAGTTCTCTCCTTGCCAGTCGGTAGAATTAAGCGATCAGTCCAGCATGGACTGTCTGTAAGCGTATGCATTCTGAAAGATTCAGGATACCACTTAATTCATCGGCCTGATCAGGGGCGTCACAACAGGAAACTTCAGCATAAACGGATTAATCGTCGCAATTAGTACTGAACGCGTACAGTATTTTTTGCGAGAAAGAGTTCTCAAACGAGACGCGCTGTTGAGATCCCCTCCATAATCCAGCGATTCAGAGCCGCCAGTTGTTCAGATTCCTGACTCAGCTCGGCATTCAATGAATTGACCGACTGAATCTGGCCGCCAGTGCTTTGCCACATTCGTGCAACCCAGGCAGCAGAGATGGGACCATCTGTCGCATTTTCCAGCGAATGGTCCAGCAGAATGCGTTTGTTTCTCAAATTGGCACTGGTCACGTTCTGGAAGTCGGTTTTACCGAAGCGTCCCTTGAACAGGGCGGCTCCCGCAAAAAAGTGAGGCATCTGCAGCAATAGTTTTGTGGCGACTGAGCAACCCGTGCCTGTTCCTGCCAGATAGATCCGTTGCTCATGAATATTGAGTACTTTGGACAACTCCTGTACGGTCTGCTGGATCTGTTCGGCAAACTGTTTCACGAACAGGTGGCTGTCGGGCCAATAATAGCCTTTTTCCGGTGCTTTCGGGTTGATGGCAGGGGCACGAAACGAAAGTCCCAGATAGTTTCGTGTGCTGATCTGCGGCATGATCTCATGTAAAGCCTGCTCAGAACCACTATCAGGATGCAGCCAGATAACAAGAGGATATGCATACCCGGGTTCATAATGTTCCGGACGAAACAGGGCGATGTGCTTCAGCGGTAATTTGACCAAAGACTCAGACGAATCTGTATTCCCTGCCATTCTGTCTTTGAGCAAGGAAGAAGGCAATCCGGGACTTTCGGCTTTGAATCCATTTTCAATCCATTTAAGACGCTGCGTATAATCCATTGTCGTTTTACTTTCAGTGATTGAATCTGAGGTAAGTCTTAAATGTGGGGAGTAACAGTCGTTTATTCCTGAGCCAATTCGATCTTGGCGGGCCGTGCTGTCGTTTGTGGGGAGGTGGCCCCGAATACAGGCAGGTCTACAGCGGCAGCCACTTCGCTCATAGGAAAGTATTTTCCAGGACAGGCAGTTGCTTTGACATCGCGATGCCCTTGTACGTTTTCACCGGCAATTTTGTATTCTGCTTTCAGCACGCCGACCAGCTTTTTGACGGCCGCCAGTTGCGCTTCCGTAGGGGGAGCTTCTTCAAAATTACCCACCAGACAAACACCAATCCCTTTCTGGTTGTATTTATTATTTCCAGCGTGTGCCCCGTGCATCTGTTCGCGCCAACGGAATGTGGACTCGATCGCCCCATCAGGCATCCCATTACCGTTTCCGATGACAAAGTGATAACCAATGCCAAGCCACGAGTTACCGGATTTATCTTTTTTCTTGCTATGTAGTTCGTGAATACTCTCCACACTCCCTTTTGAAGAAGCGGTATGATGAATCACGATATATTCCCAGTCACGTACTTCTGCTTCAGGTTTCCAAGGGTTTTGCGGTTCAATGGCAATGGTTGGCGGAGTCGTAAACAGGGGAGCCCCCGGAGGAACAGGCTTCGCAGCCACAGGCGGATATTCAGGCATCGGACTGGGAGAATTAATCGTAACGGGAGGCAAAGATGTCTGCTGGGTACATCCTGAAATCTCAATCGCCGGCAGCATCGCGACACAACACATTATGATGCCCTTCATATCGCTGCCCTCCCTGACAGCCAACCAACTGATCAACTCATTTGAAAAAGTAAAAAACCGAAACCCATTCCGTGAACCATAATTTCTAAGTCGGGACTGTAATTCCGAGTCGATTTTGTGTCAATGCGGGGAGAGTCGGCTGTTTAAGCGATGCCGTCACCAATACGGAAAAGTCCCCATAATTCTAATTGCAATCGCCCGCAAAAGTAGAAATCGGAGTCAAATACAGCACGTATTTTTTGCCCCCACGCCCCGTTTACCCCAGTTTACGCAACAGGCACGATTTTGAGCGAAAAAAGGAGAACTTTCAAATCCGACTGATCTGGAAGTCGCTTTGAGCCGAGGAGTGAAAGCACGCAAGAGAGGAGCTTTTGAGTCAGCAGGTACTCAAATCAAGAACCTTCCTGGCAAATATCAATAAAAAAGGCGGATGCGGTCCAGTGCTTGAACCACTGATGGAGCTGGTGGCCTAACTCGTCCGGTTCGATCAGGCCTGATTCGGAAACTTCCATGATTGCTTCTCCAACCTGCAATCCCTCCTGCAGCCGGGATAGCAGGAAATATTCTGCGGGGGTCACCGCTTCTCGGCGCACGATAAAGTTGCGGCGTGTAATTGCCAGACAGGTTGTCTGCTGCGCGAGAATTGCTGGCGTATCCCCGTTTCTGACTTTGGTAATGAATTCGTGGACGGGAAATTGAAACTGCAGCAATCGGAAACAGGGCGCCATCTTGAGCGTCAGCCCAGGCCAGTCTTCCGGCGCGATGGAATTTAAGGTCTCTGGTGTCAGTAGTGTTTCCTGTTCGATGCCGGGACCATCGAAGACTTCGCTGTAAACGCGCTCCAGCGTGGCGAGATCAATCAAAAAATCAGTCCAGTTGGCTCCATCCTCTCCTGCTTCCACGGCAGGCTTGTGCTCTCTTAAAAACTTTGGAAACCGGGCTCCCAACTCTCCGAGTGTATAACTGGTAGAAGGAGATTCCTGCAGATACTCCATGCAAAATACACCGAAGGCCTGTGCCCCCATCGCTGTCACCAAAGCGGGATACTCCTCGCTCAAACATTCAAGAAGACGGGCATAGTAAGCGTTGGCATAGATTCCGACTCGTTCCAGACTTGTCAGTTGACTGGAACGAGTAATCACAGTTTCCAACGCATCGATGTCCAGCGGAATCCTGCTTTGTGCTGCCTCCGAAGCAATGCCGGCTTCGACGCCGCCAGGCCAGCTGATCACGGTTTGCATCCAATGCTGAATCTGTTCCAGATCTCGTGATTGATGGTTCATTCGAATTCAGCCGTTATAAATGAAGCAGGGTGAGGAATCGCTGTTGTAGAAGTATCAGCGACTACGTCTTCTGAAATGACCGGTTCCCCAGCCGGCAAATGCTCATCCATATATTTTTGTGCTTTCAGAACTTCCTGGTGTACGACAGGAAACGGCGGGATATCTGCGTCCCACTCCAGCAGAGTTGAGACACCGCCGGTTCGCTGGTGCATTAACTGAAACAGGTTCCAGACGGGATCGATTACCCGTCCGTTATGTGTATCAATTAAGTGTGTCCCACAGTTCGTGTGCCCCGCCAGATGACACTGCACAACACGTTCAGCGGGAATGGCTTCGATGTATTCTACAGGATCAAATTCGTGATTCACGCTGGAGACATACACGTTATTCACATCCAGCAGCAACCCGCAATCCGCTTTTTCCGCCATGCGGCAGACGAATTCAGACTCGCTCATCGTAGAATCCTGGAATTCGAGATAACTGCTCGGATTTTCCAGAACGAGGGGTCGCTCAAGTATTTCCTGCACAGTCTGAATGCGTTTGACGATATGCGCCAGTGTATCTTCGTTGTAGGGGATGGGTAACAGATCGTGTGTATTGCGTCCCGCCACTCCAGTCCAGCAGACATGGTCGGAAACCCAGCGCGCGTTGACCGACTCGGCCAGTGTTTTCAGCTTCTGCAGGTAGTCGCGGTTCAGCGGGTCGGTGCTGCCAATCGACAGAGAAACGCCGTGCATCACGATCGGATAGCGTTCGGCAATCTGCTCCAGCACATTCCGGGGCCGGCCGGCGGAGTCCATGAAGTTCTCTGAAATAATTTCAAACCAGTCCACTTCAGGCTCGTGTTCCAGAATGTGAGAGAAGTGTACGGTTCGCAGACCCACTCCCAAACCCAGATTTTCATGTCCGAGACGTGGTTTCAACATTAGTGATAACTCCTACCCTGAGAACCAACTGGTTACCGGAAGATCACAGGGATATTGCATTCTGGCTGACATGAAAAAGCAGGCTCCTTATCAAACGGGTTGATAGAGGAGCCTGTCTTGGTTGTCTTGGATCAAAGGTTATTCCTTTTTGGCAGCGGGAGCAGGACCTACTTTTTTGCCTGCTTTCTCCATTGCTTTTTCGAACTCGGCGCGGGCCAGTTTCCAGGCGTCTTCCATCAATGGAATGTGGCAAGACCCTTTTCCTTTGCAGGAGTTCATGCCAGGGTTTGTACCACAGCCACCTTGCCCTTTGCATTCATTCGAGCCGGCACAGGCATGTTCTGCCACCGTAGCACAAGCCCCCAGACCGGCACAATCATTTTCCACACCGGCGTAGGTTCCTTTGCAGGTATTGAGACCACGACAGACATGAGGCTCTTTCATCAGCAGGCTGACATCCTTATCGGTCGTCTCATCTGCAGCATGATCATGCTCGTCCTTGGTCGAGCTGCCAGCTTCTGCATCGGTAGCAGGAGTCTTGGGTGCCGGAGGGGCCGGTTTTTGACAACCGGTCATCGAACCAGCCACCATTCCGCCAAATGCTGCAATGGTCAGTCGGTTAAAATCGCGTCGATTGATATCGGGACGTTTCATGGATTACCTCAGAGTTTCGATTAGGGGATTGATGAAAGTGAAATTTAAGCATGAGACTAAACAGAGATTCCCTTATGTTCTGTGAGTTATCTCACATTTCCAGCAGAATTTAAACTGCGGATTCTCAATTTCAGCCAAAATTCCCATAGCTTTTTGCAGCAATTTGCGGTTGTTAACTCACTTGATTTTACCGGGTTTACGAAACAGGGGCTCCTGAAACACAACGGTCTCAAGAAGAGTTGTACGTTAACTCACAGATTCAAATTTCAAGAAGCTCGATAATTGATCCAGACGCAAACAACATTCTTTATTCATGGAGGATCACAGGAATCATGTCAGGATTGAAATCGCTCTCAATGTCAGTCGTGCGGGCACTTGGAATCATGTTGCTCAGTATGCCTCAAAGTCATCGTGGGGAAGCTGCAGAAGCGATCGGGCAACGCTGGCCTGCCAGTCAACAGATCTCGATGTCACAGGTTGATCACAGCACCTTTGATCGACTGTTAAAAAAGTACGTCGATACGAAAGGCATGGTTAATTATGAAGCGTGGAAAGCATCTCAAACAGATCGGCGTGCTCTACAGAATTATCTAAAGCTGCTCAGTCGGGCCAACCCACGTGCGACAGCACCGAAACAGGCTCGGCTCGCTTTCTGGATCAATGCCTACAACGCAGTCACACTAGAGGGAATCATGCAGGTTTATCCCACTACCAGCATTCGAAATCATACAGCGAAAGTATTCGGATATAACATCTGGGACGATCTCCCCCTGAATGTCGGCGGAAAAAATTACTCTTTAAACCAAATAGAACACGAAATTTTACGTAAGATGAATGAGCCCCGTATTCATTTTGCAATTGTCTGTGCTTCCATCGGCTGTCCAAAGCTGAGAAACGAAGCCTATACAACGGAAAAAGTTGATGCACAATTGACTGCTAACGCGATTGATTTCTTTCAGCAAAAGAAACATTTTCAGATCAAACCAACTCAAAGAACTGTACACCTCAGCTCAATTCTGGACTGGTTCGCGACTGATTTCGGATCAACGCAATCGGAACAGCTTCACTATATTGCTAAATTTGCCCCAGAGGCATCACGGTCTTTTTTGATAACTCCGAATGTGACCGTGAAGTATCTGGACTACAACTGGGGGTTGAATCACCAACCATCACGTTGAATCAGCAGAGTGATATACCTCCCACCTATTTTCATTGCCTCTTCGTCAACGCGGGGGACTTAGGAGATCTATGTCGGTGTAATTCATCGGCTGTTTTTCCTAACCGTTCCAAACCTCAAATCAATTACAAAAATATGAACCAGAATATTCCTGCAAACTGAACATAGCATCAAAACTAACCGATATGTAAAGCGTGTAAGACTTTTGGGTCAATTTCATAAGGGACTATTATGCGTGCCAAACAGTTTATTGTTTTTTCAATCAGTTTGATTTTCATTCAAACAATCTCCTCACATGTTCAGGGAGAAGAAATCCATTGGCAGACCAATTTAAAACAGGCCGCCCAACAGGCTCGGGCTGAAAATAAGGCTATGCTGATTCAAATTGGGGCGACTTGGTGTGGGTTTTGCCATAAGATGGAAAAAGAGACTTACAAAGATCCAAAAGTTATCAAACACGTCAATTCCTGCTTCATTCCAATTCGTGTCGACGCCGATCAGAATGCTGAGCTCGTCGAAGCCATCGGCGTTGCCGGGTTACCCACCACTGCGATTATCACTCCGCAACTGAAGATCGTAAAAAAGATTTCAGGCTATGTCGCTGCTCCGGAAATGGAAGGGCATCTCAATAAAATCTGCCTGGCAACTCACGAACAGGAAGCATCACCTCGTTCTAAGCAACCCATCAAAAAGATGAGCGAAAAAAAGGTGACGACGGAATTTGCCTTCAAAGGGATTTGTCTGGTCAGCATGCTGGACGAGCAAGAGCTGGTCGAAGGACAGCCAAAAATTTCATCTGAATACAAAGGGCGTAAAATCTGCTTTGCCTCTATGGAACACAAACAGCAATTCGACTCCAACCCGGATCGCTATTGGCCTGCCTTTGAAGGGCAGTGTCGTGTTTCCAAGCTGGATCAAAATCAATCTGTGGAAGGCGATCCACATGCAGGCGGCGTCTATCGGGAAAAACTGGTCTTCTTCTCTTCTGCCGCAGAGCGGGATCGGTTCTCGTCTAACCCATCCTACTATCTACTGCAAAAATAACAAACACCTGACAGCATTCCTCAACTTAGGTTGGAAGGGAGAGGAACAAAACTGCTGCCAGGTGCAATCTGAGGAATCGATCAATCAGCCTGATGCGTTCAACGTATCAGGCTGATTTTTTTGCAGGCCCTATTGAACCTTTTCAATCGACTGCGGTTCAAGCCAGACAAATTTGCCTTTTTGTGCAATTTGCTTCCCTTTCACGCTGATTTTCAGACTCTCGAAACGCTGCTTGTAAAGATCGGGGTGTGAATCATGGGCGCCTTCGATGACATAGATCTTGCCGTCATCACTTTTCACAGCCAGCCCTAACGTGTTCGGATCTTTTTTGGGATGCACTCCATACTCACAAGCAGCGCAACCCGTTGTTCCTTTGATAGAAACCAGTTGAGAGGCAGGAGCAGTCGTACTGCTTGTGCTTTGAGCTCCCGCTTTTTTGCCGACGTATTTAGCAGGATTGGACTGAAATTTCTGCATCACAGCTGCACTGGGAAACTGGTAACGCATACCTTTGTAAATCGCTGTGAATTCCGGCTTACCAGGAACGTCTTTTCCACCATCGACTTTGCACACAATACATTTCCCGTCGCACGCCAGATCGACGTCGGCATATTTCTGTGGCGATCGATCAAAAATAGATTTGATCTGGGGATTCGGGAAGAGGAATACCCGTCCCTGATAAAAACTCACGTGATCAATCTTGCCGGGATTCCGGACGCCGTCATGATGAGCAAAACAGACAGAGCAATCACCGTTCAACGCGGGAGCATACTTTGCCGGGTTGGCAGTAAACACATCTTTGATTTCCTCTGAAGGGAACAGATAGGTCTGACCGTCATAAACAACGGAATGTTCTGCAGTCCCTTTGACGACTTTCTGACCTTTCACCAGACAGACGGCACAATGACCATTGAGCGCAACAGGGGCCTCTTTCGACTTCTGATTTTCTTTGGCTTCAAGACCCTGACTGAATAAAGCAAGGGATGCCAGCAAGGCGGCGGTCTTTACGAATCGGGTTAACTTCATCGACTTCTCCTGAAAAACTTGGGTTCTACGGTTTGGGGTTGGGGCCGTTTTGTTTGCATGACTAAAAAAAATCGAACTGATAGCGGGTTGCTCAATTCCAGTTCGTTTCTCATTTGTCACAGACCAAGTATGACTGGAGTACTGGGTTCAATCTGTGGTGTATTTCACAGTCGTACTCTTTTTTCGATTTCTTCTCTCAATCAGAGTTCAGACTTCGGTTGCTCCTGGGCGTGAGACAACCTCCGATAAACCGGTATTGCATCAATTGGCCAAGTATTGATAATCAGAGCTCTCTCCAAAACAAAAAGACTTACAGACATTTCTCAAGTCCTCTCTTACTCTCCAGTTATAAAAAATCAGGTGCCTTATGTGGTGCACAAGTTGCCAGTCCGAAGTGGCTGCAGAAGTTTCTACAGACTCAAAACGGATTCATTGCGCAATCTGTGGTAATGATCTGGGAACCACGTCTGCTGCGCGAATGAGTGACAAGACCAAAGAAGCCCGCGAATTGCTGGCCCGCTGGTCGAATCACGATGTTTTGGACCCGTATGGACCGCTCTCGAAATCTGAAACCCGGCCCCAGGTAGCGACATCTCTATTTGATCAACCGGAAAAACAGTATCCGAAGCCAGCTCCACAACCGTCTGTGGAACCACAGGTTGAACAGCACATTGAGCCTCCTCTACCAACTCCCGAGTCCATACCCGTTGATAGTTACGAGCAATCCTCTGATCCAGCTGAGGAAACAATGCATCACGATTCTCTGGAAAATGAAGAGTCGGTTGCTTATCAACCGCCACGCGTTCCTCAACTTCATTCAGAGTATCGAGATATTCAGGATCTGATTGAAGAAGATGATCAGAGTCCGAACTGGCTGGGACTGGTTGGTCAGCTAATGGCCTATGGTGGTGTCGCCGTTCTGACCATTGGAACGACACTCGTTCTGTGGGGATATTATGGTGGGCCTGCAAACTATGCATCCACAGGCTGGCTGATCAGTACCGCCGGCCAGATGCTGCTGTTTCTGGGAGTCATTACTCTCGTCTCCGCCGGCATGGAACATACTTCGACTTCGGTGAGCCGCCGCATTGATCGACTGGGCCAGCGAATATTCCTATTTGAACAAGCCATGCTGGAACAACAGGAATCGCAGAAAAAACGACAAACCACTTCACGTCCGCCACAAACCAGCGCTTCAGTTCCTGAAGCGGCATCGCGCAAATCTGCCTGATGAACGAATCAATTAGCAGTCGTGATGACGCTGAACGCATTCTACTCCATTTGTTACAGCTGCGTCTGGGATTCCATTGTCAATAGATGCTGCTTGAGTGAAGTCCCTTGTGGTGCTGAGAATCCACCTAGCTTGCCTCCAGAGGCTATCACACGATGACAGGGAATCAACACGGGAATACGATTCGACGACATCACTGTCCCCACAGCACGCGCAGCGCGTGGCGCGCCCGCCTTGGCGGCCAGTTCGCCATAGGTAATCAGCTCTCCGTATCCGATCTGTTTCAGAGCACCGATCACTCGACTCTGAAATGCAGTCAATCGCGGGAGATTCAACTCCACGTCCCGGAAGTCGACAATAGCTCCTTGAAAATAGTTCTGCAGCCGCGCGCGTAACTCCGGATACCAGTTCGCTTCTTCGATTTCATCCGCGACTTCGGCATGGTCTTCTAAATAGAGTCGCTGGACCGTTTGCAGCACATCGCCCTGAGACGGGTGCCCCATGCTGAGCCGTTCGACCCTGTTGTCAGTGCCCAATAATCCACACCAGCCGATCTCTGTGGAAAAAACAGACAATTTTGCCGTGGGAATGTCACCCGAAGTGGCTTTATGTTCCGTACCCATAATCGTTTTGGGAACAGTGACAGTTCTTTGACCCATCTGAAACTCTCCGATAGAATGGACTCGACTCAAAACGAAAATATACGGCAATCCATTTTAGGATTTGTTGAGACCAGGTTACAAGATAATAGAGCGAATATGCACGAATACAGTATGTTGTCTGACGATTATTTTATTAATCTCAATTTATGTACAGAAATGACACTGCCATCCTCACGGGATACGGTTCTGAATTTTTTTGAACGGGTACAAAAATCGTTTCCCAGCATGCGGAACTTTTATAACCGTGGAGAAAGTGGTTTCATTCTGGAAGAAGACAAAGAAGAGGTCGGACAACAGCGCTGGATGTCACTCGAATCACAGCGCGTCTGCAGTGGGTATTTAAATCCCAAGGATCCGGACGACTGTCTGTCCCAACATCAACTAATGCTGGAACTGGTGCCCTACATGCTCTCCGTCAGTCCGCTGGACTGTGAGGCTTTGGATTATATTGTCGGCTTCGATTTTTCCTATCGCGGCAATCACGATGCGCTGGTCGCCGAAGCACTGGGAGCGAATCAGGCCATCGACAGTCTGCTGCAGATTCCCGGCTCCCAGGCGTTGAATTATGAACCATCGATTACACTCAGTCTGGACGATTCCTGTCGTTGCCAGGCGCGATTGCAAATTGAAACGCGCACCAACGCCTATCAGGTCCGACGCGACGATTATCCGGATGAGCAAATTTCTGTGTTCTTCACATTGAGACAGTATGGCAGTCTTTCCGCCGACACCAAACTCGAAGATACCATGCTGGATCTGAAGGCAAAATCAAATCAGCTGATGAAAGATTATGTCATTGATCAAGTCCTGCGGCCGCTGGCACAGGCTATTTCAACGAAATAAAGAGTGTTTTAGAGAAAGAGGGCTGGTCCAGTTTCCAAAACCAGAACGCCCTTATAAAGTAGTTTACATCGAGTGTGCATCCAGAAAACTTCAATCTCAAAGGGGATTCCTTCGTGGCTTTACCATTAAGCGATTTCGCTCAGTCTCTTACCGTCGAAACAGCATTCAGCGTCCTGGCCGTAGCCAAACAACTCAAAGCGGAAGGCAAAGATGTTGTTGAGCTCGAAGTGGGAGACAGTCCGTTTGACAGTACTGCTTCCGCAAAATCTACTGGTATTGAAGCCATTCAGAATAATCAGTCGCACTACTGTGCATCCCCGGGAATTCCCGAGTTCCGTAAAGCGGCTGCCGACTTTGTCTCGCGTGAATTTCAGGTCGACGCAAAACCCGAAAACATTGTCGTCGGTCCGGGCGCCAAAGTATTCGAGCAGTTCTTCTGCGAAGCCTTTTTGAACCCCGGTGATGGCGTACTGGTTTTCAGTCCCTATTTCCCGACCTATCTACCCAACATCGAACGCCGCGGCGCACGCATGGTGCTTTCCGATCTCAAACAGGAAAACAATTTCAGCCCGAACCTGGCTGACATCGAAAAATTCCTGGCAGAAGATCCCTCTCCGAAAGCAATCTTTCTGAACTCGCCCCACAATCCTACGGGAGGGGTCATTGCCGAGTCCGAGCTGAAAGCCATCGCCGACTTGATTCGCGGGAAAAATATTGCTGTCTTCAGCGATGAACCCTACTGCCATATGGTCTGGCAGGGAAAACACCATTCGATTCTTGCACAACCGGGAATGATAGATCAATGTGTGTCCGCTTACACCTTCAGTAAATCCTACAGCATGAGTGGCTGGCGTCTGGGCTTCTGTGTGGCATCAGAAGAAGTCGCAACTTCGATTGGGAAAATGGTAAACACCACGCTTTCCTGTACGCCTCCTCTGGTTCAGTTAGCTGGTGCGGCTGCGCTCAATAACGATTCGAAAGAACGCGATGAAGTCATGCTGAAGTTCCGCGAAAAAGTGGTTCTGCTAACGAACAAATTGAATCAGATCGAGAACTTCCATGCCCTTGATCCCCACGCCACGTTTTACGTGTTTGTCAACGTAGCGCCCGTCTGCAACGAACTCGGCATCACCAGTCATGGCTTGGCCCTGTATCTGTTGGAAGGGGCCGACGATAAGTTTGGCATCGCCTGCCTGGGTGGTGAGTGTTTTGGTGACGCAGGCCACGGATTCTTACGCTTCAGTTGTGCAGAACCCAATGACCGCCTGGAACAGGCGATCGACTTTATTCCGGAAGCAATTTCGCGTAAAGACCGCATTGCCAGTTATCTGGAGTCACACCCGGCGACCCGACTGGAAGCACCTTACCCGGTTTAAGCCAATACGTAATCCGTTCGCTTTTCAGACGAGTCAGGAATAGAGGGAAACGGAATTTCAGGGATGTTATGAATCGTTATCAGACACTGATCCGCACGGGACTCATTCTATATTGGGTTCTACTGTTTACTGCGACTCACATCCCACTGAAAAAGGGAACGCTCCCGCAGGGCACTGATGTGCCTCTGCATTTTATTGCTTACGCGGGGCTTTCCTTTCTGCTGACCTGGTGGCTCTCTCTCCGATGGGACAAGCTGACTCTCAAACGGCTGCTCGCCGTCTTTGTTGGGGTCAGCCTGTTTGGTATATTGGATGAGCTACTGCAGGGAATCCCCGTGTTACAACGTGAACCCAGTCTCGATGACTGGGTGGCCGACACGCTGGGTGGTCTGCTGGGGATTACACTCTACCTGCTGGTTCACAAGCCACTTCAGCATCTTGTGCGGAAGTTTAAGAAGCATGATGAGAAGCCATAAAGTCGACAAAGCTTCGTGCCGCTCTCCATTACTCTTTTTTACTGGTCGCAGGTGTACGCCAGCGTCGATTTGACTTATTCAGTAATGCCGCGGCTCCCGCGGGTCCCCAGGTTCCCGCATAATACGGCTCGGGTGTATGATCTGCTTTTTCCCATGCATCCAATACTGGTGTGACAAACTTCCAGGCTGCTTCCAGTTCATCGCTTCGAGTAAATAGAGTCGAATCGCCACGCAAAACATCCATCAGCAACCGCTCGTACGCTTCAGGCAGACTTTTATGGTAGGCATCCTCAAACGCAAAATCCATCGTCACCGGCTGGATCTGATATTGCATACCGGGCCGTTTCGTTGAGAACTTCATGGAAATCGACTCTTTGGGCTGGATCCGGAAAATCAATTCGTTCGGTTTACGTTCCACCAGCGAACAGATATCGCCATCGCATTCGACGGTCGTAAACAGATTCATTGGTGGATGCTTAAACTGAATGGCGATCTCGCTCACGCGCTCGGGCATGCGTTTACCTGTCCGCAGATAAAACGGCACACCTTCCCAACGCCAGTTCTCTACCATGACTTCCATCGCCACAAAAGTTTCCCGTGTGGAGTCGGGGGGCACTCTCTCTTCTTCTCTGTAGCCGGGAACCGCCTGCCCAAATGATTGCCCGGCGGTATACTGGCCAGCAACCGCCCATTCAGACACAGGGCCTTTCGTCCCGGGTGCCAGTGTTTTCAATACTTTCAATTTCTCGTCGCGGATTTCCTCTCCGCTGAACAAGGCGGGAGGTTCCATCGCGATCAGACACAACAATTGCAGTACGTGATTTTGTAACACATCCCGCAGGGCGCCAGAACGATCATAATAGCCACCTCGCCCGTGTTCGATTCCCTGCGATTCAGCTACTGTAATCTGAACGTGATCAACATGATTCCGATTCAGCAACGGCTCAAAGATCGAATTGCTCAATCGGAATAACAGAATATTCTGAACCGTTTCTTTCCCCAGATAATGATCAATGCGATAAATCTGGTCTTCGGTTAACAGCTCACTCAACTGCTGGCTCAGCTGCTGCGCCGATTCCAGGTCGTGCCCAAACGGTTTTTCAATGACAACCCGCAACCACTCATCATCTGAATTACGCGGCACCATCTGTGCCCGAGACAATGCCTGTACCGCGGGATAAAATAAAGAGGGCGCTGTCGCCAGATAGGCAACCCGTTTGGTGATGATATCGCCAATGGTTTCGCGTTCTACTGCTTCAATTGAATCTTTGAGTTTCGCATGATCGCTTTCGTCTGTGATGTCGACTTCACGATAAAACAGCCGTTTGGAAAACGTAGCCCATTTTTCATCGGTCACCGTTCCGGTACGGGTAAATTGCGCAACCGTATCGCGCTGTTCGTTACGAAATTGTTCGTCCGTTTTTGAACGCCGTGCGAGACCAATGATCGGAAGGTCGGCAGACAGAAACCCTTCACTCCATAAATCATACAACGCAGGAATTAATTTGCGGGCCGTTAAGTCGCCTGAGGCTCCAAAAATCAGGATGGTTGCCGTAGTCAGATCGATTGAAGAATTTGCGTTGGCCATGTCTTAACATCCATGCCTTAAAAAAGTGACACTCTAAAACTGTAAATAAGTGGCTCTAAAATAGCCTGAGATTAGACGTTTGTCGGCAGCTGTTCGATCAGAGAATCCAGTTCGCCTTTCAGCCGCGGCAATATTTCATCATAGGAGTAACGGCCCAGCGATTCGCTCCCTTTTTTCAGATTGACATAATTGGGACCACACCAGAGACCAAGATCGGCATCATCGGTCTCCCCCGGGCCATTCACCCGACAACCCATGACCGCAATCGTAATTTTATGGTCTTTGGCATATTCAGTCATTTTCTTGACATCAGCTGCCAGATCAACAAAGACTTCGTTTTCGACGCGCGAACAACTGGGACAGCTGATGATGTTCAACCCTTTCTGGTCAAAATCAACAACCGTCCGTACGCGACCGGCGGCAATATCATTCAGAATCGTGTGTCCGGCTTCAATCTCCTCTCCCTTGCGATCATTGGGAACTGTCAGAGAAACGCGAATCGTATCCCCAATACCTTTACTGATCAATTGCTCGAACGCCATTCTGGTTTTGATCACACCATCAGGAGGCATGCCTGCTTCGGTGACACCCAGATGAAGTGGAATATCAGGACGCTGCGCAGCAAAGCGGGTATTGACTTCAATCACTTTCGCCGGATCGGAATCCTTAAGAGAAACACAAAAACGGGTGAAGTCAATTGATTCCAGAAATTCACAGTGATCCAGGGCGCTTTCCAGCATGGGGGAAATCGAATCATTGGGATCATACTTTTCCAGTTTCGCCGGATCGACCGACCCGCAGTTGACACCGACCCGGAGCGCACAATCATTGGCTTTAGCGACTTCGGCAATGAAGCGAACTTTCTCCTGCCAGGGTTTTTCCGGTTCGTGATGGTACAGGTGCCCGGGGTTATATCTCAGCTTATTTACATAAGGCGCGATGACTTCTGCCAGCCGATAATTCTCCTGCAAGTCGACAGTCAAAGGAACGCTCGTCTGTTTACGGATTTCTATCAGTGCCGCTGCTTCCCTTTTATTATCGACGGCAATTCGCACGATATCGGCGCCAGCCCGCTCCAGCGAGTGAATCTGGGCCACAGTCGCATCAATGTTACTGGTTTTGGTCGCTGTCATACTCTGGACTGCGATCGGGTGGGCGTTCCCAATGACAACTGCACCAATCTTCACTTCTCTGGTTGGATTTCGTGGTAACTGCAAGTTGTTTGTTCCTCTAGAATAAATTGAGTTCATCTCTGCGTTCAAGCTCACGAATTGTATGAGATACCGGGCTTAACGTCCATTCATGAAAAATGGTCAAAAGTCAATTGGGATTGACAGAATTTTGATGTCGATTTACAAGCCCTCGAGCAATTAATGCATTTTATGCAAAATTAGCGAGTACATACAGTAGGTGGAAGAAAAATGAATCGTCAGATTGCAGGGATGCTTCTCGGTTTCTGTGTATTAAACGGATGTGGAAACGAAGCGCAAACAACTTCGCAGAAAGAAGTTAAACCAAATCAAACAGCAGCCGCTGTCCAACAAGATCAGGCAAAAGCGTCTAAGACGATAGAAAAAAAGAACGCGCAATCTGAAGTGAACGCACAGGTCGCGTTGAATCAGGCTCCCATACCAGAAGCGACTCTGAAAAAAGCAGAGGAATTCTTCGATCAGGGAATGAAACTCCTCAAGCAAGGTAACCTGCCTGATTCGACAAAGGCTTTTTCTGCTGCCATTAAACTGAATCCCAAGGAAGCCAAATACTACTTTCACCGCGGCAGTGTCTGGGCTGATCTGAAGCAAGACGCGAATGCCATCGTGGATTTAACCAAAGCCATCGAAATGAGCCCGAAGAATGCGCAATATTTTTATACGAGAGCGCTATTTTTCATGACACGGGGCGGCGCTCAATTGGCGGTTCAGGACTTTTCACGAGCCATCGAACTCAATCCCCAAGACCATCAGGCATACAATAACCGGGGATTACTCTTCGCGACATCGGGAAAACTGAAGGAGGCCCGTGCCGACTTTGAGCAGGTTTTGAGAATCAAACCCGAAAGCATTGATGCAATGAACAATCTGGGATTTGCATTGATGAATCTTAACGAAATCGACAAAGCGTTTGAGGTCTTGAATCAGGTCATCAAACTGGATCCGAAATACCTGAATGCTTATGACAACCGAGGCCTGGCCTGGTTGAAACAAGAGGAGTACGCCAAAGCAGCAGAGGACTTTTCCAAAGCCATTGAACTGAGTCCGCAGAAATTGAAATTCTATCGCCAGCGGATGATCGCCTACGAAAAAATGAAAGAACCGAAAAAAGCCAAAGCGGATGCCGAAAAAATTGTCTGGCTGCAAAAACTGGCGTCGATTAACGAGCGGATTGCCAAAGCGCCGAAAGACACAGAATTGATTCTTGAACGGGCTCAGTTTTATCTGGAGTCTGAGATGCGTGAAACTGCCATGAAGGATTACGCAAAGATCGTCGAACTGACTCAGGATACCGGACGCGGCTATTATATCCGTGGTGCGCTGTATCTGGACGAAAATAAACTTGATCGCTGCATCCAGGAATGCTCCCGGGCGATTAATATTGAGCCGAACCCTGAAGCCTACTCGGTTCGTGGGGATGCATTCATGAAGCGTGGCGATGTGGAACACGCACTGCGTGATTTTGAGCGAGCTAAACGCATTGATGCGATTGTGGCAAAAGCCTATCTGATGCGGTCGAAATCGTTCAAAGAAAAAGGTGAACTGAAAAAGGCAGCGGAAGATTTTGAACGCGCTGTTGCCATTGATCCTTCTCTGGGCCCCGCGAAACTGAAGAAAGAAAATACAGCCGCAAAACCAGTGATTCGCCCCATTGATTAGTCAGAGATTCAAGGAGCTTTGAATGAGCGGCGGGTTTCTGGACGATACAAATTTCACAGACAGTCGGCCTCAGGAATCGGATCAACTCTTGATTACCGACTTCCTGTTCGTCAGTTTTAATTCCCGTGTGCTTGCTCTGGATCGGGATACGGGAAAGCTGCTCTGGAGTTGGAAAGCCCCCAAAGGCCGTTCGAATTATGTCTCGATCCTGGTCGACGACGAACAGTTATTTGCGTCCATCGATGGTTATACTTATTGCCTGGATCCTTATACGGGCCGTCAAATCTGGTTCAATGCACTCAAAGGATTTGGCTATGGCATCCCCACGCTGGCAACCGCGGACTTGCATACCAACAATGCTTCGGCAGCGGAGATCATCTCACGCGAGCAGCGGAGACAGGACAACGGAGCGCAATAGAAGCATCCGACAGGTAAGCAGTTAAGTTGCTTCAGGAGAGGAGTTCGGCGTTTGTCAGGTGCCAGCGATTCGGATCCATAATCGAATCCAGTTTGAAATCCGGGTATTTCGGATTGGCGTACACAAAGACTTTTGTCTCTGAGTGCCGTTGAAAGAACCCAAACCGTGACAGGAGACGGGAGACCTCTTCCCGCCCGAAATAGTTGATCACAATCGACTCCAAGCCGATCTGTCGACTGTGGTGGCAAAACGCCGCCAGCATTTGTTTCAGTGATTTCAGATCTCGATAAAAAAAGTCCTGAATACCAGCCGCATAGTCACCGCTACGACCTGTCTCCCCCAGTACATAAATCATGTATCCCAATAGTTCGTGATCTCGATTTTCCAAGGTCATTATATGAAAGCGTGTGCTGGGCTCACGACGAAAACGCCATTCCAGAAAATCACGCGTCCGCTCGACCATCACGGTGCCTTTGGAATTATCATTGAACAGAGTTTCAAAGCGATCGTCGATGGGTGCGTCAAAATTCACGATATTCCGGTGAGACAAAAAAGTGCGCGACTCAAGTGAATAAGCACGTAAAGCCAGGTCAAGGACAGAGGAGGCACTTTTTCGTAACACGGTAGAACGGATTCGCTCTTTGAGTTTGTACTCACAACGAATGGGCTTGACCCAATGCTGGAATGTGCCCACTTCCTTATAGCGACAACGCTTGAAGATCGCTGAAGCCGTATCGGTCATGCCATATACAAAATTGAAATCAGTTTCTGGTAAATGTGAAATCAGAGCGCGTTGCAACTTTAACGCGGCCTGAGCAGACCGATGCTCTTTGTCGATATTAATTGATTCGGCTTGCCCCACAGCGAAAGGGTGCCCGTCATAATTCATGCGGCGTGTTAACAGGCCGGTAGACCCGATCAGTTGCCCGGCTTCATCCTCTCTTGCCAGCCAGCAATAGTTCTCCCCAAACGGATTTTGCTGATGAGACCAGTTGAACCAATGAGAATCGGTTTTCTTGAAATTCCGATTAATCAAAGATAGTAGTTCATCCTGATTGTCACTCGGGGTCGCCTGAGTGATTGAATAACCCATGTTGAAAGAACCTGTTCATACATTCTGACGGGAGTGAAAAAAAGCCGAATTTAACATTCATGAAGTCTAGGCCACGACTAACGGAAGTCAAATTAAATCAAAGTCGGCTGATATTAGTGATCGAGCACATGCACAACCAGAGGCAATGGGATGCAATGGCAGTCGTAATTAAGAGACTGAGAAAGCACTTACGAGCAAATCAATGAGTCTCGCGTTGGCTTCCGGAAACTGTAGTTCCGGTAGAGATTCGACAGGAAACCAGTGAAAACCCTGCAGATTGCAGGTCGTGAGATCTGACGGGAGCTGAGCTGGTCGGCATAACCAGAAATGTAGTTTCACGTCAGCATGATCATATGAATGCTCTTCATAGAGTAATTCGTTGATCGCAATGACCTCCAGGCCGGTCTCTTCCTTGCACTCTCTGACAGCACAAGCTTCCGTCGACTCCTCTGGCTGACATTTCCCTCCAGGAAATTCATGGAAGCCTGCCAGAGCGACACCTGCAGGGCGAACACCTATCAGGAATTGCCGTTGATGTTCGACAACGGCAATTCCGATTCGGTTTGTTTTCCGGGAATTCATCACAGCAATCCGTTTTATTCCGAGAACGTTCTGATCTGATCAAAGTTGTCGGCTATCTGTGACTCGACCAAAAATCATCCGCCCCGCGCTACTCTGGAGCACACTGGTTACAACCGCGTCAACATCACGGCCTACAAGGTGATTGGCCTGTTCACAAACTACCATCGTGCCATCATCCAGATAGCCCACACCTTGCGCCTGCGATTCTCCCTCTTTGATGATTTTCAACTGGATATGTTCGCCAGGCAGATAACGTGGTTTGAGCGAGTTCGCCACATCGTTCAGATTGATCACATCCACTCCCTGAACGCTGGCGACCTTATTCAGATTGAAGTCGTTGGTTACCACTTTACCGCCGAGCTTCTTCGCGGCCACCACCAGACGCTGGTCAACCGTCAGACCTTTTTCTTTTTCCGACTCTTTCGCATCGTACATCGAAATGTCAACATTCGGATTATTCTGTAACGTGGACAGAATATCCAGACCACGACGGCCGCGGACACGCCGGACTTTATCACTACTGTCAGCGATATCCTGGACTTCTTTCAGGATGAAGTCGGGAACGACCATCTCGGAATCCAGAATTTTGGTTTCCACAACGTCGGCAATTCGACCATCGATGAGGGCACTACTATCAAGCACCAGAGGACGGCCCCCTTTCAACTCACGCGAAAACTCAACGTAAGGCACAATAAACCGAAAATCATCTTTGGTTTGCAGCAGAAAAGAAATACACAGGTAGGGCAGGGTGAGTGTGGTAATCATCACAACTCCCTCTCCCCAAGGCGTTTTCGAAATCACAGGCGTTAACGCCTGGATCAACAGATAACTGAGGAGCACGCCAACTAACAGCCCGAAATAAATGGCGGACATGACTTCGATGCGCTTGCGACTGATGAGGAGATCCAGGCAGGTCACACCCTGAGTAAAAATCATCAACAGGACAAATGCAATCAGAGGGTACTGATCAACGGGGCTGGGCGGGTTGGAACTAACATAGGTGGCGATGGCTCCTGCGCATACAAAAGCGTAGAGCACTCGGATACTGATTAACAACATTGTAAATGAGTCACTTTAAGTCTAAGAAAAACTTCTAGTTATTTGTTCCCAAAGACTCTACTGTGCTAACACTCACCTTAAAAACAGATTTTCACATTCGGCGGTTTGGCTCGAACGTGATCCAGAAACATTCCTGTTCTCCGGAAAGGGGTGTCAGACATCCAGAGAGTTTGGGAATGATTTTGATATCGGCGCCTCAGGTTAATCCGAATTGATCTCAACGATGGAATTCAGCTTACCTGATGAACAGCTCTAAGAATGAGACTCTGCTCATTCCAGAACCAACTTTGTTCAACCCGTTTACAATTCAACCCGATAGAGAAATTTCGATTCAGATCAGGACCTCGTCTATTCCTTCACTAAAACTTCATTTTTGAAACAAACTTCTCAACGGCAGTCTCGTTCACAGGTACCGATGCAACAAAATCATTGTGTGATCTCCCAAACACACAACACATTGCAGCATTCATTTCTCGGTTACATTAACTTTGAAATTTTCAGCTTTTATTACAAACCTTTTCTCTAAGTGAGCAAAAGGATCATCGTTCACTATACCCAAACCAAATTACTCACGCTACTCAAAAGGAATCTGTAAGAACCGATTCTGGAACTTAATCGGGAATGAGTGTCATGTCATAAGTGCTTATACTGAGTCCAGATCCAGACTTGCTTCACTACAATCCAACCTGAACTTGAGAGTCAAGCACTTCTGTCCCAGAGGAACTAGACATAGGACTACTTTGATAGCCGTTGTACTTGATGTCACATTCAGCGAACCAGTTTTTCTAAGTCAAATTCAATAAAAAAAGCTCACAGTTCTTCATAACTGTGAGCTTTTTGGGGGAATTGGAACGTGCTCTAACTGCCAGCGGCTGGCCCCCCCACGGGAGGCGCGAATTTGATCTTTTCGATGTAACGGATAATGTGCTTACCCGAGGAATCGAGCCGGCCGGTACAGGCACTGACGGCCTTCAACGTATACTCATAATGCAGGTTATAATCAGCTTCGATTTCAACCTCCATATCTTTCGTGATCGGATTACCGGGTTTTCCGATGATCTTCAATATCTCATTGTTCAGGCCGGCAAACACATTCGGCCCGTTTCCGAGATTTACCTGTCCCAGACGAATCGTATTCAGTGAACCATCTTCATTGGCAACCAGACGGACTTTAATATCTGGAAAAATATCAGGGTCTTGAGAAGCATCCGAATTGTCTGTGATCGGCATGTTGACATTGAAATCCCCTTCCGGTTCCACAATATTCAGCGTCAACATAAAGAAGATCAAAAGCTGAAAAACCACATCGATCATCGGCGCCATCTGAGGCTCGATCTTTTCTGCTTCTCGACCGGAACTACGTAACTTCATAGGAATTCTATCCTGCAATAATGAAATCTGTCACGTTGACAGAAAGTTTCAAAAATCGTCGCTATTGCGTCTTTTGTGTCGCCTTGAAGGCAAACTTTGTAAAACCACTTTCCTGAGCGATCTTAATCAGATCTTGTATTTGTCCTGTTTTCACGAGCGCATCAGCTCTTAAGATCACAGGAACATCTTTCGGATCCTGATTTTTCTGCTTGTAAATACGTGCTTCCTGCTCAAACTTGGGCCCGAACTTTAATACCGGAATTCTTTCACCGGTATAAAAAATATATGCCTGGGGATCGGTTATTTCTCCCGCCTTGTTGCGTTCAAAACCGATATTCAAAACCAGTTCGTCGGCTGCCTTGACTTCCGGTGGTTTTGCCAGAGAGTCGGAAGGCAGCTTGACACGTTCGTCTGCCTGGATCTGCTCAAAGTTGGTAATCACCATGAAAAACGCAATTAGCTGAAAAACGATGTCAATCATCGGCGTCATATCAACGTCAGCAACTGCCGGCTTTTGAGATTTGATTTTCATTGAAATACTCTCCCCTCAAACAGTTTCGCTCCAACCAACAGAAGGAATAAAACAGTTTGATCGTTCCTTGTGCTATTTGCCGCTCGAAGAGAATCGGTTCATCAGACTTTCGCTGATCATGCCAACTTCCAGTGAAAAACGAGCAACACGATTTCTTAGCAGACTGTAGAAAATCATTGCAGGAATCGCGACTGTCAAACCTTCCAGCGTTGTAAACAACGCGGTGGAAATCCCATCCGCCAGTTCTGAAGGCTTAGGAGATGTTGCGGAACTCGCAATGGTCTGGAAGCTCAAAATCATACCATACACAGTACCCATCAGCCCGATCATCGGAGCGATGGCGCCAATCAATGCCAGATAGCTCAGCTTGTGTTCCATGGCCATGTTTTCATCTTCGCCGACTTCCTGCATACCTTCGACGGCTTCTGCGTAACCTTGATTCAGTTTACTCAGACCTGCTGCCAGAACTCGCGCGACAAAGGAATCATCGCTTTTTGCCAACTCGAAAGCCCCTTGATAATCTTTGTTATTGATCTTTTCTTCAAAGGCACCAATCAGATCGGGTGGCATCAGATTATCTCGACGAATTGAGAGCACGTTGGCCATGATCAGAGCAACCATCAAAAATGAAAGCAAAAGCAGAATCAGACCAAAGAAACCGGAAGCACGAATCATCCAGGACAGAAAGCTTTCCGACGCTGCAGCCGGAGCAGCACCATTACCTGCAGGCGCTGCTGCCGGAGCATCTCCCCCTGCGGGTGCTTCACCAGCTGGCGCTTCGCCTTCTCCCGCGGGAGGTGCCTCGCTCGCTGCCGGTGCTTCGCCTGTCGCAGGTGCAGCAGCTTCATCCTGATACGCCCAGCTGTTTGTATTCAAACCAAGTGGCGTAAACACGACTGCGCAAAGTAATAATATGCTCAGGCTACGATAAGCCAGTGAAGTCTGATTCCGTTCCAAGGAATTCCCCATCATCATCGTTGTGGTCTCCGGTCTACTGAAAGGAGTGTTAATCGTGGATCTCTTGCTATCGGACTGGGAAGTCTTTTTTCAAGTGCCCGTTATTATTTATAGGTCAAAATTGCATTGTAAAGGGTAGACTTAACGAATCTGCCCAGCAATCTGACATTCGTGTCAATTTCTCAGCTTCCTTCCGCTTTTTGGGTCCATTCACTGTTTGGATACTGTTGCTGCAGCACAGCACGGGCTTCGGCGCCACGTTCCGGTTTCTGAACTTTTCCCCATAATGTGGATAAGTGATACAATGCTTCAGCATGAATTGCAGGTTGCGACGGAAACAGAACATCAATGTGCAGATAAGCGATTAAAGCTTCTTTCGCTTCTCCTATCTCACGGAAGCAGTCGCCCTTGCGCAGATAAGCTTCTGCCAGGAGTGCGGTTTGTTGAGGGTCGGCTGTTTTAATAATCTGATCAAGCACCGTAATCGCTTCTTTTTGTTTGCCTTCTTTTTCCAGGCAGACTGCACTACCTAATTGAGCAGCACGCTTACTGGCCATTTCTGCTGGTGACTTGGCATCCATCTTGGCAACGGCATCAAAGGCTGCCAGAGCACCTTTCACATTTCCCTGTGCCAACAAAACACGCGCTTTCAGATTTTTGGCGTTCATCTGGGTGTCTTTCCAGGGAGAACGCTCTAAAGTTCCAAACTCTTTATTTGCAGCCGCGTAATCTTTCTTGGCGAGATAAGCTTCTCCCAGCAGTTTCGTTGCCGCGTAGTACTGATAGTGATCGCCATTGGCCTTGATAAAATCAGACAGGAATTTAATAGCATTGTCCAGATCAGCCGCATTTGACTGGGCACTTTTGGCCGTAGCGCGGGCAATCATAAACTGCAGGTCTGTTTTGAGATTGGCACTGGCGCCAGCCTGCGCTTTTTTATACTCATCCAAGGCGGCAGCATAGTTCCCGTTTTGTTCCTGATTTCGGGCAATATTCAATTGGGGGGGTTCGCCATTCCAACGCACACGCTGAATTTCATTTGCAGGAATTTTGACACTCTTTGTGCCCCGTTGCAAAGTCAGTTCCGTTTTTGTGTAGCCTTTGATATCGCCTAACTGCGGGCTGTTGCTGTTATATTGATAAATCGTGTCGGCAGCTTCCAGATGGGTAATGGTCAGAACTTGCAAACCTGCCAACAGAATCAAACTTAACCAGATCGGGCGTTTCATCAGTTTATTGCTCCTCAACAATAATTGGTCTCATCACAGATAGATGTTGTTGTCAGCCTGAGAAACTCAGGCGTCTTTGGATTCACCTTCCGGACGAGGTCTTGACTGTTTTTGCTGTTTCGCCTGTGCGGCTTTTTTCTTGGCAATCGCCGCTTTACGGGCTGCGATTTCTTCCGGTGACATCTGCGCCAGTTTGGCCTTACGGGCGGCAATCTGCTCCGGTGTTAATTTTCGTTTCTCTTTACCAGTTCCACTTTGTTCTGGTGCTTTTTTCCGTTTTTCTTTTTCAGGTTCTGCTTTCGTGCGTGGTTTCTCAGTGCCCACATTCGGCATGGCAGACTTCGGAGACGCCGACCGACTCGTTTTGGGAGCTGGCGCTGGTGGTGCCGGAATCTCCGAAGGCATTGTCACATTTGAAGCAAGTTGATACGACGGACGTGCTTTTTTCCCAGGCTTCAATCCGAAGAAATAAAACGCAACAGCACCACCGATCCCCAAGACAATCACGGCCAGGAATAACATCGTATTCGAACCACCTGGTGCCTCTGCTGCAGCCGCTGACTGTTGTGCGACTTTCTGCTGAGTATTTGCTGGTGATTCTGTTTTTAACTGTTTTGCATCATTCGCAGCCACTGTCTCAGTCGCAGTCTGACGCCGTTCCAGATCGACAGGATCTTCACCCATGTCAGTCTGAATTTGTCGATACAGTTGGTTAAACCGTTCCCAGACATCATCTGGCAAATCGACACTTATCTGACCGAAGACGTTGGTCTCTAATTTTGCTTTTTCCAGTTCTTTGGTATCGTTGATGGCAATTCCGTATTTTCGGCGAGACTCGATTTTATTGTACTGGGCGTCATAGTACATTTTCTTCAAATCATCACGTCCCGTGGAAGCAATGGAAGTCTGTAAGATACGAGTGAGATAAGCCCAGCCTCGAAGCAGGGCTCCCCCCTCAAGCTCCATTCCATTGATCGCTTCCAGATATTTTTTGTTGGAGTCCCCCTGACCACTGCCGGCCCAGTCCTGCAGAATGGAAGCTGCTTCAAACTGCACTTCGGGAGAATTATCTTTTTCTTTGAGCACAGGTGTAATCAGTTTCAACGCTTCTTCAAATTCGCCTTGCTGCCGCTTACAGTTCACTAATCGCAGTGTAATTCCGACCTGGAAGTTCCCCGGAATAAAATCTCCGGAGGCGTCTTGTCGTTTCTGAATTTCTTCAAAGGCGGCGGCGGCTTTGTCAAAGTAGCCCCGGGCGATTGCCGGATTCTCGCTGGCACCCTGTCCCATTCCATAATAGGTTTCACCAATCCAGACCAGCGATCCGTACGTCTGATCTTTCCGTTTGAAGATATCCGTCAGGAATGTTTCCAGTGACTTACGGACATCGTCGATTCGCTTAGTATCCCCGGCGGCTTTGAGACGTTCGATCTCTTCTGTGATCTTTTCACCGAGCTGGCGATACATGTCGGTAATCGATTCGCCTCCCGTGCCCGATGCAGATTCCTCTAACTGGTTCATCGCTTTCCGGGCCAGGTCAATCTGCTGTAAGCCAATGTAAGCGCGTAGTTGAAGCTGGTACACCAGATTTGCGAAATCACTGCTTTGCACCCCTTTTGCAGGCCGTTTTTTGCCTTTCGCAAGATGAATGGCTTTTAGTACGGAATGCGGGTCTTTCGACAGGATATCGATGGCTTCCTGATAGTTGCCATTATTGAGCGCGATCTGTGCCAGTGATGTTTTCGCCGCGGTCAGATTTTCCGGCGTCGCCGCGGTGGGTGGAACCGATTTCTCTGTCGCGGCAATCCCTGTCCGTAAATGCTTCTCAGCAAGTTTCGCCCATTCATTCACTTCTCCAGGCTTTGTTTCAGAGCGACGCGACATCGCTGTCAGATAACTGTTCCAATATGCCTGACCTGCTCTGATTTGTGCGTCCACATACTGAGGTGCCGTCTTTGGCACTTGAGAATACCATTTTGCCGCTTCTGCTGGTCGGTCGGTCTGGCTGTAGATATTCCCCAGCTGAATCCGAGCATCATTCGCACGGTCGCTATCCGGCCATTTGGTGGCGATCAGATTACAGATGCTTTCCATGTGCTGGTTATCCACATACCGCTGCTCTTTCGGCGCATCGTTATAGGCTTGCAGGAAACCCGCCAGCGCCAGATAGGCAGCATCCAAAGCAATCTGGGCGCTGTCTTTGTGATGATTGTTGGCGATGTATTCACCGAGAATTGCACACTCGTAACTGCGTCGCAGATTATAATAGGTGTAACACAGTAAAAACCGGGCGTGATCCAGTTCCTTCGGATCGGTTTTTCCGTCTGCCAGTCTCAGAGCAATTTTCAGTAGACGTGCCGTCTCTTCCATGTACTGATTTAGTTCGACCTGTGCTTTCTTTTTATCAGCAGGCGATTTTGCTGCGGCGACTTTATCTTTTAAGGACTTGGTCTGTTTGATACGATCCTGCCCTAAACCGTAGGCGGTCTCAAAGTCTTGGGGATCTCCGCCAGAATTGCCCTGTAGTTTCGCATTCAGGCGGCCCACCATCAGACGAGAAACATCACGGTACTTTCCTCGGAAGGCATTCACAAAACGAGCGTTCGTCAACGCCTGTCGTAGAATACGTTCCTGGTCACTCTTTTTCGTTCCCTCGACATTCGCCAGCGCTTCCTGCGCACGTGCCAGCTCCCAGGTAATTCCCTGGCCGATCGCAGTTCGACTTCGAGACCGGTTTTCTTTTAACCACTGCTCGGCTTCGTTAATCACCAATTGATAGTCTTTTTTCTTTTCATCATTCAAACAGATGAGTCGAAACTGCAAGATGTTATCTTTTAACTGTTTGATGGGCTGTGATTTTCCAGGGTGGCCCAGCAGTTCATTATAAATCCCCAGGGCGCGTCCCAGTTCTCCCTGCTCTTCAAAGCATTTTCCCTGCCACATTCGGGCATAGAGCCCACCCACCTGACTGCGATAACGCTCGTGAATTTTGGCATATTCTTCAGACGCTTTTTTCAACAGACGATTAAAATCGGCACTGCCGCGATCATAGGTTTGCGCTTCTTCGTAAGTACACTGTGCCAGGTCGAGCTGGGCACTCATGAACTGAATTTCTGCTCTGGCACGGGCTGCGTACTTTTCCGGCTCTTTCTGCTTATCAATGAATGTGGCCGGAAATGATTTCCAGGTTTTTTCGTGCAGGTTATACGCTTTTTGAAAGATCGCCCGCGCTTGGGCAACGAGTTTGCGGGCGGCTGTTTGAGCCTCTTTTTTCTTGACTTGATCAGAAGTCTGCGCTTTGCGAACCTCAACTTCCGCTTTCTCAAGAATAATCTTTCCACGTTCGGTATTGGCCGTCCCTGCTTTGGGGTGATTCGGGCTCTGCTTTGTGAACAACTCAAGTTGTGCCAGCGCCTGATTCAGCGTTTCCTCCTGATCTTGGGGAAGTTTCTGAGTTCGCGAGAACATCATCAGCGTCATCGCGCGTTCAAAGGGAATCAGCTCTCGAATTTCTTTGGGTGTTTCTTTGTCTGCCTCAATTTGATTCAGATAATCCAGAGCGGTATCGTGATAGTTTTTGTCCCGTAGTCCCTCGATAAACTCAAGATACTGCTCTTCGGCAAATGAGGGGGTCACGAAAGTCAGAATCGTAAACAGACTCAGGATCGAAACAAAATGGAATAGACGCATACTTATAAATTCCATCGCTAATGAACGAATGAACCAAGATCGTGAAAGAAAGGAGTTATACCCACGAAATCACGTAATCGAAAGTAGCCACACAGAATGGACACACCTTGGCATACATTATACCTACTTCGTTTACTAAATGTTCGCTGACAGATTAGTTTTTTCTGCGAGAGGTGATTTTCCAAAGATGAGAGAGAACCATTCTTTACAGAAAATGTCTATAAATACCAGCATATCCCGGCGGGATGGTCTCTGCAAGAAAGATGCCCGGAATCATTGATAATTCCAACTGTTCAGCCCATGAAACCATAGAATCCCAGTTTGAATAACGCAGACCCGCTGAGTTTACTACGCCCCTCATTGGCAGATAGTTGGCAGTGACTTACTTACTGCTTCAGAAAGAGATACCGAGGAATTAAGAATCACAAACCAAAATTCGCATCACCTTCGAATTTGACGCTGGACTCTGATGTCTATATAAAGAGGATCAATTACAGTCAATCTATTCAACCGGAGAGGTGACAGAGTGGCCGAATGTGCCGGTCTCGAAAACCGGTGTGCCGCAAGGTACCGGGGGTTCGAATCCCCCTCTCTCCGCTTATATTGAATCAAACACATGCTGAATCGTTTCCTGCGGTTCAGCTTGTTTTTTATCCCCGCTGGATTTCCGTTCGTGAGTCAATTGTTTCCTGCAGTTCTGCAAACGAGAGCTGCGCTCACGGGAGTGTAACAAACTGCGACAGCAGGTAGCTGGTAAAATATCGCAGGAAAAAATACGCAAAATCCCATCTACTTTGTTTCCTGTCATGTTAAGATGAAATGGGAAACAGCTTCATTCGAGCTGTTCCTTTTCTCTCGATCCTGTCTCCAGGATCGACTCTTTTCTTTGAAATTGACAGAGAATCTATTATGCCGCTCGCATTATCATTCTACATCCGAAATACCATTCGTCTCTTTGCCTGCCTCGTTGCTTTCATTCTGCTGGGGATTTCGTCAACAACCGCCTCAGCTGAGAAACTCGATCTGTTGTTTATCGGCGACAACGGGCATCATCAGCCCTCACGTCGATTCGAGGAACTTGCTCCCGCACTCTTAGAGCGCGGGATTACCTTGCGATACACCGATCGCATGGAGAACATCGATCCAGAAACACTCTCCCAATTCGACGGGCTGGTTCTGTATGCGAACATTGATCGCATTGAAGATGCGCAGGCGAAAGCGTTGCTCAATTATATAGCGGAGGGACACGGCTTCATTCCGCTGCATTGTGCGAGTTATTGCTGGCGGAACAATAAAGAAATCGTGGCCTTGATGGGCGCTCAGTTTCAACAGCATGGCGGACAGGTCTTTACCACAGAGATCGCACGCCCGAATCACCCGATTATGCAGGGCTACAACAGCTTCACCAGTTGGGATGAGACTTATATTCATCACCTGCACAATGAAAAAAATCGAACCGTGCTCGAATACCGAGTCCAGGGCGATCAGGCAGCAGGCAAGAAACGCGAACCCTGGACGTGGATTAAAACACATGGTAAAGGTCGTGTCTTTTACACCGCATGGGGGCATGACCAGCGCACGTTTAAGAATCCCGGTTTCCAAAATCTGGTAGAACGTGGCATTCGCTGGGCGTGTGGCGATGACCCCACCAAAGTCCCCGCGTTCAGCGATCCCAACAGCTTTACCGCTCCCCCAATGACAGAACTCCGCCGTGATCTGAAGAAATTCGAGTACGTCGATGTCGGTCCAAAAATCCCCAACTACACCCCGGGTAAAAAATGGGGCACTCAGAGCGCACCACGCAACTTAATGCAGAAGCCACTGTCTGTTGCAGAATCAATCAAGCACTTTGTCACACCCCAGGGCATAGCAGTTCGGCGTTATGCAGACGAGCGTGATTTTCATTCCAAACCGATCGCAATGACCTGGGATGAGCGAGGTCGTCTGTGGGTTTGCGAGACCGTCGACTACCCCAATGAGTTAGGAAAAGATCGCGACCGCATCCGAATTTGTGAGGATACTGATGCTGACCACGTGGCTGACAAATTCACGGTATTCGCAGAAGGCTTGAGTATTCCCACCGCCATCGTCATTGTTCGCGGTGGCGCGGTCGTACAGAATGGCACGGAGACAATCTATTTAAAAGACACCGATGGCGATGATGTTGCCGATCAACAGACAACACTCATTTCAAACTGGACACTGGGAGACACGCACGGCGGCGTCAGCAATTTCCGCTACGGGCTGGATAACTGGATCTGGGCGATGCAGGGCTACAACAAAAGCACCCCCAAATTCAACGGCCAGGCCACACAATCGTTCGGACAGGGATTCTGGCGTTTCAAACTCTCACAGACGGATCCGCCACAAGTCACCGATCTGGAGTTTATTCGTTCGAGTGATAATAACACCTGGGGGTTGGGGATCAGCGAAGAAGGTCTGATCTTTGGTTCCACTGCGAATGGAAACCCCAGCATGTTTATGCCGGTTCCCAATCGGTACTATGAACGGGTTCGCGGCTGGGCGCCTTCGACCCTGCATTCGATTGCAGACTCTCATCTCTTCAAACCGATCACAGACAAAATTCGCCAGGTGGATCACCACGGCGGATACACGGCTGCAGCAGGCCACGCACTTTACACAGCCCGCACATTTCCTCAGCAATGGTGGAACAAGACCGCCTTCGTCTGCGGTCCGACTGGTCATCTCGTCGGCACATATGTGCTTCGCCGCGATGGTGCGAATTATGAATCGACCAGTCCCGTCAATTTGCTTGCCAGTGATGATGAGTGGAGTGCGCCCGTCCTGGCAGAAGTCGGCCCGGACGGCGCGGTCTGGGTGATCGACTGGTACAACTACATTGTCCAACACAACCCGACGCCTCATGGCTTCAAAACAGGCAAGGGCAGGGCCTACGAAAGTGATTTGAGAGACAAAAAACATGGGCGAATTTATCGCGTCGTGCCTGTTTCAAAAAAAGGCGACAATCTTCACGACGCTGACAGCCTTGCAAATAAATCGAACAAAGAACTGATTGAAGTACTCAAGCACCCCTCCTTCGTCTGGCGTCTGCAGGCACAACGTCTGCTCATTGAACGTAAGGCAGACGATGTCCTGCAACCGTTAGTTGCTCTGGCCGCTGATCAGGCCGTTGATCAAGTGGACCTCAACGTGGGAGCCATCCACGCACTCCACACTTTGAAAGGCCTGGGATACGTTCAACTTGATACGCGGTTCAAGGCTGCCGGCTTTGTGACTCGTTGTCTCAAAAACGGTCTGACTCATCCGTCAGCGGGAGTCCGGCGAAATGCGATCGCCGTTTTACCGACAGACGAAAATGGCTTAGATCTCTTGCTGGCGCATCGCCGTTTGTTTGATGACCGCGATGTCCAGATACGCTTGCAGGCGATTCTGACACTTGCTGATATGCCTGCTTCAGACCAGGCAGGTAAACTGATCGCCGAGCTTGCTGCAAAAGAAACCGATGGCATTTTGATTGATGGCTTGACGTCTGCCGCAGCGACGCATGCCATTCCCTTTTTGCAATCGGTCACTTCACAGAAGGCACGTCCTGCTGCGAATGCTAATATTCAGATCGCACGTACCATCGCCGAGCATATTGGCCGCGGAAAACCCGATGCGCAAACTCTGCAATCCATTATCTCAGGGATGCAAGAGGCCAATCCTGCTATCGTCAGTGCCGTTCTGAACGGCTTGACCGAGGGTCTGCCAGCAAAGTTTACGCTTGCCAAGTCTGACTCACTGGATGCGACTCTGATTTCTGCCTTTGAACGGATCGATCCTGCCAGCAGGTTCAAGCTGCTCCAACTTGCCAATCAGTGTCATACCGACGCCTTGGCTCACTATGCTGAAGAAATGATAGAATCGCTCGTCGATCAGCTCAGCAGCGAAAACACAAAACCAGAAATGCGTGTGGCCGCCGCCCGCGACCTGGTCAGCTTTCGCGTCAATGATGACGACGTCGTGAGCCAGATTATCGAACAGATTCATGCACAGACGCCCCCCGAGGTGGCGGACCAGCTCTTTGAAGTAATCGGACGGAGTCAATCGCCGCTGGCGGGAGAAGTAATCGTGGAAACGTTATCAACGCTGACCCCCAGAGTGAAATCGACGGCGATCAATATCATCCTCAGTAAACCTGCCTGGACCAAATCGTTGTTGAACGCCGCTGCAAAGCGCCAATTCGATCTGAACGATTTATCGCTTGAACAGAAGCAGGCACTGCGATCTTTTCCAGACGAAACACTTCGTCTTCAAGCAGAGAAACTTCTTGCAATGGGGGGAGGACTTCCGGATGCCAATCGTGAGAAAGTACTGCAGTCGTTAATGCACGTAACCAAGGTCACAGGTGACTCTGATGCCGGCCGAGAAATTTTTAAAAAGGTCTGTGCGGCCTGCCATCAGCATGGTGAGCTGGGCCATTCGATTGGACCAAACTTAACCGGCATGGCCGTTCACCCTAAAGCCGAACTGTTGACACACATTCTCGATCCGTCACGAAATGTGGAAGGCAATTTTCGGCTCTACAAAGTTTTGACGCTGGATGGCAAGATCATCAATGGGATGCTGGCGGGTGAAAGCCGGACCAGCATCACGATCGTAGATTCCCAGGCAAAGAAATTCGATGTCCCCCGCGAAGACATCGACGAACTGATCGCGTCACGCAAATCGGTGATGCCCGAAGGATTTGAAAAGCAGATTACCGAACAGCAACTGACCGACCTGCTGGAATTCCTCACCAGCAAGGGGCGTTTTCTACCCATTCCACTGGGCCGCTACGCCACCGCTGTCAGCACCAAACCGTTATTTCACGACGGCGAAAACGGACCGGATCAGATGATCTTCCCCGACTGGAAACCCAAAACCTTCAAAGAGATTCCCTTTGTCCTGACTGATCCCCGCGGCCAGTCGACCCCCAATATAATTTTACTCAACGGACCTTTCGGCCCCCTGCCACCCAAGATGCCGAAGGCCGTTTCCCTGCCGTGCAATTCCAGAGCCAAAACGATTCACCTGTTGAGCGGCGTCGGCGGCTGGAGCTTCCCGGCCAGCAGAGAGAAGTCGGTTTCAATGATCGTACGTCTGCACTACGCCGACGGCCAGACGGAAGATCACCGGCTCCTCAACGGAGCCCACTTCGCCGACTACATCCGCCGCGTCGACGTACCGGAAAGCGAATTCGCCTGGATGCTGAGAGGCCAGCAAATACGTTACCTCGGCGTCAAACCAAAGCGTCAGGACAAGATCACAAACATCGAACTCATCAAAGGCACCGACAACACCGCCCCCATCGTCATGGCCGTGACCATCGAACGCTAGAAGCAAATCTGACAGTACACAAAATCAGGGAAAACAACGAGGGCAGAGATTCCCTTTCCAAGTGCTTTTTGATACTCAATAAGTTAATTGAAACGTCTACCTGTTTCTTATCCTATAGCTTGCCGAGCCATTTGCCTGTAAATCTTTGCTGGTACAGAATTAGTAAGTCTCCAAATTATATTCAAGGGACGGTTACCAGAATGCGAAACGTATTCACAAGGACCAAGGTAATAGTATGGCGTGGTAAGTCCCGAAGCTCGCTTTTTGGTCTCACGTACAAATAAAAGTGGTGTATACCCCATAGATCGATGATTGATATATCTCTGTCCGGTGGGTGAGGATACTGAAGTATTACTTTGCGACTGCCAATGAAACAAATTGTGTGATATCAAATAATCTTCATACATGGTGGTCGGTGAGTAATCTGCTTCTGTTTTTTGCAATGTAACAAAAAACGCATCGACTTTTGCATCCTTGAGATGCAATACACCTTCACGTTGGTCGGGCCGATCTTTGAGAGACCAATGCCCCAAACCAATTAAAATTTCATCACGAGTGTACTGGGCATGGATCGTCAAAGGACCTGAGACTGAAGGTAATCTACCCGCTTCATGTGTAAGAGCTCGTTGCCGCTGATGATTTAAAATCGCTTTCAAATCTTGGCAAGCACCCGTATTTTCCAGCAACCGTTTTCGAGATTCTGAAATCGACCAACCTATACTTTGTTTTCCCCATAGACTCACATGCAACATTTCAAATATCCGAGAATCTTCACCTTTAGAAATCTCGACTTGATCAATATGCTGAAGCCATTGTTCAATTTGATATACACAATCTACATGACTGATTCGACGAAGTCCTTTTGCTAACTGCTTTTGGTCAGGATCGTCCATGGGTTCAATTAACCCTGCCTCAGCTAACAGACTTGACCATAGGCCTCGTTTCAACAATTCATCCAGATTGGTACTAAAATAGTCCAAAGCATCCGCTAAAGTTGGTACGTACCCAAAACCAATCCCCATTTCACGCAGACTGGAAATTATTCTAGACTTGTGTAGTCGTATTGTATTTTTAACATTTTCGAGTACTCGCTGCTGTGCTACGCGTTCTAACTGGATAACACAACCACTGGGCAAATGGGGAAATCCGTGTTCTATTTCTTGATCAAGCTGTTGCGCAGGCTTGGTACTTAGCGCTCGAAAACGGGACGCAAATTGAAATTCACGCCGCTGTGCACCAATAAAATCGAGAATTGTCAAGCATTCTTTCTCTTCATGCAGTCTCATGCCACGCCCCAACTGTTGCAGAAAGATCATCATACTTTCTGTAGGTCGGAGTAAAAGCAGCGTATCGACCTCAGGAATATCGACTCCTTCATTATAAAGGTCGACGACAAAAATGAAGTTGATTTCACGCGTGCGTAACTGATTTTGAACCGCTCGCCGCAATTCATTAGACGAGTCTGCCGTCAATGCGGCGGCGGAAATTCCACTTTCATTAAAGTAACGCGCCATAAATTCAGCATGAGCTTTGCTCACACAAAACCCGAGACCGCGTGCTTGATAAGGATGTAATAATATCTGATGTGTTTTGTCGAGAATTAGCCGAGCCCGCACGTCATTTCCAGTATAGATTTGATCGAGTTCCTCAATGCTATAACCGCCACGTTGCCATGTGAGACCATCTAGATCTACCGAATCTGCTACACCAAAGTATTGAAACGGACAAAGCAATTTCCGGTTGATAGCATCCGGCAAACGGATTTCTGCACTCGTTCGTCCACCGAACCTTTGTAGGACATCGAGTTGGTCTGATCGTTCTGGTGTCGCAGTGAGCCCGAGTAAAATGTCTGGGCGAATATGGTCTAGCAAGCGTCGGTAACTAGGTGCT